>JABXHM010000045.1 GCA_013373625.1 Alteromonadaceae bacterium | reverse complement strand
TTTACTTTTAATATCGTCTTTAGCGGCCATGATTGGTCTCCTTTTGCTAACTGAGTACAGTGTAAAAGAAGAATTTAGAAATCACATACTAAAATGGAGAAAGGAGAATAAAAGGAGGAAACTGAAGTGAGCTGCGTCCAGCACAGCCCAATTGAAACAAGTTTGTTTTAGTCGACGAGATCCTGTGGCATGGTTTCGCGGACTTCGGTCCACACTTTACCACTCTCAATACCGTATTCGCGTATAATAGACGGGACAATCTCATACTCGCCCTGCTCTGCAGCATTGAGCAGTTTGGCGTAAAAATCTTTAGCCACATCACGGGCGCGCTGATCAGAAAAGAAGAAGCCACCAATACGCGAATATAATCCGCGGAAACCGTTCATCATAAGCACAAATACTTTATTACCAGAGGCCAGGGCTAAATCGTGGTTAAGCTGGTAATCGAATTGGGCAAATGCCAGACCTTCTTCATCAACCGTTTTGTAGCGTGCAATAATGTCAGCCGACTCTTGCGGATTATTGCGGATCGCATTGCGAATAAACACGGCACTTAAATTTGTTCTTGCGGCCAGCAGGTTGTCAACCAATTCCGGAATGCCCTCCTGATCAAGACGCGCCAGCGTTTCCAGAATATTCAGACCACAGGTTTCCCAGTAATTATTTACCTTGGTTGGCTTTCCATGCTGAATAGTCAGCCATCCGTCACGCGCTAAGCGTTGCAACACTTCGCGAAGTGTCGTTCGGGTTACACCAATTAATTCAGAAAGCTCTCGCTCGGCAGGAAGGATAGTCCCCGGGGGAAATCGACCGCTCCAGATAGATTCGACGATGTATTCCTCGGCAAAACCAGCCGGACTTTGTGCCTTATATATCATATTTGCTCGCCACTGAACGTTATTGTTATTGTGTTAACTGATTGTACCAGATGCGTTTTCATTAACACAACGAATAAATCGTCGGAATACTCGATGAGTTAAACGTTTGGCAAGCTTTACTACTTCCTGTCATTCGAAAATTCGGTTAGTCTTTGCATACTTAGGCGAGAATGTGACTGTTTTGCCGCATTCATTTTTCACAATTTAAAGAGTTAGTAAAAAAAACCAATAATAGTCGTCTATTATTAGACGATAACAAAAAATTAAGCCTGTGATAAAAAAGGAAATACTTCCATGCAAACATCTCTGATCATGGCGATTTATAAGAATTTTCTGGGGCACGCCCCGGACTGGTATAAAAAGACCATAATTGGTTGTTTAATTGCCAACCCGATAATTTTTATGCTCGATCCCTTTTTGGCCGGATGGATACTGGTTATCGAATTTATCTTCACTCTTGCCATGGCGCTTAAGTGTTACCCGCTGCAGCCAGGAGGATTGCTATTAATAGAAGCGATGTTCATTGGTATGACAACGCCAGACCATATGTTGCATGAAATCGAGGTTAATCTCGACGTGTTGTTACTTCTGGTGTTCATGGTGGCCGGCATCTACTTTATGAAAGATTTGCTGTTGTTTTTATTTACCAAACTCGTGATTCGGGTGAAAAATAAAACCGTATTATCACTGGCATTTATCATTGCCTCGGCATTTCTGTCGGCCTTTTTAGACGCCCTGACGGTGGTTGCCGTTATTATTGCGGTTGGACTCGGCTTTTACACCATTTACCATAAAGTCGCATCGGGGAAAGAGTTTCATCACGAGCACGACCACACGTCTGACGATACGGTACAGGAAGAACTGGGTCGTAACGATTTAGACGACTTCCGGGCGTTTTTACGTAACCTGATGATGCACTCGGCCGTGGGCACCGCATTAGGGGGTGTAATGACCATGGTAGGCGAACCACAAAACCTGATTATTGCAGACAAAGCCGGTTGGAACTTTGTTGAGTTCTTTATTCGAATGTCACCCATCACTGTCCCCGTATTTTTCATGGGTATTTTAACTACTGTATTACTAGAGAAAACCAAGCTGTTTGGTTATGGTGCCAAGCTCCCTGATGCCGTTCGCCATATTCTTGTCGACTATGACAAGCACATGGATCAAGGCCGCACGGTACGCGATAACGCGCGATTAGGCATACAGGCATTAATTGGCGTATGGCTGGTTATTGGACTGGCTTTGCACCTGGCCGCCGTGGGTATGATTGGCCTTTCCGTCATTATACTGGCAACGTCAATGAGTGGTGTAATCGAAGAGCATGCTCTAGGTAAAGCCTTTGAAGAGGCGCTGCCCTTTACCGCTCTATTGTGTGTATTTTTTGGTGTGGTTGCGGTCATTATCGATCAGGGTTTATTTGCCCCGGTTATTCACTGGGTACTCGAATTCGAAGGTACCACGCAGTTGGTAATGTTCTACCTGGCGAACGGCGTGTTGTCGATGGTCAGTGACAACGTGTTTGTCGGCTCGGTGTATATTACTGAAGTAACAACCGCATTGCAGAACGGTGAAATTACCCGTGATCAGTTTGACTTACTGGCAGTTGCAATTAACACAGGTACTAACCTGCCAAGTGTTGCCACACCAAACGGTCAGGCTGCCTTCCTGTTTCTGCTAACCTCGGCTATTGCGCCGTTGTTACGCTTATCCTACGGCCGCATGGTTATTATGGCACTGCCTTATACCATAGTGTTGGCGTTAGTGGGCTTACTGGCTACTTCCGTGGGGTTAGTCGACGCTACCCAATGGTTGTATGATATGCACCTCATCGAACATCATACGGCGTTACCCGGCGTTGAAAGCACGGGGCATTAGGAGTAAATAACAGCATGGAATTGTTTCATGGACTGAGCAGCTGGGCAGAGCAAAAATCTGCCTGGCTGGTATTGTTTGTTACCTCGTTAGCGCTGGAAATTACCGCGCTGTACTTCCAGCATGGCATGGGGCTGGAGCCCTGTATTATGTGTATTTACCAGCGTACCGCCATGTGGGGTATCGTGCTGGCAGGTGCATTTGTGCTGTTGGCGAACCACCCTCTCACACGTTTAGTCGGGTATGGGTTGTGGGGCTACAGTGCGGTTCGCGGCTTCCTGATAGCGTCTGAGCATATCGAAATTATTGAGTCTGACGATCCGTTTTTTGGTACCTGTGAGATATTCCCTAATTTCCCGGAATGGGCGCCGTTACACGAATGGTTACCAGCGGTGTTCGCCGCCAAAGGAGATTGTTTGGAGAATAGCTGGCAGTTTATGTCGATGGGCATGGCCGAATGGATGCAGATTATTTTTGGTGTCTATTTTGCGACCCTGGTACTCGTATTACTGTCCAGGATTATCGACAAGAAGCTCTTTTGATCGACCTGACTACCTTACCTATCAGGCTGGCCCCCATTATGACCGATGCGGGGCCGGTTAAAATAATTCGCGCTCATAAAAAGTACGCACCAGCACTCGCTGAGGCGGGTAAGTTAGCGCAACCAACAGTTAAGCCCTGGATGGGTACCGGGCTGGTCCCTGCAACCTTGCGTAATGCAGAGCAAACGCTCGATAGCCTGGAACAACAGCGGCGTATTGGTTACGGCATTGTTTATCTGCTGATATGGGACGAACAATGTTTAGGCATGGGTTTACTGAACTACATTCATCCGGTACACCTGAATGCCAACCTGGGCCTTTGGCTGACACCGAATGCAAGGGGCAAAGGGCTTGGTATAACGCTTTGCAGACGCCTGATAGAGGTGGCCGAAGAAACCCTTAAACTTAACCGGCTGGAGTTTTACACGCTGCCCGATAACCAACCTTCCATTAAGCTGGCTGAGGCGCTTGGCGCACGCAAAGAAGGGTTGTGTAAACGCCGTATATTCAATCAGGATGCGCTGATATACAGTTTACTGCTGCCTGCCACAGCAAAGGCGTGCAACCGTTAATCCAAATCCTGCAGTGGCCAAAGCGCAATATATTCTTCAAAATTATCTAAATCTGCGTCAGCTTCGGCCACTGTTTTTCCCCGCACAGACATGCCCTCGCGGTGCATCGCCGTTTTCTTACCGCGATTTAAAAGCGGGTGCCAGGACGGCAGGCCTCGTCCTTCATGCAGACGTCGGTAGCTGCAGCTGGTTGGCATAAAGAAAATCTCTTTTAAATTTTCTTTGGTGAGTTTTACGCAGTCCGGCACCAACTCTGTGCGCCGGGCATATTGTGTACAACTGCAGGTTTTGGTATTGAGCAAATCACAGGCAATACTGGTAAAGTGAATTTCTTCGCTTTTTTGCACATAGTCGGTAGTGGCTGGAGCTTCGGCATCATCGTCATCGATAAACTTATGCAAACAACATTTTGCGCAGCCGTCACACAGCGACTCCCACTCTTCTCGTGTCATTTCATCGAGAGATTTGGTTTCCCAAAATCGATCGGTCATTATTTGTATCCTACCCGTGTTTGTATATTGAGCCAGGGTGGCATGTTAAGGGTTAACGTATCGCCGGCCTCAAGCGGGCCTACCCCCTTTGGTGTGCCGGTTAGCACAATATCGCCGGGTTCCAGCGTAAACACCTCTGAAATTGCGCACAGTAAGCTTAGCGTGTCGCGCATCATCATGTTGGTATTGCCCTGCTGCCGTAACGCAGTATTCACAATAAGTGAAAAGGCCAGATCGTTAAGTTGGTCAATCTCTTCCCGCGCCACAAACCCACTCACCGGACAAGCCCGGTCAAACGCTTTCGCCCGTTCCCATGGCTGACCTTTCGCTTTGAGTTGCGACTGCACGTCACGCAGGGTTAAGTCGAGCGCCAAACCAACACTGTGAATGCCTTCCGCTGCGGCAGTAGTATCGGCTTTAGTTAAGCGCTTTCCTATGAGCACGGCCACTTCCAGTTCATTGTGACATGGCCCCTGGCCGACAGGTATATGTAACGGTTCTGACACGTCGCATAATGCACCAGCGGGTTTCATAAACAGTAGAGGTTCATCAGGTACGTCGTTATTAAGCTCGCGGATGTGGTCCAGATAATTACGCCCAACGCAGACGACTTTACCCACCGGCAGAGCAATAAGGTCGCCGTGTTGGTTACGATGCTGATACATTATTGCCCCCGCTTGATACGCTCAGAAAGGTAACATACCGAAACGCCAAAATAACTTGAACGATTCCATTTCATTAGTGTATGAAAGTTTTGGTAAACCAGATAAATACGGCCGGTGTTCCCATCAGGCATAATTAACGACGCATTCATCGCTACCTTGGGTAGATCGGTGCCGTTGAAACGTCTCACGCCCTGTGCTTGCCAGAAGGATAACGGCTTAAACTTGCTTTTATCCAAACCGCTCAATTCATCGTTAAAGCCGATAGGTATTTTTACTTGTCGGCCCCAGGTGGCGTCGCCTTGCCAGCCCTCTGAGGACAAAAAGTTGGCGATTGAAGCAAACACGTCAGCAGGCGTGCCCCAGATATCTTTGCGGCCATCTGAGTTGTAATCGACCGCATACTGCAAAAATGAGGTTGGCATAAACTGGCTTTGCCCCATCGCCCCTGCCCATGAGCCATTAAACTCTTCAGGGGCGATGTGGCCTTCCTGTAAAATTGTCAGAGCGGCCATAAACTGCGCTTTAAACAGCGTTTCGCGGCGCCCCTCAAATGCTAAAGACGCCAGTGCCGACAACACCGGATAGCTGCCCTGTAAACGACCAAAGTTAGACTCATTGCCCCACAGCGCCACAATAAAGCGCGGCTGCACACCATACTCACGACCAATTTTTGTGAGGAGTTCGCGGTGCTCTTCGAACAAGGTGATGGCCTGCTCAACTTTCCAGTCGGGAACACGTGTTTCAAGATAGGTATCGAGGGTAACCTTTTTCTCTGGTTGGTTTTTATCTGCTTTGACGACTGTTGCCCGGTAATACACCGAGGCTAACATCTCATCGACAAACTGGCTGGCAAAACCTGCATCAATTGCTTCGTTTTTAAGAAGTATTTTGTACTGTTCAAACTCCGCCTGTTTAGAATGCTCTTCACTGGCCAGCGCCGGTAAAGCAAAAACACAAACCGCTATAAATAACCATGACAACATAAAGCGAATCATGAATTACCCTTCTGCCGCGCCGGGCGCCTTGCCTTGTTCGATTAAGTGAGCTTCCAGCCAGTTTTCTTCTTTTGGTGGCATTTGCAAATAGAAACCGGGGTCATCCATTGCCGCAATTAATTTTTGTTTGTCGACACCACCGAGTACCTTACGCTTTGCGATGGGCAACATCATCACCAGTTGTGGCGTACCAAATTGTGCCATCAAAGGCTCAGGCACGGCTGAAAAATCACCTTTATTAGGAACGTATAAAAACATTCCTTCTTTTTTTAATGTTTTATAGACAGCAATTAACATCATTAACGAGTATTTTCCTGATCCAGTATCGTATTAACTAGCGGTGCAAAAACGGGTTCACGCCATCCCGACAATACATCGGGTTTTAGCCCCATCAGCCGACACTCTTCTATGTCGAACCAATAATATTTTAGCAATTGATTGAGTTGTTTTTTAGAGGCCAGCACTTCCTCTGTGACACCGTGCTCAGTAGCAAGTTGCGTGACCGCTTGTTTAAACCTCGCCAGCGTCGGTTTGTAAGCAGGGAAGTCGATGAGGCGTTTAATACGATCCAGGCGCTCCCCAGGCGAAGTGCTCTCATACTCTTGCAAACCATCTCTGATGGCGCTTAACACCATATCCGGGTTTACCCTGCGCTCCTGAGGAGTCAGGCAATGAATCCCCGACAAGGCAGCTTTAGTTTGCGGTAAGCGTAAAGCAAGCTCATATAAATGCGCCTCTTTGAAGACAAAATTAAGCGCCATATTGCGCTCTTGCGCCCGGGTAAGTCGCCAGGCAGCCAGGTGTTTTAAAACCGTTAACTGTTGACTGGATAAGCGCCAGGCATTTTTAACTTGCAGATAGGCAAATTGCGGCGGCAACTTCGCTTGTTTTTTATTGGCTAAACAGGCCGACTCAGACAGTACCCAGTCAACCTTACCTTTGGCTTCGACCTGTTCGAAGAGTTGCTCAAATGCCGGAAGTAAGTAGAGCACGTCATCTGCGGCATAGCGACACTGCTTATCAGATAAGGGTCTGGCCAGCCAGTCAGTGCGCGACTCGCCCTTATCCAGCTCTTTACCGAGTAATTTTTCGATTAGCCTTGCATACCCCATTGTTGCACCCAGCCCTAACAAACTGGCAGCAAACTGCGTATCAAAAATGGGCGTTGGCACCTTATTGAAGGTTGCCAAAAACGCTTCTAAATCTTCTGAACAGGAGTGCAGTACTTTGATCACGTCAGGGTTGGTCAGTAAGTCAACCAAGGATGACATATTATCAATAGCAAGTGGGTCGATTAACACGAGTTGGTGGCCATCATACAATTGTATCAGGCCCAACTCAGGTGCCAGCGTTCGGGTTCTCACAAATTCTGTATCGATCGCGATGGCTTTTTGATGTGCGGCTTTAGCACACATGGCATCAAGGGCTGCCTGATCCTGAATGTAAATATAATCCATAAATAAAAAACCGGCTCAAGGCCGGTTCTACTCTCTCTTTAGGCCTGTCGGCACAAGCAAAGACTAACCTCTCAGCTCACGCCGTAAAATTTTACCAACATTGGTTTTGGGCAACTCGTCTTTGAATTCAACGTGTTTGGGCACTTTATACCCGGTCAGGTGCGTTCTGCAATGTGAGATCACCGCCTCAGCTGTTAGCGAGTCGTCTCTTCTCACGATGAACAACTTCACCACTTCCCCACTGACATCGTGAGGGACACCTACTGCCGCAACTTCGAGCACTTCATCATGCATGGCGGCAACTTCTTCAATTTCATTCGGGAATACATTAAACCCGGATACCAGAATCATATCCTTTTTCCGGTCAACAATGTAGAAATATCCTTGTTCATCTGCGCGGGCGATATCGCCAGTAGCCAGCCAACCATCGTTAAGTATTTCCGCTGTCGCTTCCGGACGGTTAAAATAACCACTCATGACCTGCGGTCCTTTCACCAATAATTCACCCGACTCGCCCGGTGCCACTTCGTTACCTTCCTCGTCGAGGAGTTTAATATCGGTTGAAGGTACGGGTAATCCAATTGAACCTTTATACTCTTTTAGTTGCGGCGGGTTGACCGTGACGACCGGTGAGCACTCCGTTAAGCCGTAGCCTTCCAGTAACACGGTACCTGTGACCTTTTGCCATTTTTCGGCCACCGGGCGCTGTACCGCCATGCCGCCACCCAGGCCAAATTTAAACTGAGAAAAGTCCAGCTCACTAAATCCAGGCGTATTAATCAGGCCATTAAACAACGTATTTACGCCGGGTAAGATGGCAAACGGGTATTTGCTCAGCTCTTTCACAAAACCCGGCATATCTTTAGGGTTAGTAATGAGTAAATTGGGGCAGCCAAACTTTAAAAACAGCATGCAATTAGCGAGTAACGCAAAAATATGATAGAGCGGTAAAGCTGTGACCACCAGGTCCTTACCTGGGGTAATTACCGTCGATAACAAGCCCGACACCTGCTCGAGATTAGCAATCATATTGCGATGGGTCAGCATAGCCCCTTTCGAAACACCCGTTGTGCCGCCGGTATATTGTAAAAACGCCAAACTATCGCCGTTAATTTCAGGCGCTGAGAAACTCAGGCTCTTGCCCGCTTTTACTGCCGACATAAAGGATTTCGCCTGCGCTAAACCATAATCCGGCACCATTTTTTTGACATGTTTTACAACAAAATTAACCACCCATCGCTTAGGCGCTGGCAACATGTCAGCCAACGACGTTAACAGCACTTCACGCACACCGGTGTCGGCTACCACTTTATCCAGTGTATGGGCAAAGTTCTCAACGATGATAATGGCTTTAGCCTGACTGTCATTAAGTTGATGCTTAAGCTCGCGAGCGGTGTACAGAGGATTAACGTTAACCACCGTCATACCGGCACGCAAAATACCGAACATCGCGACAGGGTATTGCAGTAAGTTGGGCATCATGATGGCAATAGCATCACCGGGCTCGAAGCCATTATTGAGTAAATAGGCGGCAAACTGTTTAGATAATTTATCCAGCTCGCTGAAACTCATTGTCTGGCCCATATTGATATAGGCCGTCTTGTCACCATATTTAGCAACCGACTCATCGAGTATATCGATTATAGAAGAGTAACGATCCGGATCGATCTCCGCCGCTACCCTTGAGTCATAATGCTCAAGCCAGATTTTTTCCACCAATCTCTCCTGTCGACGTAAGTCTTGTTTTGACTCTTGTTATTTTAGTACTCAGCCAGCGAACCACACTGGTCTGACTTGTTGCCTATAATATAGGATGATGGCCTAAAGATAAATGTTGTTGTTTACATTTGTTCAACAAACTGACAAATCGATGCGCCAACCGCGCCAGGATCCACCATGTGAAAATGATGGCCGCCGGAAAATAACTCAAAACGACTATTCTTCAGCCATGCTTTGCGCGATGCATACACGCTCTCCAGCTGTTTAAAGCTATCCGACGCACCACCAATCCACACTGGGCATTTTATGTTACGCATAATGTTTTCAGCCTGTTGTGCCGTTAAACGCAACGTAGACTTGGTCCGTAAACGCGGATCGCTCGACCAGGTATGCTCGCCGGAGTCCAGCGGCTTAATATTGCGGGTAAGGATAAGACGGGCATGCGCCTCTCGCGTATCAGTCGTTTGACAACGCGCCTTTATTGCCGACTCCAGATTAACAATCCGGGGGGAAGCACCGGTATTGTTGCCCACTTTGGGTAAGCGGGAAAGCAATGAAGCGTTGATTTGCTCAGTCGTGGTATCGGGTTCAAGGGTTAACGGCCCGCAGGCGTCGATAGAGGCAATGCCCGAAACATACTCAGGAAATACAGCTGCATAGATGCTGGCTAAGATACCACCCAGTGAATGGCCTACAATGAACACGTTTTGCCAGCCTTGAGACAGCACCAGTTCGTGAATATCCTGCACATAATCAAGTTGATTGTAGTGCGCGCCAGCTGGCCGGTGATAGCTTTTGCCGTGCCCCGGTAAATCCAGTGCAATAAACTGGTAGTGTTGAAAAGCTGGCGCCAGACAGGCCAGGCTCGCCGCATTATCAAGAAAACCATGCAGTCCTAACACTATGGGGCCGGACCCGCCGTTGGTTAAGCCTCTCAGCGAGCCGCCAGACAGTAAAAATTCACAATGCCGCATACAGTACCTTGTTGACCCAACTTGCAGAATTAACAGGGAGTTTAACAGCGATGTACCAGAAAAACGATATCAGGAAGATTTGCAGTGATGGTTAGCACACTGCCCGGATGCAGCGATTGGTGCGTTATCTTAAAGCGGCAAGGACTTGCCTTGCCGTGTCAAACAGTTGCCAGTGAAGGGCAAATTTATGCCGCCTGTAGAGGGCGATAGCAGCGCTAATTACTGTCGTTTAACTTTATCGTTCTTCACGCCAGCACTCGACTGGTTGCCTCTGAACGCTCGACTGACAGGGCGCTGACTCTTATTATCGCGGCGTAACGGCCCCATAAGTTGCCCGTTGCCTGGCGCGATAGAACCGAATCCAACCCCGTTAAAACGCGGGTTTTGATTTGACCGTAACAGTATTGTCCGAGGGTAGTGAAATCCCCATGGACGCCAGAAAGGGTGATAAAAGGGTGAATACCAACCTGTGTAATAGTTAAAAAACACCCCTGATGTGTCGAACACTTGCTGTTGTCGCCACAGATGATAGTTTTCGGTGTTGAGCGCAGGAAACATGTAAGGTTGCTCCCCAACCATTCCGGCCAGGGGTTTCGCTACTGTCCCTATAAACGTTATCGTTCGGCCTTCTTCAAACATTATAGGATCGACAAATTTATCGATAACGGCTTTAAACCGGCCTACCGTATCTTCTGACGTCCTGGGTTTACCATAGTGATTAAGTGGGAAGTGCACGACTTCGATAAGCGTCTTATTGGGCTTGTTTTCAACCTTGGTGATAATGCCGCCCCAACGAGCGGGTTTACCGATAACACTGTCATCGCCGATAACCGCCTTGTTGTAACCGGTTAACTGAGTTTCATGAGCGACCTTTATGGGTTCGGGAACGATTGCACAAGCAGACAGACTCAGAGCAAATAGAACTATTATTGTGCGTAAAATCATAATAAACCTTATGTTGCAACATACCTTCCAAATCCAGCATCGCTTGTGGAAAAAACACCCTGTCTTCGGTTTTATATATTAGCGTGCTAAACCTTACTAAACCTTGCTAAATCAAGACTATACTTCCTATACACAGGAACGCATTGATTCGGATCAGAAAACCGCAAACTGCGCACCGTATGTTTTAATAGTATATGAAATACAACTGAATGTAAGCTGAATTGGACGGCTTTCACCGCCTAGTGAGTCTCAGAAAAAAACTAAGCATAAATATCCACCCCCATCATTTCGCGGATCGCTGCTCGCTTAACTTCACGCTCATGACTACTATAAGCCTCAAGCGCCAGAATAGCCGGGCCCTGAGGCTTATCGTAACCCGATGAACGCCTGAACGCATCGGCTTTGGCATGGGAGCCCGCATCACCACTTAATGGTTGCGGTGCCGGTTTTGATTCTACTTTATCTTGCGCAGGCATCGCCCCATCGGCCGAACGCGATGCAGGTTTGGGGCTATTGTTTTTGCGCTCTATTAACGGCGCAATGAGAGACTGAGGAATCTCCATAATAAATAATGGTACCAATCAGTTGTTAATTGATGACTGCCAAAAAACACGTAGCCCAGATATAGTGTCCGTTCAATATCAGGGCAACAGATGCCAAATATAAACTCTTTGCTACTGACTTCTCACAATTCAGTCTGGTAAACATACAAAAACCGCGCCGTTTTAGCGGCCCGGCAGTTTTTTCCAGGTTACTGTGTTTCTGAGATATTCAGGTGTCACCGCATGAGCTGGCTGGCCCTGCCCCTTTGCGAGTCCACTTTCTGCCAACGGCAGCATAAAACGGGCATAAGGATAAGTCACATTCACTTTATGCTCCTGTAATTGTTCAGCCAGCACCGGATAGGCTGCCCAACCGGTTCCGGCGAAGGCCGCCGACGGGCTTTCCAGCTTTAAGACGGCGGCATCTGGTGAAATAACGACCTCTTCCCCGTCGAGGCTGGCAACCCCGTCACAGTTACTATATTGAGCAAAGTACACTTCATTCATACGGGCATCAATCGCAACGGCCACATTACTGACGGCTGTAGAATCGATAACCTGTTGTGCCATAGCGGCTAGTGTACTTACGCCCACTACCGGTAAGTCACTGCCAAACGCGAGTCCCTGAATAATGCCGGTGGCGATACGTACACCGGTGAAACTGCCCGGGCCACGTCCAAAGGCCAGCCCATCAAGTTGGCCGATACTTACACCGGCTTCTTTCATTACTGCATCGATCATAGGCAATATTTTTTGGCTATGTTGCTGGGGACACACTTCGTAGCGCGTAAACAAGGTGTTGTCATATTGCAATGCAACAGAGCAGGCTTCGGTAGCGGTATCAATCGTTAATATGTTCATTGTTACTCTTCTGCTGACGCTTTAGCTGTTTGTTCGGGTTCTTCTGGTTGCGACGATTGTGGCTCATGCTCAATGGCCGATAAAAATGATTCAACTTCGGCCAAATCACGGGTACGTTTCATCGGCGGTAAACTCCCTAAAAAGGTTTGAGCATAAGGTTTAGTCACTAAACGGTTATCACAGATTACCAGCACACCTGCATCGCTGGGGTCGCGAATAAGACGTCCTGCTCCCTGTTTTAACGTGATCACAGCCTGCGGAATTTGAATGGTGCCAAACGGGTTACCGCCTTTTTTGCGGCATTCGTCAAGTCGCGCCTGCAACAGTGGATCATCGGGCGCCGCAAAAGGCAGTTTGTCGATCATCACACACACCAGATCGTTGCCGCGCACATCAACGCCTTCCCAAAATGCACCGGTGCCCAGCAGCACAGCTGCCGGATTGGCCAGGTACTGCCTTAGTAATGCTTGCTTGGAGGTACTCCCCTGGACCAGTACAGGATTTTCTATTTGCGACTGTAACGTGGCAGCGACTTCCTGCAGCGCCGCATGGCTGGTAAATAATAAAAAGCAACGCCCTCCACTGGCCTTAATCAGGCGCCTGGCAACATCTGCTAATTGTGAACGCATGGCCGGCTGGTGAGGTTCCGGGAGATAGCGAGGCACACATAACATGGCTTGTTTAGCATAATCAAAAGGGCTATCAAGCAACATGGTTTTCGCATTCTCTAACCCCATTCTTCGCTGAAAATGCGTAAATTCACTGTCGACCACCAATGTGGCCGAAGTAAACACCCAGCCCCGATCATCAGACTCTACAAAACGCCTGAATTTAGCGGCGATAGACAGTGGCGTCATATGCAATACGATATGGCGTGGCGTGGTTTCATACCACAAGCTCATGCCATCGTGTTCTTTAGTGGTAAACAACGCCAGTTTTTCGCGGCTCTGAACTATGCGATCGAACAGGTTATCGAGATCTTTATCCCGGCCCAGATGTAACTTACAAATGTCGTACAGCACGCCAACCGCATCTTCTAAGCGACTAACCTGAGTGGCCACCTCATCGCGTTTCATTGCCTCCAGCCAGTGACCACGCTGAGATTTATCAGAAAACAAGAGGCGCAGATCAGCGGCCTGCATTCGCACTTTCTCACCCGCTCGTTCCAATTGCTCTGCATCTTTTAAAACGGTGCGATAAAGCAAGGTGATTTCTTTACAAATCTCGGTTAACTGGCGCGTTGAAATGGCTTCACCAAAATACTCACTGGCAATTTCGGGGATCTGATGCGCCTCGTCAAACACTATGCAATCAGCCTCCGGGATCAGTTCACCAAAGCCGGTATCACGAAGTGCCATATCAGCGAAAAACAAATGGTGGTTTACCACCACTATATCGGCATCCATGGCCGTTTTCCTGGCCTTGACCAGATAACAGTCTTCGTAGTCAGGACACTCGCGCCCCAGACAGTTATCAACGGTGGAAGTCACCAACGGAATAACGCGGGCATCTTCGGGCAGGGTTTTTATTTCACCGATATCGCCAGACTTAGTGGTATTAGCCCAGGCTCTGACCGTTGACAATTCGTTCAGGACATCGGCCTCAACCAGAGTAGAGTTACCACCGTGTTGGGAAAGGCGATGTAAGCACAGGTAGTTCGCCCGCCCCTTTAACAGCGCCGTTTTACGGTTGCTGGCCAGTGCCTTGCGAATAAGTGGTAAATCACGGTGGAATAACTGTTCCTGTAAGTTTTTGGTTCCGGTAGACACAATGGCCTTACCTTTAGACAGCAGCACAGGCGCAAGATACGCAAAGGTCTTACCGGTACCGGTACCCGCTTCAACTATGAGACTGTCAGTGTGCGTAATCGCGTCGGCTACGGCTTTGGCCATATCGGTTTGCGCTTGGCGGGGACGAAAGCCATCTATGGTCTTTGCTAACAGACCGGCACCCGAAAATACGTCGTCTAAACTGGGCATGGTTTCCCTGAGTTTATGCAAAAAGCGTATTATGCCAAAGTTTTATGCATGCGTCTGTCAGAACAATGGGAAATTGGCCGACAGATATACCCGGTATTGCCACGGCCCCAGACAGAGCGTGAATGAATCTGTGAGCTTAACGCACTGGCTGGCAAACACATCGATATATTCATCCTGATACAGCGATTCTGAAAAGTTGACTTTAACCGGTGCAGAGGACAAGTTAAGTACTACAAATACTTTCGCAGCCTGTAGCTCACGAATAAAGCTAAATACCTGTTCTGGCTGACTGTTGGGTACCTGGATCATACGAGCACCGTACTCACCATTCCATAACGCCGGAATACGCTCTTTTAACCTGATTAATAATTTGTATAGCTCGCCAATGGGATGGTCTGCCTGCCACTCGATGGGATCCCGTTCAAAAAACGCCAGCCGTTTACTTTCACCGGCCTCTTGACCGTTATGGATAAGCGGCATTCCTTCCCCTGTGACTGACAGCACGATCGCCGCTTCAAGGCAGTCACCAAACTGCTCTCGCTGGGTACCATCCCAGGCATTTTTATCGTGATTACTGACAAATGTCATACGATAGGCTCTGCGTGGCCAGGCGCGCTCATTCCAGGAATAGTATTTACGCAGCCGATCCAATGACGCACGACCCTGGGCGATTTCGTGCATCGCTTCGTTCCAGCTCCAGGCGTACGTCATATTAAAGGCCTGTTCGTGCAGATCACGGTTTTCCCACTCTGCCAACATAAATACGGGTTTAACGTTGTCCAGTGCGGTTTTAGCCTGCTGCCAAAAGTCGTTAGGAACATAACCGGCCACATCACAACGAAAACCATCCACGTCAAACTCACTTATCCAATAGCACATGGCTTCAATCATGTACTCGCGTAAGCCAGGCTCGTTGTAATCAAATTCGATAATATCGCTCCAGTCCCACCAGGGCGAAGGGCGAAAATCGCCCTTATAATCGCGGGCATACCAGTGAGGATGTGTGGTCACCAAATCGTTATCCCAGGCACTGTGGTTTGGCACCCAGTCCAGGATAACCTTAAGATCAAGGGCATGTGCTTGATCGATCAGCGCTTTCAGGCTGTGTTCATCGCCGAACTCTGGATTTATCGCGCGAAAGTCCTTTACTGAGTAGGGGCTGCCCAACTCACCTTTACGGTGTTTTTTGCCAATTGGATGGATGGGCATAAGCCACACTATTTTGGCGCCCAAATCACTAATGTGTGACAACCCTTTAGTAACGCCTTTAAATGTGCCTTCGGTGCTGAACTGACGAGTATTTACTTGATAGATAACCGCATTTCTACTCCACTTTGGCTGGTCCACCAGATATTGTGGTTGTGGATTAAATGGCATTTGTGGCTTCCTTTCGCCTAATTAATGGTCACAATTTCACCATAGCAGACGAAGCAATACAGCAACAAGCTTTATACTAAAGTATAAGAATAAATTTCACCCGGGGACAAAAACCTGAATTATTTATGAGTTCCGGCAATTACTTTGACAACGCTAAATAATACTTAGAATGCCCAGGATCAGTACCCAAACTGCAAAGAATAGCTTGATTTGACGAGCCGGAAACAACAGTACGAGATAGCGCGCTATACGCCCGCCAAGCACAGCTCCCGCTCCGGCGAAGAGTACTACCGACCAGTTTATTGCATGGGTAACCAGTAAATGATGAACTGAACCTGCCCACACTGCAGTAGCTGACAGTATCACGGCTGCACCAATTGACATGGTTACATTGAAACGCCGGATAATCAGATAGACGGCCACCAGTTCACCGATTCCCACAGACAGGTACGCCGTTACCATGCCTCCCAACAAACTTATCAGCGTAAGAGCCGATTTATCCTTGCCGGTTAAATGCTGGGTATGCACTACATGAGTCATCCGGCCCATAGTGGCCAGAATTGCAACAGCAAGAAAAACAGAAAACACCCCGAAGCTCAGATGTAACTGGCTGGCAAAGCTGTTAAAACTGACTACGGGCAACCATTGCTCAAAACCAAACTGGACTAACCAGATACCCAACCAGCCAACGGGAATGGTTATTTTCAGAACCGATATAAGAGGCTGCCAGTCTGGCTCGTCAGTTTGGGTAAACCGGTAGTATTGTAACCAACTCAGTGCGCCGGCAGTCATACCACAACACTGAATAGCAAAACTGGTTGCCACAGACATCTGCGGTGTAAATTCGAGCTGTTGGAAAAACGGTACAAATACCACTCCCCCGCCGGCCCCCGTAGCGTTGGCAAAAATGGCCCCGACCACTCCGAGTAGCAAAAACGCCCCGGAGTCGACCACTATTTGCGGAAACTCGACGTGACTGATGACTAACAGTAGCCACAAAAAACTTAACAGGGTTAACCACGGATGTGCAGCAATGGTCTTTTTCACGAACGTAACAACTCAGTAAACAGTGGCTGCACTTTGCCAGAAACTACGCATAAATCCCAGTGGAAGTTGATAATTGCCTGACAGCTTGCGTCATCTTCATCTAATCTGTACTTAATTAGTGTTTTTTAGTTGGTCAGTATCTATACTGACAGCAAATGCCTGAGGTTGGTCAGCAGCATGATTAAGGTAAAAAATCAGGCTAATTATTGCCTGATTGAGTTACGACCCAACCGCTCCGCCGATTGGATCCATAATAAGTGGCTAATGCTGGCAATGGCTTCGGTCGCGTTAACAATTGCCTCAGCCTGGGCTTTATTCGGTATTTGGCTGGTGTTCCCCTTTGCCGGTATAGAAGTGGCCTTGCTGTGTTACCTGCTTTACCGGGTAAGTCACCAAACCTATCGCAAAGAAACTATCGCCATCGAGAAATCACATATTCATATTCAATCTCACCAGCGTCAGTCAAAAGTCACCTCGTTACTGCGCGATGACACCCATCTGGAATTAGCAGAAAGCCCGCTGGATTGGTATTTACCGCAGGTGAAATTAGTATCAGGCGACACCAGCGTTGCCATCGGTGAGTTTTTAAATCAGAACGACAGACATCAGCTCTATGAAGAGATAAAAAAACTGGGCATACCGGCCTGGCGACATCACTGGTGGAAACATTAACAGAGTTTAGCTGCATGACATTGCTTACCGGTAACTTAAGCGGTAGATTGAATGTTTTAAGCATGGAAAGCCTTTAAATGTTAAAGCAACTCGTTATGCTGCTGTGGATGTTGTCGTCGTGTGCACACAGCGCTTCAGTTTGGCAAGTCAGTAAAGATGACCACAGTATTTATATCGGTGGTACTTTGCACTTACTCAGCCCCGCTGATTTTCCGTTACCTGAGGCCTATGCAACTGCCTACAACAACGCTGATAAACTGATTTTTGAAACCGATATTGGTGGCTTAAACAGCACAGAATTCCAACAGGATATGCTGCAGCGACTCACTTACCAGGACGGTACTCAATTAAAAGATACCTTGTCTGAAAGCACTTATAACGCGTTGTCAACGCATCTGAGCCAACGCCATCTTGATATTGCAAAGATGGCTCATTATACCCCAGCCCTGATGAGCATTACTCTTAGTATCACGGAGTTACGCCAGATGGGTCTCACCAGCCAGGGGGTGGATGAGTTTTATTTTTTCCGAGCCATGATGGATGGAAAAACACTCGACTGGTTTGAGTCGCCACAACAGCAACTGGAGTATATCGCTGAATTAGGCGGAAAAGACGAAGATCAAATGATTCTGTATGCACTGGAAGACGTTCAACAATTACCAGACTCTATTGCTGAGCTAAAGGCATTATGGCTAAGTGGTGATATGCAACAACTGTATAGTCGCCAGGCCAGTCAGTTTCGCACAGATTTTCCAACCATCTACCAGACATTGCTGATTGAACGTAACCTGCAATGGCTGCCGATGATTGAAGCAATGTTTGCCAATACAACCACTGAATTCGTGTTGGTAGGTACTATGCACTTATCGGGTGCCGACAGTGTGCTGGACTTACTTCAGCGCAAAGGCTACCAGATTGTACAACTTTAATTATTGCGTTTACTCAGGCTTGTATGGCCATTGATACCTGATTACGCCCTTGCTTTTTCGCTACATAAAGTGCCTCATCCGCACGGCTGAACAATGCCTGAGGCGTATCGGTAGCTGAAAGCAATGCTACACCGAAACTCGCCGTAACAGACAGATCATGGTTATTGTGAGTGATGTGTCGGCTATAGATACGTTGGCGCAGCTCCTCACATATACTTATCGCCTCGTACTCTTTAGCATTGTGTAGAAATACAGCAAACTCTTCGCCCCCCCAACGGCAAGCGATATCGCTCTCACGCAAGCGTTGCCTGATGGTATCCGCAACCGTAGCAATGACCTGATCACCAACCTGATGGCCGAACGTGTCGTTAACCCGTTTAAAGTGATCAATATCCACAATAACAAGGGCACCGTTGAGGAGCTGGCGTCTTGCCAAGTCACATTGCATTTGCAAAAAGCTATCCATAAAACGCCGGTTTTTAAGGCCGCTAAGGGGATCATGAATGCCATCGCTATGTAATTTTCGCAGCGCTGAGTTATGTAATTGTGAGAGCTTCTGCGTTTCCACCAAACTTTTTGCCAGACGTGCATTACGGTCGTCGATCTGCAGTAAAATCGCCACTGGTTTATGCGTAAAACGAGAGCGAAGCAAAGAAAAAAATGCCAGAAACGTATTTTCCGTACCTCCGTGTTTACTTTGAATTCGGCAGGGATGCAAGCCTGACATGCCAAGTGCATGTTTGGTCACATTCGCCACTGAGCCAAAAACACTCTGCTCACTGAAACGGTCTTGTAATCGCTGACCTTCACAAATATCGTTATCTACCTGCGCAAAACGTTGATTAACGCGGGCAATAACACCGCCTAAATCGACTATGAGCGCGGCATGCTTAATATTTGCCAATACCGTTTTACTATTAATGTGTTTGTCTATTTCCGGTACAAGGTCATTCGACATTGTAATACTCTTTATACTTGTCAAGTAGTTGCTCTTCTGGCTGTAAAAGAATAGTGACCTTACACTGGGGATCCCCCCGGGCAATAGCCTCATCGACAGATACTGCAGCGTAATTGTTGCTACCAACCGCAATTTTGCCGAACACATCAGCAGTCATATTACACAATGCAGTATTACCCAGAATTTTGTCGCCAAACGGGCATCGATTATTACGCAGTACAATTTTTTGCGAATCAACTTCTTCTATAAAAAAGTCACCACCAATCCGGCGCTTTAAATCAACAAACAAGTTCGCCAATTGAGTCACGGAAAAATATCGCTGCCCCGACTGCTCGTGGTATTGCTTGATAAAAAACTCCGCGATACGCACAGACACTAAGCTTATAAAAGCCGCGCTTTCGTTTTTACCTAAAATACTTTGCAATACCTCATTAAGCTCTAATAAGCATTGCTGATAAAAACGTTGTTGGTCGATATCTACGTTTAACTCAACAAACTCTATATCTTTGCTCTGCCCCATAGCTCCTCTCCAACTTAACGCCTGAACTGCCTGGTTTACTCCGATGTTTTAACTGCCTTGTAACATTTGGCCGCCGCTGCTGGTAGCGGAACGAGTGCAACTCAGCCTGTATGGTGTCATAGTTACCCCATAGTTATAATCCAACTGATAAAAGTAAAAATGACGGTTGTAGACTAAAGGTTTAGAACATATTTAACCGAAGTGCCAGTAAAGAAAGCAAATATCGTCCGCAGTGACACTTCAGATTTAGCAGGGACTGATAGCAGTCAACTGTCGCATCTGGCTGATATCATTCGGGGGTTATTGTGGGAGGTCATTATGAGAGTTAGCCTGACCAGTCTTATGTTCCTGCTCATACCTTACCAGCACAAACGTCAGATACATTTTAGTTGGTAACGACAGAATCATACCAATGGCCACCAGACAGGCACTTATCACTATGCCAGTGACGCCCATTGCTTCGATTGTTTCGCTGTACATATGACAGTAAACGCCTGTCAGTATAAGGCTGACACCAACTGACATAATAATTTTAAGTATCAACAGCAATTTGCGATCGCAATGGTGCGATACCGGCATAGTTTGCGCAGACTTGAATGTATTAGCAATAGTACACCTCCTGTACGTATAACTAGTCTAGATACTAACTACCAGCGAGGTATTGATCTGGGTCACCGAATGGGTCACCGAATGGGTCACCGAATGGGTCACCGAATGGGTCATGCAGGATGTTGTTGCCAACACTCACATTTACCTTAAAAAAAAACCCGCCATAAGGCGGGTTTTTTAATAGGCTGTTATCAGCAAGAACCGAATTACTTAGCGGCTTTACGCGCTTTCGCTTCTTCGATAACTTTATCAGCAACGTTCTGTGGACATGCTGTGTAGTGGCTGAATTCCATAGAGAACTGACCACGACCAGAAGTGATAGTACGCAGGTGACCAATGTATCCGAACATTTCTGACAGTGGAACGTCAGCTTTAATGCGAACACCTGTTGCGCCTGCTTCCTGATCTTTGATCATACCGCGACGACGGTTAAGGTCACCGATAACATCACCAACGTTGTCTTCTGGTGAGAACACGTCAACTTTCATTACTGGCTCAAGAATTTGTGGACCAGCTTTAGGGATAGACTGACGGAAAGCGCCGCGGGCAGCGATTTCGAAGGCGACTGCTGATGAGTCAACGGCGTGGAAACCACCGTCATACAGATCAACTTCAACATCCAGTACCGGATAACCGGCCAGAACACCTTCACCCATCATGCTCTTAAAGCCTTTCTCGATGGCCGGGAAGAATTCTTTAGGTACGTTACCGCCCACAACTGACGAAGTGAAAGTGAAACCTGAATTTACTTCACCTGGCTTGATGCGGTAATCAATCTTACCGAACTGACCAGAACCACCAGACTGTTTCTTGTGCGTGTAGCTATCATCAACTTCCTGAGTAATAGTTTCACGATAAGCAACCTGTGGCTGACCGACTTCCAGTTCAACACCGTAAGTACGCTTCAGAATATCGACTTTGATATCTAAGTGAAGTTCACCCATACCTTTCAGGATGGTTTCACCAGAATCTTCATCGGTTTCAACCTGGAACGATGGATCTTCTGCAACCAGTTTACCGATAGCAAGAGACATCTTCTCGTTTGCGCCTTTATCTTTAGGCTTAACTGCGATAGAGATTACCGGCTCAGGGAAGATCATTGGCTCAAGCGTACACTCATGCTTAGGATCACACAGAGTGTGACCAGTTTGCACGTTTTTCATACCAACAATGGCAAGAATGTCACCAGCGTGAGCTGAAGTCAGTTCGGTACGTTCGTCAGCATGCATTTCTACCATGCGGCCGATACGCTCAGTTTTACCGGTTGCTGAGTTAAGGATAGTGTCACCCTTATTCAACGTACCAGAGTAAACACGGATAAAGGTCAATGCACCGAAACGGTCATCCATGATTTTAAATGCTAAGGCACGGAATGGCTCGTCAGTCGATACTGTTGCTACTTCGCCAGTCGGCTCACCCGTCTCAGGATCAGTCAGATCCTGTGGGTCAACTTCTGTTGGAGATGGCAGGTAATCAATAACCGCATCCAGTACTAACTGAATACCTTTGTTTTTGAAAGCAGAACCACAGAAAGTCGGGAAGAACGCCAGGTCACGGGTACCTTTACGGATACAACGCTTGATATCAGCAATAGAAGGCTCTTCACCATCCATGTAAGACATCATTAAATCGTCATCCATTTCAACAGCGGTTTCGATCAGCTGTTCACGGTACTCAGCAGCTTTTTCAACCATGTCTTCAGGAATGTCTACTACTTCGTAGTTCTCTGGTAAACCAGAGTCATCCCAAATGTAGGCTTTTTGTTCCAGTACGTCTACAACGCCTTTAAAGTCGTCTTCGATACCGATTGGCAGAGTCATGACTAACGGGTTAGCCGCCAGTACTTTTTTGACCTGACCAACAACGCGATAGAAGTCTGCACCCATGCGGTCCAGTTTATTCACGAAAATAACACGTGCAACTTCTGATTCGTTAGCATAACGCCAGTTGGTTTCTGATTGTGGCTCAACACCACCAGAACCACAGAAAACACCAACACCACCATCGAGTACTTTCAATGAACGGTAAACTTCAACAGTGAAGTCAACGTGTCCAGGAGTATCGATGATGTTCATGCGATGGTCTTTCCAGAAACAAGTTGTTGCCGCAGACTGGATGGTAATACCACGCTCTGCTTCTTGTTCCATAAAGTCAGTCGTTGACTCACCGTCGTGTACCTCACCAGTTTTATGGATTTTACCGGTAAGTTTCAAAATACGTTCTGTAGTGGTAGTTTTACCCGCGTCTACGTGGGCGAAAATACCAATGTTTCTGTAATGAGATAAGTCTGCCATTAGTTCACTTTCATTGATTCAGAGTAAAAAAACGGCGCGATTATATAGGATTTTCATACTGAATTTATAGTCCTTTCTGAAAAAAGACTAAAACTTATCCAGCGAAAACCTGGCCGTTTTCACACAAAATATTGATTTAAAAGGTTTAAACGCTCAGCTTTTGCGAAGCACCGCAACTGTCACTTCATCTCGATTATGGTAGAGATGGCGTGTTTTTATAGTTGCCTTAATGTTAGCAGAGGCTAATTTTGCTTCAACCGCCTGAATTGCGGCGTATACGGTCTCACATCGGCGTTTCATCGGCAACTTTAAATTGAAAATAGCATGAGTTGCCCAGTTCTTTACCAGCCAGGTTGCCATAAGCTCAGCAACGCGGTCAGGTTGTTCAATCATATCGCACACTAAAAGCTCCACGTGGCCCAACTGCGGACGGTACTTGAATCCGTCTTCAGCGCGATAATCCACCAGCCCGGTGGCCATTAATTCATCGTCCATTTTACCGTTATCCACAGCCTCAACATGCATTTCGCGAATCACCAACTGATAGGTCCAGCCACCTGGACAGGCGCCAAGGTCAACGGCTCGTGCCCCGGGGCGGCATATTTCGCTGCGCTCACGCTCACTTAACATGGTCAGCAAGGCTTCTTCGAGTTTGAGTGTGGAACGGCTGGGCGCCTTGGGCGGAAATTTTAAACGGCAGATACCATTGGCGAATGGACTGCGTTGGCGTGGCTGACTGATGCCCACATAACAACAGTCACCGGCAACAAAAAATACATGCAGTGCCGGAAGATTAAGTTGTTCTTTACGCGTTAACCAATCCTGACTTCTGAGCGCCTGGCGCAGCGGTACAGCAAATTTACGGCACAATTTGGCGAGTGTTTTCCCATCCTCGGTGTCAGGATACTCTACCAGCAGTGTTCCACAGCGCGCTGGCGGATGTTCACCAAGCAGTGCCAGTACCGGACCGATTCTGTCTGCGGTATCGCTTATGGCAATTTTACCAATCACGGTAAACAACTGACGGGAGAATATGGTGTCGTCGACGGCGGTTTTGCTTAGGAAGTTAACTGCATCACCAGGTGTTTGAAACTGAAAGGTTACATAAGCGTCACCTGACTTCATCACCGGGTAGCCGTAGCAACCTTTGGCACTGGTCAGTTGGGACAGTTCGTTACCGGTATCGACTTCATAGCCGGGCCGACAATAAGCTAAAATACTGTTGGTGGTCATTAATGTAATCCATAGGAGAAATTGTTAGCTGAATGATTTTACGGCGCCGGCGGTCCGGCTCGCTCTTTGCCTTTTATCAAGGCCATGAGTACACATAGCCAACCAAGCATTAAACATACGCCACCCAGCGGAGTGACAGGCCCCAGCCACTTGTGGCCCGTTAATACCAACAAATACAAGCTACCACTGAACAGCACACAGCCAGTGATAAAAAAGTTTGCGGCGCGAATGCACCAACGCGAGCTGGCCCGTTGTGTAAGACCGGCCAGCATCAATATCGCCAAACCGTGATACAACTGATAACGCACGCCTATTTCAAAGGTATTCAGCGCTGCACTATCGAGAATACTTTTTAAGCCATGAGCACCAAATGCACCTAACATAACCCCCGACAACGCCAGTAAGACGCCAATAACTAACTGAATGCTCATATTTTTTCCAAACTGTTAAATTCGCGCTTTGATAAATTGTTCGCAGTAAGTTGCCGCTGTCGCCAGATGGTCATCACCACTAAAACCACTTGCTTTACGAGGCTTAAAACTATGATCACCATCAGCCAGAAAGGCCATTTCAATACCGGGCGCCAGCGCATAGCCGGCGACCTCTTTCTGTGTGCCAAATGTATCTCGCTGCCCCTGAACAATCAGCAGAGGCTTTTGCAATTCTTCGAGGTGTTCAGTACGCAGTTTGTCGGGTTTGCCCGGAGGGTGGAATGGATAACCCAACGCTATGCCACCCAACGCCGGGGACTCATCGAGTACCATGCTCGCCACTCGGCCCCCCATGCTTTTACCGCCAATGAACAAGGGCAACCGGGGCCACTGAGTCATTACCGATGATATCACGCTATTGAAACACGCCTGTAGTAACGGCATACGATCAGGTGGCCGACGTTTACCCGTCGCTATTATTGTTTGCATGTAAGCAAAGTTAAACCGGGCAACAAGAATATTTTTATTGGCTAATGCCTGCGCCATACTCACCATAAAACCGGAGTCTGCACCAGCACCAGCACCGTGGGCAAAAACAACAACTGCAACGGGTTCCTGACCAGACGCAGGTCGGTAATACAACACATCAGACAACGGACTGTTCCTCCTCTACCAGATTAACAACCCACTCCCGGAAGGCTGCAATTTTACCGCTATCGCCTTGTCCTTCGTGGTATACCAGATAATACGCATCCCGACTTTCCAGTTTTTCCTCGAAGGGCATAATTAAACGTCCGGCATCCAGTTCAGGCTTAGCCAGTACCGAGTTACCCAAGGCGATCCCCTGCCCTAAAGCAGCCGCCTGATTAACCATCATTGAATGACTGAACACGGGCCCCTGATTAACATTAACCCCGGTCACTTTGAAATGATTAAGCCACATCTTCCAGATTGCCCGACTAGAGTCATGCAGGAGTACATGATGCTTTAAGTCGGTCAGTGTTTTGAGTGGTTTAGTGCCCTTAAACAGTATTGGCGAGCACAAGGGTGTTAAAAACTCAGTATGCAGTTTATCGGCCTGGATGCCATTCCACCGCCCACGCCCATAGTAAATTGCCACATCAATATCGTCGGTAAGAAAGCCTTCATCAAAATCAATCGCTTTGAGGCGTACATCAATATCCGGAAAAAGCTGTCCGAACTGGCTAATCCGCGGCACTAACCACTGACTGGCAAAACTCGGCGGCGTGGCAACGGTAATCGCCCCTTTGCTACCGCGGGCTAACAGCCGGTCAGTGGCATCCTGCAGGTTCTTAAAGATATCTTTGAGTTCAAGAAAATACGCCTGCCCGTCTTCGGTTAACAGCAACGTTCGGTTACGCCTGATAAAGAGTTTTATTGATAAGAAATCTTCTAATGCTTTAATTTGATGGCTTACAGCAGCCTGCGTAACAAATAATTCATCGGCAGCGCGCGTAAAGCTCAAATGCCGCGCCGCAGCTTCAAAGGCTTTCAGTGCATTCAGGGGGGGTAAGCGTCGCTGCATTACACTCTCAACTTAGTATAACAATGACACAACAATAACATTAGATTTTCTAATCCAAAAGCTGTAATTTTTTTCATTTATCAAGACCGGAAATACTGTTTACTATTCACACTATATTATAAAAATCTTCTTTTAACCCAAAAGGTTAACTATGAAGCATTTTGTTAATATTTAACATTAAAGATACATTTTAAAACATAATTTAAATTAGGTGTGAATATGAAAAAACAACTTACTCTTCTCGTGGGCTTGATTGCTTCAGGCTGGGCCATACAAACTAACGCAACTGAAACTCAGGTACATCAGTTAAAACCTGTTAACACAACTGTTACTCAATTTGAGATCATGCTCGAACAACCTGTTATTGATGTAGCAACCAGCATTCGTGAACAGGTCAACAACAACCTGAAACCGCAGGACGATGCTGCCGCCATCCTGTTGGTTCGGGAAAGCAGATTGCGCGCAAATCAGGACCGCACGGCCCGCGCAGATTAATACCTGATATCACACCTTGACAATATTGTGCTGACCCTCGTCAGCACAATATTTCAAGTCCTGTTCATTTAGCTATTATACGTCGCTTACTGCGCACTGGTATCCAACGGCGCAAATCCTTTCACCAACTCATCCAAAGCTTTCATTTGTTCCAGATAGCCTTGTAATTTAGACAATGGCAACGCACAGGGTCCATCGCATTTTGCTTCATCCGGATTCGGGTGTGCTTCTATAAACAATCCGGCAAGCCCTAATGCCATGCCACTTCTGGCCAATTGTGCAGCCTGAGCTCGACGACCATCGGCTGACGACGCCCGACCACCTGGCATTTGTAACGCATGGGTCGCATCAAAAATGACTGGCGCGTAGTCTTTCATGGCATCCATACCTAACATATCAACGACTAAATTGTTGTAGCCAAAACTGGTACCGCGTTCGCACAATATTACCTTCTGATTACCTGCCTCACCCAATTTAGTAATGATGTGGCGCATTTCATGGGGGGCCAAAAATTGCGGCTTTTTGACGTTTATGACTGCACCTGTTTCAGCCATCGCTATGACAAGATCAGTTTGACGGGCTAAAAATGCCGGCAACTGAATCACATCAACCACCTCAGCAACCGGCGCCGCCTGATAAGGCTCATGTACATCTGTGATAAGTGGTACGTTAAAGGTTGCTTTAATTTCTTCAAATATCTTAAGGCCTTCGTCCATCCCAGGGCCACGAAAAGAATTTATCGATGAACGATTTGCTTTGTCAAAAGACGCTTTAAATACATAAGGAATGTTGAGTTTGCCGCAGACTTCCACGTAATGTTCAGCGATCTGCATGGCCAGATCGCGAGATTCCAGCACATTCATGCCGCCGAATAGTACAAAGGGTTGATCGTTAGCAACCCGGATATTGCCCACCGTGACTTCGGTAATTTGACTCATAGAAAATTGGTTCCGCTTATAAGAAAAAAACGCCTTTGGTAATAGCGACTTTGGCCGTTACCGCCAGGCACAATAATGCCCCTACAAAGCCCACCCAGCGCATTATCTTGGTTTCAGCCCATTTTAGCGCGAGCAAGCCCATTAAAATATAGCCAATAACCCCTAGCACTTTCACCGTTAACCAGGCATTCACCAGTGGATATTGGGCTAAGATTACACATAACCACGCCGCACTGCCCAGTAATATGGTATCAATTACATGGGGTACAATTTTAACCCACTTGCGGGTTAAAAATTCCGGCTTAATCTGACCATATAAGAAACGAACTAAGAACAGTAAAATACTCAATCCCACTGCGGTCAGGTGGAGGTGTTTTGCCATCATATACATACTTGTGGTACTCCGTTATTCATTATTATCGTTACTTGGATAGCGCTGTTGAATTTCTTCAAACTGCGTTGTATGTGCCAAAAACATCGCCGCTAAATTGGGATCAAGCTGAACCCCTGCCGCCTCTTTCAGCGTGGTGGTGACTTTATCCAAAGGCCAGGCAGGCTTGTAGCTGCGTGCATTATACAGGGCATCAAACGTATCGAGGATAGCCATAACACGACTTTCCAGACTTATTCTTTCGCCGGCTAAACCATCGGGGTACCCTTTGCCGTCCCAACGTTCGTGATGATGCCGGGCCAGGGTTGCCGCCAAACGGATAGCTGAACGCTGGGAACCTTTTAATATTTGATAACCGAATTCGGCATGCATTTGCACCTGATGAAACTCCTCATCAGTGAGTGCCGTATCTTTATTCAGCACAGTAAGTGGTACACTGGAATTACCAATATTGTGCAGTGGTACCGCAGTTAAAAACTGTTGTTTACTGTGTTCGCTCATGTTGAGCAGATCAGCAAAATAAGCCGACATTGCCACTAAACGCTGAACATGGTTATTATCCGTTTTACGGGTATCCAGTACACTACCCAAACGCTGCACAATTTCGTTGTGGGTATCACTCATTTCTTTATTGCTAATCAGGTTATCAAAGGCCACCTGCACATTTTCGGTAAACTTTTGAATCAGTCGTTTATCGGTATCATTTACTGTTCTGGGTAATCCGGTTAAGTACAATAAAGAGCTGTGCTGATGATTGCTCCGGCAGTAAGCAACAAGATGCTCATCAGCATAAACCACCTTTTGCTCTTTCAATGCCTGTAAACACAGCTCGTACTCAAAATGACTGAGTGCATCTTTTAAACGGTTGCCTTCTTTGCCCGCATAATCGCCATTACCAGCAAAAATATACATATCGCCTGAATTATTGGGCACTTTGGGTATCGCGACAGCGGAAGTAATATAAGCCGAGTTTTTCGCACCACCTAAAATACAGGCTAGCTGTTGAATAAGCCCGCGTAAAAAGTGTTCCAGCGAATGCGTTGAAAATAAATCGGCCGACGCATCGATAATTTTCTCCAGACCCGCGCGGGCTTCTTCTATCACCATAATATCCCGATAAGAACGCAATGCGGCAATAATGACAGTAAATAGCTTTTGCGCCGTTAACTCTGTTTTAGATTTATAATCATTGATGTCATAGTTAATAATAACGTCTTTCTCTGGCGCCTGGCCGGGTTGTCCGGTCCGCAAAATAATACGGGTAAAGTGATTGTCCAACTCATTGCGAATATAGTCAGCCACCATGAGTCCGGCGTCGTCAGTTTCCATCACCACATCAAGCAGCACTACCGCAATATCCGGGTTATTTCGAAGCAGACGTTTGGCTTCTTCGCCATCATAGGCACTGATGAACGTCAACGCCTTGTCGTTCAGTTTGAAATCATTCAACGCCAGGCGGGTAATGGCATGAACCTCGGGCTCATCATCGACGATCAGCACTTTCCAATAGCCAGTTTCCGTTTCGACCGGCTCATCTTCGTCGGCAGCAAATAAAAACTCGTCATCGCTCATTTTATGTGTCCCATCCTGTTAGACATCTCTTATTCCTTAAGTTTATGTAGAAGCTACGGTTTTTGCCACTTTGCCAGCGTAATTCGCAGATGACCATTAAGATCGGTTACCCCCTGACACTCAGAAAAGCCACGTTGGCTTAGTAAGCTTACAATTGCTTCGTGTTGGGCAAAACCATGTTCTATCACCAACCAGCCTCCGGACGCCAGAAAATTCGCCGACTGTTGCACGATAATGCGGATATCTTTCAGGCCATCTTCGCCTGAAGTCAGCGCTGACTTTGGCTCAAACCTGACGTCGCCTTGTTCAAGATATTCACTGTTACTTTCAACATAAGGCGGATTAGTAACAATCAGATCAAACTGTGGTTCATTGGTCAGAGCACTGAACCACTCACTGAGTTGCCAGTTAACACATAAATTGCCATTTAATATGGCATTGCGGGCAGCCAGTGCCAGTGCGTCGGCAATTCTATCAACCCCGGTCACTGTCCACTCTGGCTTTTCACTGGCCAACGCCAGTGCAATGGCGCCAGTACCTGTGCCCAGATCGCATACATTGGCATGGTGGGGTAAAGGCAATGCAAGTGCGGTTTCAACCAGTAATTCGGTTTCTGGGCGGGGAATAAGCGTAGATTCATTCACCTGTAAATCAAGGTTCCAGAACGAGCGCCTGCCAACGAGATAAGCTACGGGATAGCCTTGCCGACGTTTGTCCGTTATCTCAGTAAAGGTTTGTTGCTGTTGCCGGGACAGAGTTTTTTCTGGCCAGGTAAATAAGTAGCTTTGATCGCATTTAAGCACGTGGCACAACAAAATACGGCTGTCCACAGAGGGGGATTCGCCCGCTTTTAACTGCTCAACCGCCCAGGCTTTCGCCTGAGCAATCGTCATGCGATCGGCATCAGCATCGCTCACGGTTAGTCGTCAGCCAGTGAGGCTAACAAATCAGCCTGATGCTCCTGACGGATAGGTTCGAGCAGCAAACCAAGGCTACCTTCTATGACTTCGTCAAGGCGATAAAGGGTTAGGTTAATGCGGTGATCCGTTACCCTGCCCTGCGGAAAATTGTAGGTACGAATGCGCTCTGAACGGTCGCCACTGCCCACCAGGTTACGACGGGTAGAAGCCTCTTCAGCGGCGCGTTTTTCCTCTTCGATCTGGTTTAAGCGTGCCTGTAAGACCGACATCGCTTTGGCGCGATTCTTATGTTGCGAACGTTCATCCTGACATTCAACCACCAAACCCGATGGCAAATGAGTAATACGTATTGCTGAATCAGTTTTGTTGACGTGCTGACCACCGGCTCCTGAAGCGCGAAAGGTATCGATTCGCAGCTCGGCCGGGTTAATTTCAATGGCTTCCGATTCAGGAATTTCTGGCAGCACGGCGACGGTACAGGCTGATGTGTGTACCCGTCCCTGAGATTCAGTTTCAGGCACGCGCTGAACACGATGGCCACCCGACTCAAATTTCATTACGCCATAGGCTCCGGCCCCGGTGATATTGGCAATGACTTCTTTAAAGCCACCATGTTCGCCTTCGTTGGCACTGACCAGCTCCACACGCCACCCCTGGGTTTCTGCGTAGCGGCTGTACATGCGATATAAATCACCAGCAAAAATAGCCGCTTCGTCGCCACCTGCACCAGCGCGCACTTCCAGAAAGCAATTGCGATCATCGTTGGGATCTTTGGGTAACAGTAGTACCTGCAAGTCCGACTCAAGCCGCTCGATCTCTGCCTTGGCTGATTTAATTTCTTCCTGCGCCATCTCGCGCATATCAGCGTCGTCTTCTTCGAGCATTTCTTCGGCGGAGGCCAGATCAGCTTCGGCCTGTTTGTAGGCATTGAATCCTGCCACAACGTCTTCTAACTGACTAAACTCTTTCGACAACCCGCGGAATTTATCCTGATCACCTATCACGCCGGGGTCGCTGAGCAGCGCCTGTACTTCGGCAAATCGTTCAACCAGATTTTCCAACTTAATGACAACGGATTCTTTCATACTTTTCCTGATTCAAATTAATAATTAGCTGGATGAGTCGTTATCCAGTTCCAACACCCGGCTCAACCACTTGGTTGTATGCTGATCCACCTGCATGGAAGCATCACGCAAAGCCCGGGTTGGTGCATGCAGTAAGCTATTGGTTAATTTATAGCCTAGTTCCTGCACGACATCTTCGGCATCTTTGCCTTCTTGTAATTGCTTAAGGGCTTTCTCAACCAGCTCCTGGCGTTGTTGGTTTCCACGGTCCCGGTATTCTTTCACCAGATCAACTGTTTTTCGGGATTGTTGCCACTGCTGGTAGTTTATCACCTGCTGCTCAATTATTTTAACAGCTTCTTCGGCAGCTTGTTCTCTGGACGCCATATTCTGCTGCACGATATGCTGCAAATCATCCACCGTATAAAGGTAAGCATCACCTAATTCATTGACCTGCGCTTCGATATCCCGTGGTACCGCCAAATCAACCATAAACATGGGTAAATTACGTCGCTGCCTGAGAGCGTCTTCCACCATGCCCTTGCCAATCAAAGGCAACTGGCTGGCTGTAGAACTGATCACAATATCAAATTTATGTAGCGTTTCAGGTAATTGGCTCAGGGTCATGACATCTGCACCTAAGCTGCCGGCAAGCGCTTCGGCGCGGGCTCGGGTGCGGTTAGCGACAGCCAGCCGCGCCACGCCCTGTTCTTTGAGGTGTTGCGCCACCAGTTCAATGGTCTCACCGGCGCCAACCAGTAAAACGGAGCGCTCGGGCAAACGGGCAAAGATATGTTTTGCCAATTGTACTGCCGCAAACGCCACAGATACTGCGTTAGCACCAATTTCAGTTTCACTGCGCACCCGCTTGGCAACCGCAAAGGTATGTTGAAACAACTTATCAAACTGAGTGCTGACCATGCCTGAATGCTTGGCATTGTTAAAGGCTTGTTTAATTTGCCCCAGAATTTGCGGCTCGCCGAGCACCAGCGAATCAAGTCCGCTAGCCACTCGCATTACATGATTGATCGCAGCAGCCTGCTCATGAATGTATGCATTGGCGCTAAGTTCGTTGGCATCGACATTATGAAAGTGCGCCAGCCACTCTATTAATTGCTCTGCGCAATGAGTCTCTGCTGACACATACACTTCTGTGCGATTACAGGTTGAAACAATAACTGACTCTTCAATACCGTTCACATTTTTCAGTGACGACAACGCCTCAACCAGCGAGTCCGGTGTGAACGCAACTTTTTCGCGCAACTCAACCGGTGCAGTTTTGTGGTTAATTCCGAGGGCAATCAGGGTCATGAGTTTCGTTTACGGCTAGTGTGGAGCGGCATTGTACGAAAAAGCCAAAATGATTGAAAGTGCGGATAGTTCTATGTTCAACTATCGGCCTGATAGATTTTTTAGGTTAAACCGTGATCCGGCTCGCATTTGTCTTCGTGTTTGTAATGTTCCTTACTGCGTGCGCCACCCGCCCCCCACCACCAGAAGGTAAGATCGATCTGCCCGTTCAATTGCTCAGGCTCGACCAGATTAAACAATGGCAGATCAACGGTAAACTGGCACTCAAAGGCCCTGAACAGTCTGTCAGTGCTTCAATGCGCTGGCAAGTCGAGGATCCGCTATTTACGTTTCGCCTGAGTAATTTTCTCGGCGTCACCCTGGTCGATATGACGCAATCCGCCGACGGCGCAAGACTGGAAGCCGACGACGAAGTGTATACCGATGCCAGTGCCAGTGCGTTACTGTATACAACGACTGGCTGGGATATCCCTCTCGCACAGCTCCTTAGCTGGGTGAAAGGCGTACCACTGCCCTCTGACAGCTACACGCTCAATGACAATGGTTTACTCAAACGACTAATCCCCGGCTGTCGACAATGTCAGGGTTGGGTGGTTGATTACTCAAGCTATGGTCAGGTGGAGGATGTGTGGCTACCACATAATATCAAACTCACTAATACAACCGATGCTAACCAGTGGATTAAAATACGAATTACGCAATGGACACTCTAAACAACTCTTTTGGTCAACCTGACTGGTGGCCAAGCCCGGCCAAGCTCAACCTTTTTTTACACATCACCGGGCGTAATGCAGACGGTTATCATCAGTTACAAACATTGTTCCAGATGCTGGACTACGGTGACCAACTTGCCTTCATGCCAAATGATTCCGGCAAAATAGTACTGTTAAATGCCATGTCTGGTGTAAAGAATGAAGATAATTTAATTTATCGCGCCGCGCAGTATCTTAAAGCCCACTGTAATGTGCCATATGGCTGCGATATTCTTATTGATAAACAATTACCTATGGGCGGTGGCATTGGCGGGGGCTCGTCTAATGCTGCGACCACTTTGGTGGCATTAAACCATTACTGGCAATGTGGATTGACGGTTGACCAACTCGCGAACTTAGCCCTTAAATTGGGGGCAGATGTGCCTATATTCGTTCACGGCAAGACGGCATTTGCCGCTGGTGTCGGTGAAAAAATTACCCCTGTATCATTAGAGAAAAGAACGTATCTGGTTGTTTTTCCAGGCATTCATATCAGTACAGCCGAAGTGTTCAGTATGCCGGATTTGCCACGGAATAGCGCACCGATTCACTGGCAGGATTACAGCTTTGAAGGCACGCGCAATGATTGCGAAAAAATTGTCTGTAAATCAGCACCGGAAGTTGCAAATTTATTACAGTGGTTGTTACACTACGCACCGTCGAGGATGACAGGCACAGGCGCGTGCGTATTTGCTTCATTTTGTGACCCGGAACAGGCAAAGGCGGCGCTTAACGCGCTCCCCAAAAAATGGACCGGCTTTGTTGCAAATGGGATGCACACATCACCGCTTAGATTAAAATTAGAACAGGTGTCTAAAGCCCAAACGACTTAACATTGATGGGGTATAGCCAAGTTGGTAAGGCAGCGGGTTTTGATCCCGCCATCCGTAGGTTCGAGTCCTGCTACCCCAGCCACCTCTTATTAAATGCACTGAGGAAACACTTGTGCCAGACATGAAGCTCTTTGCAGGTAACGCAGTTCCTGAACTAGCCCAGAAAGTTGCCAATCGCCTCTACACCAAACTTGGTAACGCCACCGTCGGCCGTTTTAGTGACGGTGAAATAGCAGTAGAAATTCATGAAAACGTCCGTGGCTCGGACGTTTTTATTATCCAGTCTACTTGTGCACCAACTAACGATAACCTAATGGAACTCATTGTTATGATCGATGCCCTGCGCAGAGCTTCTGCAGGTCGTATCACAGCGGTAATTCCTTACTTTGGTTATGCCCGGCAAGACCGTCGTGTTCGTTCAGCCCGTGTACCGATTACTGCGAAAGTGGTAGCCGATTTTTTATCTAACGTGGGTGTCGATCGGGTACTGACTATCGACCTGCACGCAGAACAGATCCAGGGTTTTTTTGATGTACCGGTAGATAATGCTTTCGGTACACCGATTTTGCTTAATGATATGTTCCAGCGTGACTTTAAAGATCCTGTCGTTGTATCACCAGACATCGGTGGTGTGGTAAGGGCACGAGCAACGGCAAAATTGCTCAATGACTCAGACCTCGCCATTATTGACAAACGTCGCCCGAAAGCCAATGTTGCGCAGGTAATGAACATCATTGGTGACGTAAAAGAGCGCGATTGTATTATTGTTGACGATATGATTGATACTGGCGGCACACTGGCAAAAGCGGCCGAAGCACTCAAAGCCCATGGCGCGCGTAAGGTGTATGCTTATGCGACCCATGCCATATTCTCTGGCAATGCGGCAAAGAACCTACAGGACTCTGTTATTGATGAAATCATTATCACTGACAGCATTCCACTTGCCAAAGAGATGAGAGCCATTGGGAAAGTTAAGCAGCTAACGTTATCAGAAATGCTGGCTGAAACAATTCGTCGCATTAGCAACGAAGAATCTATTTCTGCCATGTTTGAATACTAATCTACGGCAAAAACAAATCAAAAGGGTAGCTTTTAGCTACCCTTTTTACGTAGTACTATGCAGTCCCCCTGCCGATCGATGTACAACAACACCCAACCAGCTTCTTTTGCTATTGACGTTTCAAGTGCAAGAGCGCGTCATTTAGCAAACAACGCAATTTTGTTCATCTGTCATATAACTGTGATTTTCAGATGGCATACTAAAGTGCAAATGTCTTTGCTTTAAGTTGGTTGTGAAAAAGCTAAAACAGTATCAGTACGAACGCTACGCGATTCTTTGCCAAATGGCCTATCCTGGCTCGTACTTTTCCCACCCGGAAACCCTCGAAGCGTTCCATGAAAGATTGCTTATGGACAAACATGAGCGGATCGGAGTACGGGTGTTATGGCGCGATGATAAAAAAGAAGTCATTGTGGTGTTTCGTGGCTCTATTACATTTGGTGACTGGTTGGGTAACTTCTGCTTTTTACCGGTTAAACACAACAAGCAACCAGGGCGAGTGCACTGGGGGTTCAAACGGTTGCTCTTCCAGCCGATGTATTCAAGCCATAAATCTGTGGAACAGGCCTTACCCCTGCAAGAGCTATTGTTTTTAGTGCTTGCGCCCTTGGTTAAGGCTGACAAAAAATTCACTTTTATTGGGCATTCGTCGGGCGGCGCCATGGCCTGCATGTTTGCCAACACTTTTGAACATACTTACGCCAAAAGGATAAAGCGCGTGGTAACCTTTGGACAACCTGCATTTGGCTCACTCGGATATAAGCGAGGGTATCAGCTCCATAACAAAACCTATCGTATCTGCTGTGACCTTGATATTGTTACATTTATGCCCCTGGTCCCTTATTTGTTCATTCACGTAGGAAAAATGCTGTGGCTGCATGACGAACAGATATATGAAAACACGCCCACCTACGCCCGTTTTTTGCGTTCTATGAAAAGCTGGTTATTACGCCCTATCACTTACCATTACATGAAAAAATATATTCGCAATAAAACCTTATTTGACAAACATTAGCCCGCTAAGCTGAATGCTATGCTGATATTCACCCACCTGCGTCACGGGCCTCGCTGAGCCGCAGCCATTGCGCCCGCAAAAAAACGACAAAAGACCTGCGAGAAGCGCATCGGGACGAAAAAACGTTGAATGCTCTGCAAACACGTGAATAATCGGTGATCGTGACAATTCAGTCATTGTTCAGCCATACTGATACACACTGCAGACAATCAATGAGGTCAGGATACACCCTATGCTTAGTGATAACCTTTGGATACCGGCAATATTGTTATTAACCTCCGGCTTAATGGCTTGTAGTGATGCAGCAGAGCAACCAACCATGACAACGCCCCAAGAGAACGATACCGCACAACAGGAACAGGCAACTGTACAACAACATTTTCGTGGCACCATAGTTTATAAGACCATAGAAGGTGGTTTTTTTGCCCTTATTACCACCGATAATCAACGCTATACCCTACGCAGACTACCTGCAGAGTTTCGCCTTGATGGTCTGGAAGTTGAAATAAAAGGCAGCATTAACCACGACATGATGACTTTTACCCAGTTTGGTGAATTACTTGACGTTAAATCAGTAACCGTCGTTGACGATAGTCACGCTAAACCACCGTTCTCATCAACACAAAAATTAAAATCCCTCTGATATTTGTAACTTTACGCGCCCAGTGGTAGAATTCGCCGCCTTTTAATTTAGGGCTGGGTTAACCAGTGGGTATTTCTCACTGCTAGTTAGCCTTATCAACGGCAGGTTTTGGTCGCGAAAACCTGTGAATAATCAATCTTTATACTATTTGGAGACATCTGATGTCTGATGCGATTTTTAATTTGGATGCAGAAGTCCGTACTGACCTGGGGAAAGGTGCGAGCCGCCGCCTTCGTCTTACTGACAAAGTTCCTGCGATCCTTTACGGTGGTGATGAAGCGCCTGTAGCGTTAACACTTGACCACAATAAAGTAATCAACGCTGCTGATTTTGAAGCGTTTTACTCTCACGTTCTGACTTTGAACATCGGTGGTAAGAACGTTGAAGCGCTGCTTAAAGACGTACAACGTCACCCTTTCAAGCCTAAAATTACTCACCTGGATTTCCAACGCGTAATTGCTGGTCAGGACGTTCACACTTCTGTTCCAATTCACTTCATCAACGAAGCCAAATGTCAGGCTGTGAAAGACGGCGGCATTGCAGAACACCACGTAAACGAAGTTGAAATCACTTGTTTACCTAAAGATCTGCCTGAGTTCATCGAAGTAGACATGGCTGGCGTTGAAATGGATCAAACACTGCATTTGTCAGATCTGACTCTGCCTGCAGGTGTTTCTTCTGTTGAGCTAGCAAAAGGTGACGAAGCTCATGACCTTGCTGTAGTCACTATCAAGCCTGCGCCAAAAGCGCCTGCGGCTGATGAAGCAGAAGGTGAAAGTGAAGAAGACGGCGCTACTGAGGAATAATTCCTTTGGCAGACATTCGTCTCATTGTGGGCCTGGGTAATCCAGGCCCCGAATACGAACAAACACGCCACAATGCGGGTGCGTGGTTTTTAGAAGAACTCGCTTCAACGTTCAACACGTCTTTATCTCCCGACAGTAAATTCTTTGGTAAAACAGCCAGAGTTACCATTGCTGGTCAGGACATTCGTCTGCTCTACCCTACTACCTTCATGAATAAAAGCGGCCAGTCTGTTGCAGCACTGGCAAATTTTTATCGTATCGAACCAGAGCAAATGCTGGTTGCCTTTGATGAACTTGATTTGCCCCCAGGTGTGGCAAAATACAAGGTAGGTGGTAGTTCAAGTCAGAACGGCATTCGCGATATTGTCGCCCGAATGGGTAATAACCGCGAATTTTTGCGCTTACGTATTGGTATTGGCCACCCGGGTCATAAAAGTAAAGTCACCGGGCATGTGCTGGGGAAACCCGCTGCTAATGAGCGAACCGCTATTGAGCAAGCCATTGATGAAGCCGTGCGTTGTACAGAAATTTTACTTAAAAATGATCTGAAAATGGCGCAAAATCGCCTTCACAGTTTTAAAGCAGAAATCTAACTTCTATTTCAAGGGCTCCATTATGGGATTTAAATGTGGCATTGTTGGCCTGCCAAACGTCGGTAAGTCAACGCTTTTCAATGCATTAACCAAAGCTGGTATCGAAGCTGCAAACTTTCCGTTTTGTACCATTGAACCTAATACCGGTGTGGTACCTGTACCGGATCTACGCTTAGATAAGCTCGCCGAGATTGTTAATCCACAGCGCGTCGTGCCAACGACCATGGAGTTTGTTGACATTGCCGGGCTGGTAGAGGGCGCCTCCAAAGGTGAAGGACTGGGCAACAAATTTTTAGCCAATATCCGCGAAACCGATGCGATTGGCCATGTAGTACGTTGTTTCGACAATGAAAATATTGTCCATGTTGCCGGTAAAGTAAACCCGCAGGATGATATCGACATTATAAACACCGAACTCGCCTTGTCAGACCTTGAGACTACAGAAAAGGCCCTGCACCGGGTAGCGAAGCGCGCCAAAGGTGGTGACGCAGACGCAAAATTCGAAATGAAAGTGCTGGAAAAAATCAAACCTCACCTCGATGAAGGCTTGCTCCTGCGCTCTGTTGATCTGAGCAAAGAAGAACTCGCCGCAATCAGCTACATGAACATGCTAACGCTGAAGCCAACCATGTACGTAGCAAACGTTAACGAAGACGGCTTTGAAAACAACCCTTATCTGGATCAGGTTAAAGCCATTGCTGAAAAGGAAAATGCGGTTGTCGTAGCGGTTTGTGCTGCTATCGAGTCCGATATTGCTGAACTTGACGACGAAGATCGCGCTGAGTTTATGGCCGACATGGGCCTTGAAGAGCCTGGATTAAATCGGGTTATTCGCGCCGGATACAACCTGCTAACGTTACAAACCTACTTCACAGCCGGTGTAAAAGAAGTTCGAGCCTGGACCTTCCCGGAAGGCTCTACCGCGCCTCAGGCGGCAGGAAAAATCCATACCGACTTTGAGAAAGGCTTTATACGTGCCGAAGTGGTTGGCTACGATCATTTCGTTGAATTTAACGGTGAACAAGGCGCAAAAGATGCCGGAAAATGGCGTTTAGAAGGTAAAGAGTACATTGTAAAAGACGGCGACGTCATTCATTTCCGTTTTAATGTATAAATAATTACCGTTAAAAAGCATGCAAAAGCCCTCTGAATGAGGGCTTTTTTGTACCAGTAAATACACTGCAAAATGCCATTTCTAAATACTGTGCTTTTAATTATTGCGGTTAATCCTGCGTGGTAAGGGCAATATTTGCCTGAAAATACGTCAGTGGCGCACATATAATAAGCAGTTAAACAAATGAGTCAAAAAAGGGGTTGACGACCCCAGAACATATACGCATAATACGCGCCACTTCCCAACAGGGAAGTGAAAAATCGGAGGCTACGTAGCTCAGTTGGTTAGAGCACATCACTCATAATGATGGGGTCGCAAGTTTGAATCTCGCCGTAGCCACCAATCTCTCGCAGACCCAGTTTATGGGTTTTTTAATGTGCGAGACACTGCGCGGAAGTGGTGGAATTGGTAGACACGCTGGATTTAGGTTCCAGTGCTTCACGGCGTGAGAGTTCAAGTCTCTCCTTCCGCACCAT
>JABXHM010000035.1 GCA_013373625.1 Alteromonadaceae bacterium | reverse complement strand
GATCGCCAAGATCGCCGGCATCAAGCTGTGCCAGGCCTATCGCAAGCAATACGGGCGCGACTGGATCTCGGCCATGCCGACCAACCTCTACGGGCCGGGCGACAACTACGACCTGACCTCAAGCCACGTGCTGCCGGCCCTGCTGCGCAAGTTCCACGAGGCCAAGGAAAGCGGTGCCGCCTCGGTCGAGCTCTGGGGCTCGGGCACGCCGCTGCGCGAGTTCCTGCATTGCGACGACCTGGCCGATGCGCTGGTCTTCCTGCTGAAGGAATATTCCGGCTACGAGCACGTCAACTGCGGCTCCGGGTCCGAGGTCACGATCCGCGAACTGGCCGAGACCATCGCCGAGGTGGTGGGCTACGAGGCCGAGCTGGTCTTCGACAGCACCAAGCCCGACGGCACGCCGCGCAAGTTGATGGACAGCTCGACCCTGCACGGGCTGGGCTGGAACGACGCCCGTTCGCTGAAGGACGGGATCACCCAGACCTATGCCGACTGGCAGCAAGATCTTAAAAAAAAGGAACCCATGGATGTCTGAGATCTTCCCCCTGGCTCAGAAGCCGGCACCGCGTGTCGCCCTTGTCGGCGGGCAATGGGCACAGAACGTAGGCAATGCCTTCTTCAACCTCGGTGGCGAATACGTTCTCAAGCGGGTCTTCGGCGAAGATGCCGTCGGTTTCTTCCAAGACCAGCCGAACTACCGGACCCTGCACAACAAGTTCAAGGGCAACCCGGAGACCTATGTCGACTTCGCCCAGTACCTGGATATCGACTACCTGGTCGTCCAGGGTCCGGTTCTGGGTGGCTGGATCCGGGAAAGCTGGGAAAAGGCGTTCCGCGCCCTGCGCGACAACGGCGTGAAGGTGATCTTCCTTTCGTCGGCCTTCTTCAAGTTCACCGACAAGGAAATCGCCGCGGTAAAGAGCTTCCTCGAGGAATACCCCCCCTATCTGATCTCGACCCGCGATGACCGCACCTACGGGATCATCAAGGACTGGCTGCCCGGCGTGCCGAAGTACGATGGCATCGACAGCGGCTACTTCCTGAACCGCTGCGTGAACCCGTTCAAGGTCCGGGAAGGCTTCAGGTACATCACCTCCAACTTCGACCGCTACCCCGAGCCGGAGCTCTTTTCCTCGGATCCGGGGGACAAGTACAACTCCCGCCAGGTCGAGATCGAGGGCAAGACCTACTTCGTCTCGGTACCGAAGTTCCTCGACAAGTACGCCCACAAGGGCAAGATCAAGGGCTACCTGGCGGATTACTTCGACAAGCGGAAGCTGCCCGAGACCTTCGACGGCCGGCTGATCGTGCGGCCTGAGCACCGCTTCTTCCCGCACATCACCCACAAGATCTATCGCCAGTCGAACGCGACGGCATCGGACGAGCCCTGGACCTATATCAACATCTACGCCAACGCCGATTTCACCCTGTCGGACCGGGTCCATGCCTGCGTGGCGACCCTGGCCTTCGGCGGCAAGGCGATGCTCTTCACGCCCTCGCCACGCTCGGCCCTGTTCGGGCGGATCGGGGCGGGCGATGTGCGCAACAAGCTTGTCGATATCGACCTGGAGATGCTGCACGAGGAACAGGAAAAAGAGATCGCGTGGCTGAAAGAAACGCTGCTCGGGTGAGGCTGAGCGCCGTCGTCATAATGCCGCCTCCCAGGACCGGGCAGACGCTGGTGACCGAAACGATCTGCCAGGGCTTCGCGGAAGCCCTGGAATTTCGTCTTTGGCCGGTGCGCAATCCGGCCGGTTCTTCGGGGCTGGGCTGGTACCTGCGCAAGCACGGGCGGCTGACCCTGTCCCTGCTGCGGGCCGGCCTCTCCGCCCGGGGAAGCTGCTATTTCGTTCCGGATTCCAATGGCGGTCTCTGGGCAAACATCCTCGAGGCCTGCGTGATGCGGCTTCTGTTTCGCCAGGTCTGGCTGCACCATCACGTCTTCAGCTACGTACGCAGGCGAGATCGGCGCATGGCCGCCATCCTGAAGATCCTCGGCCCAAAGGCCCGTCACATCGCCTTGGGCGAGGCCATGGCCGAGGGGCTGCGGACAGGGTACGATGCCCGCAGCATCCATGTCCTAGGCAATGCCGATTTCGTCCGCGAGGCCCCTGCCGCGCGCCCGCGCAGGCGGCTGGACACGGTGGGCTTCATCAGCAACATCACGCGGGAGAAGGGCATCGGCCTGTTCATGGAGGCCATGCGCCTGGCCCAGGCCGCGCCGGCAGGACCAGGTCCGACGGGACCGGACTGCGTGATCGCCGGGCCTATCCGGGATGAGAGCCTGAAGGCCGAGATCGAGGCCTTCTGCGCAGAGTCCCCTGCGCGCCGCAAGTGGGTGGGCAGCGTCAGCGGCGCCTCCAAGGATGCCTTCTTCGACGACATCGACCTGCTGCTCTTTCCCTCGCTCTATCCGAACGAAGCGCTGCCGGTCACCATCTACGAGGCCCTGGCCGCCGGCGTCCCAGTGCTGGCAACGCGGCGCGGCTGCATTCCGGGGCAACTGGAAGGCCTGGACGGCTGTCTCGACGACGCGGATTTCGCGGCCGGAGCGGCCGGGCGCATTGCGGCCTGGGTCGCCGATCCGGAGTCCTTCGCCGCGGCAAGCCGTGCTGCGACGGAAAGTTTCAACAGGCAAAGGGACGAGGACAGGTGCAGCCTGCAGGACCTGATCGCGAAGATCTGAACCTGCGGATCTGAACGTGCAGGCCTGGCCCGTCGGGACCGCCACCTCAAGAGAGGACAAGATGAGTACGATGCAAATGGATGCCCAGCCCTCTGCAGAACTGATGGAGCGCATTCGCCGCGAGAATACGCCCCCGCTCAAGCGGCGCATGATGCGGCGCGTCCGCAGCGCCGTTTCCACGATACCGGCGCTCTACATCCCGCTGCGGCGTCGGCGTCGCCCCGAAAGCGTGATCGTCCCCGAGACGGAGTTCCTTCTGGAGGGGTATCCGCGGTGCGGCAACACCTGGGCGCTGATGGCCCTGCGCCATGCCGCGACCCGGCCCGTCGAGATGGCGCACCACTCTCATGCCGCGGCCCATGTGATCTACGGGCTGCAGCGAAGCATTCCGACGCTGGTGCTCTACCGCGCCCCCGATGCGGCCGTGCGGTCCCTGCTGGCCATGAATGCGCGCAACATGACCGCCCTGGACGCCTATCGGGAATATGTCCTGTTCTACGAGACGGTGCTGAAGCAGCCGCTGGACAAGCTGGCCTTCGCCAGCTTCGAGGACGTGACGCAACGGATCGAGCGTGTCGTCATCTTCCTGCGCGACCGCTTTGGCCTGCCCCTCGCGCCTTTCGATGCCGAGGACCCCGAGGAGAAGGCCGCCGTCTTCGCGCTCATGGATGCCCGGGCCGTGGAACTGCGCGGCAGCGATGCGGTGTCGCGCTCCAATCCGAACCACTACGACGTGGAGCAGATCGCGCTCAAGCGGCACGCGGATGAACAGATCGCCGCCCTGGCCGATCACCCGCTGCGCAAGCGGGCCCAGGAAATATTCGCCGACCTGACCTCGGATATCACATGACCCTGCCCAGCTTCCTCATCATCGGTGCCATGAAGGCCGGGACGACCACGCTCTATGAAGACCTGCTTGGGATAGAGGGGATCTGGCTGCCCCCCCAGAAGGAACCGGACGACCTGGCCCATGCGGAGGTGGAAACCCCGGCAGGCCTGGACGTCTACAGAAGAAAATATGCCGGCTGCCCGGCGGGCGCCCTGTCGGGCGATGCCTCGACGGCCTATGCCAAGCTCCCCACCTATCCGGGCGTGCCTCGGCGGGCCCTGCAGGTCCTCGGACCGGATATCAAGATCATCTACATGACGCGTGACCCGGTGAAGCGCATCGTCAGCCAGTACCATCACCTCTGGGGCCTGGGTATCGAGAGCCGCCCGATGAACCGCGCCCTGCTGGAAGACGCGCAATACGTCGCCTACAGCCGCTATTCTTGGCAGCTGGCCCCCTGGGTGGAGGTCTTCGGCCGTTCCAACGTCATGGTCGTCCGCTTCGAGGACTACCTGGCGGACCGCCCGGCGGAGCTGGCCCGGATCGCGGCCTTCCTGGGGCGCGAGGCCGGGGGCTTTCGGCCCGACGAGACGCACCGCAACAAGTCGGACGGCAAGCGGGCCGCCCGCCAGGGCAGCCTGATGCAGCGCTTCGGGCGCTCGCGCTTCTATCTTTTCGGGATCAAGCCGCTGATCCCCACCGGGCTGCGCGACAAGGTGAAGGCCCTGGTCCTGCCCAAGACCCGCAAGATGGAGGAAAAGCTCTCGGAAGAGACCCGCGCCGCGCTCGAGGCGCGTCTTGCCGAGGATCCGCTGGCCGCCGCCTACCTGTGAGGCTGGCCCGTGCGGGGTGGCCCGTGCAGGGTGGGCCGTCCCGCCCCGCACGCCGTCCCGTCTTCAGGCGCCGAAGTACTTCGCCGCTGCCCGGGTGCCGATGATCCGCCGGATCACCATCGAGAGGACCAGCAGCACCAGCGCGGCCAGGGGAATGGCCAGGATTATCGCCAGCCAGTCGGATCCGGTGGCCTTGCGCAGCACGCCGCGGAAGATGAACACGAGCGGCAGGTGGTAGAGGTAGATGAAGAAGGAGACCTCGCCCAGGCGGGCCAGGAGCCCCCCTTCGCCTTTCAGCAGCCCATCCCCGCCGCGCGCCAGAAGCACGAAGAGCGTCACCATCACCGCGTACAGCAGGCTGCTGGCCTTGAGCTGGCTGTTGGCCATGCCCTCGAAGCCGATGCCCTGCAGCCAGTAGGCCTCGAGGTAGCACAGCAGCAGGCTCAGGACGACGGCCAGGCCCAGGATCCCGCGGGCCGAGGTCTTCGGGGCGGGCCGCTGCCCCAGCAGAAGGCCCAAGTGATAGCTGGGATACCAGACCCAGAAGGGCAGGGCGGTATAGGGGAATTCGTTCAGCACAGAGTCGGGAAGGTTGAAGGCGGTCCCGTAGGTCCAGAGCACGCCGGCCAGCGTGCCGACCGCCATGACGGCCGCATGGGCCCCCGGGCTGCGCAGGCGCAGCAGGAGCGGGGTCAGCAGGCAGAACTGCAGCAGGACGATGATGTAGTAGCCGATGCCGATGCCCCGTCCGGCCAGGAAGGCCCGGGCCAGGCCGCCGGCGCTGGTGGCCAGTTCGGGGCGCATCACCGGAACGGTGATGATCGTGGCGATCAGGTAGGGGATCAGGATGCGCACAAGCCGCGGCTGCAGCCGGAACGTCTTGCCGGCGCGGGCCGATTGCCCGACGAAGTAGCCCGACAGGGCCAGGAACAGGAAGACGGCAAAGAAGGTCGGCATGCGCACGATGACTTCCGGCGGCAGGAAGGTGCCCGCGGAAGAGCCGCCCATCTTCGGCACCGCATGGATCACGATGACGGCGAGGATGCTGATGCCCTTGATCTTGTCGAAATATGCGTCCCTCATCAGGGCGATCCTTTTCTGGTCTCGAATGCTGCCACCCGGGTTGGGCTATGTGGAATAGTCGTCTCGGGGATGCGTGATATGGGGGGCGTGGAAAATCATCTTCAAGGAAGGGCTCGTGCGGCGAGATGACACTATTTTCCGCACAGCCGAACGTTCGCCCCTCCGGTAGAATGGCCGCTGAAACGACCGGGAAAGCTGTCTCGCATGGCAGCCTGCGCCCGCAACATCATGCCACCTGCTGGCCTATGAGCTTCTGGCCGCTGCTGCGCCGCGCAATGATGTAGCGCAGCAGCATGTAGGCGATCAGGCAACTGATCACGTCGGCGATGTACCGCACGAACCCCTGCGAGAAATTCGAGTTGGTGAGGCCCGCGATACTGATGGAGGTCGTGTAATAGAGGACCGGTGCCAGGATCGAGGACTGCATCACGGCCTCGAATGAATTTGCCGTCAGTCTTGCGAGGCTCCCGAGCGCAAGGCTGCAGAGGAGAAAGCCCACGAGGCCGAAGTTCATGAACCCCTCGGCCATGAAGGACGCGGGGTTGCCTGTGCGCAGCACCGGCCTTTGATAGATCTCGGCCTTGATGCGCTTGCCGAGCGAGACATCGGGCTTCTGTGGCCAGATGCTCCGGGGGATCGGCGCGAAGACCCAGCTGACCAACGTCCCCCCCATCTGGTAGGGCATGCGCTCGGGCACCGAGTTCAGAACCGCCGTCGTGCTGGTGATGGCCAGCCCGTTGCCACTTTCCGGAAGGGCGATCAGCGGGTTCACGAAGCCCCCCTCGTCCGCGCGGCCCTGCGCTTCGCTGCGCAGGCCGGTCATGACCCCGAAAATGATCAGCGGAACCATGGCGATCGCGATCATCTGCGACCAGCGGATATCGCGGTAGGCGACATAGACGTAGAGCAGCCCGTAGAAGATCCCGACGAGCGCTCCGCGCCCGCTTGAGATGAAGGGCAGGAAGGCAGCCAGAAGGAAGACGGCGACCAGCTGTACCTTGACGCTGAGCTTCAGCCTGGGGCTTTGCTTGAGGTAATATGCCATGAGGATCAGGAGGAGGTAGTCCGATATGCCGATCAGCATCCGGATGTAGCCGGCCCCGGCGTAGACGACTTCGCCTTCCGAAGCGATCTCGACAGCCCGTTTCTTGCTGATGGCACTGAGGCTGATCCCCCCGGTGCTTTGCACGTAGGACATGATGGACAGGATCGAGATCGCCACGCCGATCATCAAGCCCACCTGGATCCCCCGCTGGGAGATGTGCCGCGTGCTTGGCAGGATGTTCTCGAGCTTTATGCGGCGGCGGGTGGCGCAGTACCCGATACTGATCAGGGTAAGCGAGAGCAGCATGAAGACCATGCCCTGGGCGAAGTCGCCCACGTCCCACTCCGCCATGACATATGTCCGCCGGCGGCTGTCCCCGAAGGCGATCATGAGGCTGCCGAGAACCGTTCCCACGGTCACCGGCACGGTCAGGAAGACGAGAGGATCGGTGATCTTGATCTTGCGGGACATCACGGAAGGCAGGCCCAGCAAGGCGGTGAATGCCAGCTGGCCGCCGCCGAACAGCATCCAGTTATTGTCCCCGGGGTGGAACAGAAAACTGAAGACAGCGGCGCAGATGCCGTACAGGCTCAGCACGCGGAAGACACCGTTCATCACCATAGCCAGGGCCCTTCCGTGTCCTGCATCAACGCCGCTCCGTATATCTCTACCCGGCCCCGATCAAGTTGCGATAGGCCGCGGCCATCTTGGCACCGATCACGGGCCATGCACATTCTTCCCGGGTGAAGGCAAGGGCGGCATCGGCCCGTGCGCGCGTCTTTGCCGGATCATTGAACACCTCGATCACCCGCGCGGCAAGGGCGTCGGGATCGGGCGGCGCCAGGAGGCCGGTGCGGCCGTCGTCGACGATGTCCGGGATGTCGCCGACCGAGGTGGCGACCAGCGGCGCGCCGGTGGCCATGGCGATCATCGCCACGCCGCTTTGCGTCGCCGAGCGATAGGGCAGCAGGCAGACACCGCATTCCCCGAAGAGCCTGGGCACCTCCTCCTCCTCGACGCGGGCATCCATCACGTTGCAGCCCGGCGTCTCGGCCAGCCTGTCGAGCGCCCGGATCATCTCGGCCGCCATTTCGCCGTCCATCTTGCGGCTGCGCTTGCCGGTGATCACCATCGTCGCGTCGGGGTGCGCCGCGCGCACCTTGTCGAAGATCTCGGGCAGCATGTCGAAGCCCTTGTTGGGACGCTGCGTGCCGAAGATCAGGATCTGCCTGGAGCCGGTGCGGTCGTAGGTCCGTGCCTCGGCGCCGTATTCGTCGAAGGCGCCATGGCGGATCAGCGCCAGCCGGTCCGCCGGCACGCCGAGGCGCACCATGTCGGCATGGGCCTGGGGGCCGTGGACATGGATCAGGGCCGCCGTCTTGCGGGTGATGCTGCGGGCGATGCCATGGTGACGGCCCTTCACGCCGGGATGCGGCTCGGGGTTGTGCTCGGTCACCACCAGGGGCGCGAGGCGGGGCAGGAAGGGCCGCAGCGGCAGGATCGCCGAGACCCCGCTGCCCACGGGCTCGTGGATGATGTCCGGCTTGAAGGCCTTCAGCATCTTCCAGACCCTGCGCAGGCTTTTCGCCGTGGTCACGACGCTGCCGTCCATCGGCACGGTGCGGCACTGCACCGTCTCGAGGCTGGTGCGGGCCCGGTCGGACGCCTTCAGCAGCTTCTCCGGGGCGATCACCAGCACCTCGACCCCCTCCTGGGCACCGACGGCGGCGGCCAGGAGCGCGCCGTATTCCCCGTGCGAGCCTGATTGAAGATTGAGAAAGGCAACGCGTATCGGAGCCATCGGGATCATCCTATTCACTTCGTGCCGGGCCCTGCCCGGAGGGGGAACCGCGGGGGGCGCCCCCGGCGGGCAAGATCAGAATTCGTAGCCGTAGAGCTTGGCGTCCTCGGCATAGAGCCGGCCGACCAGCTCGGCATCCGCATCCGAGTAGAACGCGCGGTAGTCGGTCTGCTTCTCGGAGGACACATTGGTGCGCCCGATCTGGATATCGCGCCCGAGCGTCTGCTGCAGGTAGGCCTCGACCGCGCCCATCTCCTCGGTCTTGCCGAGGAAGGAGACCAGCTGCCTGCCGCTGCGGTCGTTGACGAACTCGGCCTGGGGGCGGAAGACCTGGTCCATCTCCGAGAAGGGCTTCACCGCCAGCCACTCGTTGACGAAGCGCGAGAAGCTCTCGAAGGCGGGAACGCGGTAGCGTTCGGGATGGGCGATCTTGGCGGTAACACTGGAGCCGGTGCCGGCGCCCTTCACCGCGAAGCGATAGGCCGAGACGCAGCGGTCCCAGGGGTTGCGGGTCAGCGCGAAGGACGGCAGGCTGCGCATCATCAACGGCGTCCAGAGCGCGAAGTCCCGCGCCCGGATATGGCCCATGAACTGCCCGTAGAGGGCCGCGTTGATGCTGGATCCCGCGTTCTTGGGCACGTGGATGAAGATGATCCCGGCCTGCTTGTACTTCGGCGCCCGCCGCATGGCGGTCTGGCCGCGGCGCAGCGGCTCGGGCGTGATGTCCCTGAGAGATTGCCGTAGGCTCATGTGTAGTCCCCGATCCTGAATGGGTCCCGCTTCCCGGTGCGGGCCGTGGGGCGGTGGCGGGACAGGCAACGGGCCTGCCCCGGCATCGGCGTCAGATGGCAGCTTCGGCGGCGACGGGTGTCCCTGCGGAATCCGGCGCGAGGATGAAGTTCAGGTTGGACCGCGACATGGCCTTGATGCCGGGCAGGCGCTCGGCGATCGCGGCGCGGTTGGCGGGGGCATGCTCCAGCGCCTCGGCGATGCGGGCCACCATGCGATCGGGATCGATCATGTCATCCTCGGTGAAGGTCTGCCCCGGGGTCCCGGCGAGGTTCAGAAGCCCTTCGACCTTGCCCTGGTAATCCCAGAAGAGCGCCGGGGTGCCCGATCCGAGCGAGGCGATGCCGCAATGCATCCGCCCGGTGACGGTCAGGTCCGCCATCTTGCAGATGGCCTTGGCATCGCTCGAGATATAGTGCCGGTCGGGCATGTAGTAGGCCTGGCTCGTCATCTCGGCCGCGATCATCTTTGCGAGGGCCTCGTCGTTGCTGCCCTTGCGGTAGTCATGCGGCACGAAGACCACGGCGGCCGGGATCTCGGTGCAGAGCCTGTCGAGCGCGGTGCCGAGCGATCTTGCCAGATCCGCGTCCGGGGTCTTGCGCAGCCGGGTGGCATTGATGTTGAAGGCGATGATCTTGCGGCCCTCGGCCCGCCAGGCCTCGACCTTGGCGGCGATGCCGGCCACCGGTTCCTCGGTCGCGGGCGTGGGCGAGAGCAGGAAGGCCAGGTCGGCCGAGGCCGGGACCTCGCGCCCCAGAACCTTCGAGATCCGCCCCGCCGAAACCGGCTCGCGCGAGACGAGGGTGATGTCGTCGAGGAAGTCGAGCTTGCGCAGCTTGTCGCAGAGCGCGGGCACGGCCTTGTCGGAGAAGCTGAAGTTCACCACCCCCGCGCGAAGGCCATGCCGCCGGGCGGCGCCGGCAAGCTGGAAGCGGCGCAGGCTCTTGGAGGGGGAGTACTTGCCGTCCAGCACGTCGGCCCCGATCACGATCAGGTCGGTGCATTCCTCGAAGACCTGGCGCAGGCTGCGGATCACGGACATCGGGATCACCGGCTTGAAGAGCCCCCCGACGTTGATCACCCGGTAGCCGATCCTCTCGAACTGGGCGCGCTCTTTCTCGTCATGCACAAGCAGGGTCATCTTGCCGATCCCTGCGGCCTTCAGGGTCTGGCCCACGGCTGTCTGCATGGCGGTATCCCCCAGGCTGCCGGAAATGGCGACGGCCAGAACGGCAACATGGCGGGCGGCATTGGGCTCGGAGGACTTGGGTTGGGGCTTGGAGGCAGACGTACCGCCAAGAAGGCTTGGGAAAATCAAATCGAAAAGCCCGGCCGCGGACTCTTTCAAAGTGTTCATGTCTTACCTTTCGGGTCTCAATAATATGCACCAGAGGCGAACAATACGAACCGGCTGAAGAATGAAGCGGGCCCCCGGAGGAGGCCCTGTATCTCTATTGTCAGGTAAGCTGTAGCGAAGCCCTTATTGGCGTGCAACCGAACGATCCGCGCCCGTGCAGGCGATCGCCTGCGGGGCCTTGCGGCTGGTTACGGAACAGGCATAGTCGCCCCCGCAGCGCAGGCGTCACGGTTATCCGGTTGCGCTGTTTCCCTGCCCCCGCCAGTGTCGCCCCAGCCGCTGCGGATAAAAATTTTTCCGAAAGACCTATTTGATGAGCCTCTTCAACAAGTCCATCGTAAGCGTAATGTGGCTGGCCGCCCGCATCGCCGGAAGGCAAATTGCCAATGCCATCATCTTCTTCTGGCTCGCGGCCTTGCTGGGGCCCTCGGACTTGGGGATCGCCTCCTTGGGCGTGACGCTGGCGATGTTTTGCCTGCCGATGGTCAGCCGGGGCATCCGGGACGCGATCATCCAGCGCCCGGAGCTGAGCGACGACATGCTGGAATCGGCCTTCCTGGCAAACCTCGGGATCGGCTTCATCATCCTGGTGGTTCTGGCCGGGTCCGCGCCGGTGGCGGCCTCGGTCTTCGGCGATCCGCGGCTGATCCCCCTGTCGATTGCTGCGGCCTTCATCCCTTTCATGACGGCATTGAGCAACCTGCACGAAGCGCTGCTGGAGCGCAGCTTCCGGCACAAGAAAATCACCGCGATCTACCTGTCCTCCTCGGTGATCGGGGCGGCGCTGGCGGTCGCGGCGGTGCTGGCAGACTACGAGCTCTGGGGGCTGGTGATCTTCAACCTCGGGTCCTGTGGCGGCACGGCGCTGATGCTCTGGATCACCTCGGACTGGCGGCCGCGCTTCCGCCCCACCCGGGCCGAGATGAAGACCCAGCTGCGTTTCGCCGCCCCCCTGATCATTAGCCAGACGATCAACACCGGCAACCAGCGGATCGTCGAGATGATCATCGGCGCCCTGCTGACTCCCGCCGCGGTCGGTTTTTTCCGATTCGGCAGCAACTTTTCCCGCCTGCTAAACCAGATCCTGATCACGCCGGTGCTGCGGATCCTGCTGCCGGCCTTCGCGCGCAGCAAGGCTGGGCCGGCCCACAACCTCTACAGGGTGCTGGTGCTGAACGCAGCGGTGCTTTTCCCGGTCTTCCTGCTGGCAGCCTCCGTCCTGCCAGAGTTCGTGGACACGGCATTCGATCCCCGCTGGAAGATCGGCGGTTGGGTCGGCACGGTTCTGTGCTACGGGGTTTTCCCGTCCCTGATCGGCCCGGCCGCCTACCCGCTGCTGACGGTACACAACAAGGGCCACTGGACCGCGATCCTCTCGGCCAGTGCCCTGGTGGTGACCGTGCTCTGCGTGGTGGCAGGGGCACAGTTCGGCGCGGTTGGCGCCGCGGCAGGCTTCGTGCTGAGGGGGATATTCACCATCCCGATGAACCTCTTCGCGGTGAAACGCGCCCTGGCGATCCCGGCGCGCCGCGTGCTGGCCGCCTTCATACCCTTTGCCCTGCTGGCCACGGTCATGCACCTGGGGCTGCTTTTCGGCCTCCGGCCCCTGCTGGAGCCCCTGCCGGGCGCCTGGAGCATCGCCCTGCAGATCCTGGCCGGGCTGGCCTTCTACGGTCTCGGGCTACGTCTCGTGCTGCCGTGGGTCACGCCTGAGCAATACGCCACCTTCAAGGGCATGCTGCCCGGCAAGGTCCGCCGGCTCTTCTGAGCCGGCGCTCACCCCAGGCTGCCCGCAGGGAACAGCTCGACCCGGCGGATCCGTGGCCGGGCCAGGGGGGCCGGCCACCATCCGGCGGTGATCGTCTGGGCCAGCCACTGGCCCGTGGAGCCGTCATCGTAGGTAACCCGCACGTCCTTGCTGTCGGCCTGCGCCGGCAGGCCGGCGGTCTCGGCCTCGCGCTGCGTCCCGGCCAGAATCACGCTGCTGGCCGTGGTCCCCAGTTCGATCTGGGGCATCCACAGCAGGATGTCCGTCGCGTAGCTGTCGTTGCCGTTGTTGATGTAGAAGCGGTGGCTGGTGAAGGTCACCGCGAAGCGCTGCCAGCTTTCCGTCGCGTACATCGGCGCGCTGTCGGTGGTACCCTGCGAGAATTGGAACTGCTCCTTTCCGGCCGTGTAGCGCCGGACATAGGCGGACACGGTATAGGTGTCCGAGGGCAGCCCGTTGGCAAGCTCCGCGAAGGAACTGCCGCCGGAGTTCATCACCAGCCGCCAGACAGAGCCGGTCGCTCCGTCGGGGCCGGCCTCCGCCGGCATCTGCGTCAGCGCGCCGTTCGTTCCCACGGCCATCGTACCCAGTACGCCACAGACATTGGTGGCAGCGGGTTCGACCAGCATTCCGCGATAGGCCAGGGTTGTCGGGTCGTGGTCGAACCGGGGCAGCCCGGTTGCCACGTTCTCGACCAGGCCGGCGGCGGTAACCCGGGACCCTGCTCCACTGCGGGCGAAATCCACCCCGGGCGGCAAGCCCGCCGGGGTGAACGCGTAGGTGATCCCGCGGGACAGGGTGCTCATGGGGGTGAGCGGCGGCAGCCTGAGACCGACACCAAGCATCAGGACACCGTGAAGGCATGCAGCCCGCTGGCCGTTGTGCCGGTCGCCATCACCTGGCGGACCCCCACGGGCAGGATCGAGTAGCCCGTGACCGCGACGGTCCGGGTCTCGCCGGTGGCGGTGACGATGCAGACAGTGCCCGCGTCTTCGATGTAGAGGGCCACCGCGATGTTGGTCAGTTCGGTGCTGTCACTCGGGGTGACGGGAACGATATCCGTGGTCGGCCCACCCGGCGTCCAGCTTCTGCTCTCGAAAGGATTCTTCACATGACACTCCATTTTCTAGCTTCGTGGGTAGCGCCCCGCGGGGCAGGGGGATCAAGGTCTCAGATCGAGAACCCCGGCCGCAGCGCCGCGCGGCGGATCCGGCTGACCAGCAGGGTATCGCTGCCGTTGGCGACACGCCCCGACAGGCCGACCCGCAGCGCATGGTCGCCGATCGCGACACTCGTGTATTCGCTCACCGCGCCCACAGAGGTCCCGTTGGTCAGGTCCGACAGGCGGATGGTCAGCACCGTGCGCGTTGCCGAGCGCACCGCCAGGCTTGCCGTCAGTTCCCATGACTCGCAGGTCGCCGGAAGCACGCCGGTGTAGCTCATGCTGCGGTCGTCTCCCCCGTCGAGATCCTGCCCGTCGTCGTCGATGTCGACGGCGGCACGCCAGTAGACCGTCCGCGTGCCCGCACTGCCGGTGCAGCGCCCCGAGGCCGTCCACAGCAGCGTGTCGCTGCCGCTCAGCGTCCCCGCCGGCACCACCGTCACATCCCCCATCCCGGTTTCCGAGGTGGCCGAGGTGGCGTAGCCGGTCAGGTCCTCCTGCACGCCGAGCGCCTGGGCCAGCACCTGGGTCGAGAGGTTGCTGTTGTCCTTGGCGATCAGCGGCCGCAGCGGTGCATTGCTGATGTTGAGAAGGCCGATGTTGTCGATCAGCTGCAGCGGCCGTTCCGAGGTCCGCGTCGTCGCGAGAAGCCTGACCGCGTTTTCCTGCTGCCAGCGACAGCCCTTGATCCGGCCCGCCTCGGCGGTGTCATTGTGACGGTAGGCATAGGTGCTGGCCTCGCCGAAGACTGTATCGATCACCTCGTTGTCGATGCCCGAGTTCTCGATGCTCACGTTCGAGGGCGGCAGCAGGGTGCCTCCGGACACGCGGCAGCGGACCGAGGCCTCCGGGAAGGCGACCACCGAGGAGAAAAGCCCGGTGCCGGTCACCCGGGGGTCGACGATGCTGCAATCCTCGGCCGCCGAGAAGGCGATCAGGTTGGACCCGATGACCGTCTCGGGGTTGTGCCAGTGCCCGGTGTCCACGCGGGGACGGACCACCTCGATGCGGCGCGAATTCTCGCCGACCGAGATCGGCACGTGCTCGTCGGTGTCCAGGGCATAGCCATGGGGCATCTTCCAGGCGGAGATGTCCTCGAAGCGGGAGTCGTGCGACAGGCACTTGATCTCGATCGCGCGGCGGATGTAGGGGCCGCGGACGTTCTTGAACAGGGAATGCACGTAGCCGTTGCCGAACAGCAGGTTGCTGACCATCCCGTCGACCTCGATGTTCTCGACATGGCCGTTGTACATGCCGCTGCGCACCGCCAGGGGGGCATTGTTCACGTCGCCGCTGGCACCGCTCTGGCGCAGCCTGTGGTCGACGAGCGTGATGTCCCGGCAGACATGGCGCCCGCCGATCATGTCCCCGCCGGTCTTGTCCGCCGCCATGCGGTAATCGACGTTTGCCACCCAGGCCCCCGAGGGAGAGTTGCCGATGGTCCCTGCCCCGGCCTGGTCGATGTCGATGCCCAGGGGGTGCTCCAGCTTCAGGATCGCACCCGAGATGTCGATGATCCGCGCCAGCTCCGACTTGTCGGGAAAGACCCCGCCCGAGCCGAAGGCGTCCCGTGCCTGGGCGATCCAGATGATATCCCCGACCGCGTAGGCGGCGGCCGTGGCAGCCGTCTTCAGGACCACCTCGCTCGCCCCCAGTTCGACCGGCTGCAGGGCGTGGAAGGTATGGTCGTTGTCATCGTAGCGCGCGAAGGCCCCGGTCAGGTAGCAGCAGTCCTGGGTGAACCGGCTGGAGGGCGTCACGTTGCGGTCCAGGATGTTGTCGGTCAGGCAGCCGCGCCCGTCGATGATGATGCCGTTGCGGCACTGGATCGCGTGGTCGATCTTCATGTGCCCGCCGGAGGCAAGCGCGATCCGGCCCCCCTGCCCTTCGCTTTCGAGCCAGTCGAGCGCCCCTTGCAGCAGCTGCGCATTTTCCGAGGCATCCGCGTCATCGCCGGTGAACTTCACCCCGAAGGCCTCGGCCTTCAGCTCGTAGCGGTTCAGGTTGATGTTCAGCCGTACCCCGCCGGCGGTCGTGACGGCGGCGGCCTCGTTCAGGGCCGCCTCGGTATAGGCAATGGTGCCGGCCTGCCAGATGGTCCCGGCCCCAAGGCCCTGCACGGCGCTCTCGCGCAGGTTTTCGGGGCTCGAGAAGGCCAGCGCGAACCCTCCGTCCAGAAGCTTGTAGGAAGGATATTCCTTCGTCGAGACGGCGGAGGGAGAGTAGATGATTGACATGAATGCACCTTGTGATTGCCAGCCGGACGGAAAGCGGAGGGCCGCGCTTTCCCGTTGAAGGGCAGTCTCGGTGTCAAAGATTAAGCTTCGGAAACCCTTCCGTTCGGTGCCTTCCCCCCGGCGCGGGGGGCCATGCCGGGGCCCATGCCGGGGCAGGATCCGGGAAGCTGTCCGAAGCGGGGCGTCTCCCCCGGGGTCGCAAGGTGTCAGTCGCTGCCGAAAAGATCGCGCGTGAAGACCCGCTCCGCCACGTCGTCCAGCTTGGAACTGTGGCGGTTGGTGACGATCACATCGGCTTCGGCCTTGAAGGCCGCGAGGTCCCGAACGACCCGCGAGTTGAAGAAATGCTCCTCCGCGAAGCCGGGCTCGTAGACGATGATCTCGATCCCCTTGGCCTTGATCCGCTTCATGATCCCCTGGAT
>JABXHM010000109.1 GCA_013373625.1 Alteromonadaceae bacterium | reverse complement strand
GCGCGGCCTCCGCCGAGGCTTCGCCCGCCACCTGGGCAATCGGGGGCTTGGCCCTTGCGGGACGCCGGGCCACTCTCAGGGGATAGCCTTTGGTTTCCAGGTCCTCGGGCGGAAGGTCAGCCTTCACCGCGTCTTCTTCCGATGAGAGGAAGTTCGGGTTGGCAGGGGTCAGACGTTTGCGCTTGGCCATTCGGGGCCTCCTTAGTCAGATATGGACCTGCGCTGCAGGCTGGGGTGAAGCGATTGAAAGCCACTTCGGCCTGCGCAAGATAAGAGACAGAGCCTCCGCAGGACCCAAAACGTTTCGCGCGCGAAACGTTCCCCGGCTCGTCCTCATCCTGTCGAAAACACTCCGGCAAAACGGGAGCTGCCTCCCTGACTTCATCACGCCCCTCATTTCGCCCGCTCCGCAACGTTCGCAGCTAGTTCATCACGCCGCCAAGTCGCTAGCAGCAGGCGCTTGAAGGCGGCATAGGTGGCATCAAAGGTGGCGCGACCGCGCACGTAGGTCTCACGATTGAAATCGCGGTAGTCTGCTTCGTAAATCCCCGACACCTGCTCCCCTGCCTGGCCGATCAAGGCGGTGTAGCCCTGCCGCTCGGGCACTAAGACCTGCCCCAAGTAGGCCTGCATCAGCGCGGCCATCTCGCCTTGCTGGCCACCATCATAGCGAGTGACCACCGCACGAACCGCATCCCACTCAAAGGCCATCTCCTCGCGGCCCAGGGCCCGGGCGGCGATGTTCTCCCCCTCCTCGATGCTGGAAAAAGTTGAATGTAGCATGTCGAAGAACCGCCCGGTGCTGTCGAATTCCAGGAAGGACGCCCCAAGCGGCACCAAGAGTATGTCGGCCGCCGATAGCCCGTTGATTGTCAGGTAGCCGAGCGCGGGCGGCGTATCGAGAAAGATCACGTCGTAATCGTCCAGCACGCCATCAGTCTCCAAGATTTCGGTCAGCGCATCCCAGAGCTTCCAAGTGCGGGCCTGCATCCGCCAGACGGGGATCTGGAACTCGGACCAGTACAGGTTCAGCTGGGCGCCGATCAGGTCAATGTTGGACCAGTGGGTGGTTTGGATCAGGTCCTGCGCCTTGACGCTGATCGCCTCGGACAGGGTGTCGTCCATGGGTACCGGCGGATCGCCCCGTTCGATGCGACGCTGGTTTTCGCCGCGCAGGTGCTGACCGTAATGGCGCGCCAGGAGCGGAAAGATGGTTTGCCATTCGTCCTCGACCTTACCCCCAAAAATCGAGGTCATGGACCCTTGACTGTCGAGATCGATGACCAGTACCCGGTAGCCGTCCAAGGCTGCCGACATCGCAAGGTGGGCCGCTGTCGATGTCTTGCCGACGCCGCCCTTGAAGTTGGCGACGGCCACCATTTTGGCGGGCAGTCCCTCAGGGCGGTATGGCAGGTATTCCTTGGTCTTGGACCCCTCAGCGGCGAAATGGGCTCGCAGTTTTAGCACCTCGTCCAGGGAGAACCACTTGGCTCCCGTCTCGGTTTCTGAGCGTCCTTGGGGCAGGTCTGGGTTGCCCTTTAGCACCCGCCGGAAATGAGGGGTAGCCACAGGGATCAGGTAGCGGGTGATCTCCCATGTGGAGAAGAGGCGCAGAGATTTGTGCCCTTCTTCATCCATTCCGCGGGAGGCCAGATCTGTCCGTCCGCGTGTGCAGGCTTCCGAGATTTCAGCGAAGCGGGCCGAGGTGAAGGGCTGACCCAGATCGCGCAGGGCACGATCGGGATCTATGTTGAAATAGGGGGGCTGCTCGTCTCTCATAACCGCCTCATGTGCTGCTTTTTTTTGAGAGTATCATGAAAATGCGCACATTGAACCACAGGCGGCACATGTTTCTGATTTTCTAAGAAATTTTAGGGCTTACCGGATGGAAAACATGCTTCTTCGTGACAGAGCGATTTTTTTATAGGTGTTATATATGTGTTATTTATAGTGTTACAGGATTCTTATGAACAAGTAACATTATGAAATATAAGAAAAAAGTATAAGAAGACAAAGTCAGACCGATTCCGAACCCCCGATAGGGTGACTCTGAACCCACGTTAAAGCGACTCCAATCCCCCGATCGAAAGGCTGGACCGTCCTTCTGAGCATCCCTAGGATGGGTGTGAATGAAACCACGAAAAGTCTGGGCCCTATGACCGGTAGATGCGGGGGCTACGGACGGGGTTCACGCTCTTGAACAGTCCTGGCAAGGGGCGCGGGAGAACGGGCGAAACGAGCGGCAAGGCGGGCAGACCATGAGTGCCATCAGCAATGTGGAAGCGGGGCAGGCGCATGCTCTTTTACCTGTGCGTCATCCTCAAGTGGATTTCTTTATCTGCGATATTCTGGACGCGATCCCCAAGGACGATATGGCGACGATGGAGCATCCGGTCTTCAGCTTGTCGACCCGGCCCGACCGGCGCATCCTGCATTACGAGCACCGTGGTACCAGCATCGAGGTTGTCCCATCGGTCAAGGGGTTGGCGACGATCCACGATAAGGACATCCTGATTTTCTGCATCAGCCAACTGATGGCCGCGGTGAATGCGGGCCGGGCCGTGGGCCGTACCCTGACGCTGCGCGCCCATGATCTCCTAGTGGCAACCAACCGCGAGACCAGCGGCGATGCCTACCGCCGGTTGCGCGAAAGTTTCGAACGGCTGGCGGGTACCCGGATCACCACCAATATCTTGACGGGTGATGAAGATGTCACGACCGGCTTCGGCCTGATCGAGAAATGGGAGATCGTGAAGAAAACCCGCGGCGGGCGCATGGTCTCGGTCACGGTGACGCTGTCGGACTGGCTGTTCCGCGCGGTGATGTCGAAATCCGTGCTGACACTCAGCCGCGACTACTTCCGCTTGCGCAAGCCGCTGGAACGGCGGGTCTACGAGATCGCGCGCAAGCATTGCGGCAAGCAAGCGGACTGGCGTGTTTCGGTCGAGGTGCTGCTGAAAAAATCCGGCAGTGCCAGCCCGCGCCGGGTCTTTCGCCGCATGGTTCGCGATATGATCGAAAGCGACCACCTGCCCGATTACCACTTGGCCGAGGAAGAGGGCGACATCATCCGGTTCACCCGCCGTACCCAGGTCTTGGATGAGGGCGCCCTTGTTGCTTCCGAGGCTCCGCCGCTGTCACATGCGACCCTAGACGAGGCCCGCCGCTTGATGCCGGGCGTCGACGTCTATGCGCTCGAAGCAGAGTGGCGTGGGTTCTGGGCGGCGTCGGGACGTCCCCGCCTGCGCTCGGCAGACGGGGCCTTCCTGGGCTTTGTGCGCCGCAAGGCGGCGGGCTGATCTCATGCGCACGGGCTGCGAAATGTTTCGCGCGCGAAACATCCGGGCCCTGATCAATCCGGTAATACTCCCGGTACCAGGCTGTGAAGCAGCACGCGAAGTTGACCCACTTGGGTGGGCAATGAACGTGTAAAATTGTCCCCACCTGTTTTCGTTAACATTTGCACAAACTGTGCAACGGGTTTGATCTTCGGCTTCAGAGCCTGTTCGATCAGGATCAGAATCGATCACGCCGTGAGTGGCGCTCAGCCGATCTGCTCGCTGGTTCGTCGTGCATCTTACCAAGTCAGTATCCCCAGCGTCGGATTTAGGCACTTGGAGAGAGCTGGACTCAGCCCAACTCGCGGCCCAGCTTCTCTAAGTAGGCAGTGACCAGTTCCTCAGCGCGTTCGGCGTGGGCGGACTCGGCATAGCAGCGAAACTCGGGCGCATTTCCCGAGGGGCGCAGATGCACTACGTCGCCGCTCTCGAAACGGGTGCGCAGACCGTCGATGGTATCCACCGTGTCCTCCGCGCCCATGTCCGCGAAGAAGGCAGCGCGAGCTCCGGCGTCATCTGTCAGTTTCGCGATGAAGGCCTTCGATATATCTGTTTCGATCCCGGCAATCCGATCGGCGGCGGTGAAGCGCGGCGGCAGGGTTGCAACGAGATCGGCCAAGGGCATCTCTGCAGCCTTGGCTGCGGCGAGCGGCGCCAGGATCGGCAGCAGGCAGTCCCGGGTCATCAGTGGTTCCAGCTTGCCGGCCGGGCCATTGGCCTTGAAGCCCAGCAGGAAGCCACCATTGGCTTCATAGCCCGCCACGCGCGCAGCGGGGGCGTCCGCCAAGGCCGCTTCCATGGCAGCGATTACGAAGGGAGAGCCGATCTTCGTGCTGACGACTTTTTCGAAGCCCATCTCCATGACCAGCGTGTTCGACGAGACTGGCGTGCATATCACATCTGCCTCGAGCCAGCGGGCGGTCAGCGCCCCCAGAACATCGCCTGGCACCACGCGGCCCTTCGCGTCCGATACCATCGGACGGTCGGCATCGCCATCGGTCGAGATCACGGCATCCAGCCCGTTCTCGGCGCACCAGTTGGCCAGCATGCTGCGAGTCTCGGGGTCCAGCGCCTCGGTATCGACGGGAATGAAGACGTCCGAACGCTTCAACGCCACAGTCTCGGCGCCAAGCGCGTCGACGACTTCGACCATGACATCACGGGCCACCGAGCTGTGCTGGTAGATGCCGATTTTAAGCCCGGAAAGAACTGTCTCGCCGAAAGCTTCCACGTAACGTGCGGCATATGCGGAGAGGGCACCGGGGGTCTCTTCCTGCGCGGCCTCTTCCGCTGTGGCGGGCGCGCGGCCGAGATTGGCGTTGATGCCTTCCTCATCTGCCTTCGAGATCTCGCCCGAGGGGATGTAAAACTTCAGCCCATTGCGATCAGCCGGGATATGGCTTCCGGTGATCATTATGGCCGCATGACCGGAGTCCATGGCGGCTAGGGCCAGTGCCGGGGTGGGCAGGGCGCCCGCAGTCTTCACGACGATCCCTTCGGCTCGAGCTGTGGCCATGACCACCGCGGCGATATCGGGAGAGGAGGGGCGCAGGTCCCAGCCCACGTGTACCGCGCCGCCGGTGGGGCAGGCGGCTAGGAAGGCCCGGGTGTAGTCCGCGATAAGGTTGGGGGTCAGTTCCACAACGAGGCCGCGCAGGCCGCTGGTACCAAATTTGGGAGCCATAAAAAGTCCTTCTGAAAACAAAAGAAAGTTGGAGTAATCGGGGCTGGTATCCGCCGGGGGTCACTTCTTATAAGAGCGAGTATTGGCTAACCCCTAGGCGCTTGGCCTCTTCCTTGGACGTATAACCTCTCTCGGTGATCTGTGCGACGGCATTTCGCTTGAACTCGTCGCTGCTCATCGTGGTCTACTTGCCCCAAAATGAACAAAGATGAGGCCACGATACAGGGTTATTATTCATCGCGAATTGTCTGCCTGCCTAGATAGAGCCATTCCATCGCACTAAATCGTTTCATGAACATGTCGAGCATTTGCTCTCCAAGCCTTGTCGAAGACGAACTATCTAGTATCTCGCTTGCTCCAGGCAGGGGCTCTCCGCCTTCCGAGGCGATACGCAGAACGATAAGCCAGGTCTGCAGCAAGCCCCTCAGGCGCTTCCCGAGCGCTGTCCCGCCATGCCGAGTGGGCACCCGACCGTCAGTGTCTTTTGCGTGGCGACCTCGGCGGGTTCACTGTCATCGCTTTCACGAAGGCGTCGGATCATGGTGACCACCTCTGGCATCCAGGCCGGGGGATAGTGATCGAGTGGCGAGGTATTGGTCATTATGAACTCTGGTATGGACCACCTGAGATACTGCTACGCGCTAATGTTTCTGCGAAAATATATTTATAAAAAACAATAGTTTATATTGTAATTTTTCGCATTTGAGAAAAGCGGGCACCGGCTGGGACCGCCTTGTATCCTGAAAGCAGAGCCCTTCTCGTCTAGGTAATGTCACGGTGTTTGGCTCGGTCGAATTCGTGAATTCAGAAGAAACGAGAAAGAACTTCGCAGTCTCCGACGCCCGGCAGTACAGAAACAGGAAGCGCTACCGCCACATCCTGGCGGCGATGTCCTGCTCCTCCTTCCCGATCGCATCGGCGTAGATCGCCGTTGTGCTGAGCTGGGCATGGCCAAGCCATTTTTGCAGCATGTGCAACGGCACCCCCTGGACGGTCGCATGCACGCCGAACCCATGGCGCAGCCCCTTGGGCGAGCGGTGCGGCGAATCGGGAAGGCCCGCCTCGATCATGACGCCCTTCACGATCTGCCAGACCCGCACCCGGCCGAGATCCCAGATCGGCTGGGCGGCCCTCTTGCGGGACCGCTGTGCTTCACGGATGCCATGAGCGGTGTTGAGGGTGTCGAGGAACTCCGCCGGCACCGGCACGCTGCGGAAGATGACTCTCGTGCGCCCTGAGGCATCCTTGCGCTTCTTCAGGCTACGGATCGTGATGCTACCGCCCGAAAGGTCGACGCGGGCCGGCGTAATCTCCAGGAGCTCGGACGGTCGGCAGCCGGTCCAGTGCAGCATTTCGCAGAGCGTGCGGTCGCGAGCGGGCTGCCGCCGAGCCGCATCGAGGAAGGCGACCCGCTCCTCGGCGTTGAGATAGAGGCGGTTTCCTTGTGGGTCAAGGAGGCGCATTTTGGACATTTTGAGCAGATTACCTGAATTCTGTTTACTCTGGAAGCGCCAAGGCGAGCGCTGAGGGTAGGGGCGGAGGTTGGGGGAGACTTCGGAGTGAACACTATTAATAATAGTGTTAAATGCGAGGCATGACTTGATCGCAACAGGCAGGTTGCGACTCTAAGCTCAATGCCAGCAAGAAGTTTCCGAAGATCTACAACCGGACCTATGCCCAGAGGGGCGGGATGAGCATCAATCTCGTCTTCACGACAGCCTCATCGTGACGCGAAGTTTCTGCAATACTACTGCCGCTTCAATCCGCGCGACTTAACCGAAGGGACCAATGGCGCCCTGAAGGACCTGAGAGTCGAGGCCAGGGGGCCCGGTGACTTGGAGTTTCTCGAGAATGTGATCAAGGTCTCGGACCAGATCGGCGGCATCGCGAAATGAGCTCTGGACAAGAAGAGGGTCGATACCGCGGAACCGGTCCTCTACGAGCTCGAGAACCGCCTCACCGAAGAGGCAGCCTCCGACATCGCCGACTTCCTGCTTCCTCCGAAGCGTTGAGCCGAGCGGCAGGAGGCACATATTCTCTGCAAGGACGCCCGAAAGCCTGACACCTGGTGCAATGCCACGTCGCCCCGACTTGGCGGGGTTAGAAAACACACCGCGGAAGACGCAGCGCGAGGAACTAGTGACCAACCCGATTAGCCCGTTGAGCGAAGGCCGTACCCCCACTTCAAAAAAAGAGGGGGTACGGCAGGAAACGACCACGTTCGCTCAGATGCTGTCACTTGTCGTAGTGGCCGGTGCGATGCCAGTTCCAAGCGTCCTCGATCATCTGCTTCATCGTCGAGCGGGTCGGCATCCAGCCCAGTTCCGCTTCCGCCCGCGTCGAGCCCGAGACCAGCTTAGTGCAATCGCCGGCGCGCCGAGGGCCTTCCTCGTAGGGGACCGACTTGTTAGTGACCGCGCGGCTCTGGTCGATGACCTCGCGGACCGAGAACCCGTCGCCGGTGCCCAGGTTGAAGACCCGGCTGCCCTTGCCGTCCAGCAACCATTGCAGGCCCAGCACATGCGCATCCACCAGGTCGCAGACATGGACGTAATCTCGGATGCAGGTGCCATCGGGGGTATCGTAATCTGTGCCGAAGATGGTCAGGGCAGGGCGCTTGCCGTCGATGGCTTCCAACATGATCGGGATCAAGTGGGTTTCGGGGCGATGGTGTTCGCCCACCTCACCTTCGGGATCGCCGCCGGCCACGTTGAAATAGCGGAAGATGACCGAGTTCATGCCATGCGCCGCGCCGAAGTTATCTAGGATGTCCTCGACCGCGCGCTTAGAGGCGCCATAGGCGTTGATGGGTAACTGCTCGGTCATCTCGTTCAGCACGACGTTGTCATGTTCGCCATAGGTGGCGCAGGTCGAGGAGAAGACGAAATTGGTCACCCCGGCCTCGGCCGTGGCCTCTATCAGGTTGAGCGAGCCCATGACGTTGTTCTTCCAGTAGAGTGCCGGGATCTTCATGCTTTCGCCGACCTGGGAGAGGGCGGCAAAATGCATCACGGCCACGGGTTTGTACTGAGCGAAGACCGCATCAAGGCGTGCGCGGTCTAGCAGGTCGCCCTTTTCAAAGGGGCCGAACTTCACCGCGTCTTCCCAGCCGGTGACAAGGCTGTCGTAGGTGACGGGAGTAAAGCCCGCCTGTTTCAGGGCCTTGCAGGCATGCGAACCGATATAGCCGGCACCGCCGGTGACGAGTACGTTTTTCACTGTAAAATTCCTTGTCGCGTTTTGTTGCGCTTATGTTTGGTATGAATGGTGTTCTGGAGGTAGGTCATGAGCTCCTCCTGGAGGTCGTCCCTGCCTAGGCCGAAGGCGACTGTTGCCTGCAGGAAGCCGGCCTTTGAGCCGCAGTCGAAACGTTGCCCCTTGAAGCGGAAACCATGGACGGGGCGCCCGGCCGATATCTCGTCCGCGATGGCATCGGTCAGCTGGATCTCTCCGCCGGCGCCGTTCTTGAGCTGGTCGAGGTTCTGCATCACGGATGGGTGTCAGCAGGTAGCGGCCGATCACCGCCAAGTTGGGCGGCGCCTTACCGTCCTTGGGCTTTTCGACCATGCCCTTGACCGAGACGGTGGCGCCCAGGTCTTCCTTTACGTCGAGGATGCCATAGGACTTGGTCTTTTCCGGAGGCACTTCCATGGAGGCGGGGGCTTCCTCGAAGGCCTCGACCATCTGCTGCAGGCAGGGCTTGTCGGCGGCGATCACGTCATCGGGCAGCAGGATGGCAAAGGGCACGTCGGGGGCCAGCAGGCGTCGTGCGCACCACACCGCGTGGCCCAGGCCAAGGGCCTTGTGCTGTCGAATGTAGGCGATCTGCCCGCTGTCCATGTAGGTTTCCTTGAGCGCTGCGAGCAACTCGGTCTTTCCCTTGGCTTCCAGGTCGGCCTCGAGGGTCGGGGAATGGTCGAAATAATCTTCCAGCGCGGATTTTCCGCGTGAGGTTACGAAGATGAATTCCTTGATCCCAGCCGCGCGGGCCTCGTCGATCGCGTATTGGATCAAAGGGCGGTTGACTAGCGTCATGATTTCCTTGCCGGAAGGAAACGGGTGCCCAGACCGGCAACGGGGAAAATGGCTTTGGTAATCTTGTGCTTCACGATATGATCTCGGTTTTCTACGGTATCATTCCCCCGGCAAAATAGCCGGGCTACGGGGGCCCTATCGGGCTTGTATGGCAGGGGTATGCCCCTCACGCCAAACCCGCCCCAACCTGTTCACGCAAAAAACGCGCCCTAGCCGCACTCCCACTGACCTCCGCCACAATCATGCCATGCGCGACCGGGATACAAGGGCCTTCCGCAGCCCTGAGAGGCAAGTTGCCGGGACGGGGGGGGGAAACGGCAAACTCTGGGCAGATCCGCGCCGGCCTGCCGGGCGGAGAGCCGCAGCGCGTGTCGCCTGAGCACATGGCGCTGTGCTTGGACGTGTCCGGGGACAGCCTTGATCCATGTTCCTGGGCCGGCGTGCCGGCCTTCCTGTTCAGGCCCTGTGCGGGCGGTCCGGCTGGGCTGCGAAACAGGGCTTGGGATGCCTGTTTTCGCTGCGATGCGGCGGGGATTGGCCGGGGTTGCAGGTATAACCGGAGAGGGGGGGTTGAGCCCGGGGCATTCCCTGCTAACAGTTGCGTCAGACGTATTTTATTCATGGGTTTTGACGGCATGTCTTTATCGACCATCACCCCGGTCCTCCTTTGCGGCGGTTCCGGTACGCGGCTTTGGCCGCTTTCCCGGAAAAGCTATCCGAAACAATTCGTTCCGCTGACCGGGGAAGAGACGCTCTTCCAGGCTTCGGCGAAACGCCTGTCCGGGACCAGCGGCGCGCTGAGCTTCGAAGCGCCCATGGTGCTGACCAATTCCGACTTCCGCTTCATCGTCACCGAGCAGCTTGCCGGCATCGGCATCGATCCCGGTGCGATCCTGATCGAGCCGGAGGGCCGCAATACCGCCCCCGCCGTGCTGGCGGCCGCCCTGCGGGTCGCGCAAGGCGATCCCGAAGGCGTCATGCTGGTCGCGCCCTCGGACCACGTGGTCCCTGATGCCGCGGCCTTCCACGCGGCCGTCGAGGCAGGCCTCGCGGCCGTTGAGGCAGGGAACCTGGTGACCTTCGGCATCACGCCGACCCATCCCGAAACCGCCTATGGCTACCTCGAGCTGGCCTCGGCCCCCTCGGGCACCGATGCGGTGGGGCTGTCGCGCTTCGTCGAGAAGCCCGACGCCGCCATGGCCGCCGAGATGCTCGCCGCCGGCAACTTCATGTGGAACGCCGGGATCTTCCTGTTCAAGGCCCGGACCATCGTCGAGGCCTTCGAGTCCCATGCGCCGCAGCTGATGACCCCGGTCAAGGCCGCGCTGGCAGAGTCCAAGGTCGACCTCGGCTTCCTGCGCCTGGCGCCCGGGCCCTGGGGCCAGGCCGAGGATATCTCGATCGACTACGCGGTCATGGAAAAGGCCGCCAACCTGTCGGTCGTGCCCTTCGCGGGCGGCTGGTCGGACCT
>JABXHM010000061.1 GCA_013373625.1 Alteromonadaceae bacterium | reverse complement strand
CCCCATCGACCAAGCTTGTTTCTCCTAGGACTTCGGTGGACGCCTAGGCTCGTTGGCGCATATGCATTAGCACGGGTAATCGAGCGCCCGGCTCCACAGCCCACAACCGACCCAATGGTGATCTTATTATGTTGCTTGTTTGCGCCCTCATCGCGGTAGTCGATGGCGACACCGTCGAATGCGACGGTCAGAGCGTCCGCCTTCTCGGAGATGGCATTCCGAATGAGTTGGGGTTTGACACGCCTGAGACCTATCGCCCCGCCTGTCAACAAGAGCTCGAACTGGGTCGCGCCGCCTCCGCTCGTATGACCGAACTCGTTTCGCAGGCTGTAGGCATCGAGGATACCGGGCAGCGTGACAGGTATGGCCGCATTCTTGGCAGCCTGATCTTGAGTGATGGTCGGACTGCTGGGAGCATATTGCTCGACGAGGGTCATGCCGTTGTTTGGGAGCCTGGCTATCGTGCCAGCTGGTGCAACTAGAGCATTGAACATATAGCATATCTGCAAGCAGAACGGTATAGCGTTGCGCCACCAGGAACAGCATGGAACCAGGGCGCAGGGTCCTCATGCATCGTTTACGATCAGCGAATTGGAAGAGAAGTGTCGATTTCATACTACAGCGCAGGCCTGACAGATTTCCTTGTTGAGTCACCCATGACTATTCTCGGCGAGCTGACCCGAAACCATCGCCATGATTTGGAACATCAGCAGCGTGAGGCATGGCTCGCCCAAATCGACATTTTGAAGGAGCAGTTGGTCGACCTTCCTGACGGAGTATTACACTTCGAACTCATTATTCCGCGGATGGGCAAACGCGCGGACTGCGTAGTGATGATCAAGGGCATCGTTTTCGTTTTAGAATTCAAGGTTCATTCCGCAACTTTCGATCGCTATGCGATCGCCCAAGTTCACGATTATGCCCTTGATCTTAAGAACTTCCACAAGGGCAGCCACGGGGCGCCAATCGTGCCTATACTACTAGCCACAGAGTCGACGGCTTCAGGAGGAAGCCCCAGTTATGCATCGGACCTTGTTGCAGAGCCGCAGACAATTGGCGCTAAATCCCTTAGGGCAACCTTGATTCAGGTGATACAAGACACCCCAACATCATCTTTAAATTCTACCGAGTGGGCTACCAGTGGCTACCAACCCACCCCAACGATTGTAGAAGCGGCGCAAGCACTTTATCAAAATCATGATGTCCAGGAGATCGCGCGCTCTGATGCTGGAGCCAAAAACCTTCAAGAGACAGACTTGCGTATTGCGCAAGTGATCGAACGGTCAAAGGCCGAAAACCGCAAAGCAATATGTTTTATCACAGGTGTGCCGGGCGCGGGAAAAACACTTGCTGGCCTCAACATCGCAGCCAAACGCGCCTCTGGCCATGCCGATGAACACGCGGTCTTTCTTTCGGGCAACGGCCCGCTTGTTGATGTGTTGCGCGAAGCATTGGCCCGCGACCAGGCCGATCGCGAAAACATAAATAAATCTGAGGCATCACGCCGTGTCCGCACGTTTGTGCAAAACATCCACCATTTCCGCGACGAGTATCTGCAGGATCAACGGGCCCCAATCGAAAAAGTCGTCGTCTTCGACGAGGCTCAGCGGGCCTGGACGAAGGAGCAAGCCTCGAAGTTCATGCAGGCAAAGCGTGGGCAATCAAATTTTGCGCAATCAGAGCCGGAATTTCTAATCAGTGTAATGAACCGTCACACAGATTGGTGCACGGTGGTCTGCCTGATTGGGGGCGGGCAAGAAATCAACACCGGTGAGGCCGGCTTGGTCGAATGGCTCACCGCGTTGGCTGAGAGGTTTCCCGAATGGGATGTCTATGCGTCGGCGTTGCTCGATGATCGGCATTACACAGTTGACACCAAGGCTGTTGCGTTTCTGAAAGATGCGCACGTGACTAAATGCCCAGAGCTACACCTGTCAGTCTCAATGCGATCTTTTCGAGCGGAAAAGCTCTCTGCCTTCGTAGGCGCGCTACTCGATGGAAATGCCCACGATGCGCGACAGCTCCTTGAAAGTCTACGAGATCGCTACCCAGTTTGGGTGACGCGTGATCTCGACGCTGCGCGCGATTGGCTCAAGGCAATCGCGCGCGGAAGTGAACGCTGCGGGTTTATAGCGTCCTCTGGTGCACATCGTTTGCGCCCCGAGGGCATACATATCAAAAGCAAGGTTGATCCAGTCAGTTGGTTCTTAAACGACAAACTCGATGTCCGGTCATCCTATTACCTCGAAGAGGTCGCCACCGAATTCGATGTGCAAGGGTTAGAGCTGGATTGGGCAGGTATATGCTGGGATGCTGATCTGCGATTTATCGGCTCAAGTTGGGAGGCCCACGCCTTTCGCGGGACTAAATGGCAAACAGTCAGAGCTGATGAGCGAAAGCGTTACCTCAAGAATGCCTATCGCGTTCTGCTCACGCGAGCGCGACAAGGCATGGTGATTTTTGTGCCGCAAGGGGACGATACAGACCCAACCCGGCCGCGTGCGTTTTATGATGAAACCTACGCATTTCTTCTGCGGTGCGGGGCGCCGACTGAGCCCGCGCAGGTCGCGGCTGTTAGTCCTTATATTCTCTAGGAACCGGCCCTATAAGCCAACCGTAGCTGCATAGTTGAGCTCTATTTGAACTTCTTATCTGCCTGCGATTGAACAGAGCATCCGGACCGATGCCGCTCAATGAATGGTCTGCTACCTAGCTCGACCTAGTTGCGCAGCGAACCGACCAGCGCAGGCGGTCCTCAGCTGCACTTAAGCCCCTGGCCTACTGCCGCGGTGCAGCTTCACTAGAATTGCCACACGACCATCGCGCAGCAAATTTTCCAACCTTTCGCAGGACTCTCAACCATGCATACATTGGTGAACTCACCGAGCATTAATTTATTGGAGTTGCCCTATGATGAACGTGCCATTTTACTGGCAAACGGCCCGCACAAAATGTTGCGTCACATACGCCAAAATCTCGGATGGGATCGGTTATTGATTTAGGAGGTCGGCCGGAGTGAGACAAAATGCGAAAGGTGAGCCGAATGCAGGAAGGAGCTTTGCATAATAACGAAACGCCGTTGGATGATGTCAGCCGAAAATTGTGACTACTTAAAGAATTCGTGCCTCGACCTAGCCATGATGCTTGAAGAAGATAATAATCCACCACCAGTGGCATTTTCTTCTTATTATTATCTTTCACAGTGGGCACAAAAAATTGGTGATATTAAAATCGAAAAGCTGAACTCATCGCGAGCGGTGCGAGTGTATGGATGGGTTAAAAGCTCGGGTGGATCGTGGTGGTATGACCAGGTTTGGGTGGACAAAAACTATAGTTCTTATCGGTCAGCAATGTTGCGACATGTGATGCTGCATGATGGATTTACACGACCTGCAATGAACGACATTGACGCAGATCATCTCGCCGCGAGATCGATCCTTGAGCCGTGGCCGAAAGCATGGGTATGTCTTTTCCCGGTTCCGAGATTTTCAAATCGTCCATTTGGAGGAATAGAGAAAGCCCTCCCTAAGGTCCGAGCCCGAGAGAATATGCTTAGGCTTAGCCCAATTATGTTGTTCAAAGCGCTCTGTGGATTTTATCCAAGAAATCTGTTAGAGGCAAATATCGCCATGCAAGATGTAAGTGGTCAAGTATTATCAGCCTCGGGGAATGAGGTGGAAAAAATGCTTAGAATGGTAGCCTCGGATATGAGCCCATACTTCAAAAAGCTGAAATGATAAAAAGTTATCTTATAAATCAGTAGATTCTAGGCTATTCGCGCGCGATTTGGCGGCGGGCGAAAGACGCCCTCCGACGCCAGCAAAAAGCCACTTGAAATCTAAAAGATACTAGAGTTCGGAGCAGTCATGCGGAAGCGCGAGGCGTCCCTATGGGCCTAAAATCGGCTCTGGAAGCGATGGTGGTGGAGATGGACAGGGCTGCGTTTGGACAGCATGTCTAGGGTGGCCGATCGCAGATCAGATGTCGCGCGTTCTAGGTGGAGGGTTGCCTGCGCCGATCGGTCGAGCGATGGGCGCACCCCCCATCGGCCAGGCTCTTTTTTCTTGGACTTCTACAGTCTTGAGGGTGAATTAGTTTCCCACTTTGGGAACCGACGCAACTGTGACCTATCGACTTGTCTGCAAGCACGAACTTGGACGCGCTGCCACCGCTTACATGGCCAAACTCGTGAGGCAAGCTAGGCACCAAGACTGTAGACCTCACTGGATGACTACTACATATCGAGCCAACAGGAGTAGGCATATTTGTTGGAATTCGCTTTATCGACAAAAGGTGGCATGACTAAATAGGCGAGGGTATCCAGTCCAAGATCCATAGTTCCACTAGCGGCCCAGAAGTGACGATAGCCGACATAAGCGCCCATTTGGTTCTTCGCATTGACCATGCCACAGATAGCCCCACTCGGCTGAACTACGACGTCCTTAAGTTGTGCTGAGTAAGGGTCCAAGAGAACGTCGTCGAAAGAACTAATGAGTTCTTGGTAAAGCGGGCCCTCCGTCAGTGGAGTGGTTTCGAACCAATAGCGATTTTGATAAAAATCCATCATTGCGGCGGGCGTGGGGTCGAATCCCATCTGCTCAGCATGAACTGCGATGGCGGCTTGGGTCTTCGGTCCCAAAATACCATCTGGCTCCCCAAGGTCGGCGCCAAGTGTGTTCAACTTTCTCTGTATGTAGAAAACATCCTCTCTTCCTTGCGCTGAAACAGCATCACCGAATGCGAGGAGTGTGAGGAACGCGACTAAGAACTTAACAAGCATTTTATTCACCATAAAATTTAATTTTCCTTCACTTTTTCAACCTCAGGCGTGATAGCGTTGTGGCACCAAGTTGTTGATTTTTGGGCGCACTCTGCTGGCGCAACTGACTCCGTCAGTAGCTGCAATCACACGCTGGCGTAGCATGACTAATGGGGCCGTCCCCGAAAGGCTCTTCGTCACGAACAGAATAAGGGGATTTGCAATGCCTCCATTCGACTTGTCGTGTGTCAACCAATCCCCTGACCGAACCGAAAATTCCGCCAGCGAAGGTAGAGGGTTGCCTGCCCTAGTGGTTCGGGCGATGGATGCACCCCCATCGACCAAGCTTGTTTCTCCTAGGACTTCGGTGGACGCCTAGGCTCGTTGGCGCATATGCATTAGCACGGGTAATCGAGCGCCCGGCTCCACAGCCCACAACCGACCCAATGGTGATCTTATTATGTTGCTTGTTT
>JABXHM010000019.1 GCA_013373625.1 Alteromonadaceae bacterium | reverse complement strand
GGATTTTCCCATTGCGGCGGTTCCCCCCCTGCCCTCGCCGGGAGGCAGGCTTTCAGGAGAGGGCCGCGCAAGCGCGGTCCTCGCCAGAAACCCCGCCCCGATTTTCGGCACCAAGACCGGACAGGGCAGCACCACAAAGGAAAAGACAGATGACCAAGCATCAGACCATCGACACCCCCGCCGCCAGCCGTTTCGCGCTCGATACCTTGAGCCTTTCGCCCATGAACCCGCGCCAGCACGTCCCCGAGGACGAGGTTGCGGAACTGGCCGAGAGCATCAAGACGGCGGGCCTCATTCAGAACATGGCGGGCATCGAGGACGGCCAAGGCGGCATCCAGATCGTTGCCGGGGGGCGTCGGCTTCGCGCCCTTCAATATCTCGCGCAGCACTATCCCGAACTTGGCGGGCAGAACCCCGACCTGACGCATCCCATGGTGAAGATCGCGCCCGACGAGACGACCGCGCAGGCATGGGCCGTTGCCGAGAACGCCGCGCGGCGGAACCTGCACCCCGCCGACGAAATCCGCGCCTATGGCAAGATGGAGCGCAGCGGGTCCACGCCCGCCGTGATCGCGCGCGCCTTCGCCGTGACGGAAAAGCATGTCTATCGGCGGCTCGCGCTCGCGAACCTTCCGGGGCCGGTGATCGACGCCCTTGCGGCGAACGAGATCAGCCTTGGCATGGCCGCTTGCTTCACGATCAGCACCGACGAGAAGCGCAGCCTTGAAGTGCTGGACGAGTGCCGGGGCCGCAATCTCTCCGACTACCAGATCAAGAGGGCACTCAAGCCCGAGAGCATCCGCGACACCGACCGCCGAGCCGTGTTCGTTGGGCTGGAAGCCTACGAGGCCGAGGGTGGCCGGATCAGCGGCGACCTTTTCGCGGATGAAACGCTGCTGGACGACCCCGACATTCTGGACGCGGTTTTCACCGCAAAGCTGGACGAGGCCGCGAAAGAACGCGCAGCCGAGGGCTGGAAGTGGGCCGAAACGACCGCCGATTCCTATATTCCCTATTACCAGCTCGACGACGCCAAAATGGCCCGCCTCTACCGGGAGGAAGGCGTTCTGTCCCCTGAGCAGGTGGAGCGTTACGACGAACTGATGGAACTCTCCGACCGGGATGCGACGGACGAGGCTGGCGACGACGAACTCTTGGCCTTGCAAGCGATCCTTGACGGCACGTTCAGCGACGAACAGCGGGCGCATTCCGGCGTGATCGTCTACGTCGATCAGCGCGGCACCCTTCAAACCATCGAGGGGCTGGTGAAGAAGGAGGACAAAGCCGCTGCCATCGAGGCCGGTCTAATCCAGCCGTCCCGCCACAGCACCGACGACGAAGCGCCGAAGTCGCCCATTTCCGCCAAGCTGGCCGACGACCTCGCCCGCGTGGCGACCGGGGCGCGGCAACACGCGATGATGCGCGATCCTGACCTTATCCTCGCCCTGCTGTCCTACCAGTTGACCGGCAAGATGGGGTATCGCCGCGCCCTTGGCATCCGCGAAGATGATGTGCCGAACCTGCCGACGACCGAGGCCGAGGGCTACACGCTCGACAAGCGCTTGACGACGCCCGCACAGCGCCCCGCCGATCCGTTCAACTCCGACCTCGCCAAAGGCTTCCGGGCCTTCCGCAAGAAAGGGGCGGATCACGTCATGGCCGAACTGACCCGCCACCTTGCCGCGCTGGTCAGCGTGGGCGACGAAAAGCTGGGGGCGCTGGTCGACAAGGAGGCAGGGACCGACGTTCGCGAAGTCTGGACGCCGACCGCTGCCAACTTTTTCAGCCGCGTGGGCGGTCCCTACCTCAACGCCCTGTGGTGCGAGCTTCTGGACCTCTCCGAAGATGACCCGACCGCGACCAGCTTCGCCAAGCTGAAAAAGGGCGAGAAGGCCGACCGGCTCGAAAAGCTCTTTGGCGATGCCGAGACGCGCGAGGCGTTCGGCGTGACCGAGGCGCAGGCCGAGCGGATCGCCAAGTGGCTGCCCGAGGGCATGGCCTGAGATCGACAAGCAGGGCGCGCGAGCGCCCTGCCCCATCCAAAGGAGGATCGACCCGATGCCTGACTTTTGCGCTCATCGTCACCCTGTTCTGGCCGTGCGTTGTCCTGACTGCGGCAAGGCCCCCGGCCTCTGGTGCATCCGGCCCAGCGGACACCGGGCCAACGAACTGCACCTGTCACGCCGGGCTGAGGCCGACCGCGTTTTTATCGAGCAGCACGGCCCCGAGGCCAGCATCGAGCGCGACCGGGACGGCTGGACGATCAACCCACATGGCCGCGCTGGCATTCGCCCGCAGCCCGAGGACGCCTAACAGGAGGCGTCCCAACAGCTTCCGTTCCTTTGTGGTGAAGGATCGACCTGGCCCCGCTTCGGCGGGGCCTTTTTTGATCGCGCCCGGCCAGGACTTCGCCCTGCCCGCGCCCGACCCCGCGCTATCCGCGCGGAGCCGCGCCCCCCGGCGCGGCAGCTCCACCGGACTCGCTGCACCTAGCCGCACCGTCGATGGCGGTGCGCGGCTGTTAACCTCCGTCCTGCCGGGGGCAGGCCGGAGGGCCGCGCCTCCCCACCCCACACGGTCTTGTCATTCTACCACACCGGATCAAGGACGGCGCCGCGCGAGCGCGGCTTGCAAGTCGCCCTGCGGGCGATCCTTGACTCGGCGTGTCCGATTGCCTGCGACCGCGCGGGGCGGGCGAGAGCCTTCCTCGAAAGGCGGTTTTGCTCTATATCTGAAAGGAGATCATCATGAGCGACACCGACATGCAGCAGGCACAGTATCTCAAGATCGAAGCCGAAATCGCCTCGCTCAATGCGACGACGACGAAGCTCCATGCTGAGACCCAGAAGCTCAACACGGAAAACCGCTGGTATCTTCTGGTAGTCGGCTCCGGGGCCACCTTGGCGATCGTCGCCTTCGCCCGGCTCTTCCTCGGCTGACGCCGATCGCGGCCCCTTCGGGGGCCGCTTTTTCTCGCGCTCCGATGACCCAAGATCCCCGTCTCACCGGATAGAACAGAACGGAAACGCTGGTAACGGCCGACAAGTCTGTTACTGCGTTACCGATGCGCAAATTGTTCGATCACCCCTACCGCGTCGTTCGCTGGACCGACGCTGGCGAGTACGACGAAGAGCTGGCCCAGGCGGCTACCTTCACGATGGCCGCAGCCGCTTGGGAAGTCGCGCTAACGAGCTGGCCGCTTTCCGAGATCACGATCCAACAGGGCGCTCGGATCATGCGAAAGGGTCGCGGATGCGACCGGGCGAGCGGGGAGTCATCCGCGCCTTGATCGGCCCTCAGTAATCCGGTCTGGACGGATCGTCCCGCGCACCAGTCACGGCGCATCGTCTCTTTCCGCGAACGGCGTTTTCGTTGAAGATGGTGCTTCATTCCGGGGCATCGAGCCCGCCGCTGCCGTCCTTGCGGTCGAGGCACGAACGGGGCTTAGCCAGTCGCCCAGATCATCCCGGCCCGGCCAATGAGCCATCATCAGGTGCCGACGTTCCCCGCGATCCGTGTTTCGGACACTCAACATGACTCGGGTTCGCTCCGGCGACCGGGTGCCTTGCGCCACCCTTCAAACAAAAAACCGGCTTCCGCATTGCGGACCCTCCGATTTTTGGTTTGATCGCTTCGCGTCCCCGGTCTGTCCGTTCTTCACCGAAACACTCTAAATCACGGGAGAACATCATGCGGACCTTTGCAGAATTTCAGATCATCGGCCGGGTCGGAAAGATCAAGGAAGTCGGCCCGACGCTGCGCGTCTCCGTCGCTGCCGAGTACGGCCGCAAGGACGGCAACGGCGACTTTCAGGGAAACCCCTACTGGAACGAGATCACCATCTTCAACGAAAACGCCGTTCGCTGGGTGCGGGACAACGTGTCCGCCGGCGACCTGGTTCATACGCGCGGGACGATCCGCCAGACCGAATATGAGCGCGACGGCCAGACCGTCTATGGCATGACGCTCGCCGCCAACGACTTCGACCTCCTTCACAAGAAGCAGGCCGAGAGCTGATCGGGCCGGGGCGGTCCTGCCGCCCCTTTCCCCCGATCCGCTTGCCGCGGCTTCGCCGCCGCCGCTCCATCATCTTTCTGAAAATATCCTCGGGGGAGCGCCGAAGGCGCGGGGGCAGACAGCCCCCTTGCCCGCGCTCTGCGCGGGATCGTCCGACCGGCCATTGAGGCCGGTTCGGTCGATGACGAGGGAAGCCCCTAAAGCCCCTTCCCTCGCGCTCCCTTTCCCCGCCACGGGCGAACGCGACCGCTTCTAGCGGTCCGCGCCACGCCGCCTTGTCCTCCTTGATGCGTCGTGCCCGATCCGGCGCGGGATGCTGAGGGCCAGACTGATCCTGCCCTTCGGGCAGGGCCAGCCTATTGACGGTTTCAGGAGCGTCCGTTGCGTCCGAAGGCCCGTGTTTTCAGGCGTTCTGAAAATGGCTGAGCGTAATCCTATTGCTTCGCACGATACGGCCCGTTGCCGCCTCATGGCCGCAACCCGCAAGGGGTTCTCCACTTCGCTGCGCTCCGTTTCGACCGCTTCGCGGTGCGTCCGGCGGCCCCGCGCCGCAGTCGGGCTTCGCGATTACGCACCAACAGCCATTTTCGGAGGAACGCCTTATGAAAACACTCATCGCCTTTTGCCGCAAAACCGGCCGCGTCTTGTCTCGGTTCGTCAATAGGCTGGCCCGCGCCCTGACCCGGAAGGGTCAGTTGCGGATCAGTCTGGCCCTCAACATCCCTTTCATCGCCAAGTTCGAGATCGGGTATCACGTCCAGATTGAGAAGAAGGAGGACAAGGCGGCATGACGCGAACAGCCCCGCCTTCCGGCGGGGCGTTCGCCCGTGGCCCCCTTGTTCAGCAGGCGGCTATCGTTTGCGTGGCCCGCCGAGCGCCCACGGATCAAGAACGTCAGCCCCAAGGGCCACGAAGGGCGTGCGGTCGCGTGTCGCGACCATCGCCCCTTCTCGTGACAGTGCGATTGCCGCAATCTGTCCGTCCGGCATCGAGATCGCATAGCCGCGCTTGCGCGCGGCTGCGATCCGCTCGCCGTAGACCCACGCGGCGGCTTCATCGAAGGGCAGAATCCGCCCGGCAAAGTCTTCCGTCAGGATTCCGGCCACAGCTTTTACAAGGCCGTCGCGCCGCTTGCCTTCCGGCATCGCCTGCACGCCAAAAACCAGCTCTGCCGCCGTGATGGTGCTGAGATAGAGGTTCGTCGGGTCTTGCGCGTCCATCCAGTCCATTACCGCCGCGTCCGGCGACTTTTTCTGGGTCTCCGAGATGACGTTCGTATCGAGGATAATCACTCGAAAAGGCCGGGTTGGCTCATTGTCTGGTCTCTTTCGACCGAGAGGTCATCGCCCAGGAAGCGGCCATAGCGCTCGCGGATGCGATGGCCGAACCCGCCGTCGCTGGATGCGATGGCCGAGTGCGTGAGGATCGAGCGCACTTCGGCCTCAAGGCTTCGGTTGTTCGCTTCGGCTTGTTGGCGAAGCCGTGCGTGAATTTCGTCCGGCAGGTTTCTTACGGTCATGTTTGCCACGACTGACTCCGATCTGATGGCAGATTTTCTAATATGATGGCATCGCGGTGAGATGCTTTCAAGTCTGACGAAGTGATAGCATTCCGGTTCGCGACAGATGATTGAGCATGGCCCATCCCGTCCGTTCGTGACCTCGTGCAGTAGCTCGAGGACACGCCCGGCCGGGACCGCGCCCTAGTCGTCCCTTCGGTCCTCCCCGAGCCTGCCCGCCCCGTTCTCCCTGCGGCCCAGGTGCGCCGGCGCGCGTCTCGTACCGAGCCGCCCGCCGTCGCGGCCGCATGGTC
>JABXHM010000040.1 GCA_013373625.1 Alteromonadaceae bacterium | reverse complement strand
TGTCGATAGTTACACCAATATTTCTACGGTTAAATTGTTTTCTCACACACAAAGAGAAGCCTCTTATGCCAAAGAGAGTATGAATGGATTTTTACAAACCGTTTACCCACAAATGCGTTTGGTTACTTGGTTATACTCTACCGTTTGGCTGAATAACGCCATATTAATTTTTGCCAGTACAGCTATGTCGATTTACCTCTGGATGCAACAAGCGGTTACGCCCGGAGACATCGCGATAGCAGTGAGTTTGTGTTTAAGGATCAACGGCATGTCCCAGTGGATCATGTGGGAAGTTTCAGCTCTATTTGAACATGTAGGTACAGTGCAAGACGGCATGAACACCCTAACTACACCAATTACTATTCAAGATAAAAAAGACGGTCGCCACCTTGTTGTTCAGCAAGGTGCTATTGACTTTAGAAAGGTCAGTTTTAATTACGACGAGAATAACAGAGTGTTCTCTGACTTAGACATAAAAATAAGACCCGGTGAAAAGGTCGGTATCGTCGGGCGGTCCGGGGCGGGTAAGTCTTCTTTGGTTAATTTGCTGTTACGATTTTACGATCTCAATAGTGGTGGCATCTATATTGATGGTCAAAATATCGCGGAAGTTTCGCAACAGAGTTTACGAGCAAACATCAGCATGGTGACGCAAGACACTTCTTTATTGCATCGAAGCATTGAAGAAAATATTGGCTATGGCCGACAAGATGCAACTCTCGATGAAATCATCACCGCAGCTAAAAAAGCCGAAGCGCACGACTTCATATCAAACTTAACCGACTCAAAGGGTAATCACGCGTATCAAGTTCACGTAGGTGAACGTGGAGTAAAACTCTCTGGTGGTCAACGCCAGCGAATTGCAATCGCCCGCGTTATTCTAAAAGACGCGCCAATTCTTATCCTCGACGAAGCCACATCAGCGTTAGACTCGGAAGTGGAAGTCGCTATTCAGAAAAGTCTCAATGAATTAATGGAAAATAAAACCGTACTGGCGATTGCGCACCGATTATCTACAATTGCTCAAATGGACAGGTTAATCGTGTTAGACGACGGCAAAATTATTGAGTCTGGTAACCATGAGCAACTACTTCAGCAAAACGGCATTTACGCAAAACTTTGGCAGCATCAAACCGGTGGATTTTTAGGTGTAGAATAAAACATTGTAAGCGCTTACATATAAACGTACACTTATCGTGGCCTGTTTATGTTTGTTCATAATTTAAACAGGTTATAAACTATATCCAATCCTGAAAAAGTAAGTGAACTGTATGTACCGCTCTAATCTATATAATGTTTTTGTTGCAATTGTCGTTGCGCTGGGTGGCTTTATTTTCGGCTTTGATGCGTCTGTCATTTCCGGCGTTGTCGGCTTTGTCAGCACAGAATTTCAACTCAGCGAGTTACAGCAAGGTTTTGTTGTCGCTTCACCAACCTTAGGAGCGGTATTTGGCACCTTTGTCGCCGGGCCACTCGCCGATATTCTCGGTCGTAAAAAAGTGATCATTATCGTCGCTGGTTTATACGTGATATCAGCGGCGTTATCGGCATTAGCAGTAACTTATGAGATGTTAGTTGTCGCTCGAATGGTCGGCGGATTGGCGTTTGCTTCCCTGGTGTTAGCACCCATGTATATTGCCGAGATATCGCCAGCCAAATTGCGTGGGAAAATGATTTCTATTAATCAGTTTAATATTGTCATTGGTATTTCCGCTGCTTACTTTACCAATTACTATTTATTACAACTCAGCCAGTCATCGTCTGAATTCATCGCTTCAATAGGTTTGGCCGACAATGTTTGGCGCTGGATGTTGGGCCTTGAATTGGTACCTGCCATTTTATTTTTTGCCTTGTTATTCATTATCCCTGAAAGCCCAAGATGGTTGATAACCAGTGGAAAAACAGAGAAAGGCATAAAGGTTCTTAATAGACTTTTCCCAGGCCAAAATGCACAGCACTTAGTTAGTGAAATTCAAGCACAGTCAGATACCAACCTACCGCTGAAATCTCGCGTTTCAGAGTTATTTTCTGGCAAGGTTCGACTTATTTTAGTGGTAGGGGTCATTGTTGGAATTAGTCAACAAATCACCGGCGTTAATGCCATATACTTCTATGCGCCAACAATCTTTGAACAAAGTGGCATAGGCCAGAACGCTGCTTTTTCTCAAGCTATATGGGTAGGTTTGGTCAACGTATTATTCACTATTGTTGCTATGTTGCTAATTGATAGACTCGGACGCAGACCCCTAATGTTGATAGGCTTAGCTGGTGTCGCGGTTAGCATGAGCATTGCCGCTTACGGGTTTTCGCAAGCGACGTACCGATTGACACAAGACTCAATTGTCGAGTTAAACAATCCACAGCTTCAACAAAGTTTGGCACCTATTTTAAATAAAACCTTTGAGTCGGATGTCGAATTTAAAAACTCGGTAATCGATTTAATTGGTTTACAAAAAGCTCAACAACATCAATCCACACTTATCCAAGCATCTGTGCAAATGAACCCCGTGATTATTTTGGTTGGTATACTTGGTTTTGTTGCATCATTTGCGGTTTCTTTGGGCCCTGTTATGTGGGTTTTATTGGCGGAAATTTTCCCTAATCACCTGCGTGGTGTAGGCATAGCGCTGACGGGCTTAATCAATAGTGCAGTTAGCTTTTCAGTGCAGCAGTTTTTCCCACTGCAACTGGCTATGCTGGGAACCGCAACGACCTTTATGATATACGGCGGGTTTGCCATTTTAGGATTCATATTGTTATATAGATTACTGCCAGAAACCAAAGGACTAAACTTAGAGCAACTAAGTGAAGCGTTTGAAAGTCAAAGTAAGAAATTGAATTAGAAATGACAACAATAAAATGGGGTATCCTCAGCGCGGGGAAAATTGCTCATCAATTTTGCCAAGACATGGCATTTGTAAATAATGGTGAGCTACAAGCGGTTGCAGCGCGCCAGTTAGAAAATGCCAAGTCGTTTGCTGAGCAATACAAAATTCCAAGTTATTATCAGGGCTACCAAGCGTTATTTGACGACCCTAACGTCGATGCAATATACATTGCTACACCGCATACCTTTCACTTTGAAAATACCCGAGACGCTCTATTAGCTGGTAAACACGTATTGTGCGAAAAACCAGTAACCGTTACCCCCATACAACTGCAAGAACTGATTGAACTAGCAAAAGAACGGCAACTATTTTTCATGGAAGCCATGTGGACTTATTTTTTACCTGCTGTACAAACCGCAAAGCTTTGGGTAGAACAAGGTCGAATTGGTGCACTAAAACACATAAAAGCCGATTTTGGTTACCCTGTTCCGTATGATCCCGAAGGGCGAATGCACAACCCAGATTTAGCAGGTGGCTGTTTGTTTGATATGGGCATATATAGCTTAGCGATTGCAAACTTTTTCACTACTGGCCAGTTACAATCACCTTCGGTACACTGCAGTTTTGCGCTCAGCGGTGTAGACAATGATGTTCTAATTACGGCTAGATGCGATGACATCATTTTAAGCTTAGGTACTTCTTTCCAATGCAAGTTAAAAAACAGTGCCCTTATTATTGGCGATAAAGGTTATATTGAGCTTCCAAACTTCTGGAAAGCCAATGAGTGTCAGCTGTATGAACTAGACAACTGTATTGATCATTTTCAAGATCACCGTCGCTCATTAGGTTATAACTATGAAACAGCAGCGGTAGGAGAAATGATTGCTCAAGGTAAACTGCAACATCCCACAATGCCGCATGAGCAGAGCATGTTATTGCAAAAACAAATTGAACAAATAAGAGCAAGCTTTTAACGATTTAACGCCAAACACATTAATAACGCATCTTCTTTCGTTTGACCGTTACTATCAGGCTCTGGCAGTGAATAATAGTTTTTACGCACGCCTTTTTCTTCAAAACCAAATTTGTGATACAGAGCAATAGCCGAGGTATTTGACGGCCTAACTTCTAACCAAATATCTTCCGCTTTTTTCTGGGTTGCTTGCTCTAACAAGTGTGTCATAAGTCGCGAAGCAAAACCCAACCCCTGATGAGACTCGTTTACACAAATGTTATGCAGAGTCATTTCACCGGCTATACACTCAGCAAAATAATACCCCGCCAAAACTCCTTGCTGTAATAAGCCAAAATTGACACTGTGTTTATTAAAACTCGATTGAAATACCTTTGCAGACCAAGGGGAAATATGACTTTGCTGTTCAATCTTCGCCAAAACATCAATATCGTTTAACGTTAATGTTCGGATGGTAATTTCAGGATCTGTAATGTTAGTTGCTCTAGTCGACATTAATTCGACTCGCCTAAAACAGATTGTAAGAGATGCCAGATCTCTCGTTTTTCTGCCACAGTTAAGTTAACTAACGCTCCAGTGGACAGACAGTTTTGCTCAAAGCTAGGAGAGGAAATATCGCTTGATTGCCGCCATTTCATAGTTTGTTGATTAACGACAAACGTGGCAAACGTTTCTTTTAGCTCAAGTTCAGGAAGCAGGACTTTTAAATCTTTAAGCAGTGATGGCGCAACGGTTTGCCAAGCTAAGTCATTTGAAGGGTCGTTCTCGATATCGGGAATTTGAGAGTGTTCCGGTGTATGCTCAACGGAAACTGTTTGAGACTGAAATTCTGGCTTTGGCTCAAACCCTTGAATTCCTAACTCATCTAAACATTCTATTTGGTGTTTCGAATACACTAACGCTCTCCAGTATCATTCAAAACGTATAGTAAGTGATTTGAGAAAAGATTGAAATAGAGCAACGACTACCAATAAAAAGGCCAGTGACTTAAACACTGGCCTTGGTACGAATTCAATGCGCGGTGTAACGCACTCTTTTTTATGACGCCCCCTAACCTTTCATCTCCTCTAGCTCTGTGCCTTTGGTTTCATATACGTAATACATTACGAAGAATACCGAGAGAATCGCGCATAGTGTATAGAAGCCGTACGCACCAGCAAGACCAATCGAGCCAAGTAAAATAGTGAAGGTCATGGTGATGGCAAAATTCGCGGTCCATTGAGCAAGTCCACTTACCGCCAAACCAGAACCTCGGATTTGGTTCGGGAACATTTCGCCTAACATAACCCACATGACAGGTCCCCACGACATGTTAAAGAAGAACACGTAAGCATTAGCTGAGATCAGCGCAAACGTGCCCCACTCTCCTAACATTAAGGCTCCGTTGTCTGCTATCGTCGCTTGACTAAATGCCAACACCATCATGGCTAACGTTACCGACATGCCAATTGAGCCCCACAACAACAGTGGTTTGCGACCAATTTTGTCGATCAACGAAATTGTAATGATAAGTGCAGCCATGCTCACCGCACCACTTAATACATTAATAAGTAAGGCTTCAGATTCATCAAAACCTGCCGCTTGCCAAAGTACCGCGCCGTAATAAAACACAACGTTAATACCAACCAATTGTTGGAATACCGCAAGGCCAATACCTACCCACACTATCTTACGCACTTTTCCAGACGCTTTATCAACCAAATCGCTCAATCGAGGTTTGTGATCATCCGCTAATGACTGTTCAATTTCTGTGACTTTGTTTTGTGCAGAACTGCTACCATATAGCTTGGTTAATACCACTTTAGCTTGCTCTTTTCGACCTTTTACCACTAGAAATCGTGGACTCTCAGGTATAAAAAACAAAGCAAAGAAGAAAATACTCGCAGGGATCAGTTCAATCCAGAACATCCAACGCCATGCTTCAAAATCCAACCAAAACAAAGCGGTAGATTTTCCTGCTGCACCTGCGAGAACATAGTTGCTGACAAACGCCATGAATAGGCCGAAAACAATTGCAACCTGCTGAATTGTCGTTAATCGGCCACGAATTTCTGCCGGCGCTATTTCACTGATATAAGCCGGAGCCATAACAGATGCTGCGCCTACAGCCAAACCACCCAATACACGATAAATGACAAATTCGATAGAAGAACCAGCGATCCCAGAGCCCCAAGCACTGATGATAAAGAAAGCCGCAGCGACAATTAACAACGATTTACGACCGTAGAGGTCTGCCAAACGTCCCGCGAAGAATGCACCAACCGCACAACCTAACAACATGCTCGATACATTAAAGCCAGTACCGACATCTTGTGATTGAAACGCTTGTTGCAAACCATCGACCGTGCCATTTATTACGCCACTGTCGAAGCCAAATAGAAAACCACCAATGGTGGCGATTAAACTGATAAATATAATAAAGCCGTTATTGTTCATTTTATTATTATTCCTATAAACAACTGAATGGTATGCCTTGCTGTGTTTAATTGATTCCAACCCTATTGTTCAACAAAGCGCGTCCTGTGCCAATTTTGCTGGACGGGCTTATTAAATCACACAATAAGTTACTCTACTTACTTTTATGATTATGAATTTTTTTAAGACTCGCTAAACACCATTGAACACTACTTTCGCTAGTGTGAATTCCTAATTTCAGACGGTAACACATCAAACAAATTATGAAACTTGCGTGCGAAATAACTAGGATCCGAAAAACCGACACGAGAACTAATATCACCAATTGCCAAATTCGTTTCAATCAGCAACTTTCTCGCTTGTTCTAGCCGAAACTCGTTAATAAATTGATTGGGAGTTTTTGCCAAATACTTTTTAAAACGCCGTTCCAACTGAATACACGCCGAAAACAGGCGCACTTGGAATGTCTTTAATGGGTGGTGCAGGTATGTTTGCCGTCAGCCTGTGGAACCCCGTGATTGGTGGATGGATAGACACAGTTACTGAGCAGGCAACCGCGGCAGGTATGACTGGCGATGAACTTGCTCTTGCTTCAGGTCAAGCCGCGCTTGGCAATCTAATTTTATTCCCGGCTGTGTTAATCATAGCGCTTGCAGGCTTTTACGTTTACATAAAAAAGATAAATCAGCTGAAGCGGCAACCGCTTAGCAATGAAAATTAAGTTGTGAAAGCGATTGAGTCGCACCGTGCAAACGTTGCAACTTTTTTATTTTTACTATCTATAACTTTAAAAGAATCGAGGTTTGATCTTTTTTGCGCATTTTACTGACCACTAATAAATACGAATTATCGATCAAACGTATAACTTCAGAGTCAGGAATATCATTTTCAAAATAAATACTTATCCAGTGTTTTTTGTCCATGTGGTACCCCTCTGTAATAGAGCTAGAAAAAACGTCTCTTAGAGACACACTTTCTAGTGGGTCACATTTAAGATTCAACATTAATTTTCCGTTTCTGCGAGCAATCAAGGCGAACATCTTACTTTTCACTTTAAAAACTGAAACATCGTCGCCGAATGGATGATCAAGATAAGATTCCGGCTTGGAAAGTAAGTACTCTTTTAAGCTCAAATAGTTTTGCATCTACTTTGTCCCTTATAATGCTATGCCATATTTTAGTTAGTTGAATTTCACTTTAGCAAACCATTAATACCACGCTATAAAGTTTGACTGAACAAAATTGATAACTAGCAATCCCTTTTCTATTTAGTCATTGTTGCTGTGTTTTACCGAAATCTTAGCGAGGAACCTTGGCGAGAAAGATTATTGTAGGATAGAAACAAAACTGGGCACCGCATTGGTGCCCAGTTTCTTATAAATATGGCGGAGAGAGAGGGATTCGAACCCTCGTTAGGGATTAACCTAAACACACTTTCCAGGCGTGCGCCTTCAGCCACTCAGCCATCTCTCCAAATTGTTTCTTCGAAGCCGTTCGATACAAGCACATTCCTGATGATCGTCACCCAGTCCCGACGTCCTGTCGAGCCGTTGCGCTTCTAAAAGCGTGACGCTAAGTCACCCTTTTTCGTCTTCGACGACCGAATGCTCACCCACTCAGCCATCTCTGAAAATAGTTGCATAACTGCCGGGCAGTTATTAAGTGCGCGTATAGTAGGTAAAGCCGCGCCGTGAATCAAGAACTACCCGCAAAAAACCAGCCAAATGCTGATTAATTAAGCACTAAGCGCTTCGTTTTGCTTTTAACTGTGCCGAAAAGTCGAGCATGCGGTTAAGCGGAATTAACGCCTTTTCACGCAGTGCGTCATCCACAAATATTTCATGGGGTGCTGCATCGTTTGTTGAGAGCGACTGATATATCGCTTCTAAGCCATTCATAGCCATCCAGGGGCAATGTGCACAGCTTTTACAGGTTGCACCATTACCGGCAGTCGGCGCTTCAACAAACTGCTTCTCAGGCATTAATTGCTGCATCTTGTAAAAAATGCCCTTGTCGGTAGCCACAATAAACATTTTATTAGGCATATCCTGGGCCGCCTGAATAAGCTGGCTGGTTGAGCCAACTGCATCGGCCATATTTACCACACTGGCCGGTGATTCGGGGTGCACCAGTACTGCTGCGTCCGGGTACAGTGCTTTCATGTCTTGCAGCGCCTGTGCGGAGAATTCATCGTGCACAATGCACTCGCCCTGCCACATCAGCATGTCAGCGCCGGTCTGCTTGGCGATGTATGCGCCTAAGTGGCGGTCCGGCCCCCAGATAATGGGTTTGCCCAGGCTATCCAGGTGCTCCACAATTTCCAGTGCAATACTCGATGTAACTACCCAGTCAGCGCGCGCCTTTACCGCGGCTGAGGTATTAGCATACACCACAACGGTGTGATCGGGGTGTTGATCACAAAAATCAGAAAACGCCTCCACCGGACAGCCTAAGTCCAGTGAGCAGGTAGCTTCCATCGTGGGCATAAATACGCGTTTTTCGGGGCTCAGAATTTTTGCGGTTTCGCCCATAAATTTAACGCCCGCTACAAGCAATGTTTGTTCACTTGCATCGCGACCAAAGCGGGCCATTTCTAATGAATCGGCCACGCAACCGCCGGTTTCTTCGGCCAGCGCCTGAATTTCGGGATCAGTGTAATAATGCGCAACCATGGTAGCGTTCTTTTCTTTTAGCAACGCTTTAATTTTACTTTTAAGCTCTGCTTTACGGACGTCAGACAGCACGGCAGGCTTTGCCGGAAAGGGATAATCAATCTGGTCTATTCGATACGCTAATGTCATGGCTGGTTACACCTAACCTGGTTGTGACTAAACGGGCGGCGATTATACATGAGTGTCATAAAAAATTCATACACTCAAAGGAGTGTTTGTTAAATAATCAGAGGAATAATGCCGGACTATTTGTCTAAACTGGGGTTAGTTTAGTCAATTTCAAGCGTTTGCCCGAAACACAAAGTGCTTCCTGCCGCGGCCCTGTCTGTTGCAATGGATTTTTCGCACACTGCATAGGGCATTGCTTTGATAATCAAAGGGCGCTGTATGATGTTGCTTGGTAGATGTTTTGCTTTGCAAGGAATGCAGATTAATTGAAATGGTGGGTCGTGCTGGATTCGAACCAGCGACCAATTGATTAAAAGTCAACTGCTCTACCAACTGAGCTAACGACCCATTTCAAATTGGGTAATAATCGTAAGTGGTGGGTCGTGCTGGATTCGAACCAGCGACCAATTGATTAAAAGTCAACTGCTCTACCAACTGAGCTAACGACCCTTCGATTATCACTGTCACCTTGTCTGGGCGACGGGCGCATATATTACTCATTTATCTTCGCGGTGCAACCATAAAAACCGATTTATTTGCAGTTTTATGGCAAAAAACGTTTAACCGCTTAAAAACAAATCAATTCGTGCACTTAATAAACCGCCAATATCATTAGCAAACTTCAGGGCACAAAAAAGGGAGCTATTGCTCCCTTTTATAATTACGGTTAAACCACTGAGGTTTACAGCCTGACTTCTGCCAGTTTTCGGGCTGAAGAATCAGGGTAAGCGCTAATCACTTCATTAAAAAGTGCTTTTGCTCTGGCCTGGTTTCCTGTTTTCTCAGCAATAATACCTAACTTTAACAACGCGTCAGGGCGCTTAACTGAATCAGTAAACTTATTGGCAACCATTTCAAACTGGCTGGCAGCATCTTGCCACTGTTGTTTATTAAACAACAGCTGACCTAACCAGTAATGCGCATTGGGTGCATAAGTGCTGTCAGGAAAGCGCGCAATAAAGGCCTGAAACTCAGGTATCGCTTTATCATACTCTCTTGATTTCAGGATCAGATTGACCGCTTTCTCGTAAGCCTCCGACTCTGAAGCGCCACTACTGCTGCTGGCAGGTTGTCCTGTTGAAGGAGTCGTTGCCACCGTCGCAGCGCCTGAGGTTGACTCAGCGCCGCCACTGCTGGCACTAAAGCCGTTCTGTTTGAGCGCTTCAACCCGCTTATCGATCTCTAAATATAGTTCGCGCTGCCGATCGAGTACCTTTTGCAGTTGATTGGTATGTACCTCTACTGCTCCACGTAACTCATCCAGTTCATTTTGCATAGTATCGATTTGCTGCTGCAGTCGATGCTGCATGTCCGCACGGTTATTTACCTTGCGTTCAAGTACTGTTAGCCGCGCTTCAATATCGTTGTCATTAACGCTGTAAACGGGTGCACCGCTTGACTGCGCCGCCGCGCCTAGTGGCAGACACAACAAAGCCACTGCAACCGGGGCAATGGCTTGTTGGAACGGTTTATGGAATTTGCTCATCTTATTGATAAACAATAACACCACGACGGTTCTGAGCAAATGCATACTCAGAAGTACCCATCACTTCTGGTTTCTCTTCACCGTAAGACACCACTGAAATCTGGCTTGAACTTACACCGGCATTAAGCAGGTAAGTTTGCACAGACTTAGCACGACGCTCACCCAAAGCGATGTTGTATTCAGGCGTACCACGCTTGTCAGTATGGCCTTCTACTACTACTTTCTTACCTGGGTTCTTAACCAGGAATTCAGCATGCTTGTCGAGAACCGGGAAAAACTCTGATTTGATGTTAGAGCGATCAAAATCGAAGTAGACAGTCTGCTCATTTTGTAAAGCTTGAAGTTCTTGCTTCACCATTTCTTCTGCCATGCGCTGGCGCTTAACGGCTTCAGCTTTAACCCGTGCTTGCTCCGCTTCTTTTTGTGCCTGCTCTTCAGCGGCTTGTTGTTGTGCAATACGGTTACGCTCAGCCGCCAGTTCAGCTTCGCTAGGACCTGATGAACATGCCATCATAGTCACCACTGGCAGGGCGATGATGAAGCTCTTCATTACTTTATTCATTTGCATCCTCTTAATCCTTATACTTTTATATTTTTGATTGTATCAAATCTGTTAAAACAAATAAGGTGACCAACTGGGCGATTTAACTTCCCCATCTGACACCGGTAACCTCGCCTTAAAGCGCCCATCCAGTGACACCAACGACAATACCTGAGTATCACCATATAATGTACTATAAATTATCATGCTTCCGTTCGGAGCGATACTGGGAGACTCATCTAATGATGTTCTCGTCAGTACCTGAATAGCACCGCTATCCACATCCTGTCTGGCAATGTGATAATCACCTCGGGTTCTGTTTACCAAAACGACTTCCTCGCCGTCGGGTGTAAACGTCGCTCCTAAGTTCTGCTCACCTTCAAAAGTGAGACGTCGCACTGCCCCAACTTCTAAATTTACGCGATAAATCTGTGGTTTACCACCCCGTTCAGAGCTAAAAATGAGCGTCTTGCCGTCTGGCGACCATGCAGGCTCGGTATCAATTGCTCTATTACGGGTGATTCGGCGTAAATTTTTGGTCGCAATATCCATCACATAAATTTCCGGATTACCGTCTTTTGATAACACCATAGCCAGCTGTTTACCGTCAGGCGAGAACACCGGACTGCCGTTAATACCCGGGAAATTGGTCATCTGTTCACGCTCCATGGTGTAGATATTTTGAATAAATATCTGCGGGCGTTTATTTTCGAAACTCACATACGCGAGCTTGTCACCATCTGGCGACCAGGCTGGCGACATTAACGGCTCTGGCGACGACAACAAGCGTGTTTCGTTATGGCCATCATAATCAGCTATCACCAGCTGATAAGGTAAATCTTCGGTCGCCCGGTCACGCACAATGACATAAGCAATACGGGTCAAGAACGCGCCGCGCACACCGGTTAGTTTTTCGTATATTACGTCGCTGATACGATGAGAGTACTGGCGAAAATCATCTGCCCCAATCACCACTTGACGTTCATCAACAACGTGATCTTTGCTGTTTACCAAATTACCGTCAGCACCCAGAATTTTCGACTCACCACCGGTGATCTGGCCACGTAACACATCAATGATCTCAAACGAGACCAGGTAACGATCCGCGCCCTGGGGCCTCACGCTACCCACCACTATAGTATCAATGCCTTTGGCCGCCCAGGCCGCATAATCAACTTCGCTGTCGGTAGCCGGGTATTGTGGCATGTCGCCCTGAGCAACAGGATTAAACTTGCCGCTGCGACGCAAATCGTTCATTACCACGTCGGTGAGATCGCCCGGTAACATGCCCTCGCCTTGCCATTTAAACGGCACTACCCCAATTGGACGGGCACTGTCTATGCCCTCGGTAATAACGATTTCTAATGCAGCATGTAACTGTCCAACAGTACTGAAATAGATCAGAGTAATCCACAGACCTAGTTTTCTCATAGGCTTTACAACTCCACCTTTAAATTAATGTCTTTTAATTCTGCATACACCGCAGGGTCGTCTGACACCGGCAATCTATCCGGCCGTAATACCGCACTTTGTGCGGCCCGGCAAAGCGCCGGGTCGCCACCAATAGTGGTGACTTTAGTGACCAGCCCCGTGGTTGCAAGTCGGATATTCAAACGGCAACTTTTGCCTTTAAAGTCAGCATTTAAATATTTCATTATTTCTTGCTGGATCATTATTTGGTAGCGGTCTACCTCCGACAACACCTGTTTGCGGCGCTGCTGTTGCATAGCGGCTTGCTCCTGGGCAAGCTGCTCTTGCATAATCTTTTCCATTTCTGCGCGTTCTTTGGCTTCTTTTGCTTTGCGCGCTGCTTCCGCCTTTTCTGCGGCTTCCCGCTCTTTGCGTTCGCGGGCTTTTTGTTCAGCTAAACGGCGTAACTCAGATTGTCGTTTCGCTTCAGCCGCTTCTCTGGCTTTTTTCTCACGGGCCTTACGTGCTGCGGCCTCACGGCGGCGTTGCTGCTCAGCGGCCTGTTGCTGTTTGCGCTGTTCCTGAGCCCGGGCCTGTGCTTCAGCCTGAGCCTGAGCCCGTTTTTGATCGGCAATGGCCTGAGCATCAATAAAGGTCGCTTTTATAACGGGCGCAGGGGTATTGTTAGCCACCGGCATAACCGGTGTCGAGGATAAACTGACGCTAATTAGCAACACTAGCAGCATCAGCACGTGTAGTCCCAGTGATTTTTTTAACGCAGACTTGTCGGCAGCTGTCACTCTATAAGCCTGTTACTTGTTTTCAACCGGATCGGTCATTAACCCTACGGACGGTACACCGGCTTTTTGCAGGAGTACCATTAACTGAATAACTTCGTTGTAGGCCACCTGACCATCGCCTTTCACCACCACGGGGGTTTGCGGGCTTTTTTCCAACTGCGCCTGCACCAGGGCAGTCATTGAGTCTTCATCTACTGCTTGTTCCTGATCATCACCCAGGTTGAGATAGTAATTACCCTGAATATCCACCGATGCAATAATCGGCGGCGTGTCTTCCTGCTCAATCGGCTGGGCACTGGCTTTAGGCAGGTCCACTTTCACACCTTGTGATATCAGCGGCGCGGTTACCATAAATATAATTAACAGCACTAACATCACGTCGATATAAGGCACAACGTTAATTTCTGAAACCGGGCGGCGGCGTTTGCGCATATACATAGCGTATTTCTCCTGTCAGATAACGCGACGTTTATGCGTTGGGCTGCGAGGCATGCGCCTGACGCTGCAATATAGCCGAAAACTCTTCCATAAAATTAACGTAACTGTTTTCAAGCTTTTCTACCTGGTGACTAAAGCGGTTATAGGCGATAACCGCCGGAATCGCCGCAAACAAACCAATGGCCGTAGCAATCAGTGCCTCCGCAATACCGGGCGCAACCATAGCCAGTGTGGCTTGCTGCACTTCACCCAAAGCAATAAAAGCATTCATTATTCCCCATACCGTGCCAAACAGACCAATATAGGGGCTAATAGACCCTGCCGTGGCTAAAAATGACAGGCGGCTTTCAAGGCTATCGACCTCGCGTGACAACGACACGCGCATGGCACGATACGTACCATCAACCACGACATTGGGATTAGTATTGCTTTTGCGTAAACGCACAAACTCTTTAAAGCCGGCACAAAAAATGTGACCCATACCGCTGACACTTTCTTCGCTGGAAAGCTGTTGATAAAGACGATTCAGGTCAGCCCCCGACCAAAATTCATCTTCGAAAGATTTCATTTCATCGCGCGCACCATTAAGTGCTTTTTGACGCTGAAATATAAATGCCCACGAGGCGATGGAAACGCTGATTAGTAACAACATAACCAGTTGAACAACAAAACTCGCCTGCAGAAACAAGCCAATAAAAGTTAAATCAGATGACACGCGAAAATTCCCCTAACATTGCCTCTGGTATTCGACGTGGTCGCATTGCGACCAAATCGACACAGGCTATTTTTGCCTGCACTGTAACAAGTACCTTGCCAAGTGCATTTATTATATCTTGTTTAAATGTCATGCTAGCGCCCTTCAATTCTACAATGTGAGACGTAATACTCAACATCTGATTGAAGCGAGCAGGCGCATTATTGTGCATTTCAACGTGTTTGACGACAAACGCGATGTTTTGTTCCAATAAAATATCTTGTTCAAAGCCTAATTCCCGTAACCACTCAGTTCTGGCACGTTCAGCAAACTTAAGGTAATTAGCGTAATACACGACACCACCGGCATCAGTGTCTTCATAATAAACACGAATATTTAACGTATGCACAGCGTACGCTCTCCATTAAAACAAACTACACAAAAGACATGATTAAAGCGAGTGGCCTTTCGCCACCGCATTGCTTGCGCGCAATAGTAGAAGAAAACCGGCGTAAGTGTCTAGCAACTGCACCGACAAGTAGCACTGTAAGACCAAATAAATGTATGGAACACAGATAAAACCAATAAAAGCATAAAATTACCCAAACGTATACGCAGCAGTAGCCAAGGCAAGAATAAAATCAGTTAACAGCTTTTTAACAGATTAGTTTTTCTAATTCGAAGTCGAAAATATTCTCAATTGTGCCAAAATAAATTGTGCCTATAATACGCTTCATCAAGTCGACAGACGAATGAGTTCTCCATTTCATTGTTTGACATGAGTTCCCTGGATTTTTTCCTTTAACACTTGTTGTTCTCACCCGCTTCCATGAAGCGGGTTTTTTTTTGCTTTTTATTCAGTATTGGAACAATGGCTAACGCTTTCGGGTTAACGGTGTCAACGATTCACCCCGCCAACAACGTTAATCAGCGGCGTGAAAAAGTTATATGCTTTGCGCTAATTTTTGTCTGTGCCTTCAGAGATCAGGCTGAAACCCCAGATGCAGGTAGGCCCGCTGGGTAGCAATGCGCCCTCGCGGTGTACGTTGTAAAAAACCTTGCTGAATTAAAAACGGCTCAATCACATCTTCGATGGTTTCTTTTTCTTCGCCTATTGCCGCAGCAAGGTTATCAAGACCAACCGGTCCGCCATCAAATTTCTCAATAATGGCATTGAGTAGCTTACGGTCCATAAAGTCAAACCCCTCTTTATCGACATCAAGCATATCCAGCGCACTGGCCGCGACGGAGGCGTTTACCGTGCCATCTGCTTTAATTTGGGCGAAGTCTCTTACCCTACGCAACAGTCGGTTGGCTATTCGGGGAGTGCCGCGCGAGCGTTTGGCAACTTCATGAGCCCCATCGGTGTTCATTTCCAGTTGCAAATATTGCGCGCTGCGAGCAACGATATCGGTGAGATCTTTTACCGAGTAAAATTCAAGACGTTGCACAATACCAAACCTATCCCGCAACGGTGAGGTTAATGAACCCGCACGGGTCGTCGCCCCGATTAATGTAAAAGGCGGCAAGTCGAGCTTGATAGAGCGGGCAGCGGGCCCCTCGCCAATCATAATATCAAGCTGGTAGTCTTCCATAGCCGGGTAAAGGATTTCTTCTACCACCGGACTAAGACGATGGATCTCGTCGATAAACAGCACATCGTTGCGTTCAAGGTTTGTAAGCAATGCAGCCAGATCGCCGGCTTTTTCCAATACAGGCCCTGAGGTTGTTTTAATATTTACGCCCATTTCATTGGCGACAATGTTTGCCAGGGTTGTTTTACCTAAGCCCGGGGGGCCAAAAATCAACAGATGATCGAGGGCATCCTCACGCTGTCGCGCCGCTTCAATAAAAATTTCCATCTGGTCGCAGACATGTTGCTGACCCGTATAGTCATTTAACAGTTTCGGGCGTATGGCACGATCAATGATCGCATCATCATCGTCTTCACTGGCAGAAATTAACCGATCCGCTTCAATCATTCGCTGTTCTCACTTACAATGCCGCCTTAAGCGCTTGTCTGATCAATCCTTCGCTGTCCATATCATCCCGATAAACGGCGTTTACCATCTTGCTCGCCTGTGGCGGTTTATAGCCTAATGCGACCAGCGCACTCATTGCTTCTTCTTTCACGTCCGTCAATGGCACAATCGCATTTTCACCTCTATTGGCTACGCTGCCGCCCGCCAGTAACTGACTGTCTGACGAATCGAGAGACTTGCTGAACCTGGCTAACCGATCACGCAGTTCAACAACAAGTCGTTCTGCGGTCTTTTTACCAATGCCTGGTAACTTGGTTAGCGATGTCACATCTTCGTTTTGCACCACTACCAGAAACTGGCTGGCTGACATACCCGACAAAATGGCCAGGCCTAGTTTGGGGCCCACACCATTGGCTTTAATCAGTTCGCGAAACAAGCCTCGCTCCAGCTTATCAGCAAACCCAAATAACAGCTGAGCATCTTCACGTACAACAAAATGGGTATATAACGTACACAATTCGCCGACTGCCGGTAGTTGATAAAAGCTGGTCATGGGCAGTTGCAACTCATAGCCGACCCCGCCAACATCCACCAGCACATCGGGTGGTGACTTTTCTAAAAGCTGGCCGTGAATACGTCCAATCATATCTTATTAAACTCCATTACCGTAAACGACCCCGCACTGTTTTACGGGCCTGTCCGGCCAGTTTTACTAAATTCTGTTCGCTGTGCGCATGACACAGCGCAACGGCTAACGCATCGGCAGCATCGGCCTGAGGAGTCCCGGATAGAGACAACAAATGTTTAACCATATGTTGTACTTGCAGCTTATCTGCACCACCGGTACCCACCACCGCTTGTTTTATTTGCCGTGCTGAGTACTCTGCAACCGTTAAACCAGCCTGTGTGCCTGCGATCATCGCCGCACCACGCGCATGGCCTAATTTGAGCGCTGAGTCGGGATTGCGCGCTAAAAACACCTGCTCAATCGCCATACAATCCGGCGTGAACTGTGCTATCAACTCGCTCACCCCAACAAAAATTTTGTCCAGACGTGGCGCTAATGGTTTATCAGTCAGCCTAATACAACCACTTGCCACATAAACTAATTTTCCCTGCTGGCGGCGAATTATGCCGTAGCCTGTAAGGCGGGAACCTGGATCTATACCCAGTATTACCATTATTTTAACTCAGGTACAAATGCCAATATGGCAGCTTGATTAGAAGGAGACCAAACACGCTCTGCTGCAACCGTTTTTTCAACCCATTGATATGCAGAATGTTCAGTTAAAGTGATGGGCGCATTACTGTCAATTTGCACCACAAAGACGTATTCCGTATTAATAAACGCATCCGGGGGGTAGCGGTATCGCCACTCGGGCCGAATTTCAAATTGATTGATATGCTGGCAATCAACAATCGCACCCGAATCAGGCGTCATTACAACGCCGGTTTCCTCGCCAACTTCCCGGTAAGCAGCTTGAACGGGCAATTCACCCTCTTCGATGGTGCCGGTCACTGACTGCCAGAAATTGGCGTCATCGTTGCGTTGCATTATCAGCACCTGGCCGCGCTCATTGTAGAGCACAACCAGAACTGATTCAGGCCGCTTATATGCCATTACCCGGCGTCTTTCTTCACTGTAGCAATGGCTAAATCAGCTAATTGTTGAGGGTTGGCCGGACTTGGCGCATCCGTTAGCGGGCAGGCGGCAGTAGTCGTTTTGGGGAACGCCATGACGTCACGAATTGATGTCGCACCAGTCATCAGCATTACCAGGCGATCTAAACCAAACGCTAAACCGGCGTGCGGTGGCGCACCATAGCGTAATGCTTCCAGCAAGAAACCAAATTTAAGCTCTGCTTCTTGCTTGTCGATGCCCAAAATACTGAATACCGCCGACTGCATGGCCTGGTCGTGAATACGCACCGAACCACCGCCTAACTCAACACCATTCAGTACCATATCATACGCGTCAGACAGCGCTTCAACCGGATTTTCGGCCAGTTGTTCGGCGCTTAAATTACGCGGCGCCGTAAACGGGTGGTGCAAGGCATGCAATTGCCCGTCGGCTTCTTCGAACATCGGGAAATCCACTACCCACAGTGGGCGCCAGTCACCTTCAAGTAAGTCAAAGTCTTCACCTAACTTGAGTCGCAAAGCGCCCATCGCTTCGGTAACAACTGTTGCGTTATCGGCACCAAATAGCAATATATCGCCATCTTCTGCCTGGGTGCGGGCCAACATTTGCTCAACAATTTCGGCATTTAAAAACTTCAGAATTGGTGACTGTAAGCCGTCGAGGCCGTTAGCCTTCTCGTTCACTTTTACCCAGGCCAGTCCTTTCGCGCCATAAATACCCACAAACTTGGTGTATTCATCGATTTGCTTACGCGATAATGAGGCACCGCCGGGCACGCGAATTGCCGCAACACGCCCTTTAGGGTCGTTAGCCGGACCACTAAACACTTTAAAATCGACACTGGCGAGTAAGTCAGCCATGTCGGTGAGTTCCAGCGGATTACGCAAATCAGGCTTGTCGCTACCATAACGTTGCATTGCCTCGGCGTAGGTCATTCGCGGAAAGTCGCCTAAATCCACATCAAGCATTTGGGTAAACAAATCACGGATCAGGCTTTCGGTGATACTCATTACGCCATCGGCATCGAGGAAAGTGGTTTCGATATCGATCTGAGTAAATTCAGGTTGGCGATCAGCGCGTAAATCTTCGTCTCTGAAACACTTAACGATTTGATAATAGCGGTCCATACCAGACATCATCAGCAACTGTTTAAATAGCTGTGGTGACTGTGGCAGCGCAAAAAATTCGCCTTTGTGGGTGCGGCTCGGCACCAGATAATCGCGGGCCCCCTCTGGCGTTGCCTTGGTAAGAATGGGGGTTTCGATATCCAAAAAGCCTTCGCCCTCAAGAAAGCGGCGCACCGCGGCAGTGACTTTAGCGCGAAATTGCAACTTATTGCTCATTACCGGGCGGCGTAAATCAAGGTAACGGTAACGTAAGCGCTGCTCTTCAGAGTTTTCCTGATTCCAGTCAAGCGGCAATACCGCCGACTTATTGAATACTTCTAATCCGGTACCCAGAATCTCGACTTCACCGGTAGACATCTGTTTGTTTACCTGACCTTCCGGACGAGCACGCACTGTTCCGGTTAATTTAATACAAAATTCAGCACGCAGCGTATTGGCCAGTGCCTGTACTTCGGGTAAATCAGGGTCAAACACCACCTGCACTAACCCTTCACGGTCACGCAAATCAATAAAAATAAGACCGCCCAAATCACGGCGCTTGTTTACCCAGCCACACAGTGTGACTTCTTGTCCAACAAAAGATGCGTTGATATTCCCACAGTAGTCTGTGCGCATGGTCTTCGACCCCTAGTTCTTGTTTTAGTGCGTTTAACTCACGTTTAAACAGCCTGGAAAATAATTTACGTTGCTAATAACGCCCTGGCTCTGGATAATCGGTGTAACGCGAATGTTTGATTTTAAGGTCGCATAGTATAAACAAATGCCACTGAAAGCCCAATGACAAATATCCACTCTGAACCGACTTTAGGGCCTGTTTTTATCGGTCTGCCAATGTGGCAGCACAATAGCTGGCCTAAATGCTGGTTTGGTAAACAGTCTGCATTGCAATTAGCCGATTATTCAACGCAGTTAAACAGTATTGAAGGCAATACCACCTTTTATCATTTACCCAGCACCGAGAGTGTGGAGAGATGGCACCAGGCAACGCCAGATCATTTTCGGTTTACGTTTAAGTTTCACGCCGATATCAGCCATAAACAACGTCTGCGGCATTGTAACAGTCTGGTGAGTACGCAATTGCAGTTAATGGCACGCCTACAAGACAAACTGGGTCAGTTAATGCTGCAACTGCCGGCCAGTTTCGGGCCGGAAGATCTACCGGTTTTACAACGTTTTTTGCAGCAACTACCGAATGATTTCAGTTATGCCGTTGAGGTAAGACACCCGGCCTTTTTCGCCAAAGGTGAAGCTGAAAGAGCGCTCAATCGTTGCTTAATACAACACCAGACAAACCGCATTATCATGGATACCCGCAGTCTGTTCAGTGGCCCGGCAGATAATGACATCACCGCAGAAGTGCGCACTAAAAAGCCTCGCGTACCAGTAAACGTGATTGCCACCGCAAACCAACCGGTTGTTCGTTTTGTGGGCAACAATAACCCTTCAGACAACGAGCGTTGCTTGCTGCCCTGGGTGAGTAAATGTCACCAATGGCGGCAACAAAACAAAACCTGTTACTTGTTTTTTCACCGCCCGGATAACCAGCACGCACCGTGGTTGGCGCAACAATTTATCGACTTATATAACCAGTGTTATGCTGCAACGCCTTTACCATCGCTGCACTTTGCCCCGCCATCAGCGCAGCAAAGCAGCTTGTTTTAACCAACGCTAGCGAAAATCGTCTGCTGCCAGATTGTGTTTTTTCATTAGCTTGTGCATATCAGTGCGGTTACGGCCGGCAAGCTCAGCTGCGCGGGTAACATTGCCATCGGTCATCTTGAGTAATTTAAACAAGTATTTTTGCTCAAAGGCATCGCGGGCTTCTGTTAGTGTTGGCCAGCTTTGTCGCGTCGCCGACAATGCCTGCTCCACTAAATGCAGCGGTACGACAGGCGTTTGAGTGAGTGCCACGCATTGCTCAACGACATTTACCAATTGACGAACGTTACCGGGCCAGTCGCTTTTCACCAGTAATTGCATGGCATCTTCAGAAAACTGCGTCACATCTACATTATGACGCTTCGCACTTTGCTTCAGCAAATCCCTGGCTAACAAAGGAATATCTTCGCTGCGCGCTTTAAGCGCTGGCAATTTTAAGTTGACGACATTTAAGCGGTAGAAAAGATCTTCACGAAAATTCCCGGCTTCCATTTCTTTATGCAGATCTTTGTGGGTCGCCGAAATAACCCGCACATCAATGTCTACCGACTTACTGCTGCCCACCGGACGCACCTGACGTTCTTGCAATGCTCGCAACAGCTTTACCTGCAGTGTCATTGGCATGTCGCCAATTTCATCGAGGAATAACGTACCGCCATGGGCTTCTCGAAATAACCCCTGGTTCGCTTGCACGGCTCCGGTAAAAGCACCTTTAACATGACCAAACAGTTCTGACTCAAGCAGGTTCTCAGGTAATGCGCCGCAATTAATCGCCACGAACGGGGCATCTGAGCGATCACTGGCGCGATGGATTGCATTGGCCAGCAGTTCCTTACCCGTGCCGCTGGCACCGGTGACCAGCAAGCTCACTTCACGCCCGGCGATACGATAAGCCTGATCAAGCACCTGTAACATTTCAGGCGAACGAGTGATGATTTCTTTACACCATTCCCCCGGTTCAGCCGCTTTTGAATGTTGTAATGCCCTGGCAAGTAATTCGCGCAGTTTGTCATGCTCCACGGGTTTCGTTAAAAACCCAAACACGCCGCGCTGAGTGGCTTCAACGGCATCTGAGATAGTGCCATGCGCCGTCATAAGTATGACCGGAATATCCGAGCGCACTGCCATGATCTCTTCAAATAAGCTTAAACCATCCAACCCTGGCATTCGCAAGTCACTGAGCACCAGATCAAAGGTGCCTGCGTTGATTTTTTTGAGCGCTTCTTTACCATTTTCAACAGCTGTTACTTTAAAGCCTTCACCCTGGAGGCGAATTGTCATGAGTCTTAGCAGGCTTTGATCATCATCAACTAATAAAATATGTGATGACCGCTTCACTTCTTCGCTCACTGTTCAGTCTCCTCTTTCTGGTCCATCAAATTTGACTCAATATTAAGTAAAGCGTCTAACTGCGCTTTTAATTGCTTTATTTCTTGCGCCTGAACTTTTAGCGCATCGTTAATTTCTTTGTTGCTTCGGTTCAGTAAACTCATTGCCGATTCGAATTCGAGGATCTGGTTGCTGGGATGAGCGATAACCGCCTGAAACCGGGCCTGGTTAACCTGAGTCAGGTTCGGCATGACATCTTCCAGCCAATGTTGGGCTCGTAAGCGTGCCTGATAAGGCGTGGGTGTAGGTTGTGACAATATTACTTTTTGCAGTAGCGCATCGGGTGAACTCCCCAACTCTGCAATAAGACTCTGCCGTGTACTCCAGGGCAACTTGCTGATTTTCGCCCAGTAATCTAGCCAAAATTCAATACTACAACGTGCTTCATCACTGACAACACTGCCGGTAAAAACACAGTCATTGGCAAAACCAGATAATGATGGCTTGCCAGCGTCACCGGATACAGTTGAATCTGCAGGCGTTATTGCGCAGCCTGACGTGATCAATGTTGCACCTAAAGCTGCCAAGACCGCAGCGTATTTTCTCATGTTACTAAACATCCTGTTGAGGGATTACTACCCGAAAACAAACATCAGCGTAATCGACATTAATTACACTAACCCCACCGTGCATAATTCTGGCGCAATCTGCCACTATGGATAACCCTAACCCCGTGCCAATGACGTTGTCGTTGCGCACTCCTTCCCCTCTTACAAAGGGTTCGAACAGACTATCGATTTGACTCTCCGGTATTTTATTACCGTCGTTAGCCACATCAATATGGACCTCGTTGTCATATCGGGCAACTCTTATGTGAATGGTTTTATTAACGGCCCCGTGGGCCACCGCATTAGACAGCAGGTTATCAAAGATACGGCGCAATAGTTCGGCATCTGCCAGCATAATATCAATATCGACACGCACATCCAGTTCATGCTGCTGAAGCGCAAGTTGATAATCTTCAATACATTGCTCTACCATTTGTGCAACATTGATGGGCGTGAACGTTGCGCGAGCTTGCTGTAGCAAAATATTGTAATCAAGGAGCTTTTCTATTAGGGTGTTAAGACGGCTGGTGCTGCTGGCCAGCAGGCTCATAACTTCTTTTTGTGGCTCACTTAATTTTCCGACCGTTCCATCGCTAAGCAGCGCACAACCTTCTTTGATGCTGGCAAGCGGTGTTTTCAGTTCATGCGCTGCATGTCGCAACAAGGCAGTGCGAATATTTTCAAGTTGCGCCAGACGTTCGCCCAGCCAGTGTAAATCTCTTTCAACGCCAACCAGCTCTTTTGGTGCACGGGTTGACAGGGGTGGCAAATGTCCTTGTTGGCGAGCCAGCATGCGAATAACCAGTTTCAGTTTGCGCACCGGATTAATAACCAACTGACTGCCCAACAAAATCAACACCAGGGAGACGGACACCAAGAGCGCACTCAACCAACCTTGCTGAGCCTGCATAGTAGTAACATCGTCCCGTTGCATTGCCAGGCGCTCTGCGATGGCCTCATCGACACTCTCCTGCAGTGTCAACATGGCTTGTCGTAATTCGTTAAGTCGCGGGTTAAGTTGCTCAACGGAAATAAAAGACTGGTAACTGGAAAGCGCTGTAATCTGTGATGCGATTGCTTCGCACCCTAACAAGTGAGGCGACGCATTGCACAACAGCGTCTGACGTTCGCGAAAACGCTTTACAGCGCTATCAACTAACTCTGCTGCCTGGGGATTTTTAAGAACCAGATATTGCCTTAACGTGCGTTCAAGTACAACGCTGGCACTTTCAAGTTGCTGCACTTTAGAAACGATCCCTGCTATCTGCTGGGTCGCATCGATAGTCATCCGGCTAACTTTGGTCAAGTCTGTATGGCTTTGCCACAACAACGCGGCAAGAGGGACTAATGCGACAAAGAAACTACCTAAAATAAGCTGACGTAAAGAACCTAAACGCAAAAGCGAACCACTCTCAATTAATTTTGATGCAAGCATCGCATAGCGCTGATAGTTCGACAACGTTATAACGCCTATTTACACAATTCAGCGGATTAAGTGAGTCATGCAATAAATCATGCCTGTACAGCAAGCATAACGTTGCATATAAATTGCGTGAGTAATATGTTTGATAACCTGCCTTCCTTCTGTTTATTGCAAACGACTATCAGCCTGACACAGTCAGCGTTGTCAGCGAATCGTTATCAATGTGCCCCACTCTGATTCCAGATAAGCCAATATCGCTGTTTATTCAGATTTGCCCTGTCGAACGTCTTCTGCAGAGTTTGTACCAGATGTAAATAGCGATTAATTTTCAGCTACATAGAGCTTTATATTGAAGGAAGCCTGACTTGAACACCGAGTACCTGTTGCTAATTGGCAACAGGTATGTGCGAAGAATGTCGTGTAACGGTACTAACTGCGGGAGCAATCAGGAGAACAAGCGTTGAGTGTCGTCAGAAAAACACGTAGCAACACCAGCTTGCAGAGCAAACTTGGGGGTAATTATTGCTCAGGCTTTGCGGTCAACTTAGTTTTAATAAAGCGACTGTGGGGAATGTACAGCAAGTCGGCAATTTTGCGAATAATGTACTCTTCATGCGGATCAAGGGTATTGTCAGCATAAGCCACCCGCCATAATCCCAACATAATACTTTCTTTGTCTTCGGCACTCATTCCTTCGTTAAGCGCGTGGGTAAACTGCACAAGATCAACGGCATCATCGGAGCGGGCATCAGCAACGCTCACCACGTTATCGAGCTCTTCCTGAGACAAGTCAAAGTGTTCATTAATCAGCTGTTTCAGCGTAGATATTTCTCGCTCGTCTGACTGATTATCTGCTTTAACGACTTCAGCGAACAGCGCAGCGGTGGCAATTTCCAATTGACGAGGATTAGGACTTTCCGAAGGCGAACCTTTTATCATTGCGAAAATCGACTTTAACATACTGCTCTCCAAATAAATTTAACTCTCCGCCAGGACGCTCCCTACCATAACGGGCACCCGCGCAATGTGTCCAACGACCAATTTAAGTTATGGAGTCGAATGTGTATTTCACAACTGCTTAAATGATAACGGTTATACTTTTAGTAATACCCGGGTTTTGTTACCACCATCAGTGATATCAACTTGCTCACTTAACTCGCGAACAAGCGCCAGGCCGCGACCAAAAGCCTGATCATCAGCGCCTTTCAAGGTTGTCTCAGTAAATCCCGGTCCATTGTCCCTTACCGCGATTTCAAGTAATCCTTGCTGCCCGGTATTTGTAACGTTTTGTTTGACCGGGTAACTTATATCGATCCAAATATCACCCTCTGTCAACTTGGCCAGGCGCTCTGCGCGCAACTCGTAGTACTCGATAAACCCTTCCGGCTCTGCTTTCATCTGAGAACACATACCCAGTAACCCATGCTCAATAGCATTGTTGGTTAATTCCGTTAATACAGTAAAAATCTCTGAGCGAATCACTGCCAGCCCCGGTACACCGTTTACGATCCTCATCAGGTGATCGATCAGTTTTGCTTGCTTGATGTGCCCTGCCCGCAAATGAAATGACAATGTAAATGGCACCTCTATCCTTTTATTTCTGGCGATCTCGAACTCAAATGGCCGACAACTAAATTGTACTACCGTCAAGTCGTCATCAGGTGGCAGACCGCCGCGGTACTCGGTAGCTTTTTTAACGAGGGTATCTGAAGAAACCGACGCCTCTGCTAAAAACCACGCTTCAATACCCTCTTCCCCGAGCAAACCATGAATAGGATGCTGACATTCCATTAACCCATCGGTGTACATTAATAACGTATCCCCTGCCTGAGCGTGAAAAACTTGACACGTCTGTTCAAACTCATCGTTTGAAAGAATACCCAACGGCATATGCTGTGCATCAATGGTATGGCGCAGAGAGTTATCTGATGTTTTCAGCGCCATTCGCGGCAAACCACCACTCCACACGGTAAACTGATCCCCTTTTTGCGTAAACTCGATAATGGCAGCGACACAAAACATATCAACTGGCAACAGTGAATAGAGCAGTGCATTAAGCCGGTACGCTATCTCTTCAACAGCTAAACCACGTTTGGTCATTGAACTAAAAGACTGGGCGACCGGAATAGCGCCAATGGCTGAGGCTAGCCCATGACTGGTAAAATCACCCACAAAAAGGTATACCCCACCGGAAGGACTTTTTTCGCACAAAAACAAATCACCATTAAACTGGGTAGTGGGCTGACTGTATAAATCGAAGTAGCTTTTTTCGACGCTATTATGCGTTAACGCGTTATCAAAAATATGCTCAACAATGCGATGGTTGCGCTCTACCTCCTGCTGAAAATAGGTCAGCGAGCGGTTTTTATCTTTAATTTCTAAACTTTGCCGGCGTGAGCGAGCATGAGCTGCGAGCTTAGCTTTGAGAATAACTTTTTCGAATGGCTTTGAAATAAAATCATCACCGCCGCATTCCAGGCACCTTACCAGGCTTTCCTCATCATCAAGGCTGGTAATAAATAACACCGGCATGTGACACTCCGGCGACGTCGCTTTGAGTAATGGCGCGGCTTCAATGCCTGACATGCCAGGCATAATTACATCCAGTAACACGATATCCGGTTTGTATTCCCGCGCTTTTTCAATTGCCTTTATGCCATTTTCAGCCTCAATGCAATCTGCATAACCCGCTTCTCTGAGCATTTCAGCAAGCATTATGCGATTGATTTCTTCGTCATCGACAATCAAGACTTTTAGCATAAGGCGTCAATAATCCTTTATTCGATATCGAACTTCTTATTGAAGCGGGATATTTCAAGTATTCGTGCTATCTGTGGCCTGCAATTGATAATACGGTAAACTAATTGTCGTCCAGCCAACACTTTTTGCATATTAAGCAGCATACCCAGGGCTGAACTGTCCATATATTGTGTCGCCGACAAATCCACATCAATCTGCCGTATTTCAGCGGGGAGATCTTCGTATGCACGGCGAAAACTGTCCACCAGGACGAAATCAAACTTTTCACCAACAAGGATGACCAATGTCGTGTCGTTACTGACTTGTGTATTTATCGTCATTAATGCTCCCACTCGCATCTGGCGTTTGCTAGAATTAACATTGAGATACCGATTTACATGTACAAGCTACTGCATTTAAACGGTATCGCTTGGTTAGAGTGTAGTCTAGTTTAAGAGAGTTATAACAACCTATGCAAAATTCGAGAATTGTTTACAGTAGTGACACCGGTAGAGTCGAGCATAAACAGCAAAATGACGACACTCGCTCGGTAAATAAAGATGGCATTGCACGCATATTACGCGAAACAAAAGGTCGTAAAGGCAAAGGTGTGTCTATCATTACCGGACTCGACCAATCTAATGATCAACTCAAAGGATTGTGCACTACACTTAAACAGAAATGCGGGTGTGGTGGTGCGGTTAAAAACGGAACCATCGAGTTACAAACCGATTTACGTGAAAAGATTCAACAATTGCTCGCAGAACAGGGCATTAAGTCAAAAGTTGCTGGCGGATGACAACCAGCCCGGAATTAAAATAAACAGCGTCGTAAACTAAGAGAGCCTCAATGGAACACTTATCAATTTCAGACCTTAATATATTGCTGGTAGAGCCGTCAGATACTCAGCGAAAAATAATCACTGGTATGCTGACCAACGAAAACGTCAAACAAATAGATACAGCTGCCAACATTGCCGAAGCAAAGAGTCTGGTGGAAATGCACGGTGCCGACCTGATCGTTAGCGCAATGTATTTTGAAGATGGCACCGCGATAGACATGCTTAAATTTACTAAAGAGCATGACTCCTTTAAGCATATTCCTTTTATGCTGGTATCGAGCGAATCGCGCACCGCTAAACTGGAGGAATTCAAACAGGCAGGCGTTGCTGCCATATTGCCCAAGCCGTTTGAAACTATCCATTTACAACGGGCGCTAAATGCCAGTTTAGATCTGTTGAATACTGATGAGTTAGAACTGGATTTATTTGATGTTCACGAAGTCAGAGTGCTGTTAGTAGACGACAGTAAACTCGCCAGAAATCATATAAGGCGAGTGCTTGAAGGCATGGGGCTGCAAAAAATAAAAGAAGCTGAAAACGGCGCCATGGCGCTAACGCTCATTAAAGATGAAGCGTTCGATCTGGTCGTCACAGACTATAATATGCCGGAAATGGATGGCCGGGAGCTGTCTGAGTTTATTCGCTTCAATCCTGAAACCTCGCACATTCCCATAATCATGGTGACGTCAGAAGCAGCTAACAGTCTGCATATGGCAAATATACAACAAACTGGCGTTAATGCACTGTGCGACAAACCCTTTGAACCCAACGAAGTGCGCACCATGCTGGCTGCATTGCTGAGTGATTAAATTTGTCAAGCAACCTGAATAATTCTGCGTTTAACTATGCGTAAAAATCAGTTGACAGCGACGGTGTCGCGCAATACAGTAGCACCATGAAATTATGTAATGAAAAATGTACCGCTCGCTTTTTTGCGTTTATCACCTTCATCTGAGGGAGGAAACGTTGCGCGTGCAAATAACCTCCCAACGGGAGGTTTTTTTTTGCCAGAAATCGTTAGAGAGATAATATGTCTGCCCCTGAATTAGATAAAATTAGAGAACGAATTACTGCACTTGATAGTGAACTTTTGAACCTGTTATCAGAGCGCCGCGGCCTGACCAATCAGGTTGCCGAAACTAAAATAAAACATCACATCCCGGTACGGGATCCAAAGCGTGAAGAACAACTGTTAATCCGCTTGATTAAAGAAGGGCAAAAACAGAATCTCGACGCCCATTACATAACGCAAATATTCCACGTCATAATTGAAGACTCGGTTCTCAACCAACAGGCGACACTGGCTGCACGCGCTAATCCTGGCAGCGCCCTGCCACTCAACAGAGTCGCGTTTTTGGGTGATCGGGGCTCATATAGTTATTTGGCAACACAAAAGTATTTTTCACGTCGTCCCGGCGATCTACTGGAGCTGGGTTGTCAAAGTTTTCGCGAAGTCGTGAATAAAGTAGAAACCAATGAAGCAGACTACGCTGTACTCCCTGTTGAAAACACGACTTCAGGCAGTATTAACGAAGTCTATGACCAGCTGCAAAATACCGAACTTAGTATTATTGGTGAGTTGACACACCCCATTAAGCACTCATTATTGGTAGCCAAAGAAACCACGCTGGCCAACATAAAAACGCTTTACGCGCACCCTCAGGTATTTACCCAGTGTAGCCACTTTCTCGCCGAGCTGGGCAATGTTGAAGTTAAAACGATGGACGCTACTTCATCTGCCATGCTTAAAGTCAGTGAGCTCAACCGTGATGACGTGGCCGCGATAGGCAGTGAAGCGGGTGGAAACTTGTATGGCCTGTTCGCTATAAAATCTAACCTGGCTAATCAAAAAGAAAATCACAGCCGCTTTATTGTTGTTGCCAAGCAGCCGGTTAACGTGCCTCTACAGGTGCCCGCTAAAACCACGTTTGTGATGTCTACCGTACAAAAGGCCGGTGCCTTGGTTGAAGCTCTTTTAGTGTTAAAAGCTAACAATATTAATATGACTAAACTCGAATCAAGACCGATCCCCGGCAACCCGTGGGAAGAGCTTTTTTATATTGATGTTGAGGGCAATACGCAGGATGGTCCGGTACAAAGCGCAATGGCTGAACTTAAACGCATTACACGCTATCTTAAAGTTCTGGGCTGTTATCCCAGCGAAGAAATAAACCCCACCAAGGTCGCCGCCTCTAAAGCCCTTACAGCGGAGTAGCTGACTGTAGCAGCCAGTGCCACTGGCTGCTTAATTTATTGAGTTCTATTGAGCAGTTCGTTAAACCTTGAAACGGTCAACCATGGCCTGCGTATTATTGGCAATCGCCGCCAACTCGTGTGCAGCGCTACTAATTTGAGTCGCCCCGGTACGCAGTTCATCAGATAATGAATTAACCGTATCAACGCTGCCCAACACCACGTTCGAGGTACTTTCTTGCTCTCGGGTCGCTTCGGCTACGAGGCTCGCCATATTTTGCACCTGGTCGATAGTCTCACTCAGCTCGCGCATGGCTGTTGTCACTAATTCAACAAGATGAATACCGCCACTGGCAGCCGCCTCTGCTTTTTCCATCGCCAGCACAGACTGTATTGATGAGCGGTTCATTTTTTCTATCAACTGGCCAATTTCCTCTGTGCTTCGTTGCGAACGACTGGCTAATGCTCTCACCTCGTCTGCCACAACTGAGAAGCCCCGCCCGGCTTCACCCGCCCTGGCAGCCTCTATGGCGGCATTCAGTGCCAATAGGTTAGTTTGATCAGCAATGCTATTAATCACATCAAGCAAAGAAGTAATCTGCCCTACTTCTTCTTTCAGTGCGCTGATTACCTTTGACGAGTCCTGAATGAGCTTCACCAACAACTGAATATTGTCGGCAACATAATCGGCACGTTCTTTATTTTCGCTTAAAGATACATTAGCTTTATCACCATGATCGCGACTCATCGCCGTTGAATTTGCTACCTCGTTAACCGATACCGACAAACGCTTAATTGCGTCATCCACAATTCGCATTTGTTCATTTTGGTCCACGGCATTTTGCTCACCCTGTTCGGTGACCGCGCTGAGCTCTTCCGACGCAGAAGCAAGCGAAGCAGCATCGATTTTGATCTGAGAAATAATTTCTCTAACCTGACCAATAAAAGCATTAAAAGGCTCTATAATGCGATTAATTTCCGGAATGTTGGAGCGTTCAAGCTGAATGGTCAGATCGCCCTCACCCGATGTCAGCGCTTTACAGGCATTCCCCACTTCGTTTAAAGGTTTAACCAGGCGACTGGCTAACCAAATAGCCAACAGTACCGCGACGGATGCAATCACCACGGTGGCTATTAATGTGCCCATTAGCAGTTTATTTCTTAACGCTGTTGCCGGCCGCAATGCTTCTTCAACGTCAATCTCTGCCAACGCAGCATATTGATATTCGCCCATTTGAATTGGTGAATAAGCAGAAAACACCTCGACACCACGGTAGTCAATTACGCTTTCAAAACCGCTTTGGCCTTTCAGCGCTTTTTTCGCAGTGGCGCTCGACACCGGTTGCAGGCCTACAGAGGTGCCAGCCAGTTTAATTTGCCGTGCTATTGACGGGGATGTCTCCGCTATTGCCGCGTTATACTGCTGCGGTTCCTCCAAAAAGAAGCGGCTTTCAGTAACTAACGTACCCTGGGGTGACACAATGTACGTTTCCCCAGACTCCCCCAGGCCAGCTTCCTGCCAATCCCTGCCGTGGGTCATGATTTCACTAATCACATTCAGCGGCATCTGGAATATGAGTACCGCCTCAACCTGCCCTGACTGGCTCGAAATAGGTGAGGCAATAAACCCAGCCATCGCGTTATAGGAGGGTAAGTAACTATCCAGTGCACTAAAATAGACATTATCAGCAGCGCTACTGGCTGCTGCTTTTTTAAACACCTCGCCAATACCGGTATTGGCGTAAGGGCCCGAAGTAACGTTGGTGGCGTAATCGAGTTCTTTAAATACCGAATAAACGATATTGCCGGAGTCCACATCGACAATGAAAATATCGTAGTACCCAAATTCCTGGAGAAAAGACCTGAAATAGTCATGATACTGATCATGATAGCGGGCATAGTCGGTTGTGTTAGTCAGACGGTATAATCCATCTTTTTCGCCAATAGCAAAATCGGACCCGGCTATAAAATCAAACTGAAGTGCCTTGGTATTAGAAGACAGATTGTTGACTAAGCTTTCCGGATTATTCGGCTGCGTGTTATTTCTCTTTTCAAAACGACTAGCAAAATCCTCTGTATAATAGGTTGATAACTGACTTTTCTGCGCCTCACTTAACACTGCTCGTTGTTCCGAATAACGATTAAAAGCACCAATAAAGTCATCAGCAGCTTGCGCAACATAGCTTTGTGAAGACATTGACCTGACCTGGCTTTCAATAGTCTTGAGGTAGCGTATAATGGCTTGTGAAGTTTGGTTGCTCTCAACTTTGAGCTTATCTGAGGCCGCCTCTGTCAGCGCTTCTTTTGACTCTGTCACACCTAACTGGAGCGCTACCGCCGCAACCACAAGTATTGCTGTCAGAACCAGTGGAATAATCGTAACAAGAAGTCGCAACTTAAGGGTCATTAATAGGTACTCCGGTAAAAAAACTGGCAACCACTATGCTCTACATTGCTCGAGTATTACCGAACAAACCAATTATGTTCTTAGCATTTGATCATCATCCGCTTTCAGCAGCAAACGTTTACTGTCAATCAAACAAGTTTTGGCATAATCGCCAAACCACTCACCAATTGCGTTAAATTGTCGAACAAATTCTGCTTTATTGCCATTATTCAATAGTTTAAGAGCCTCGCCAAAACGCTGATGGAAGCGCTCCAATAAAACAAAGTTATCCGGGTTATTAAAAATGATATCAGCATACAGTGTTGGTGACTGCGCAAATAATCGCCCCACCATAGCTAACTCTAGTCGATAAATGGGTGAACTCAAATTAGTCAGTTGCACTAAATCAGGGTTTTCGCCAGCAAGATGAGCCCCGTAAACAAAGGTATTGAAGTGACGCATCACCTGTATAAAGGCCATGGCCTGGTCATGATCATCGGCACTCACCTCAATTAAAGAAGCGCCCCATGTTTGCATCTGCTCCAGCAGCCAGTCGTATTTATCCGCCTGACGGCCATGACACACCACTACGACTTGTTTAATCATACCAGGCGCATCTGGCCCAAACATTGGGTGTAAACCCACTACCGGGCCGTTATGCGCCTCCATCATGGCAGCAAGAGGCTTATGTTTAATACTGGTAATATCTGCAAGAATGCAATCCGCTGGCAGCTTTTTAAGTGAATGAATAACGTCAACCGTGAGATTTATCGGCACCGACACAAGGACTAAACTTGCAGCAGCGAATAAGTCAGCAGCGCATTCCCAGTCGTCTTTTTCGAGAATATCGACGTTGTAACCACTGCGCTCAAACAGGCCTACAAAAACACTCCCCAGTGCACCCGCACCACCAATAATGACAATGCGTTTAATTCCCGGATTGATGCAGCGGTAACGATTGTTTTGCAAATGATACGATTCGCGCATAATGCGCCGCAGCAGATCTTCTATAAGTGAGCTTGAAACACCTAGCTGCTCGGCTTGCTGTTTACGCTTATCGAGCATCTCGGCTTCGCGTTCCGGCACATAAACAGGCATACCGGTTTTTGCTTTGATTTCACCAACCTGGCAGGTTAATTCCGCGCGTTTGGCCATGAGTTCGATGAGCTGGCTATCCAACTCATCGATACCAAGGCGTAATTCACTCAGTTGTTGAGCAAACTTTTCCGAATTGTTTTGAGACATTAATCAGGCTAATTCCGTTCGCTTGTTTTGTCGCAATGGTAGCACAGTAATAAGCTTATCACGCATTTGATCAAGCAGGCTTTCAGTGGCTTCCCAGTCAATACAACCGTCAGTGATCGACACCCCGTATTCAAGATCTTCAAACGCAATACCGTCAGACTTCTGATTGCCGGATTTCAAATGGCTTTCCAGCATAATCCCAATTATGGATTGATTACCTTCCAAAATTTGGTTCACTACATTCTTGGCCACTGCGGGTTGACGGCGATAATCTTTACTAGAGTTGGCATGCGAACAGTCAACCACCAAACCAGCGGTCAATCCCGCTTGTGCCATCCATTCTTCGCATTCGCTCACGCAAACTGAATCATAATTAGGCTGCTTGCCACCACGCAATATTATATGGCCATCAGGGTTACCCTGAGTTTCGATAATACTGACCTGCCCCTGTTTGTTGATGCCCATGAAACGATGTGATGAGGCTGCCGAACGCAGTGCATTAATAGCAATATCAAGACTACCGTCAGTACCGTTTTTGAAGCCCACCGGCATCGACAAACCACTGGCCATTTCCCGGTGAGTTTGTGATTCTGAAGTACGTGCACCAATAGCGCTCCAGCTAAATAACTCCGCCAGGTACTGAGGGCTGATTGGGTCGAGCGCCTCGGTAGCTACCGGTAATTCCAGCTCTGCCAACCAAATAAGTAACTCTCTGGCTTTATACAAGCCGGTTTCAATATCAAATGTATCGTTGATGTGTGGGTCGTTGATGAGCCCTTTCCAGCCCGTCGTCGTGCGCGGCTTTTCAAAATATACCCGCATTACAATATACAAGGTATCTTTGTAGCACTCATGCAGCTCTTTTAACCGCAGAGCATAATCTTTGGCCGCTTCGATATCATGAATCGAACAGGGACCACAAACCACCAGCATACGGTGATCTTTGCGATGAATAATGTCTGATATGATGTCCCGTGACTGTCTGATCACCTCCAGCGCCCGCTCAGAAACCGGTAGTTGCGCTGCAAGCGCTTCGGGCGTCACCATAACGCTTTCAGAACTCACGTGAATATTATTAATTGTGTCCTTTATCATAAAGTGTCGCTCTTATTTAACAGAATTCTTAAATGCCGCTTTACATATAAAGCAGAGCCCGGCAAAAAATACATATGTACATAATTGTTTACAAGGAGAAATTACGATATCATTTTTAAGCGTTGACTTTTTAACAATATTCTATAAAGGACGCAAGGAAAAACTTCAAAATTACACTTATTTGTAACGAACTGTTACCACGGGTTAAGTAGCGACGTTAATGGCTTGTATGAATTCAAAGACACCTCTAAAGTAGCAAGCCAACGCGATCTGTTTTTGCATAAAATACAATAATAATGAGTGTACATTGATGATAACACTGCATAATATTCGAAAGAGCTTCACCAATGGTGAAGAGACTATTGTCGCTCTTAACGATGTTTCACTGACCATTGAGCAAAACGAATTCGTCGCCTTTATGGGCAGTTCAGGCTCTGGTAAATCGACGTTAATGAATATATTGGGATGCCTCGACACGCCTGAAGGAGGTCAATACCTGTTAAACCAAAACCCGGTGAGCAGTTTAAGTGACGAAGCCCTGTCTAAAATACGCAATGAGCATATTGGTTTTATTTTTCAAACCTTCCACCTGCTACCAAAACTGGATGCCATCGGTAACGTTAAGCTGCCGCTGCGCTACAGTAACGTCAGCGATGAAGAGGCCACCCAACGAGCAGAAACACTACTGAAAAAAGTGGGTCTTGAACACCGCATGCACCACCGTCCGTTTGAAATGTCGGGTGGACAGCGCCAGCGTGTCGCTATTGCCCGTGCACTGGTTAACAACCCAACGATGATTTTGGCAGATGAGCCTACTGGTAATTTGGACAGTAAAACATCTGATGACATTATGGCTCTGCTTACAGAACTGCATCAACAAGGCCAAACAATTGTCATGGTTACCCACGAAGAAAACATTGCCGAGTATGCTCAGAAAGTCGTCACGATGAAAGATGGACAGATCATGAGCGAGAGAGTGAATTAATGAAATCAATAAAGCCTCTGTATTTTTTACTACTTGCAATATTTACCAGTGTTTGTAGTGCACAAGACGCGCCACTCATTATTACCGGCAAGGTCAGTTCTTCAAACGTTCAAACAGTCAGCGCACCGCGTACTGATCGCTGGAATATCCAGATCCAGTGGATGATAGAAGAAGGCGCTATCGTGTCGTCCGGTGATACCATTGCCGTATTTGATTCAGGCAGCGTTGATGCCCAGTTGGAGCAAAATGAAGATGCTCTGCAAACCCAACAGCTTGAATTGAAGAGTAAACAGGTAGAGCTGGATCAAGCCGTTAGCGATGCCCAAAGTGCCGTTAAGATAGCCAACCTGGAAGTCGAGAAAGCACGCATTGAAGCGGAAATAAAAAGCAACGACGTGAGTGATTATGACAAAGGGCATTACAAACTGGCTTTAGAGCGGGCGTTAGTTGAGCAATTTAAAGCACAACAAGCGCTCGATCAGAAGTTGATAGAACGTGAAAACACCATTGAGAAGCAAAAAATAGAGATTACCAAGCTCGAAGAAAATATCGAATATCAACGCTATCAGTTATCACAGTTAAAAGTTGTTTCAACCATCGACGGTGTAGTGAGTCACATGTACCACCCCTGGACGAATGAGAAAATTACTGCCGGTACAACGTTACAGGCTGCCATGAAAGTGATGGAAGTTCAGGATATTAAAGGGTTTAAAATTGATGCCTGGGTTCATGAGATAGATGCGGACAAGGTTGACGCGGGTAATAGAGCCGTCGTCACCCTCGATGCTTTTCCTGGTGAACAATATAACGCCCGGGTCACCAATGTGGTGTCCCAGCCAGAGAAAAAAGCCGGTTGGGGCAACAGTGCCTATTATCAAATGGAATTGTCATTCAGCCAGATGCCGACCCAAAAATTATTGCCCGGTATGAGCGTGCGCGTTGTGCTGCAGCCTTCTGAGGAACTCTCTTATGCGAACTAATATAGCAATATTAGCAATCTTACTGCTTAGCGGGTGCAACGATAATGCACAGCAACAAGTTGTATCCGGTAAAAACCTTAGTCAACCGCTGACCGCCTCAGGCGAAATTGTATCATTGGAAACGGCCAGCATATCGCCGCCATCGGTGCGTGGCATGTGGCAAATGAAAGTACAATATCTGGTCCCCGAAAATACCAATGTAAAGACAGGTGACGTGCTGGTGAAGTTTGACGGTCAACAGCTGCAAACCCGTTTGATTGAGCAACAAAGCTCCCTCGCGGCCGAAAAGAAAAACTTTGAAAAGCAACAGCTCGAAAACGAAGCCAAAGCTGAAGAACTCAAGCTGGCACTGGCTGAAGCCCAGATGAACTATGAAAAAGAAAAGCGGCTGGCGGAAATTGTTGATATCAGTACCAAACGGGTAGAAAAAGAAAAACAGCGCAAAGAATTTGCCATTGCTACCGCAAAACTCGCTCAGGCGAAACAACAAGCTGCACAATTCACTGAAGCCAGAGAACTGAAAGATCAACTGGCACAAAGTAAAATAAAGCGTCTGCAATCAAAACTTGCAGAAACACAACGCAACATCGCCAAGTTGTCGGTAGCTGCGCCTAAAGCCGGATTAATTATGTACACAGCGGCCCCGGATGGCGAAAAGACGGCCGTTGGTGACACTGTGTACATGGGTCTAACGATTCTTACCATACCATCGTTAGATAAGCTTGCGGTGAAAGCGCAGTTCGATGAAGCTGACACCGCTAAGCTCAATATTGGTTCAAAAGTAAAAGTTACCCTCGATGCCTATCCCGAAGTTCCGTACTCGGGACGAATCATTTCGTTAGGCGAGGCATATAAGGAAAAATCTTCGACGAACCTGAGTATTGTATTTGATGTCGAAATTGAGCTTGAACGTATTGATGCTGAACGCATGCGCCCCGGTATGAAAGCCAATATTGAAGTACAGAAGGACGCCTTGTCATGACACGCCAATTGTTATACTGCCTGGTAGCAGCACTATTTCTGAGCGCCTGTAGTGAAACCGAACAAACAATACCGACTTATGAGGTAACGCTGCAACCTTTTGAATTAAAGGTCCCTGTGGACGGCGAACTAGAGGCCGCCAGCGCCACCACAATTGGCGCATCGAGCCGCCAACCAATGACTATCGCCTGGCTCGAAAAAGAATACACAAACGTAAAGAAAGGTCAGTTAATTGCTCGTTTTGATGCCGAGCAGTTAACCCTCGACATGCGCAAAGAAATGCTGGCGATGATGCTGCTCGAAGAAGATATGAAACTTAACCGTACCACGCTTACCCAGGAAGAACGCGACGTTGAAATGGATAAAACGCTGGTCATGAAAGAATTCGCCTTTGCCGATGAATTCACCGTGGACGATCTCAGAGTATATTCACGAATAGAAATAATCGAAAATATGCAGAACAAGGAATACCTTGGTGCCAAAGACAACTATCTGGACTGGAAAAAAGACAGTGTCGTAGAGCAAAATACCAGTGCTATAGATGTGCTTGATATTCGCAAAAAAGGCAGTGAACAAAAATATAATCAAATCAAAGCCGCCATTGAAAGCCTGGAGATTTATGCGCCCTATGATGGCTTACTGGTTTATGAGTCCAACTGGCGGGGAGAAAAGCCCTCCATAGGACAAACCGTGTTCCCCGGCCGGCCCATCGCCAAACTGCCTGATTTATCGCAGATGCAGGCGAAAGGATATGTCCTTGATAAACAGGCAATCGGCTTGGCGCCTGGCCAACCAGTGTCAATTCAGCTCGAAGCTTATCCTGACAAGGTATTTTCGGGCTCCCTGAAAAGTGTCTCAGGATTTTCCCGGACTATATCACGTGGAAACCCTACCAAGTATTTTGAAGTCACCATTGAAATTGATGATCAGGACTCCCCCTTACTTACGCCGGGGCGGAAACTGAATGCCACCATAGAGGTGTCGCAAAATGAAGAAAAATTACTGGTGCCCATTCAGGCTATCTATAACCAGCAGGGTATCAATTATGTGTTCCTGCGTGACGGTAATCGTTTTCACCGCCAACAAATTGAAATTGGTAGCAAGAACCTGCACTTTGTCGAAGTGACAAATGGTCTTGATGAAGGCGATAACATTGCCCTGTCCTACCGGGAGCTGATCTGATGTTACAGCAATTAACGCTAACCAAAACGCGTTTACTGGTTGCCGATGCTCTGCAAGAGTTATTGGCTCAAAAACTGCGCACGTTCCTTACTTTACTGGGCATGATCTTCGGTGTTGGGGCGGTCATAGCCATGCTGAATATCGGCAAAGGCGCTGAACAGGAAGCCCTGAAAATGATTGGCTCGATGGGTTTACAGAACCTCATTATCGAGTCTAAAAGCTACACTGCAGAAGAGCTCAGGGATATACGAGAAGACTCGTTGGGGCTGAATTCTGCCGATGTGGAATCGGCAATGGCAACCCTGCCCTTCATTACCAACTACAGCGGCGAAAAACAAATTAAACTCTTTGCCTTGTATAGTGATTATGCAAAAGCTGATGCCACCGCTGTAGGGGTTACCAGCAGCTATTTTGATCTGGCCAGTATGGCGCCGGCCAAAGGCCGTTTGCTTACCGAAGATGACGAGCTTCACGTTGCCCAGGTAGCCGTACTCGGCGCAGATGTCGCTGCAGCCTTGTTTCCGGAGACGGAGCCGCTCGGCAAGTTCTTAAAAATAAACCATGCATGGTTTGAGGTAGTAGGCGTTATTGCAGCACCATCTTTTAATAAAGATGCATTTCAGGGCGTTAAGATTAACGGTGATCGCAACCGTGTATTTATTCCGCTCTCCACCAGTCAGAAAAAACTGAATACTGAAGCACTCGCCACCGAACTTGATGTGGTTAAATTTGAAGTGGTAGACGATTACTCTACTGTTCTGGCCGCGAAAGCGGTGACACAACTGCTTGAGCAGCGCCATGCTGGTGTCGAAGACTACAACCTGATCATCCCGGTTGAGTTGCTTGCACAACAGGAAAACACCCAGCGCATATTCAATATAGTCATGGCCTGTGTTGCCGGGATTTCACTGTTAGTAGGTGGTATCGGCATCATGAATATCATGCTGGCAAACGTGCTTGAACGCACCAAGGAAATTGGCTTATTGCGAGCGGTGGGCGCTACACAGCAGGATATCAAGCTTCAATTTATCGCTGAGAGCTTTGTAATCTCTGTACTGGGAGGAGTACTTGGAATCGTATTTGGCCTGGTTTTATCAGAAATTATCGGTTTTTACTCTGAATGGGCAGTAAGTTGGTCACTTACGGCAATTATTTTGTCGGTATCCATTTGCCTGTTGGTTGGCGTAGGGTTTGGTGTATTTCCGGCTATTAAGGCATCAAAGCTTAACCCTATTGATGCCCTCCATTCAGACTAACGCAACATTTATCATGTGTGCCAGGTACCCCAGGGTGCTTATGGCACACGTAATGGCTTAACATGAATGACACCCACCATCATATTGATTGAATGGCAAATCTGCACAGTTCAGCCAATGAATCCCACCACAAAAAGCGGATTATTCGCCAGAACCGCTAGCGCCCGTTACTGCGGCGGAGCCGGCAATTACTGCAGCAGTTGTTGAGGCTTGCTGTGCCTGCTGTAACTGACTGGCAATGAGCGACGCATTTTGGTTTTCGGTGGCGATGATGCAGGCCCCGTAACCTAAGCCATCCAGTTTGTTTTCCCATCGT
>JABXHM010000106.1 GCA_013373625.1 Alteromonadaceae bacterium | reverse complement strand
TTATCAGCCAGTATCAGACATGCATCAACACTACTGGACGCGCATCATCAGGGATTAATGATTGGCCTTGGCGATCAGGCAGGCATTCATTCTGACATACTCTGCGCGCTTACCAGGCAATTTCAAAAGTCGGGTAAAATTACTGCTTGTTGTCATGGCACGGTGATATCACCACCGGTTGTTTTTCCGCGCAGCGAATTGTGCGTGCTTGATCAGATCGATGGTGATGAAGGCGCGGGCAAACACTTGCGCCAAATGGCGCGTGAGCATTCAGACCGAATTGATTGTATACCCGTAGTGCCTATCAAAGATATAGACAGGCCAGGGGATTGGCAAAAATTCAATTGAAATTTGTGTTGCGCAGCCCAATATATGCCTAATGAAAATTGAAAAATCCCCTTACGCGTTATCGTCTGCGGTGTTTCCGGTTGTAATCGCGGTAGCATTACTGTGGGTTATTCAGTCTGCCGGTGTTTTATTTGAGCTGCCACTAAACACCTTAGGCGTTACTCCTCGTGACTGGAGCCGTTTGTATGGTGTGTTGACTTCACCCTTGGTCCACGGCTCTTACGAGCATCTATTTAATAATACCCTACCCTTGGTGGTGCTGGGGAGTATGGTGCGCTACGGCTATCCTAACTCACGTGGAAAAGTGCTGTTGCTAGCTTGGTTGGTATCCGGTGCGGGTGTTTGGTTATTTGGCCGTGAGTCTGTGCATTTGGGGGCTAGCGGAATTAGTCATGGTTTGTTCTTTTTTCTGTTCATAGTGAGTTTGTTACGTCAGGATAAACGCTCTGCGGCATTAATGATGATTGCGTTTTTAATGTATGGGGGCATGATAATGACTATATTCCCACGCGATCCGGGCATATCCTTTGAAGCCCATTTTTTTGGCGCGCTGGGCGGGGTTGTAGCCGCGGTATTATTTTGGCAACGGGACCCGAAACAAGCCGAAAAACGCTATACTTGGCAAGATGCAGATCAAACAGATGCTGAGGATCCGCTTATTGGTAATTTGTGGCAACAGGCGCCGTATCCAGAAGCAACGTTTACTGATACTAGCAAGTCCGGTGAAGGAGATAGCAATGAAAATGGTGGGTTACACACGCCCGGTCAAAATCACCAAAAACAGTCTCATCAAAGCCAGCGCGGTACCAACGAACGATAATGCATATAGTGCTCGTGATAGCGGTTATGTAAATATTGCTCTTCGAGAAGTGCTTGTTTACGCAAAGCAAAAAGGCCTACCAATAAACAAATTAAGCTAAACAGGCTCGGTAGTGCCAGAAAAAAGCCCATTTGTGCTACTCCTACGCCTATATAGCCGGGATTTCGACTGATACCATACAAGCCTTTTTTAATCAGGTTGTGATTTTCATTCTGCACAATACCGCTGCGCCATTGATCGCCCAGCGTAAAATTAGCCGCAATAGCAATAATAAAACCAAATACCAAAAACATAGCACCTGACCACATTAACTGAGGTATCAGCAGGGCATTAAAGGGCACTAAGTACGTAAATACAGTAGGGCTAAACACCAGCCACACACATACCAGCCAGATAGCGGCTCTGAAAACACGAAACGTCAGGTGGTTCCACCAGTGGCAACTGTAGGCGGGGCCCATGGTCGTCACAGGTTGATAATGCCGTTTTTTGTAAATGACTAAACAGGTATAAAAAACGGCGACAAAAGTAAAAAATGCTGCCAAAAACCAACGCAGCATCGTAAGGTCGCTCATAACAGACTTCCTTTATTGCGTGCCCCTATAATCGCTAATTTATCGCCACGATGCAAATTAACGCTAAAACGCCGTTACACACGTGACATAAAACGGGGCGCATTTTCCAGCCGCTTTTGTACAATGTACAAGCGCCAGCCGAGCATAATTGCTGAACTGGTCAGGCCCGCAATAATACCTATCCAAAAACCACTTGCGGCCAAAGGCGCTGCTGTTAACCAGTCGGTTCTGCCGAGTATAACCCCCAGAGGCAAGCCGATTAGCCAGTATGCGCAAAACGTAATGTAAAACATGGCTGTCGTATCTTTGTAACCACGCAGGGCATTGGCTGAGATAACCTGAATAGCATCTGAAAACTGAAATAAGGCGGCAAAAATTAACAACTGAGAAGAGATAGCAAATACGGCCTCGTTACTCGTGTATAAGGATATGATCAGCCCTTTTGCCAACATCGTGAACGACGCAGTCATCACTGATACCAGGGTGCCAATGATGAGTGCACTTTGCACGGCAACTTTAGCCTGACGAATACGATACTGACCAATACGAAAACTTACCCTGATCGTTATTGCCATCCCCATACTTAGTGGAAACATAAACATCAGAGCGGAAAAATTGAGGGCTATTTGATGAGCGGCAACGACGTTTGCGCCGAACGGTGCAAGTAATAAGGCGACTACAGCAAATAAAGTGACCTCAAATAACACCGTCATGGCAATCGGCAGGCCTAACTTAAAGGTATACGTTATTGTAGATAAGTGCGGCATGTGCCAGTGGCTGAACAAATGATAGCGACGTAAGCGTGGCGCATAGCTCACATAAATGAGTGTCGCTACAGCCATCGCAAGGAAAACCAGGGCGGTTGCGATGCCACAACCAGCGCCGCCCATGGCTGGGATACCAAAGCCACCATAGACAAACAAAAAGTTGCCGCCAATATTCACCAGCAGGCCGATGACCGTGATAATCATGCTGGGTTTGGTATGGCCAAGCGCTTCACAATAATTGCGCGACCATTGATATATTGCAAAAGCCGGAAAGGCTAAAAATACATAACTCACGTAGTCGGTAGTGATTTGTGCCAGCGCTTCTTCCATGGGAAAAATAGCCACAATTGGTGCTGCATAAAAAGCACCAACAAAAGGAATAATGCTTACCAACAATAGCAAATAACCCGCTTGTTGAGTGGCATTGGCCACGTCATCATGGCTTTTAGCGCCATGCAAGCGGGCAATCAAAGGGGGTATTGCCAGGGCGATACCCTGAATAAAGCTCATGATGGGTATGGTGATACTAAAGCCAAGCGCTACCGCGGCCATATCTAAGGCACTGTAACGACCGGCAATAATAGTGTCGCTGACGCCCATTAGCATTTGCGTAATTTGCGCAATCAGCAACGGCCAGGCGAGGCGAATTAAGCGGCGACTCTCAAGTGCCGTTCGAGGCGATATCATCATTATATTTGAGCCACTGATGCCAGGGAAAACGGCTGGACATCCACTAAGTCGCCTGGCTCAAGGGTGGCAGTATCGGCCGGGATCAGCATATAACAATTTGCCGCAGTAAAGCTGGTCATTACGCCTGAGCTTTGTTTCGCCAATGGGGTAACACGTAAGCTTCCGTCAGCTTCCTGCGTAAACACCGCGCGCTGAAAATCTAACCGTCCGGCACGACGTTGTATACGATGGCTAATACGTGCTTTTAAGGTTAAGCGGTGCGCGTCGCTTACATTGCTCTCCCCCTGGCTATGTCGCAACAAAGGTACCACCAGTTGTTCTGTTGTCACATATGCGGATACCGGATTACCAGGCAGTCCACAAAATAACGCATTGCCCAGCTGACCAAACGCAAAAGGTTTACCCGGTTTAATGGCAATTTTCCAGAAATCAATACTGCCAAGTTCATCCAGCACTGGTTTTACAAAGTCGGCATCGCCCACCGAAACACCGCCACTGGAGATAATAATGTCGCATTCTTCGCTGGCAAGGTTAAACAGACGTTTAAGCGCCTCGGGGCGATCCGGGGCTATGCCGTAATGTTTGAGATTGACTTTTAACGGAGCAAGCAACGCGGCGACACCTGCACGGTTGGATTCATAAATTTGCCCGGGCTCAAGCGGTTGACCAGGCTCGGTTAATTCATCTCCGGTTGCCAGTAAACCAACAGTCAGCGGTGGGTATACGTCGATGTGCGTGATGCCCACTGAACTTAACAGCATCATGTCGGCAGGGGTGAGACGCCGTCCACGACGCAGAATAATACTGTCTTGCTGTATATCATCACCGGTCTGGCGAATATTATCCAGTTCTGAAACGTCAGTTTGCAGGGTAATTGTGTCTGCATCGCGGTGTACATTTTCTTGTATTACGACAGCATCACAATCTGCAGGTACGGGAGCACCGGTCATAATACGCACGCACTGCCCATTGGAGACTGTGGGGTTGTGGCTATCGCCCGCTAGCACTGTTGCCGTGACGATTAAACTCGCACCGGATACGCCATCTTTGCTACGCAGTGCATAGCCGTCCATAGCAGAGTTATTACAGGGCGGAACATTATGTTGTGCAAACACATTACTCGCCGTAATGCGGCCCAGAGCGTCAGTCACCGACAGCGTTTCTTTTTTGGTGGTTGGAGTTGCTGAAGACAGCATCGCGTGCAATGCGTCAGATAATGAAAGCCAGGAAGAATTTGCCATACCAGTAACACAAATAAAAAATTTGCGCGGAGTATACCATTTATCACTTCCATTTTTACATCACAGAGTAACAGGCTATTCAGTGATGCCTGTATTGTCAGGCTAACGTAGCTTAAACCTGTATTTCGCATTCACTTACTGGTTGAGAGAATAGCGGATTAACCGCGCGATTTTGGCAGCCAGTTTGCCAGTACTTGCATTATTTCAGACTCTTTAAAGGGTTTACTCAGGTGGTCATTCATGCCAGAGGCAATAGCCTTTTGCTTGTCCTCTATCATTGCTGCCGCGGTCAACGCCACAATAGGTGTATCAATACCCATCTCTCTTATTTTCCTGGTGGCGGTATATCCATCCATAACGGGCATTTGAACGTCCATAAAGATAAGATCGAAGTGTTGTTGGTTAACTTTATCCACCGCTTTTTTACCATCGTCAGCAAGCGTGACGCTTAGGCCTAAAGACGTGAGCTGCTCGTCGGCTATTTCCTGATTAATCGGGTTGTCTTCCACCAGTAATATACGACCTTTTATCGCTAAATGATTGCGCGTTGTTTTTTGAACCGGTGCTAAACTGCTCAAATCTGTAAACCGGGCGCTCACTCCTTGCTGACTCAGTTTGTATTGCTGCAGGTTTTCAGTATCGGTAACCTTCAACGGCAAAGAAAAAACGAATGAAGAGCCTTTGTTTAACTCACTGGATACCTTTAACTGGCCGTCCATTGCCTTGGCGAGACGCAGACTGATGGTCATTCCTAATCCTGAGCCACCATAAACGCGGCTGATTGAAGAGTCGGCCTGACTAAACGCTTCAAATAGTTGCTCTTGTTGTGATTTTGTCATGCCAATTCCCGTATCATTGACGTGCCATATCAACGTGACGTGTTCTTCATCAAAGGAACGTTGTTCAACAAATACAAAGATTTCACCCTGATGTGTGAATTTAATGGCATTACTAATCAGGTTTGACAAGACTTGCCTGATCCGCAGTGAGTCGCCTATCAGAAATGGGTGGTTTATTTTGCCAAACCGCACACTGAACCTGAGTTGTTTATTTTCAGCCTGAGTACGGAATAAATCGTCAATCTGGCCAATGATATCTGTGAGCAAAAAGGGATGATTATCGAGCTCCAGCTTATTTGCTTCTATTTTTGAAAAGTCGAGAATGTCGTTCAGAATGCTTAACAATAACTCACCGGCCTGATGAATTTTGGTAAATTTATCCTTTGCCTGTTGAGCGACAGCCTGTTTGAGGCCTAACCGGCTAAGTCCAAGAATAGCATTCATGGGGGTACGGATTTCATGGCTCATGTTGGCCAGGAACTCGCTTTTTGCACGGTTAGACTTTTCAGCCTCCAGCATCGCTTCTTTCTGGAGACGTTCTGACGCCATGAGACGTTGATTTGCAAGCGATAGGTCCTTGGTGCGTTGATTAACCTTGGCTTCAATTTCAATGGTATTGCCGGTCACTACGACCATAAACCAGCCCAACAAACCGGCAAATAACGTGACAATAGCGAGCAGTATATGTACGCCCCAGGGTTGATGAATAAAAGTACTGTCATTCACGACAGTCATCAGCCAATGATGGCTACCAATGGTTATTTGATATTGCTTTATGAGTGGGAATTGCGCCAAGGCAGGTGGTTCGTTGGTTTCATTGGCCGCCGTAATTGCGTTCAGTAATTCCTGTTGCTGAGAATCATTCAGATTTGAACTGTAAAGTAACGGGTTATCGGTAGCCTGCGGGTCAGTCAAAACTATCCCCGCTTTCTTGAGCACATTGTTGTCTAATGCCAGACTAAGCAACCTGTTCACGCGAATAACACCGGTCGTGTAACCACTTGAGAAAGGTAAACTGCTGTTGCCGACTACCGGTAAAAAAAGCAGTACATCGGTTTGGGTGCTATTTTCATGAACAAGTTTTATTGGCGCCGTCGGGTAGAGTGCCTTTGCTTCCCACGCTTTTGCTAATGCCTGTTGGCGCGAAGCCTGGGAATTGACATCAAATCCGATCGCTTTTTTACTACTTTCCAATGGCGCTACCAGTGATACCACAACATGCAGTGCTCTTGGCTGCAGAGGTTCTAGGTTTCCCTTGGCACCGAGTTGCGTCATAGTAATCTGAAGATCTGAATCTAACGCTTTGTATTGATTGCGCAGATGCTTTGCCAATAAAGGAATATCGTTGCCATTTAATCGAATATTCCACGACAAACCATACAATTCAGGGTTTGCATTTAAGATCTCGTTACTAAATGTTTTAAACTGACGGGGAGTAATGTCTGGCTGAGCTTTTATAAAGCCAGCGACTGAATATAAAATATTAGACAGATTATGAATACTGCCTTCCAGGTTTCTTGCCTGAATACCAGCGTGAATGGAAAATTCACTGGCTTGCTTATTACGTTCTTCATTAAGAACCAATAAGCAAAATAGCAAACCTGCAATCGAAAAACTACTTAATGATATTAAAACGAATCGTCCGCCTGAAAAAGGCGCGCCGGCCATGCGAGGAAACAAGGCAAGCAACCAGGGCAGAATAAATATTACGCCAATGGCATCGCCAGTCCACCAGTTGAACCACGTTGGGAGTATAAGATCAGTAGTCAGGGCATTCTGCAACCAAAGAATAACGGTACTGACTGATGCACTGACTAACGTACTGACAACTGCGCCTATAAGCAAAAACTTAACAATGACTGATCCTGTTCGGTAGGAAAATGGCAGGCCGATAAAGCGTTTTACCAGGTAGTCACCGACATAGGCTTGTAAAGTTGGGCAAAAAGCCAATATGGTTGGTGTGACAAGCGAAAAATCGTTGGTGCCATTTGAAGTACGGATGTATACATTAATGACCAGTGAGCCTAAGAATATGCCCGGTAAGGCCCTAACGCCAAAAGACAGTGCAGATGCTAAGGCTAACCCCGCTGCTGGCCAAATAATGGTGACGTAACTGGGGGGCACTGACATAAGTTGCCCAATATAACCCAGTGCGGCATAAGCAATAGCCGTTAAAAAGGTTATTTTGAGAAAAAGCCCGATTTCGCGTGAGTTAATAAGGGGTGGCCCGTCAATTTATTGGTTTTGCTTGTACTACGTCGTAAACCCTGGCAGCACATACTGCAGGTTGCTATTGTTCGTGAGTATATCTTACTTTTGAATAGCGTTAGTCTTATCATTTAGTCCAAGAGTAAAACACAACTGTTGATCATGTAGACATTCGGGCTGAATTTTTTACGGTAAAAAAGTGAGGCTGATTAGCGTGGTAGACAGTGTAAATGTTGCTGACCCGTTCTCAGTGCATAAAAACTATTGCGTTTTAGCGTGATAGATACAGCGCAAACCCTCGGCCAGTACAACGTAAGCTAGAGGAAACATCCCGATATAATACCTTCCAGGAAATCGAGGCAATATTACTTAAAGGTCTGCATCATGAATTTGTCATTCGGCAACAGATTACATTCGGCGACGGCAGTGCCTGTCATAAAAACACAAATAGGAGGGAAGTGTTGGCCAAAAAAATAACTATAGTCTTAGGGCGTGTTGATCTTTGCTGTACAAGTTTTGCTCTATATGAAAGCATTTTCATCGCGAAACAGCCCTGCGGGCATAGTGGTTCTAAGTCAAAGGCTGTGACAAAGAGTAAAATGCTTTAAATACTGCATTTCTTGGCTTTTGCACCTTGCTCGGTGTTAACCTTATATGCAGCTGACAGTATTTATCTAAATGTTGAACTGAGCAGACGCGTTAGCTGCCAATATTGAAAAATAGACCAACTGCGAGTTCGGCCCAAAGGTAAACAAACGCAAAAGTCACCGCTGTCGCAAAAGGTAACCGTAAACGCGCCGGTGTTAGATTTATAGCGACAGTGACTACACTGCCAAAAACAAACAACAAACTGCCCATAACCGCGAAATCGAGCAGCGTCCAGTGTACGTCACTGCTTAACTGGTTGCCCAGCATGGGTATGCTCAGCAATATAAGCGTGGTCAGGCCTACCCGGGTGAGTGAGCGCGCGTAATTTAAAGACGTAGCTGTTGTCGTGTTCATATCGGTAGTGTTCCTGCCGTTCAGCAATAATCCTGTTTAATAATATACATTTAAAGGGCAAAGTAAATGTTTTTGCAGAGCCGGCCTCTACACGCCTGTGAATAATCATTAAATCCAGAGGGAAGCAGCACAGACGATGTATCTCAAAAACGTACCACGTACTCAATCGAAAACATCATGTGCAATGCTCTAAGACGGATAGTTACGACTGTTATCAAAATACCCAGGCAGAACGGATAAACGTCATTCCAAAAATCGAATATTTATTAAACAAACCTCAAAATTCAGGGGAAGCAAAAAAGATAGTCGCAGAGTCTGTGGCTATCTATAATAGTAGCCGGTCGCATTTGGCTCTTAATTACAAAACGCCCGATGAGATACATCGGGCGTTTTAATCGAAATAAGTGACAACTTATTCTGGGACGAGTCACATATAGACGTTCAGGACTCTTCAGCAGCCGCTTTGCGGTACTCTTCATAATCCATATTACTCAGCCATATTGTTTGGTAGGGTTTTAACTGAATAAAGCCCAGTACATCTTCAATTTGGTCACGGGTAATTAAATCAATCCAGTTATCGGTGCCGATCAAATTTAGATCAGATAGCAGAACAGATTGCTCCTGATCAGTGATATTACTGACACAAAATATACTCTGTTTACGATTAATACTTTGTCGCCAGTAGCCGAATAACGCAGTACCCAGTTGCAGCGTGAACTGTACTGCGTTCGGGTGGAAAGCTTCCTGCGCTTTACGGATCCTAATTAACTGCGATAAACGGGTTAACACCTTATGATGTTGCGAGTATGGGGTATCGAGCAATGCGCCAAGTTCACCGTAATCCCAGCGCCTGCGGTTTATTGAACGATTCTGACCAGTATTGGCAACTTTATCATAATCGTTGGAGGTACCCAGCAAACTATGAATATACAGCCCAGGAATACCCTCCATTCCCAACATAATGGCGTGCGCACATAAAAAACGTTCTACCTGGTACTTATCAGGACCTTTCGTTGTGCCTTGCATTGCGTCAAACAATGTGATGTTAATCTCATAAGGCTTTTGTTTGCCCTGTTCGCCTGAACGCCATGAAATACGCCCACCAAAGTTTTGCATCGATTGCACCAGGGTGCCTATTTCTTCTTCACTCAATAGTCCCTCGGCAGGGCGCAAGCCGATGCCGTCGTGGGAGGCAATAAAGTTAAAATAGGTGGTACCATTTTGTGCTGGTGGCATGCTCATGATCCAGCTTTTCAGATAGGTACAATCGCCTGTTACCAGCGTATTGACCAACAGGGGGGGGAGTGAAAAGTTATAAATCGCATGCGCTTCGTTAGCATTACCAAAATACGTGAGGTTTTCCCGATTAGGAATATTCGTTTCGGTAATGATAACGATACTCGGATCAGTATGTTCAATTAAAGTACGTAGCAACCTGATGACTTCGTGAGTCTGCGGTAAGTTAATGCATTTTGTACCTATTATTTTCCACAAAAATGCCACAGCATCCAGACGAAACAACTTAGCGCCGTTGTCAATATAGTGCTTAATGATTTGGACAAAGGTGATTAATACCTTGGGATTGGTAAAATCAAAATCCACCTGATCGTGACTAAAGGTACACCATACGTGCTTGGTACCATTGGCCGTTTCAGTTTCTCGTAGCAGCGGACTGGTCCGTGGACGCGTCACATCCGATAAATCATTGGATGGATTCGCGGTCAGGAAAAAGTCACTGCCCGGACCTTCGCCTTTAATAAAATTGTCAAACCAAACGCTACGTGAAGAACAATGGTTAATCACTAAATCGAACATCAAACCGTAATCAGCAGCAAGCCTGTGTACATCAGACCAGGTACCCAGCGATTCATTAACACTGGAATAGTTGATTACCGAAAAACCATCGTCAGAGCTAAATGGAAAAAACGGTAGAATATGCACTTTGTTGATGGTGTTTTTACAATATTTATGTAAAAAGCGTGACAACGTTCCCAGTGGCGACTCGTTTTCATTAACGATGCTATCACCATAGGTAATCATAATAATGTCTTGCTCGTCCCAATAGTTCTGGTGTGGTTGGGGGATCACAATGTCATTTTCGTCATTAATACCGATGCAGTGCATTAACTCGGTTGCCAGTTCGCCGATAGGCATTGTGGTAACCACATCAGCAAAGATAAACTGTAGATGATGACTGATCTTCTCGTGTAAGTAATCCCAGTGTTTTGTCATTGATTATCCTTTAAATTCTTCAGTATCTGCTTCGACCGCCTCGAGTAACCGGTCAAGAATATCGGGCACAGCACTGGTTACCCGGTTCCAACTAGGGATAAACGGTGTTTCCATGGGATTTTCAAGGAAATGCTGACCAGCTTTCATAATATTACTGGCAAACATTTCAACCGCTTTCTCTTCACTGTGAATATCCAGGGTTAAGCCATTCATTACCGCATCATTGTGATAGGTTTCTATGAAATCTAATGCAATCCGGTAGTAGGTCGCTTTAATGGAGCGGAACATTTCATTACTGAACGACTGACCTTGTGTGGCTAATTTACGAAACAGCGCCTTGGTAATGTCGATAGACATCTTAGACAAGCCGCCTTGCTCGTTGTTGAGCGATAAATCCTGATGTTTATGGTCATAGGTTTCAGCGATATCGGCCTGACACAGGCGGTTATGCGAATAGTTACGGTGCATTTCAGACAGCACGCCAATTTCCAGACCCCAATCGCTTGGAATACGGATATCGTTTAATACATCGCGGCGGAAAGAAAACTCACCGGCTAAGGGGTAGCGGAAACTATCCATAAACTCAATGTATTCGTTATCGCCTAAAGTACGCTTCAGAGCGCGTAATAATGGCGTAACCAATAACCGGGACACGCGTCCGTTAATTTTACCGTCTGCGACACGCGCGTAATAACCTTTACAAAATTCATAGTTGAACTGCGGGTTAGCGACCGGATAAATCAGTCGTGCCAACAGGTCACGATTGTACGTCACGATATCGCAATCGTGCAGAGCAACAGACTCAGCTTTACCAGAAGCCAGAATGTAGCCCATGCAGTACCAAACATTACGGCCTTTACCCAGCTCTTTGGGGGCTAAACCCAGTGCCTGAAGTTCATCGTCGAGCGCTTTTAGTCGGGGACCGTCATTCCACAGAATACGATGGTGCTGCGGTAAACGTTCAAAAAAACCATGGGCGTGGCGGTATTGATCAGCATCAGCACGGTCTAATCCGATCACAATTTCGGATAAATAGGGTACGTTAGTCAGTTCATCTACGATGTGTGACAGCGCAGGGCCCTCAAGCTCTGAAAATAACGATGGTAAAATTAATGCCATAGGGCGCTTTTGCGAAAACCTGAGTAACTCAGCTTCTAACGCTTCCGTCGACCGGCTGGCAAGGTTATGCAAAGTTGTAACGATGCCATTTTGATAAAAATCGGCCATTTGTGTCCTCCTAATCTTTCAATGAAAGCAATTGTGTAAGCATTTCTGTCCAGCCCTCCGGGCCTTGATGTGTACTGGTATATACATTATCTTTTTTATTCAATTCTGGAGGCTGATGGCTGGGAGACGCAATGCGTACCGCAATATCAGCAGCTTCCATCATTGCGATGTCATTTTTGCCGTCACCCAGGGCTATCGACGTAGCCGTCATTGCTGACTGGCGTCGATATTCCTCCATAAACCAGTTAAGTGCTTTTCCTTTAGTACAATCGCCGGAGATGTGTATAAATCGCCCACCTTCCAACGGTGTGGCGCCACGATCGCGCACGGCTTCAATAAATTCTGCCTTGCGCTCGTCGCTACCGAGCCACATTACCGGTTCGCCAAACTGGCGCTTGGCTGCTAAGCGGGCATTTGCCTCGCTCAAACCGGTGGCAGCCATTAATTCGTCTAAACTCATTTCACTGAAATGGGTAAATTCCCCGGCAAAATCAGCTTTGACAATGTCTAACAGTTTAAGCCAGTACCCTTTAGATGAGATAAAGGATTTACACCAAAAACCGTCTTGCCAAATTGTGCCGGCGGGTTTTTGCCTGAAAAAACCATGGGGTATAAACAGCGCTGCGCCGTTTTCTATAATAAAGGGGCCCTGTAAACCAATTTTGTTACGCAGCTCTACCATTTCAACAAAGGTTTTGCTGGTATTCGGAATGACAGGAATACCGCGTTCAGATAACGCGTCCAGCGTTGGCTGCGCGGCAGCAAAACTGTACGTATGATGGTCCAGCAAAGTGCCGTCCATATCACTAAAGATCACAATGCTTGATTGATCCATTAACCTGCCTTATTTACATGGGTAATTTGACGGCTGCTATCCAGATGGAACACATAATTGCAGCTGGCAGGTAATGTTGCCAGACTATGCTCTGTGAGTCGTTGGTAATGTTGGATAAAACGCTCTACTTCAAGATCAGACATAACACCACTTTGGTTTTTTCCTACTTTCTCTGCCAGTTTATGTTCCTGTTCCTTGCGCCAGTGATATACCTGATCAAAAGAGGGAGCCTTAAGCATGACCCAGAAAGCCATTTGTGCAAACAAATCCTGATAAGCATCAGCGAGTTGATTGTTTACAAACGTTCGCCATGTGCCCAGAGAGTCTTCCTCTTCTTCGAGCGCATTGACGGGGGCTTCAAGCTGTTGCCTGGTCTGTGGCTTAACGCCCCAGCACCATCCCTCAACTAAGACCACATCGGGTGGCGAATTGACTACCGGCCATTCTACGACAGGAAAGGGGTTATCAGTTGCTTTATTAAAACGTGGTATCGAAACCGTTCCATAACCTTTGAGTCGGTCGAAGGTTTCCTGGGCAAGTTTTACATCGTGGGTGCCGGGCACACCGCGTGTTGCCAGTAACGGGTGCACCTTAATAGCTAATGCATTACGATTGGACTTATCCAGGTAAAAATCGTCTACCGACAATGACACAATATTGAGCTTTTTATGCGTTGACAAATAGTACACTAAAAAGTCGCAAAGTGTTGATTTTCCAGAGCCCTGGCAACCATTCACGCCAACAAAATAAGGTTTGCTTGCACTCTTTTGGTGCTCAAAAATTTCGTCAGCTAATGGGATGAACCATTTTTGTGCAATGTCGCGGTAGCTATCAGGAAGGCGATGCGCCGCAAGAAATGTAGATATGTCCATAAAGCTGCCTTAGTTATTGATGATTCGCACAGCATTTGTGTAATTGAGTTACAACATTTGTGCCAATTCCATACATTAAAAATTCAACCCGGATCTTAACTACGGTAATTAAATCGATTCCTCTGGTATGATTGCACAAAATCCGATCAAATGCAGTGTCTGGCATTAACCGGTAAGGCTGCCCAGGCAGCACTTCATGTTCAATTTTTTGTGGCAACTATCACAGCACGCTTAGGGGCAGGGTAACCTTCGATGGTTTTGCTCTGATCCTCAGGGTCGAGAAACTCGCGCAATGAATGATTGACCATCCATGATGTTGTGCGTTGCTCTTCAATTGACGTCACCGACTCATCAACCACCTGACAGTCGCTGAAACCTAAACGTTCGAGCCAGACAATAAGCGCTCTGGCGCTGGGTAAAAACCACACATTACGCATTTGCGCATAACGATCGCCGGCCATTAAGACGGTTTGTTCGTCGCCATCAACAATCAGGGTTTCAAGAATCAGTTGTCCTCCTTTTACCAACTGGGACTTAAGCTGCTGTAAAAACAGTAACGGATCTTTGCGGTGATACAGAACCCCCATAGAGAATACCGTATCGAAAGCGCCAAGTGGTTGCATTTGCTCGATGCCAAGAGGCAGAAAATGGACCGGTGCCTCTCCAATGAAATGTTTGATAGCTAAAAATTGTATAAAAAATAGTTGTGTAGGATCGATACCATAAACGGCTTTGGCGTCCTCGCCATACATTCGCCATAAGTGATAACCACTACCACAGCCCACATCAAGGACTTGTTTTCCCTTTAGCGGTTTTATATGCGGTTTTACACGATCCCATTTCCAATCTGAGTGCCATTCTGTGTCGATGTGTATACCGTGTATAAAGAAGGGGCCTTTGCGCCAGGGCATAAACTGTCGCAGCAAGCCTTCAATTTGCTTTTGGGTATATTGATCGGTACTGGCATCGTGCCCTACCGTAACACTATGGAGAAGATCAATGCCATTGGGCGTTACGTCAGGTAACTTACCAAGTAAGCGTTGCCATTTTTTAAATTCGCCATGTAAATCATTATGATACCAATGATCCATTTGCTGGGGCAGGGTATTAAGCCAGTGTGACAGTGGGCCGTTTAAGAGATCCAGATAACAGGAGTGAAACAAAGCTGAAGCCGTCATTGATTGTGCCTTATTTGATTGCGACCAGAGACATGAAATTAAAACAGCGATACCACATTACGACGTCGCTAAAGCCGGCATCGTTAAGTCGTTGGTCGTGGTCAGCAAATGTATCGATTAACATGACATTTTCCAGCGCCGCGCGTTTTTGGCTGATCTCGAGTTCGCTGTAGCCATTTTGCCGTTTAAAATTCAGATGTAAATCATTAATCAGTGTCTCTCCAGCGGTATTGCCATGGCGTATTTTCTCTGACAACACAAAAATCCCGCCTGGCAGCAAAGCGTCATAAATAGACTGCAGCATGGCCGCTCTTTCTGGCGGTGGTATAAATTGCAGCGTAAAGTTCATTATGACCATTGAGGCGTTTTTCATAGTCACTGTCTGAGCAAATCCTTCGCTGACCTCAATTGGATTGGGTAACTGAAAACTGCCCACAGTGCGTTTACAGCGTTCTACCATGGCCGGAGAACTGTCAATAGCGGCTATCTGACAATGTTGTGCAGGACAACTACGTGATACTGACAGTGAAGCCGCGCCCAATGAGCAACCCAGGTCGTAGACCATTGACCGGGGTTGGACATGGCTGGCTGCCAGTTGACCAATGGTATGAATAATTGTTTGATAGCCTGGTACTGAGCGGCTAATCATATCTGGAAACACATCAGCAACCGCTTCATCAAAACTAAAATCACTTACTTGATTAAGCGGTGTGGCGAACAGGTTATCTTTGTTTGACACTGGATATTCCGACAGTTGAATTAATGCATCGCAATTTTACCCGGCCAATACAGAAAACCAAGTATCAATGCAAAAAATTGCTTAATTGACTACTATTTACTTCTCAATATTAACCTTTAGTATTAACCTTAAATAAATACTTCAATCGCCAAGGGCTTTAAAATAATGAGATTTGTGATTGCTGATGACCACCCGCTGTTCAGAGAAGCGTTATCTTCTGCACTTAAGCCGTTATTTGAAGGCTTAGAAGTGTTAGAGGTGGGGTCAGCGGCTGGTTTAATTGAGCTCATAAGCAAAAATAACAATATCGATTTGTTATTACTGGACTTATCGATGCCCGGTGCGAATTGGTTTGATACATTAATTTCTGTCAAGCAACGGTTTCCCGGATTGCCAATCGTTATGGTTTCAGCGAATGACGACATAGATGTGATTTCTCAGGCCATTACGCTGGGGGCCAGTGGTTATATTACAAAGTCGACACCCACAGATTCTATTGCAGAAGCGATTGATATTGTGCTGAGTGGCGAACAATGGCTCCCTGTTGAAATAGCGGCGCAAATGACCGAGCATAGCGGCGACATGAATGATATGTTGCATCGGTTTAAAGAGCTGACGCCCAAACAAGTATCGGTGCTTAAATTTGTGCGTGCCGGACTCATGAATAAACAGATAGCGCATGAATTGAATGTTACTGAAGCAACGGTTAAAGCGCATATCAGTGCTGCACTTAAAAAACTCAACATTAATACCCGTACTCAGGCCGTGTTATTAATGGATAAATTACAAATTAATTAACGCTCATCTGGAACTACTATGCTTGAGTTTTTACCGGCGGTGGATCTCCATCGTCATCTTGATGGCAATATTCGTCCTGAAACCATATGGGCGCTGGCTGCCAAACATAACGTTGAACTGCCGGCTAAAAATCTCGAAGAGTTGCTGCCACTATGCCAAATTCAGGATAAGACTGCCGACTTACTCGCCTTCTTAGCTAAGTTAGATTATGGCATTTCTGTACTTGCTGATGTGGATGCCTGTTACCAGATCGCTTATGAAAATATGCAGGATGCCCAGCAGGAAGGCCTTGATTATGTTGAATTGAGATTTTCTCCGTATTATATGGCACAAACACATCAACTCAATATTGCTGATGTAGTCGCCGCAACCGTGCAGGGATGTGCAGATGGTGAACGTGATTTTGGCGTTAAACATAATTTAATTGGTATTCTCAGCCGCACCTTTGGTACTGATGCCTGTACGAAAGAACTCAATGGCCTACTAGCCCACAGGGATAACATTGTTGCACTGGATTTAGCCGGCGATGAGTTAGGTTATCCAGCACCGTTATTCGTTGAACACTTCAAACAGGCACGTGATGCTGGTTGGCATATTACCGTACATGCTGGCGAAGCAGATGGACCCCAAAGTATCTGGAATGCCATTGAATTACTGGGGGCCAATCGAATTGGCCATGGCGTCGCGGCACGGGAGGATAAGCAACTTATGGCTTATCTGGCCACTCACCGCATTGGAATTGAGTCTTGTCCGACATCTAACTATCAAACAGCCACTGTTGTTGATACGCACAATCATCCCATGAAACAGTTTTTAGAGGCGGGCATTGAGGTGACTCTGAACACCGATGATCCGGGAGTTTCGGCACTCACACTGGCAGATGAGTACAAAGTGGCGAAAGAGGTGATTAAACT
>JABXHM010000021.1 GCA_013373625.1 Alteromonadaceae bacterium | reverse complement strand
GAAGGCGCACGCCTGGAAAGTGTGTATACGTTTATAGCGTATCGAGGGTTCGAATCCCTCTCTCTCCGCCAAATACAGAAGAACCGCCCTTGTGGCGGTTTTTTTATGTCCGCAAAAAAAAATAAATATAACAATAGCCCGTCTTTAAAAGATAAAACCGTTAGAATTTACCTGGGCGGTAATTTCTCCTATGTTGCATGCTAGTATACTGTAGTGGCGTTTGTGGATAAGAAGTGAGTACTGGTTATGGTTAAAAAGGTTCTGTTAGTTTGTATATTGTTGTTGGCGTTTATGTCATTTAGCTCGCAAAGTGCCGACAATCCCGTTATCTGGGCGGATGTGCCCGATGTGAGTACGATTAGGGTAGGGGATACCTATTACATGAGCAGTACCACTATGCACATGAGCCCGGGACTGCCAATCATGAAATCAAAGGATTTAGTGAACTGGGAAATCGCTGGCTACGCCTACGACCGGTTGGTTGAAAATGGCAAAATGAATCTCAACAACGGTCAGGATGCTTACGGCAAGGGCTCCTGGGCAAGCAGTCTGCGTTATCATAACGGCACTTTCTACGCCGCTACCTTCTCCGCTACATCGGGTAAAACCCATGTATACAGCACTACTGATATCGAAAACGGCCCCTGGGAGGCACACTCTTTTGCCCCTGTGCTGCATGATAATTCGTTGTTCTTTGATGATGACGGCCGGGTATATATGATTTACGGCGGTGGCGAAATTTCGCTTATCGAACTAAACGCCGATGCCTCTGGCATAAAATCTGGTGGCATACACAAGGTTATTATCGACAACGTGAACATGGCATTTGGCGAGCATGAAGTGGGTGGTTTGCCCGGTGAAGGCTCACAAATGCACAAAATAAACGGTAAGTACTACTTGTTTCACATTGCGTCACCGAAAAGTCGCTGGGCGCGCTCAGTCATTATTCATCGTGCGGATAACATTGAAGGCCACTACGAAAGCAGGGTAGCGCTGGATTTTGCCCAAATTGCTCAGGGTGGACTGGTAGATACACCAAACGGTGACTGGTATGCCATGCTATTTGGTGATCGCGGAGCGGTTGGGCGCATTCCCTACCTGGTACCGGTGCGTTGGCAGGATGGCTGGCCGGTATTAGGTGAGAACGGTGAAGTGCCATCAAGTCTCGCATTACCCGACAACCAAAATGGTATTCGGGGCATTGTTGCATCAGACGAGTTTGAACGTCGTGCCGGCGAGCCGGCGTTGCCAAAAGTGTGGCAGTGGAACCACAATCCGGATAACGCACACTGGGAAATTATTACTAATCCCGGGCGCTTGCGTCTTACGACCAGTCGGGTCGATAACACGGTACTCAGTGCCAAAAATACGCTTACGCAACGTACTTTCGGGCCACGCAGTTCGGCTACCACATCGGTAAATGTGGCGCACATGAAAGACGGCGATGTCGCGGGTTTAATCGCGTTGCAAAATAAATATGGCTACGTCGGGGTTAAAGCTGGGAGCAACGGGCAGAAGTCTGTTGTGATGGTGCGTTCTTCGCTGGGGCTCGACGATGAAGAAAACAAACGGGGCACTGTGGCAGTAAACCAGTTGAGTGAGTCTTATGACACTCTGGCATCTGTGCCTGTTACGCAAGAACATGTATTTTTGCGGGTCGATACCGATTTTACCTCTGACACGGCCTTGTTTTACTACAGTCTTGATGGGCAACAGTGGCATAAGATTGGGGAGCCGTTGCCAATGCTTTATACCTTTACCAAGCACTTTATGGGCTACCGTTACGGCTTGTTCAACTACGCTACAAAAGACGCAGGCGGCTATGTTGATTTTGATTATTTCCGCATTGGAGAGAGTGTTCACGCGCTATTTGCGGCGGTAAATCATTAAGTAATTACACGGAGTTTAAATAAACGCTTTTTACTAGCAATTGGTGATGGCGCTACAATCATATTTAAAAAGGCATTTGGGGTGGCTTTAAATAGCTCGCTCACCCTCAGCTCATTTTTACTTTTCAGCTTGCCGCTCTGCCCCCAAGAATGCAGGCCAAGCTATGGTAGGACAAGCGTTTGGTTAACAGTTTGGCTCTTTAGAAAAGAGTATAAGGGGAATAAAAGTTATTTGCTACCCCTTGTGGCAGGCGTCTTTTTGACTTGATTAGTTATTTTAAATGTCGAATTGTTGAAGTTCTGTATGACGTATCAGTCTTGAACTTGATGCGTAGATAGGCGATTGGTACAGGGCTTGGGTGATTGGAACATCAATGGTCCCAGCATGTAATAGTGTTTTTCTTTCACTCTTGCAGTAAAAGGAGTTTACGGCCCAAAATTGAAGTTGCGCTGAATATTGAAGTCGGTTGCGTGATCATCATTAGGTGGCGCGCGCACTGGTAGTAGCGTTGTTTGTATAAAAGTAGGGTACTTTTTAACTAAATGTACCAATATTTACTGAATAACGTGGAAATATATAACGCAAGCAATGATGTTTACCTTTTGTTTCTCGCGTTTTTCGCAAATCTTTGAGGTCAATATTGAATACTCGCTTTAGTCGCTGTGCCCACGACATCGACTTCGCTTGGTAGGGGGGATCAGATTGCTCATTTTCTTCCTTGAAGAGTCGAGGACTATTTTTTCCACGCTGTGAAGCAGTGACCTGTACTCGAAGGTTATTGTTAGGCGCGAAGACCCCAAAAATCGGGTGAGATTAAGTCTTGGTGTGGAGTGAGCGCGGCTAGTTTGCCAATGAAACCAATTGGGTCAAAGAAGAGGTGAGTCGTTCCAGGGCGTTTTCAATTCATAGCGTGCTTTTCCATGGTCAGTCATACTTAAACGTTGCTCGCTGATAGCCGGGCGACTGATATAGCGGCACAGCCTTTCCTATTTTTCTGGTTCATCGGCATTCGCGAAGACCCCTGTGTGTAAGGAAAAGCTCGAGGTATTGGCCAATTGCCCATATTCACCTTCGATGCTTACCTGTAAAGATTGGAGCGTGAACACTTTTTGACCTTGTTGTGAGCCCATAGCGATGCGGTAGCTTCTTTGAACTCAGGATAGTATTGCTCGACCAGTTGATATAAAAAGTGTTTTCTTGTCGGTGGCGTTTGTATTTAGCCGTTTGCTGATTTGCCAACAACACTATCATCCTTGATTGCGCTATTTGGATGAAAGCCTGTCTGAAGATTCGAAGGTTTTCGATTGGTCATTAGGTGGTTTTTGAGTGTCAAAGAGGTCACTTTTTTATGTCCGGTTTCCGCCAATTCCGGCTATAAGCGAAAGATGTTTAGACTTGCCGTTTTTAGCACAAAGCAGAGTGACAAAATTCACAAGCTCAACGACCGCTTTGTCAGTAGGCTCGGATTGTCAATCTCCAGTCCCCCTTATCGCCATGCTCAAAAGGCAAGCCGGTTTTCAATCGCATGATGAAAACCGGCTAACTGCTTGAGGTACAGAGTGGTGCCGGAACGAGGGATACCGTTGATAATAGATGTCATTTCATTCATCAAATTCAGATGTCAGCAGTATAGCCATACTTTTCAATATATGGCATGACGATATCGATATGAGGAGCGATATAATCTTTGTAGTTAACCCATCTTTGAGTAGCGGTTCTATAAATACCCTGACGCACCTGAGAGCCTGAAGGGGTTGTAATAACGCCTGACTGAGCCCGCTTATTAAAATTCATAAAGGATTCTTTATCTGAATCAATACCAATAAATTTCAGCACTGACTCAACCTGACTCTCAAAGTCATTGACAAGATCCTCATACTTTATCTGATACTCAACCCAATCCATATATTTACGGAAACCTTCATAGAGTTCAAAAGTAGCCTTGTAACGCTCAAAACTCGCCTTCCAGTCACTAAAATCCGCCATATGTTGGCTTATACCAAAGTTTTGCATATAACAGCTGAGAATGGAGTCCAGAGGATGACGCACTGCAAGAATAACCTTGGCATCTGGAAACAGTTTTTTAATCAACGGCAGTCGAATCTGATTGATGGGGTTCTTATCAATCAACACATCAAACTGCTCTAATGAGTCATATCGGCAGTTTTTCATTGCTGAATCAAAATAATGACTTCGGAGATCATTCAAATAATCGTCTGAAACAGTATTTAAATCATGAGGGTAACGATAACCATCAAGAATCATCTTAACTTTGACGTCATCCAGCATCGGACGCTCCGGCAGAGCTATGATCTTATTCTGAGAATCAAGAACATTTTCCAGCAAAGTAGTGCCAGAACGTGGAAAGCCCACCAGAAAAAACATTCGTAGAGGTGGCTTATAAGATTTTTCAGAAAGCTTCACTGAGGTAAAGCGAGCAAAATCCTTTAATTCATTGCCCTTGTTGTTTGAAGCTTCGACGGCTTTTCTGGTGATCTTGTTCATCTTCGTAAAGCTTGAAAAAGCCAAAGCATACTCTTTACGCAAATCATATAGTTGCCCGAAAAGACCATGATAGCGTCTTAAAGAGCGCTCATCTTTAAGCTGCTGAGGCTCAAAAGAACTCAGAATCTCAAAGCTTTCCTGAACCTGCCCCTGCTTATACAACTTACTTGCCTGAAGTACCTTTACTGAATACGGATCGGCACCTCTTTCTAGCGCCTTATTCAGACTACCGCTGTAATCGAGAGTTGTAGTGGACTCTACCTGCGCATAAACACTCAGAATGTCCGGGCCATTCAGTTCGTTTATCCGCCCTTCAAACTGTCGCAGATAATAATTAACTTTATTAATGTCACTCTTGGCAATAGCGATATCCAGTAATATATGCATACAACTGACTGTGTACGCCTTATAAACTATCAACTTGGCACACAACACTTCGCACTGATCGTATTCTCTTAACTGGTAATAGAGATTTGCAAGGCTGAACCGCCAATCAATATTGTTACTTGACGGCACCAGTTCAATAGCTCTTAGCAGAAATTCTTTGGCCTCTTTGTATTGGCTTTGAAACTTACAGACCGCATGCAAATTATAATAAATATTCGCTGTGGAGGTATTATCCGGGGCTTGTGGCAGCGCCTTGAGAAACATTTCTTTTGCTCTGACGTGAAGCTTTAACGACGCCAGGCTCGCGGCCTGTAACTCCAGACTCGCAAAGGATTGTTTTGACCTGGATTTATTGATTTTTTCCAAAATAGACAAAGCTTGCTTATATTTTTTATTCTGAAAAGCCTGCAGGGCCTTAGCTATCTTTTCGTTCATGCTGTTCCTGAGTTATCTCTTGTTGGAATATTTCTTATCTGGATGCAGATTATTTAATAACAGGTTACTGTAAGCACATTGGTCACTGGCGGCTGATTACTGCCCAGCGACACTACCTGCACGGCGGCGGAAATATCCTCTGGCAAGGCAAAAAGCAATATGCGGGCACTAACCTGGGTAGGCACTTCCGGGGCGATATCCCCCTCAATCGCGGCCGTCGATTTTCAGTATGGTTCCGACTGGAATAACCCCCCTCTACGGCTTCAACTTTGGTGAAATTACCCTGTACCACTTTTTCCGTCTGCAATTCTATCTTGTTGGTCACATCATAACCGGCGTGGTTATTCAGGATAATACGCTGACGATAGCCCTGATAATTCATAATAGAGTATAAGGAGAATAGAAGCTATTTGCTACCCCCTGTGGCAGGCGTCTTTTTGACCAGGTTAGTTATTTTAAATGTCGAATTGTTGAAGTTCTGTATGGCGTATCAGTCTTGAACATCATGCGTAGATAGGTCATTGGTACAGGACTTGGGTGATTGGAACATCAATGCTCCCAGCATGTAATAGTGTTTTTCTTTCAATCTTGCAGTAAAGGGAGTTTACGCCCCAAAATTGAAGTTGCGCTGAATATTGAGGTCGGTTGCATGATCATCACTAGGTGGCGCTCGCACTGTTAGTAGCGTTATTTGTGTAAAAGTAGGGTACATTTTTAACTGAATGTACCAGTATCTTCTGAATAACCTGGAAATCTATAATGCAAGCAATGATTTTTACATTTTGTTCTCGCATTTTTCGCACATCTTTGAAGTCGATACTGAATACTCGCTTTAGGCGCTGTGCCCGCGACATCGCCTTCGCATAGTAGGGGTTATCAGATTGCTCATTGTAAGTTCTTTGAGCGCTTTTCTCAGGCTGATACGTCATGTACCCGTAAGTTTGGTGGCACCGGCCTTGGCATGTCCATTACTCATAACCTGGTAACCATGATGCATGGACGACTTAACGTGGAAAGTGAAGAACAACAGGGCACCCGGGTAACGGTGGAACTGCCATTACCACAAGCCGAATTGGCCAGGGAGTCTGAGGCGCCCTCGAGCCTGGCTGTGCCGGACTTAACCGGTAAACACGTGTTGGTAGCAGAAGACAATAAGATTAATCAGACCATCGTTGAGCTAATGCTGGAGCCAACCAAAGTGAGTTTTGACATTGTAGAAAATGGCCAGATGGCACTGGATGCCGTTAACAGCAAAAAGCGTAGTTACGATGCGGTATTAATGGATATTCACATGCCAGTCATGGACGGCGTTACAGCCTGTAAAGCTATTAAATCGTTATACCCCGATGTGCCAGTGATTGCGCTTACAGCAGATGTGATGACCGATGAAATGCAAAAGTACCTGCAACTAGGATTCGACAATCATACTGCTAAACCTATTGATATGCACCGTTTGTATGCAGAGTTGGCCGACGTGTGTGCCAATCGGTAAATCTGACTAATGGCTACTGTCATCATTTGAGTGTGTGAAGTTTGTCTTCGAAGTAGACTTTTTCTACCTGGTTTTGAGAAGGTTTTATTGTGGTTTATCTGTGTCATACTCTTCATTGCGCAAAAAATCGACTGCTAATAGTTTGCGCATCGCAATCAAAATGGCTTGTGTTTGATCCACATAAAAAGGATATGTTGCAATGAAGTGCATCTGTTGGATCATGCTGATCACGTCGATAATTTCCAGCGCACCGCTTTCGGTTGCTGCGCTTAACGATAAAATTGACAGCATCATGAATGAGGTGGTTGAAAGTAACGCTCCTGGTTGCAACGTGGGCATTATTCATCAGGGAAAATATATTCATAAATCCGGTTATGGTTTGAGTAATCTGGAGCTTGAAACACCCCTTGATGGCTCCCAGGTGCATCGGATGGGCTCGGTTTCAAAACAGTTTACTGCTATGGCTGTGCAACTGCTCGCCAATGAAGGCAAAATCGATTTAGATGCCGATATTCACACCTATTTGCCTGAACTACGCGCCTATGAGGGTAAAGTGACGGTGCGCGCTATGTTAGGGCATTTCTCCGGCATGGGCGATTATGATCTGATTACTACTGCACCGGGCGATGAAGCTAACGAGAAATCCGTTAACCTTACCTCCGTTGCGGGCGGTCCCTTTCGTCTGGGCAACGAAGACTACCTCACCATTCGCGAATTTTATGATGTGGTCAGCACTGTATCTTTGGCGATACCACCAGAACAAGAATTTCAATACAGTAATCTGGCCTATTTTTTATTATCCATATTGGTAGAAAAAGTGTCGGGGCAGTCACTCCGCGATTACAGTGAGCAGGCAATCTTTAAACCGCTGGGAATGACCAGTACCTTCTTTAGTGACGATCCGGTGGAAATTGTTAACAACCGTGCGTACGGATATACACGAAATAGTGCCGGTGAGTATGTTACCGATATGACGAACTTATTCTGGGTAGGTGATGGCGGTCTGCACACCAATTTAGACGACATGTTAATCTGGAATAATCATTTTTATCAACCAAAGCTTACTGCGCAGCCGGCACAATTTATGGCAATGTTTAACACGCCAAACAGCAACTTTGAGGCGGCGCCCAATGTGTTTTACGCCAATGGTCAGTTTGTTGGTACACAAAAAAATAGTCTCGAAGTCTTTTCACATTCCGGCGGTTGGCTGGGCACCTATACGTATTTTGCCAGGTATCCAGAGCTCAATCTGTCTCTGGCATGGATGTGTAATGACGTTTCAAACGATGCTTTAAACGACGCGCTGAATAAAGTACGGGACGTGGCAATAAAGTCGGTGCAGAATATTCAGAATTAGTGCTGGTCAGGTGAAGTAAGGTTACTTTTCAGGCACAGTGTTTTGGGCAGAAAATGGTCGCGATATGGTTGTTAAGATTACGCCAAATATTCGCTGATGATCGTTGCCCTTACACAGAAGGTTTTACTGTCTCTTCAATTTACCTTGTTACTGGACCAAAAAGCACCGAAGTGAGCCTTCGATGCTTTCATTATTTGAGCAAAGCAGTATAGCGTGAACAAGACGGAAAGAAGCTTTAGAGGAAGTGCCAGTGGGGTAGCACTTTCGCCCGTTACACTTGCTATCCAGTCGACCAATGCTTGTACGCCTAAGGGCAGTGCAGTAACAAGAAGCAAGCATGCCACAATTCCGATGGCAGACATCCAAACTGGCATGCTCATCGAGGCCAGATTTTCTTTTATTACCTGGCGCATGATCTTATCTGTAAAATCAGATGAAGACTCTATTTCACTTTGCTTGATGAGCGCAGAAAGTTGTTGTTCGTTCATTTAAGTGCCTTGTTCAAAAGTACATGTTCATATAATGCCGGTTTCTTTCCACCGTTTTTTAAAATTTAGCCGGGCACGATGTAAGCTTGTTTTAATGGCAGCTTCTGACAGCTCCGTAACGTCGTGGATATCCTTTATCGTTAAATCCATAAGATAAAATAAGCGTAAGATGAGCGCTTCAGAAGCACTAAGAAGTTCTAATGTCGCAAAAATACGCTCTTTAGTATAATCCAACTCAATTTCGTCTGAATCAAAACCTGCTTCGTCGTCCACGCAGTAGTCGGCATTTGGCGTTTCATCGATGTCCGCAGCAAAAAAAACGTGCTTTTGTTTTTTTGCCGCATTTAAACTTGCATTAAACACAATACGGTAAAGCCAAGTGCTAAAAGCAGCGTTTGGTTTGTAATTTGTCAAATTTAGAAAGACATTTATAAACGCATCTTGCACGACATCTTCAGCCGAGGATGCGTCTTTAACCACAGACGCAGCAAGTGCAATGCTCTTACCTTTGTATCGATCGACTATGTATCTAAAGAGTGGTGTGTTACCGCGTTTTATCCATGCTATAAGCTCTAAATCACTCGCTTGATTCGGGTTCATTGAAGCGTTTTCGTGCAAGGTGTGAAACAATCATCCCAGCTCCGCCAAAGCACAAAGTGAATGAATATATTAATAGCTCTTCTGTTACAGGTAAAAGCCCCATTTCCATAAAAATTGAGGAAAAGCCAAGGCCAATACCGACGCCAACAATCGTGCAGCCTGCCTCAAACATGCGAAGCTTAAAGTAAGACTCATTAGGCTTGAGGCCATTCTCGTAAGCCGTTTTTTTTATGAGATAGTTATATCGAGAAAGGATAAAAACTACCAGGGTGATAAGACCAAATAATACACTGCCAAACAGTACATCTTCCATTGTTATAACTCCAACACTTCACGGACCGACTCATAAATTTCTGCACCGTGTTCTGAATTGGTAAAATAGACCAAGCCTACTTTGTTTTCTATATCAATCTCAACATATGACTGAAAGTCATGGTTATTACCGGTATGTACATATCGAATTGAGTCTTCAGTCTTTTTTATTGCCCACCCTAATGACCAGGCGATTTGCCCTATTTTGCGACCATCGTGGTCGGCAGGCAATGCTATTTGCTCACTCAACATTTCTTTCCATGAGTCAGCAGACAACCCTTTTTGGTTTATTACAGTTTGAACAAACGCAGCATAATCTTTAATAGAGCTGTGCAATGAGTAGGCGGCACCCACTGATTCTCCATTGCCAATGCTTGTGTTATCTGTAGGTTTCCCCTCTTTATGACCATACACTTTATTTTGTGCTAGTACGTCGTTCCAAACAAAAGAACTGTATTTCATATTCAAAGGGGTGAATACCAGTTCATTAATTTGGTCATTCAACTCTTTACCCCAACCAAGATTTTGCGACATGCCAATGGCTGCAGCAAGATATTGATAAGCCTCACCAGAGTATGAAAAAACACTGCCTGGTTTACCTTTAAGTTTCATTTTCTGTCCATTTGACCAGTTTGGCATGCCGGTAGTGTGGCCAAGTGCCATAAAGCCAGTAATTATTTTTGCTTCCTGAAGTGATTCCTCTTCAAACCCGGGATGTGGTAAGTAATCGAAGATAGGTTTCTGCAAATCATAAATACCTTTCTCGGCTAGCATCATCGCATAATAGGCAAAGACGGGCTTCGACAACGAAGCCATTTCAAAGACGCTATTTTCGGTTATTAATTCACGTGTCGTCGAGTTTGCGACACCAACGGTATTGATATATTGAATTCCCTTTTCATCTACAATAGCAAGCGCAACACCGGGTATGTTTTTGTTTGTTATCAGTTGCGCCAGGTTTGTATCTAGCTGACGAGTTTCTACGCTGTTTCCAGCGAGATTGCGGACTGAATTTGCATTGTTGGCCATTGTCGAAACGCTAAACCCTATTGCCAACAGGAAACAAAAGCTCAGTTTACCCGCTATATTTTTTTTACCGATTTTTAAAAATTGATACATTTATCTTCTCTTTTACAGTTGTTCTTGTGTATTGAACAATTGAGAGAATGAAAAGGTTACATAAAAAGAGTGTTTTCAATCTTTATTTAAGCGATCAATGCAAAAATACAGGTTTAGATCGGCTCTAACTGTGCGCTTTGGTCAAGGGCCACTGAGAACTCAATTAACGTTTAAACGGTTAATAACAATTCCATTTGAATATTAGCCCGCTGATAAGGGGAGGGATCTCCCATAATCTGTTTAAAGCCCAGCTTTTTATAAAGATGAATGGCCGGTGCAAGTTTTGTATTGCTTTCCAGGTAGAGCCGGTCGACCCCTTTTTGTTTGGCAACATCCACCATATGTTGGGCTAATAAAAAACCTACTCCTAAGCCCTGCACGTTTTCTGTTACTGCCATTTTAGCCAGCTCCATTTCAACCAAACCAGTTTTCGACGTCATGGGGATTAACGCGCACGTGCCCACAACGTCCTGGTCTAATTGGGCAAAAGCAATATAACCGCCTTTCTCCACAATATACCCTTCAGGGTTATCCAGCGCTTTTGAGTCTTCGGGCTCTAACTTAAAGTATTTTTTTATCCACGCTTCGTTTAATCGGGTAAAATCATTTTTGTATTGGTGCTGGTAGGGGACAAACTGCAAGGCTTGCATTTCTCGTTCGCGTTTGGTGACTTTCATGCGCTTAAAAAAACTGGTTTTATCAAGCTCGGCTTCAATCAAATTGATTGCCGCCCACAAGTCGACATTTGCATCGGCAAATAATTGTCCAACTGCCTGATCGGCATCCTGGCACTGCTGCTCTAATCGCCGGCCCATTGTTTTACCTTTGCGGGTCAGTGTTACCTCAGTGATACGTTTGTCCAGCTTGGCGCGCGTTGTTTGGGTTAAGCCCGCCTTAGTCATTTCTTTAACAATTTGGCTAACCGCAGGGTGTGACTGACCAATGTCTTCGGCCAATTCCATGACTGCCGCCGTCTTTTTTTGCATTAACATGTACAACACCGGAAACCATTTTAAGTCGATCTCCACTTTGTACATGTCCAGCGTGGGGACGGCGTCGCTTGCCAGTTGCTCTCCTAATCGTCGCAGGCGGGTTCCCAGGGCTGCGCGACCACTCAGGGTGTAGAACTCTTTCATTTTATAAGTCACCTATTACGTAGCTGGTTACCTAATATAAGTAAATTGCCAGTATTGATCAATACCAATTTTGATAAAAGGTGAGGTGCAGGAGTGCTATGCAACAACTTGCCAGTGCGGGCTATCCTAATAACACATCGTGCAGCATTTAGAGCTTCGCACTACAATCGCACTGCTAATGCAGTGGCTATTGTGCTAACTGCTATGCTCGTTTTTCACCCGGCAATGATTACAACGAACATACGCTTTCGTGATAAGGCAAGATTTTGATCACGGCCTCTAGCTGTGAATGAAAACGAAGATTAAGTACCACCTAAGCGCTAAACAATTACCACGTTTGCGTAAATTCATTTCTGTAAAGTGTTTCCCTATCGACAAACGCAGTTATCTCAATGTGTATACACAATGGTTATTCTAACTATACTTCAATAGGTGGCACTGAACTGAATGATTAGTTATGAAAACAAATAAACTGAATTTTACACCGCTATTTTTTACCGTCGGCCTGATGTTTTGCTGCATAGGCGAAAGCTTGTCAGCAGCGCCTTCGGTGACGCTGAAGCAGACGTCACTTGAAGCCTACAATCAGCGCATGCAGTGGTTTGCCGACACGCAGTATGGGATGTTTATTCATTTTGGTGGCTATTCGCAACTGGGCGGCGTCTGGCAAGGAGAGCAAGTGCAAGGCTATTCTGAGTGGATTCAAGGCACAGCCAAAATTGACCGACACGCCTACGCCAAGGTTGCGTTGCAATTTAATCCCACCGAATTCGACGCCGATCTGATTGTGAAAAATGCTAAAGATGCGGGCATGACGTATCTTGTTGTGACGGCCAAACATCATGAAGGCTTCGCACTCTGGGATAGCGAGTATACCGAGTTTGATGTGGCCAGTACGCCATTTAAGGGGCGCGACATTCTCCAGGAACTAAAAGAGGCCTGCAATCAGTACGGCATATATTTTGGTCTCTATTACAGTATCATCGACTGGCATCATCCCAGCCAGGCCCGTCCCTACGAATTGGGCAAAAAGGACTGGTCAGGAAAAACTATAATCGTTGACGGCCAAAAACAGACGTACATCGACTACCAAAGAAATCAGGTGCTTGAGTTGCTAAAAAATTATGAGCCTGCCGTGCTTTGGTTTGACGGTGATTGGGCTGACTGGTGGACACTCGAAGACGGTATTGAACTGTACAACGCCATTCGCGAAGCAGATGAGGATGTTATCGTTAACAATCGGGTTGCCAAGCGTGATATTTTCGAGCTCGACTATGTTACTCAGGAACAAACGCATTTCGACCAAGCCTTCGCTAAGCATTGGGAGGGGTGCTACACCATGAACGAATCATGGGGTTATAAAACACATGATCAAAATTGGAAAACCCCTGAAACCGTATATAACAAGCTCAGGGATATCAACGAAAAGGGCGGCGCGCTGCTTCTCAACGTGGGGCCGAATGGTAACGGCGTCGTTCAGGCCGAAGCATGGAAAATCCTCAGTGAAACCGCCAAACTTCTCAAAGCACAGCCGATCAAAAAGACTGTGCCGGTAATTACTTCCGTTCCCGGCGTTGTAGGGAAAAACGCTGAGACTAAAAAGATCAACATCGATGGACTATGATTAGATGATCCCTGGTCTGGCTTGAAGGCTGACTTATGCGAGCTGAGACTACAGCGAAGTTGCTGTTTAATCCCGTGATTGTTTTCTGCCAGTGCGTTTTTCGGGCCCGCGGTAAGGTGCCTTCACAGGCTTTTTGGCCGCCGGGCTGTCAGCTGGCTTTTCCGGCTTACTGTTTTTTGCTTCTGCTGCCGGTGCACGCTTGGGTTTAGCGTTCTTTTTAAGCGCTTTTTTGATCGCCGGTGAATTTACCTTGGGCTGGTTTTCTTCCGTCGGTGTGGCGACATCCGGGCGTAACTTGCGGGCCAACCCTAATAAGAAATAACGCAACACCTGATCGCCACAGGGCTTAAAGTTACGATGATCAGGCTTTCTGAAGAACGCCGACATTTCGCCTTTGCTCATATTAAAGTTGCCGAGTTTCATTACTTCAAGCATATCGTCGTCACGGAACGACAACGCTATACGCAGCTTACGCAGAATATCATTGTTACTGAGGAATTCTCCCCGGGCTAGTGGCGGAGGCGGGCCGCCAGGTTGTTCACCGCGCATTTTTATTATCAGGCCGTCTAAAAACATTGCCATCACGCCGTCCCGGCAGGGTAGAAAACCGGGCTCTTCTTCTTTTTTCATGTTGGCCTTAAGATACTCAATATCCATTTTGTATCCGACTAACTGAAAAATACTAATCGCGACTTTATCGTCTATTCGCAGGGCAAAACGCACGCGGCGCAATACATCGTTATGATTCATAGTATGACTTACTTTGTTGGGGACCTGTTGACGGTATTGTCTATCTTCTTAGCAGCTTGTTGTGGGGCTGAGCGCAACGTGGCGTGACAGGCCTGAATAATGTGGCAAGAAATGCCTGACCACTGAACTACAGTATACGCTATTTCTTGCTGGTGTAGCGAAATAGTTCATCGCACTGGCGACCCTTTAACCGGTTAGTTTGATTCAGCATGAATAGCCAATGCTGCAGCAGGCCACTCTGTAGCAATTTCATTGTTGTTGGCTAAGCAGTAAACCCTGCGCTTCGTTAATCACGCTGGTGACAATGGCATGGTGAGTTTTACTCTTACCTGTAATAGCATAGTAGCGCTCAGTAATGTTTTCCACACAACCTAAGCTCACTACCTTATAGTGGTCTTCTACGTGACGGGCAATGGCTTGTGGTGCACAGAAAATACCAAAACCTTCACTACCGAATAATTTTAATAAGGCGCTGTCGTCATACTCCGCTACAATTTTAGGAAACAATTGCTGGCTTTCAAACCAGGTCGTTAAGCCCAGAGTAATGCCTGACTTTACACCCGGTAGCAGCAAATTTTGCCCGTTTAGCGAGGCAGGAAAGGAGTGTTGCCTGGCCGGGTGGTCCGGTGTGGCAAAGAAGCTCAAATGCGATTCGCCCAAAAAATGGCTATTGGCATTTATCTGTGTCCCGGGGGCAATACCTCTGTCGGCAATAATTAAGTCGATCTGATTAATTGCTAAATCACTGATTAAATTGTCAAATGGTCCTTCGCGGAAAATAAAACGTACATTGGAGAACTGACGCATCGATTGGTGCACAAAGTCATAGGCCAGCACTTTAGGGATAGCGTCGGTAACACCAATTACAAAGGATTGCTCAATACTTTCATTGTCTGCGTGGAGCAATTCAGCCAGCTGCATGCCTTTATGAAATATTTCACTGGCATGCTGGTACACCATTTTACCTTTACGGTTAAGGTGCAATCGCTTATTAACCCGGTCGAATAAAGGGTAACCAAGCTGTTTTTCGAAGGTGCTGAGCTGGCCGCTTACTGTTTGCGGTGTGACATGAAGTAAGCGCGAGGCCTTAGCAATGCTGCCTTCGCGAGCAATAAGATAAAAATAATACAGGTGATGGTAATTAACGGGCTGCATAAGAGTAATATTAACAGGTTTTATCGATGTTAATGTCAGTATATAACAGTTTTAATCTTTCTTCTTATTTGTGTAGTATAGCTATATGTAAAATTCTTAATAAATATAATTTATCTGGATAAATCCGATATGGATAAAGCAATAGATTTACGCGAAACAAAAAAGTATTTGGTGTCATTGCTCAAGCCAGAAGGCGGCTTCTTTGGGGTTGCGATTGTTTATGGCGTTGCCATTAGTTTATTAACGCTGGCGATACCTATTGCAGTGCAAACGTTGGTAAACAGTATTGCTAACATAGGCTCGCTACGCGCCGTGAATATTCTGGCCGGTGTTTTGTTTGCCACCTTGCTGGTGTCAGGCATTTTTAGTGCATTACGCATGCGGGTAATGGAATACTACGAACGCAGAGTGTATACGCGGCTGGTGTCGCAATTGGGACTGAAAACCATTATGGCGCCACATAGCTTTTTTGAAGGGCGGCGCAATACCTCTATTACCCACCGTTATTTCGACATTATGACACTGCAAAAGAATATACCATCACTTATGGTAGACGGCTTCGCACTGGTGTTGCAGATTATTGTTGGTTTTACCCTTGTATCGTTTTATCACCCTTTCTTGTTTATTCTTAATATGATGATTTTGTTGGTGATGTATCTGGTTTGGAAAATATGGGGGCCAGGTGCTAAGCGCACAGCGATACAGCTTTCACAAACTAAATACGATACTGCTAAGTGGCTGAGTGACGTGGCAGCTGCCCACGAGTTTTTTAAATCGTCGGATCACCTCGATTACGCCGGGCGTAAAACCGAAACGTTCATAGATCACTACGTTAAAGAGCACAAGGGACACTTTACGTTTACTTTTTCGCAAGCGGTATCGTTTTTGTTGCTGTATGCCTTAGCCAGCGCAACCTTGTTGGGGTTAGGTGGTTATTTGGTGGTACAGGGGCAGTTGTCCATTGGCCAATTGGTGGCTGCCGAATTAATTATGTCGACGGTGTTTTTCGGTATTTCGCGCTTCTCCCAGTACTTAAAACTGTATTATGAACTCTATGGCGCCGCACAAAAGATTGGGTCGGCGCTGGAGATCCCTCAGGAAGAAAGTTACGACCAGGGCGCGCATATTCCCTCTTCTTCGAAGCTGGTGTTTAAACGTTTGTCGTTGTCGCACTTTGACGATGAATGTTATCTGGATGTCACCCTGGATGCGGGGAATAAGTATTTTATTACCACGCGTAAAAGTTGGGTGCAAAAGCAGTTGGTAAGTTACCTTAAACGCTTTGAGCGGCCGCCTAAAGGTGAGATCCTGCTTGGTCAGTACAGTTTGTTCGACTACGACAAATATGAGTTGCGTCAGGCTATTAGCACCCTTGATCGCTCGTTAATTGTGGAATGCACCATCGAGGAATACCTGCGTTTAGCCGCACCTGAGGCGACCATTGCTGAAATCAATTCAGCCCTTGAGTCGGTGGGCCTTGATGAGGTTATCGATAACCTCGAACAGGGTGTCGAAACACGTGTGTCGGTGCTTGGCGCACCCTTACAACCGCTTGAATTTTTGCTGTTAAAGCTGGCCGCCGCGGTATTGTCTAAACCTCAGGTGCTCATTTTGAATCAGCATTTCGATGCCATCCCGCACAATATTAAAAAGCGCTTGTTAGTGCGTATTGCAAAGATGGACTGTACCGTATTGTACTTCACCAATATGCCCGTCAGCGGCGTGTTTAATGCCACCTTAAATCTGCAGGATGTGCTTTATATTGAAGACGAAAACCAGCCAGGATCCAGTTACGCCGCAGGAGATAACGATGAGTAACGCTGAAGATCGTTTTATGCAAAATATCACCTCGCTGCCAGCACAGATTATCCCGAGTGTGCACAAAGTCGTATGCTGGAGTATTGCCTTTATGATCACGTTGGTGGTCGCTGGCCTTTGGTTTACCCCCTGGATTCAAACTGCATTTGGTTCCGGTACTGTAGATTCACTTGATCCGGTTGATCGTATGCAGGCTATTTCGGCACTGGTTGACGGTCAGGTAAAGTCCTGGCATGTCCGTGAGGGGATGCAGGTAAAAGCAGGCGATCCCATCGTGACACTTATCGATGTAGACGCCCAGCGTTTAGAAAAACTGCAATCGCAACTGGCAGCAACGCAGTCTCGTCATGTCGCGAACGAAACTGCTGTGGCCAATGCACAGAGTAATTTAGAACGGCAAAAGTCATTACAGGAACAAGGCCTGGTATCTCGTAAAGACGTAGAAGCGGCGCTGATTAAAGTGCAGGAGCTCAAAGCCAAAGCCGCTTCATCGCTGGCCGATGTTAATTCTGTGAGCATGGTGTTATCACGCCAGGCAACAATGACTAAAGTCGCCCCGGTTGACGGTACTATTTTACGGTTGTTCTCCGGCGGTGAGTCGACCTTTGTAAAAGCCGGTGATATTTTGGGTCAGTTCATACCGGCAAACGCCGATCGTATGGTTAAAGTAATCGTGAATGGGCTTGATGCACCGCTGGTAAAACCTGGTGCTAAAGCGCGTTTACAATTTGAAGGATGGCCGGTATTTCAATTCAGTGGCTGGCCCGGTGCCGCTATCGGTACATTTGGCGGCGAAGTCACTTATGTTGAGCCTGTGGCCGATGCCACAGGCAAGTTTCAGGTGTGGATAAAACCGGATCCTAACGACATGCCCTGGCCAGAAGAGAATGTGGCACGCCTGGGAAGTCGCGTAAAAGCGTGGATTTTACTCGAAGAAGTTCGCCTTGGTTATGAACTATGGCGTCAGTTAAATAACTTCCCGCCGCAGAAGCCCGCTGAAAAAGCCGGTGCTGCAAAGCCGGGATGGTAGTTATCACGGAGAAAAATGCATTCATGAAAGTTCATCGTGCTACGGCGTTGCTGACACTACTGTCGTTTTTGGTTATTGCCGCGCCGTTGCGCGCTGAAGAGGCGTTACCAACAGTACCTGCACTCCTTAAAAACATGCAGCGCTATCATCCGTATGTCAATGTGCTTAACGAGAAAAGCACCCAGCTGGACCTGGGGCTTGAGGGCGCGCAGAGTGCTTTTGATCCGCGCATAGAACAAGACATTAGCAGTCGGGTAAGCGGTTATTATGATGGCTCAGCGGCAGCGCAGCGCTATGTGCAGCCATTGGGTGAAATGAACGCCCGGCTGATCACTGAGTACCGGGTAGCAGCTGGAGATTTTCCGGTTTACGAGCAGCAGTACAACACGCTCTCTGGTGGTGAAGCGAGTGTAGGGGTGGCGCTGTCTTTACTGCAAAACCGCGCTATCGACAGCCGCAGAACCGGCGTTACTAATGCACGCTTATCAATTCAGCAATTTCAGGCTGAATATGCGCTTAAAATGAATGACTTTTTGTATAAGGGTCTGAATCACTATCTAAAGTGGTACGAGGCCAGTCTTAAAGTGTCAGCGGTTGCCTCGTTACTCGATACACTAAAACAGCGACGGGTAGGGCTAACGACGCGCCTGGAACGTGGTGATTTGGCCGAAGTCACCCTCACCGAGTTTGAAGCCAGCGTTATGGAGCAGCAACTGGCATTGGCGCAACTTGAGCAAACCCAGCGAGCTTCAGCGCAGGCTCTGGCCTATTTTTGGCGCAACGAACAAGGGCAATCACTGGTGATTAATCATAGCGCCGTGCTTCCCAATAGTATCGACTGGCCCTTTACCGTCGAATCTTCTACTGTCGCGCAGTTACGCCATGCCATTAATTATCATCCGGCGCTGGCTGTTATCCGCACCGAGCAAAATATCATGGCAAACGAAAACCGACTGGCAAAAAATCAGTTGTTACCCAAGCTCGATTTAAAAGCACTGGTCGCCAGAGATATTGGCAGTGGGCCTCAGTCACTGGCCGAAACCGAAGGTAAAATTGGCTTAACCTTTTCCTACACGCTGGGTAACCGCAAAGCGAAAGCAGAACAGGGTAAAGTCGCTTCAAAGCTCAAGGTGTTAGGTTATGAGTATGAGCTTGCCAGAGACCAACTCACCCAACAGTTTGAGCAGGCGCACGCCTATTGGCAGCAGGCGAGCGAAGTGTTGTCATTACAACAAAAAAATGCCCGCTTAGCGGTACAGTTATCCAGTCTTGAACGCACCCGTTTTGATGCAGGCGACAGTGATATGTTTAAATTAAATGCGCGCGAGTCAGGCGTTCTCAAGGCCAAGCTAAAAGCGATTGAGGCGCAGATTGATATGCTTGCTGCCGAGCTCAGGCTGCATTGGGTTGTAGCCGGTGTGATAGCCATCCCTACGGCAGCCTGAACGTTATGACCGGTATCCTTTCGCCCTGACGGTTAGTTGCCTGGGTTTGCTGTTGTGTGCAGTGCCTTTACTGTGTCAACCGGCAGCGCTTTAATTGTGTGGGGTTGGCCTGTGACATGGCCTGCTTTTACCCCGGGTACATGCACAATGGCGTGGGTGCTTCGTGTGGGAAACATGCCCCAAGCTATGCAGATATGGCGTGCCAGTAGTTGCTGCGCAGTGACGGGCAGGCTTATCCCCACCATAATAAACGCGAATCGCAAGAGTCAGATTAGAGTAGGGTAACTCATTGCTAAGACAGACGCTTAACATAGCACGGCTATCTGTAGTTCAGACAAAAAGAAACCGGCCAAAGCCGGTTTCTGCTGTCGTACTTTTTGCCGTTAAATTAACGGGTAATATCGTCTGCAGGTTCGTCAACCGCAGGGTAGGGCTTAGGTTTAAGTGGCTTAACCGGACGCTGTTTAATGCGTTTCTGTAAGTAGTCGATAGCAGCGTCAAGCTGAGCATCTTCGCCGTTAAACGTGGCATGGGGTAAGTTATCCACCTCGATATCCGGTTTGATACCCAACCCTTCGGTAATCCAGCGTCCATCGGTTGCGAATACCGGCAACTCCGCAACCCGCGCCATGCCGTTATCGGCCAGGCGGTTGCGTCCGCGCAGCCATATACCAGCTCCAGCGGTTTGCTTACCAATAACCGGACCAAGCTCCAGCGCCTTAACACCTGCGGTAAAGGTTTCACCATCAGAGTAGGTTTGCTGGTCAGCCAATACCACCAGGTGACCACGGAAAGTTTGCTGCATATTCGTGCTGGGTAACCCATTATCTATGGTCCAGAACATCCATACTTTGCGCAACAGTTTTTCCAATAACCAGCTGTCTACGTTACCTCCGCGATTTCGACGTACATCAATGATCAATCCATCATTTTGATAGGCTGCGTAAAACTCTCTGGCGAAATCAGCAACATCATTGGCGCCCATCGCGTATAAGTGTAAGTAGCCGATATTCTGACTGGCTTGCTGTACCTTTTGACGGTTACGGGTGGTCCAGTCCTGATACCGCAAACGCGCATCGGTGCGAGTGCTGACAGGGTAAACCACCGTCTTGAGTGTCTCATCACCGCGTTTCAGGCCCAATATTACCTGTTTGTCCGCTTGATTAAGCAGGCCATTGTTTAATGCTGCCAGCGTGTCGACAGGTTGTTCATTGATACTGATAATGATATCACCTTGCTGTGCATCAGTACCCGGTTTTAACAGAGGTGACGCTTTTGATGGCACTTCACGATCAAACTGATAAATACTGGCTATTTGCACGCCTTCAGCCGTTTGGACCAGGTTGGCGCCGAGACTGGATGGGGTGGGCCGGTCGCTGTCACTGGGGAAATCACCGCCGTATACCTGTGAATGCAACACGTTTAATTCGCCAGTCATCAGGCCTAGCAGATCATTAAGCTCATCACGATCTGTAATGCGTGCAAGCAAAGGTTGATATTTTTGCTTGATCGCCTGCCAGTCAACGCCACGCATATTCTTATCGTAAAAATAATCGCGGTGCATTAGCCAGGCATCGTTAAACAACTGTTGCCATTCCTGTTGAGGCGAAATCAGTAGTTTCCAGTCATTGACTCTGGCGGTAAATTTGCTGGTGTCAGCCGGAAATTTACTTTGCGCGGGCACAACATAAATTTGATCATTATTGCTACTCTGTTTTAAAACCAGCATTTGTTTGCCATCAACACTGAGTTTATAACCGGCAATACCGCTTACAAAGGTTTGTGTTTTTGGCTTGGGGCTTTGAGATATGGAGGTTAGCACCGGCTTACTGCCGGGCTCACTGACGCGATCAATGACATACAAAAAGGACTCGTTAACGTTTAAATCGCGATAGTTACCAGCCTTGACTGGTACCTGCCACAACCGCTCTGTTAATCCTTGCCAATCGACAGTGAACAACGTCTCTTCAGTATCGGCTGAATCATCTTTCTGGCTGTCTTTATTAGCGCCACTTTCCTTTTCGCTGTCGTCGTCAGCGCTTTCTTCACTGGTGTTTTTGTTATCGTCCTGCGTTGATTGAGTGAGTTCATTTGGCTGCATAAAGGGGAACGCTGCATCGGCACTTAACGCATAGGCAAATATTTGGGTGCGGCGGTCAAAACTGGTGCCCATATTTCGATCACCCCAGGGCGAGGTAGTGCTCGGTGAGAATTCCCGATCTGACAAAAAATACAGCCAGTGTTGATTGGCGCTAAATGCTGGCGAATAAGAGTTATATTTGTCGCTGGTAAGCACCTGACCTGTATTTTCAGTAATATCATGGAGGTAAATACGCTGGCGTTCATCGCCCATTTTAGATGTGGTGATAGCCAATAAATTACTGTCCTGACTCCACACTATATCGGCGTAAGGGTTCATTTCATTCTGGCCGGAATACAGCTTTTCACTCTCACCCGACTCGATATCTAACAACCATAAGTCGCCGTTAAAATCATCATAGGCTATTTTTTTGCCGTCTGGCGACAGGACTAATTGCCATCGGCTAATCGTGCCGTTTTGGGTAAGTTGCTTGTGCTCAGGCGAACCGTCGGCAGCAAATTGCCAGATTTCCATTTCGCCACTGGCATCATTAATGGCATACACCCATTTGCCGTCGTGGCTTAAAATAGCTTTGCGCGAGCGCGACGCCGCGGGGGTATCTATTTCTATTAAGCGGTGGCCATCAGTACTTACTACAGCCAATTGCCCCCGGGCGGTAATGACAACCTGTTTCTTGTTACCATTAAAATCTACAGATGTCAGATACTTGGTTGGCTTCGTGAGCCATTTATCACGTAAGTGGGGGAAATCGCCTGACAGGGTTATGTTGAGGGTTTTTATTGTATCGGTGGCACTGTCGTAAATTTTTAAATCAGCGCCATGCTGAAAGATAATACGGCCATTATCCAGCTTTGCACGGCGCACCGGATAATCCTGAAACTTGGTGATGGCCTTGAGGTTTTTACCATTTGCCGACATCACCCATAAATTGTCATTGCCGTCTTTGTTACTGATAAAATACAGCTTATCCTTGTAATACATTGGCTCACTGGCAGAGGCGTCATGGGCTTTGGTAAGCGGGGTTGCCTCGTTGTCTTGTGCCGGGTTAAAACGCCATAACTCACCTTGTGCACCACCTCGATAATAACGCGCATTATCACGAGTAACCTGCAAACCAAACTGTGTGAAATAAAGCGTTCCTGTAGCGGCGTCAATGTTACCTTCTACCGCATCGGCAAGCGGAACAGTGGTGGTATTCAGGGTCTCAGGGTCAACCGTTTTAAGTGTCCAGTTGCCCGTTGGACCAACACGATTATTGGCACTGTAAAGAATGTGGCCTTCAGCGGTCCATTCCTGCAAAAATACATAGCTATTTTCAAAGGTTACGCGCTTGGCTACGCCACCGTCGATAGGAATTACATAAATCTCGGTAGTACCTTCGTAGTTTGCCGTAAATGCTATCTGTGAGCCATCTTGTGAAATAGCTGCCTGTTTCTCAAACGCGGTATTGGTGGTTAACCGGCGGGTTTGATTGGCGTCTATCTGATGTAGCCATAAGTCACCTTCGGCGGTAAAGACTACAGTATTATCATGTAAATCCGGATCGCGGAAATAGCCCGGCTTGGCAACGCTGTGTAAGGTTACAAATAGCAAGCCCAGACTCAGTAAAGAGCGGTTAATCATGGTTATCCTTGTTGTCGTTTTTATCGTTAGGGTGGGGGCCTGGAGCAGGCCTGTCCGAAACCCGAGTAAACGAAAGTTAACCAATAAAGTCAAATCAACACAGATAAACGGCAGCTATATCGGGTAAACAATACAGCGGGTAAACATATTGATACTGCTACGCTTGTTCGCGTTGAATGATATCGCCGGGCTCACAGTCGAGTGCTTCACACAGGGCGAGCAGCGTCGAAAACCGAATGGCCTTCGCCTTGCCGGTTTTAAGCGTGGATAAATTGGCCATGGTAATGCCCACTTTGTCTGATAATTCAGTTAACGACATTTTGCGTTGCAGCATAATTATATCCAGGTTTATTTTAATTGTTTTAGACATAACTATATGGTGAGCTCCTGTTCTTGCTTCATCATTGATGCATCCTTTATTAATCTGGCGAGTACGATTAATGCCGCCCCCACTAATACTCCTTCAAGTGGAAATGAAAAATAGGGAAACAGTTGCAGTTGTTCGTGAAAGGTCCCAATGTCCGCTAGAATTGCCATGCCACAAAGATAGGTCATCACGGGCGTCAGTACACTGTAACCCAATACGATGATACCCAGCCGTTTAATATACAATACGCTGGAAGATTCAAAGGCGCGATGCGATGAAAGGTTGGCAAACAATTTTCGTAAATTATACAGTCCCAACAGCGTGAAAATGCCATTAATGAAGACGTCAATGTAGGCAATAAACCAGGCCGCATAACCAGTGGTGTTATTGAGCTTTACCATGCCATGAACCAACATCACCTCGCTGACTGACGTATCCGCCACACTTGTGGATAGCATTTTGGCATTAAATAAATAATTAATATCAGTATGTCGCTCGCTGATCTCGGTAGGTATATTCAGGCCTACAATGAGAAATACCCCTATACCAACAATCATCGAGAAAGCGCTAAGGTAATACAGAAGATCAAAGCATATTTTCAACCCTATAGTGTATTTCGGTGGGGGTAACTGAGCGCCGGCGCCCTCAGTGTTCAGCTCGATGTTTGTCATGATGGATTTTCCCTTGAGTAAGTGAAGTAGTAATTACTGTAGACTTTATTTTCCTTTTTGCAATAAAAAATTATCGAATATCAATAAATATTTGTTGTTAATCATTGGTGCGGGGGAGACGGAATTTCAATTTTCGAGATATTTCGTAACATTTTACGGCTCTGTTTTTAATTTGTACCGGTTGCCTGGTCGGGCATAACTGGTTATTATTTGCTCATCTAATCAACGGAGTCAGCGCCATCATGAACAACTAAACCTGTTATCCATTTGCACAGTATTTTTGGATTTACAGGATTAGTAGGCGTAGCTCACGTTCTGACTTATTTTTTTATTATTCTCTGAACCCCCAAGCGTTATTTGTAACGCAAGCTGCGTCTGTGGATCCTGTTTCACAGGAGGCATAGTATGCCGGTATTACAGGCACACAATATTAGTTATGAATTTAGCGACGGCCACAGGTTATTTGACTCGCTGTCGCTGACCTTATCGCAACGCCGGGTTGGACTGGTTGGGCGAAACGGCGCCGGCAAGTCAGTGTTAGGCGCGATATTAGCAGAGCGCAAAAAACCAACCCGTGGCAATGTCAGTGCACCCATCGGACTCGGTTATTTTGCGCAACAATCCGAAACATTGTTAAGCGGATCTCAAACCGTTGCCGAGTTTTTAGGGGGTGCCAGGATACTGACCGCAATCGAGCGTATTGAAAGCGGTGATTGTCATGAAAAATGGTTTGAGATTGTCGGCGATAACTGGCACCTGCCGGTGACGCTTAGCCAACAGCTTCGCGATATGGGGTTACCGGCTGATCCCGACACACGATGTGCCAGTTTAAGTGGTGGTCAGCGGGCACGTTTGCAATTGTGGCAGTTGTTTAACTGTAACGATGAGCTACTGATTCTCGATGAGCCCTCCAATCACCTGGATAAACACGCGCGTCGGTGGTTGTTGCAATCCCTCAAGGAGTTTCAGGGGCATGTACTGCTAATTAGTCACGACCGGCAACTACTGCGGGAAATGGATGAGATCTGGGAGTTGTCAAACCTGGGCTTGCAGGTGTACGGCGGAAATTTTGATGATTTTGCTGAGCAAAAACACCTTGAACAGCAGGCCATTGAGCGGCGCATTGCGAGTGTTGAAAAACAACAGAACAAGCTTTTAGCACAAGCGCAACGCGAGCAGGAAAAAGCCGAACAACGGGCTGCCAGGGGGAATAAGCTGCGTAAGTCCGGCAGTCAGTCCACGGTGTTGTTAGATGCACAAAAGAACAGGGCGACGGCGCGCAGTGCAAACCGCAATAAAAACGTACATGGCAGACAAGTTAAGCTCGCTGACCAACATTCAGCGCTTAAAAATTCTCAGGCGGAGGACTTTGTACAAAGCTTTACTTTTAACGCCAGTCATTCCCCGGCTCGTAAGGTGATATCAGTGGAAGCCGGGCAACTATTATGTGGTACTACTGAGCGGTTATACTTAAATATTCGGGCCAACGAAAAGCTTCATCTGTGTGGCGCGAATGGATGCGGTAAATCGACGCTGTTAAAAACATTTCACGGGCTGATGTCGTTAAAAGCGGGGCGTTTACGTCTTAACACAGCCACGTATTACCTCGATCAGCATTTTGGCGTTATACAACAAACGTTATCGTTGTATGAAAACCTTATCAACGCTTGCGCAGGTATTAACGAAGCTGACGCCAGAACGCTGCTCGCCAGTATTGGTTTTCGTCGGGATACTGTGTTTACCCCAGCGAAAGTGCTCAGTGGCGGCGAAAAAATGAAATTGGCAATGTTAATGGTGAGTCAGCAATCAGCGCAGCCTTTTTTATTGCTCGATGAACCTGACAACCACCTTGATCTGGACTCAAAAAATGCGCTGGCCAAGGCATTAAACATGTATCGAGGCGGTTTTGTACTGGTCAGCCATGATGACGATTTTGTCCGCGCTGCCGGAGTTCAGCGCGCCATTGCTATGAAAGGGTAATCGCGGTTTAGTTGTGTGGAGTGGCGCGACCGTGTTTAATAAATTGCTTGCACCGCTTTTTAAATAGGTTGTCGGTATGCGTTGAGACGGGGTGCCCGCCATACTGTTGAACAATAAAAGCGTCAGTGAGCGCCTTAAACAGCGCAGCTGTTTGTGGTTCGAAGCTATTTTGGACTTTTTCGGCATAGGCTTTCGGGCCCAGATTATGGCGCGCCACTCCGGTCAGTTGCTCTGCTTTGTTCGCCGCCCGTTGATACCACATAAGGTTGGCTGGTGGGCGCAGTCGCCGCCAATGTGGAATAAAATACAGCGCCAGTAATAAAGCAATAAGCAATACAATTGATAGCATTAGCCACATCAGGCGTGTGGCGGTAACTTTCCCAAGCAGCAGCTCCAGTAGGTTTTGCTGACGTTCAGGACCAAAGCCCAGTACCCAGCGACTCCACTGATAGTCAATTAAACTAAATACAGTGCGTAGTTCTGAAAATAACGGAAACTGTTGTAATCTTGCCAGTTGGTTATTGGCTAAAAATGATGCTTCATCTACGGCTTGTTGCAGGCCCTGTTAGATACGTTGCGGGGCTGCCATGGCGGTAGGATCGAATCTTACCCAACCCCGGTTATCAAACCAGGCTTCTAACCAGGCATGTGCGTCGTACTGATAAACACTAAGCACCGCTGGTTGCAGTGTTTCGCCGCCATGATAGCCCGCTACCATTCGGCTTGGAATGCCCATTAACCGAAGTGAGTAGGCCATCGCACTGGCGTAGTGTGCGCAAAATCCTTCACGGTGATTAAACAAAAAATCATCCACCGGATGGCTTGGCATCGGTGGTGGGGTCAGTGTGTAGCGAAAGTTCTGCGCCACGAAGTAATTCATTACTGCATTGATTCTGTCTTGTGCGGTTGCATTATTAGCCGCTATTTCAGCGGCCCAGCGCTGAGTTTGGGGGTTGCTGCCGGTGTTTGCCGGCAGTTGCAGATTAATACGCTGGTCGAGGCTAAACAGACTCTGATTCTTTGCCGTGTCAGGGTACGATCGCAGTCGATAAGCACGTTTAGAGGTAAGCGGAGTTGCGCTCAATAACTGATAGTCTGCCGTCTGGCGTATGGCAATGTTACTGCTGTGATCAGCTGGCACGGCAACAGCAATACCGAACAACCAATGGTTATTGGTGGGCTCGGCAATCACTTCGTATTGCCACCAGCTACCGCTAACCCGGGGTGAAAATTCAGAATCTAAATACTGATATTGCTGACGCACTTGTTTTCGTAGCGTGCTTACTGTCCATTCTTTACCATCAAACTGCTCTAAGGTAATGGCCCGCCAATAGCGTTCTGCCGGTTCTGGCATTGCCCCTTCAAACGTAGCTCTGAAAGCCAGTTCTGTTGAGCGGGTAAGATTAGCAATATCGCCCGGTGCAACGGTGTCACTGAGACCGGTTTCGGTAGTGTTAGGCACCGGCATTTTCCATAATGGTGGCAATTTGGGCACAATCACAAACAGTATCAGAGTAATAGGTAGCGCTTGCAAGCTCATGATGAGTAGCCGTTTAGCATGCCAGGACAGGTGTTGGGATGGGGCAAAGTAACGGCCGAGGGCGACTAACAATGCCAGTGTTAGCAAGCAATAAAACAGCGTCATTAAAACAGACTGATGAAAAGTAAAACCAACGCCAACCAAAAATAAGCTGGTACAAAATAAATGAAACAAATCTCGGGGGCGGTTAAGTACCATTAGTTTCAGAGCACCTGCCAGAACCAGTAAATTAACCATGGTAATCAGCAGACCAATCTGCAGGCTAAACCACGCCAGACAAACACAGCAAAGTACCGCCAGTAAGTTTACGGTGCGCCCTGACGGCACTGGCTGGTACCAGCCGAAGTACATTACCAGGCGCATGCCCGTGGCGCACAGCGCAATGAGTAATACCCAAATCATCAAAGGCGCATACAAACTAATACTCAAAACGCAGAATACCGCCGCAATTAGTGCGCTGGCCAGTTGACTCCTGATAGGTTTTTCAATCGGCTGCATACAATAGCTCTGACTGTTGATAACCTGCTAAACACTGCAGACATTGATGTTTGTGGCTTTCACCAGAGCCTGGTTCAATGCTTATCCTGTTCAGTTTAAGACCAAACTCATGCTGGCTTGCCGACAATTTGTTAACCTGGAAGGTGAGCAGGCTGAGTGCTGTTTCTAACGGCTCCCCCGGATAATTGTCGAGACTAAGCCAGCCACTTTTTAGTTGGGTTTGAGTGAAGGTTTTGGTACTCAACTCACCCCCTTTCGCTGCCTGTTTCCAGGCTACACGATTCATTGGATCGCCTGGCTTAAAGGTACGAAGCGAATCAAAATCATCGTTTCCGGGAATGTCACTTACGGCATCGCCATCCTGGCCACTCATCGTTGCTAGCTGCAATGCCGAGGCGATAGGCGTTGGGTACACGGTAAGGGTCTGGTTAAAGTCCAGATGGGTCCAGCATCGGAACAAACCAAGCGGATAAGTAGAGGCGATGGTGAGACGTGGTAATCGAAACACACCGCGTCGAGGAGCTGGCAATAACAATTTGACGGTTTTGTCGAGATCGGCCCGGCGATTTAAGCTTGCCAGTTTGGTATCCTGCAAACGTACATGAAGGCCGCCATAAAATTGTGGTGAATTGCGGCGTGTTTGCAATTGCAGTGTCAGCAAGGCATGTTCGTTAACAAACACGGGCTGCACGCTCTTAATGGATATCGACAGGGTGGTAAAGTTGCGATAGGTGATAAACAAATGCAGCAAAAACATAGCGAGTAGAAACTGGCAAAGCAGCAGCATCAGGTTATTTTGATAGTTGGTTCCTAAAATAAAAATTCCTGCACAAGTCAGGAGAAACCCAAAGCCGAGCCGGCTAGGAAAAACAAACACATTCCTTAGATGCAAGTCGTAACGACTCTGCGCTGGTATGCGCTTTTGTAACCAGCGTTGTTGAAACCGCCTCAGTGTGCTGCGCATGTGCGTTATCATCAGGCCGCTAACGGATCGGTAATATCCAGCAGGCGCTGGCTCAGCAACCCATCATCGCGGTAATCGGTTTGGCTGCCACGCAGGCGGTGTTCGGCTACCGATGTAAAAATAGCCTGTATGTCTTCGGGCAAAACAAAGTCGCGATTGTGTAATAAAGCCCAGGCCTGGGAAGCCCGCATTAGCGATTTACTGGCCCTCGGGGAAAGCGGATAGGGGAACTCATTGTTGTCACGACTTTGACTAACGAGCTTGAGCAGATAATCAAGAATAGGATCGCTTACATGTACCTGATTAACCTTGTTCTGAATCTCGTTAAGTTGCTCAGTGCTGAGAGTAGCAGGTGTGACAGAAGTATTATGCCCATGAAGTCCGACCGACTCTTTTAACATGCGTTTTTCGGCATCCCGATCCGGATAACCAAGGCTGATGCGCATTAAGAAACGGTCGAGCTGTGATTCAGGCAACGGATAAGTCCCCGACTGGTAGCTGGGGTTTTGTGTTGCAATCACAAAAAAGGGGCTGGGTAAAATGTGTGTGCTGCCATCTATACTCACCTGATTTTCTTCCATGGCTTCCAGCAGCGCGCTCTGGGTTTTAGGACTCGCGCGATTGATTTCATCGGCTAAAACAACCTGACTAAATACCGGACCCTTGTGAAAATCGAATCGTGCCTTTGCGGTGTTGTAAATATTGACCCCAAGCATATCAGCCGGGAGTAGATCTGAGGTAAACTGAATACGTGAAAACTGCAGGCCAAATACGGTTGCCAGAGCATGTGACAGCGTGGTTTTCCCCATGCCGGGTAAATCTTCTATCAGCAAATGTCCGTTAGCAAGCAAACACGTCACGGCCAGTTTTATCTGATGCTGTTTGCCAATGATTTGGCTGTCTAAATAGTCGAGTGCCTGTAAGAGATCTGATTGCATGATATTGTCCGGCAAGAAGTTGTCGATAATGCGTGTTCTGAGTTCCAGAAGTTACTCTATCTGATTTGCCTTTCGTTAAGGTAATCAGTCTGATACTTAAGTATAGGTGAAAAGGGGCAGTTGATCTTTATTGTACAAATTAAACCCCTTTGGGCAGTGCCTTTCGTGAGCGCTTCTGAAAGGTAACTATGAACACATTTATATTATGTTCGGTGTTTTTATTCAGGCCTAACAGCTCCGGGGCAATCCGGGTAAGAAAAATTCCGTGGTTGACCATTTAAAGTGCTGCGTTACTGGTCTGGGTTTATTATACTACCGGGCAAAAAAGGAAGCTGTATGAAAAAAATTGAGATAGATGATGAGCTTTATGCTTACATTGCCAGCCAAACAAAACATATTGGCGAAAGTGCCAGTGAGATATTACATCGTTTGTTAATTGATGAGCCTGGTGTGATTACTACTGTGGTTTCCGCTGCCACGGTAAAGGAAAAGCCCATCGCTGAAACGGTTGAAGCTGCACCAGCGCCCGCGGCCAGCAAGTCGGTTAAAACGTCGAAAGCCTCTGCACCCGCAGTAAATGAACCCCCCGCTATTGCGACCTCAAATGCGCCGGCATCAGCCGCCGATGAACAAGTGCTATTAAATAATATAAGTAAAACAGCACTGGCACAGTTTGATAAACGCGTGGATCAATTTTTATATATTTTGCAGCAAGTGTTTTTGCAACATCCCACCGATTTCAGCAAAGTTGAAACAATCATAGGCAAAAACCGCAAGTATTTTGCCAGCAGTAAAGAAGAATTGCTTAATACCGGTAGCAGTACCAATCCGAAAGCTATTCCTGATAGTGGTTATTGGGTTGTGACCAACAACAACACAGCCAAGAAGCTGGCCATGTTGTCGCAGGTTTTGCAGATTCTCGGATATAGCGATAAGGTAGTGAATACGGTAACTGAGAACTTTGACTCTTAGTTAAAACGTTTAAAAACGACGGACAAAAGGATATTTTCATGGCGTTACACCCGGAAGCTGGAAAGGCAGCGGCAACCGATCAGTTGATCAATGTTGCCCAACTGGTTAGCCAGTATTTTAGTTATCAACCCGACCCATCTGACGCTGCTCAGGCTGTCAGTTTTGGTACTTCAGGCCACCGCGGTACCGCACAACTAACAACTTTTAACGATATGCACATTGCGGCAATTTGTCAGGCATTGGCTGAATATCGGGCACAACAAAATATCACCGGTCCTTTGTATATTGGTAAAGACACCCATGCGTTGTCTGAACCAGCCATGATTACTGCTATTGAAGTACTTAGCGCTAACAATGTGCAGGTGGTAATTCAGCGAGCCGATAATGCCTCAATGGGCTACACGCCAACACCGGTCATTTCGCGGACGATCATTCGATATAACCGCGGCCGCTCAGACTCGTTGGCAGACGGTATCGTGATTACTCCTTCGCATAACCCGCCTTCAGATGGTGGTTTTAAATATAACCCGCCTCACGGTGGCCCGGCAGATGGAGACGTTACCAAGGTTATTCAGGAGCGTGCCAATAGCCTTATCGCTGACGGTAATAGCGCGGTTAAACGCCTCGACCTTAAAACGGCCATGGCATCTGAGTACGTGCGCGAAGAAGATTTTATGGTGCCATACATCGAAGATCTTGCCGAAGTGGTTGATATGCAGGCAATCGCTAAAGCAGGCCTTAAACTTGGCACAGATCCACTGGGCGGGGCAGGCGTTGGTTACTGGGCGCACATTGCCGAACACTATGGTTTGAACATAACGGTGGTAAACCCTCAGGTTGATCCGCAGTTCGGTTTCATGCGTCGTGATAAAGACGGTAAGCTTCGCATGGATTGTTCATCTGCTTATGCTATGGCCGGTCTGATTGAACTTAAAGACAAATTTGATTTGGCCTGGGGCAACGATCCAGATTTTGACCGCCACGGCATTGTTTGCCCAAGCAGTGGTTTAATGAACCCCAATCATTATCTTGCCGTTGCAATTAACTATTTATATCAGAACCGTCCCGAATGGCCTGCCAGTCTGAAAGTAGGTAAAACGCTGGTATCAAGCTCAATGATCGACAGAGTCGTGAAGAGTATGGGCAGAGAACTGGCGGAAATGCCGGTTGGCTTTAAATGGTTTGTAGAAGGCTTGTCTGATGGCACGCTAGGCTTTGCTGGTGAAGAAAGTGCCGGTGGTATTTTCTTACAGCGCAATGGCGAAACCTGGGCAACTGATAAAGACGGTTTCATTATGTGCTTACTGGCCGCGGAAATTCTGGCTGTAACCGGTAAAGATCCGGGCCAGCATTACGCTGAACTAACGGCTGAATTTGGTGCGCCGTGTTATCAGCGAGTTGATGTAGCCGCATCCTTAGACGAAAAAGCCAAGTTGTCGGCGATGGATGCCAGTGTGGTTACCAGTGAGTCGCTAGCGGGTGAAGCCATTACCAATGTGCAAACCCATGCGCCGGGTAATAATGCTGCAATTGGTGGGGTTAAAGTTTCAACTGACAATGGCTGGTTTGCAGCCCGTCCTTCTGGCACCGAACAAATCTACAAAATTTACGCTGAAAGCTTCAATGGTGAAAGCCACTTACAGGCTTTAATTAAAGAAGCGGAAGAGTTGGTAGCGAAAATAATTAAATAAGGCACCGATAATGAGCGCTTGTCGTTCATTATTGTAAATTATATGTGAATAATCGACCTTTTATTAATTTATCAGGTCGATTTTTTATTGTTTTAACAAAGATTTTACAAAAAAGATAGTTTAACCCTGCTATATTCTTACCATTGAATTGTAATTTAATTACAGTTATTGCTGTTATTTACAGCTATTTTCTTTAACGTCATTTCAATAGTGAGACCAACACATGAACGCGAAGAAAACCAACGTTGATCGCGATGTGACCATCAACAAGAGCGAGTTTAAAGCGGCAGTAGTTAAACATTTGCACTGCACGCTGGGCACTGACGAAAACAAAGCCAATAATCACGCCTGGTGGAAAGCCACTTGCGCGGCGATGCAAGAGCAGGTACTCGAAGGCTTACGTAAAACGCAGAAAACCCATTATTTAAATGATACCCGCGCAGTACATTATTTCTCTGCAGAGTTTTTGATGGGACGCCTGTTATCCAATAACCTGCAGAACTTTGGCTTATTTGACGTGGCCAACGATGCGCTGAATGAGCTGGGTGTAAGTCTCAGTGATGTGTTGGAAGAAGAACCTGATATGGCGCTAGGAAATGGCGGATTAGGGCGACTGGCTGCATGCTTTATTGATTCGCTGGCGACCATGGAATTACCTGCCATCGGGTATGGTATCCATTATGAACACGGTTTGTTTCGCCAGGAAATTCAAGCCGGTGCACAAATAGAACGCCCCGACAGTTGGCGTGATTACGGTAACCCATGGGAAATTTGCCGCCCTGAGTCAATTCAGGAAGTGTCTTTGTATGGTTATGTCGAAACTAAGTACGGTGAAAATGGCCGCATTCAGAAAGAATGGCACCCTGGCCACATTGTGAAGGGGGTGCCATGGGATATTCCGGTTGTGGGCTATGGTGGTAAAACCGTTAATGTGTTGCGATTATGGCAAAGTAAAGCCTCTGGCTACTTTAACTGGGATGTGTTCAATGCTGGTGGCTATGTAGATGCTCAGGTAGAGAATGTTCAGGCCGAAACCATATCGAAAGTACTCTATCCAAATGATGAAACAGAAGCAGGTAAAGAGTTGCGCTTAATTCAGCAATACTTCTTTTGTGCGTGCTCATTAAAAGACATTATTCGCCGTTACAAACGCGCCCATGGTGACGATTGGAGCCGTTTTGTTGATCAAGTGGTGATCCAGCTAAATGACACTCACCCAGCTATCGCCATCCCTGAATTGATGCGTATTCTGGTGGATCGCGCAGAACTTGACTGGGACAAAGCCTGGGCCATTTCTACCAAGGTTTTTGCTTATACCAATCACACATTGCTGCCGGAAGCTCTGGAAAGGTGGCCGGCCCGTATGCTGGAGAAAATCCTGCCGCGTCACCTGGAAATTATTTACGAAATCAATCACCGCTTTATGGATGAAGTCGACAAAAAATGGCCGGGCGACAATAATGTTAAAGCCAGACTCTCCATCATAGAAGAAGGCCCTGAGAAAATGGTCCGAATGGGGCATTTGTCGGTGGTAGGCTCCTATGCGGTAAATGGTGTGGCAGAGCTGCATTCCCGTCTGGTAAAAGAAAACCTGTTCCCCGAATTTGATCAACTGTGGCCGGGTAAACTCACCAATGTGACCAACGGCATAACGCCCCGACGCTGGCTTAAAACCTGTAACCCGGCATTGTCGAAATTGATCGATAAAAAAGTCGGTGCAGACTGGCCGCTGGATCTCAAAAAGCTCGCAGGTATCGAGAAGTACGCCACTAATAAAACGTTCCAGAAACAATTTATGCAGGTCAAACTGCAAAACAAAAAAGTTTTGGCTGAAGAAATCAAGCAGTCGCTTGGTATCGATGTGGATACTGACGCTATTTTCGATGTACAGATCAAGCGTCTGCACGAATACAAGCGTCAGCATCTGGCGCTGCTTTACATAATGGCATTGTATCGCCGGTTGTTAGAAAACCCGGACTACGATATGCATCCGCGAGTGTTTATTTTTGGCGCTAAAGCAGCACCGGGTTATAAACTAGCTAAAGATATTATCTTTGCGATCAATAAGGTCGCCGATAAAATTAACAATGACGCGCGGGTCAATCAGAAGCTGAAAGTGGCTTTTCTGCCTAATTACCGTGTCTCTCTTGCCGAAAAGATGATCCCGGCAGCGGATGTATCTGAACAAATCAGTACTGCAGGCAAAGAAGCATCAGGAACGGGCAATATGAAGCTCGCTTTAAATGGCGCAGTTACTATTGGCACGCTGGATGGCGCGAATATCGAAATTGCTGAGGAAGTCGGCGACGACAATATCTTTATTTTCGGACTAACGGTAGACGAAGTTAAATCGCTCAAAGCGTCGGGCTATAAGCCCTATGATTATTATTACAAAAATGCCGAAATTAAGGCGGTACTTGATTGGCTTGAAACCGACTACTTTACGCCTGGTAAACCAGGCGCGCTGGCGTCAATTAAACAAAGCCTTTTAGACCATGGCGACCAGTATCTGGTATTAGCCGACTACGAAGCCTATTCTAAAGCCCAGGAAGCAGTCGATAAAGCCTATAGAGATAAAGAGCGTTGGGCAGAAATGGCCATTATTAACACTGCTAAGATGGGTAAGTTTACCTCAGATCGGTCGATTAAAGACTATGTGGATCGGATCTGGAACCTGAATGCGTGCCCGGTGGTTCAGGATTAACGTAAGCAAGAGTTAGCCATTTCCATAATGTTATGTGATTCGTAAAAAGCTGCGCTTGGCGCAGCTTTTTTTATGATGTTTTGCTTGTTATATCACCATACTTTTCCGCTAAAGACTGCTGTGTTAGCGCGGAACAATACAATGGTATAGGGCAGAATACGCCAATCCACTTGCATACAAGTGGCTTCAGTGGTCTTATACTAGCAGGTTATTATTTATGTCTTTATTGACCTAATAAGGTAGTTCAAGTCATGCAGCAAACTCACAGTTCGATGGCGACAATTCCAAATCGGTATGCGTTTATCGATAAAGTTGCCAAGTGCGGTGCTCGTCATCAGCAAATGTCGTTGATGTTAATTGACGTTGTACGTTTCTCTGATGTAACAACTACTTTTGGAATTGAAGTTGGCGATCGGTTTTTACTGGAAATTGCTAATCGATTGCAACGGCTTTTTAACCATGACATGGAATTTGGCCGAATTAGTGGTGATGTATTTGGCGTAGTACTGCCAGGCGTGCATTCTACCGCCTTACTGCAACAGCAGTTTGAATATATTATTGAACATTTTAAGTCACCGCTTTACTACGAAGGACATGCGTTTATTGCTGACTTCAATGTAGGCGCTGTGAACATGTCCAAAGGGCAGTTTGATCTGACCTTGTTTGTTTCGCGTGCTGAGGCAGCGCTGAAACAAGCTAAAGAAAACAAACACGAGAATTACTGTCAGTTAAGTATGCTCGACAGAGCAGAAACTGGCCGGGGCCTGGCACTCAAAGCAGATTTACGCCGCGCCTTAGCCCGCGATGAACTCGAGTTATATTTTCAACCCAAGGTAGATTTGCGCACACTTACCATTATCAGCGCAGAATGTTTACTACGCTGGAATCATCCTACCGATGGTTTGCTCTTTCCCGGCGCACTTATTGAAGCGGCAGAGTCCTATAACATGATGAATGAGTTGGGCTACTGGACACTGGAGTCTGCGTTCAGAGCATTGGTAGGCTTTGATATAGAAGGGTTGAATATAACGCTTTCCGTTAATATTTCTCCTACCCAACTTTATGATACGCAGTTGGTGGCTAACCTTCAGTCCCTTAGTAAACAATACAATATTGACCTGTCCCGTATTGAACTGGAGCTGACTGAAGATGTCGCACTGTCGAACTCCCTGATGGTGAAAAAGCAACTCGCCGAGTTGCATGCAATGGGCATAAAAATCTCTGTAGATGATTTTGGTAAGGGATACTCAAACCTTGCTTATATTCGCGACCTTACTATTGATGCAATAAAAATCGACAAAACCTTTGTTATGGAATTAACCGATAACCCGGTAAATCGCGCGATTATAGAGGCGGCTAAGTTAATTGGTATCGCTAAACAATGTGCAGTAATTGCAGAAGGTATTGAAACCATTGAGCAACTGCACATACTGCGGGAAATCGGAATTGCCACTGGTCAAGGGTTTTTGTTTTCCAAGGCCATTCCTTACCGTAAATTTATTCAATTAGCGCAAACTGACATTATTGTCGGTGGTTCGCCTGCCAGGCAAAAAATCGCTAAGCTAGCCTAGGGCGTGTTTTACGATTAAAACGCTTTCATACAAGCCAAATTTTGAACATCAAAGGCGAGCATGCCCTAGGGCTTGTTACTATTGTTTGTACATTTTTACTGCAGTCTGAGTATTTTTCAATGAACCAGCACTGTCGTATAGTTTGAATACTCATAATGCTGGATTATTCATTACCAGTCATGATGACCTTACGCCTTGTTCAGTGTGGTTGTCTTCCTGTCTTTTCGGCACGCGGTTTACAGGGTAGACTGTGTTCACTACACAAAACCAATAAATAATATCTATGGATCTCTCTTTTCTGGCCAATGGTCAGTTTTTACATTTATCACGCTTCCAGCCAGATACCTTTGCTAAACAGGTGAGGGGCACTTTAGCCAATAAAACAACGATCGACATTATTGCGCCAGGCATTGTTGAGATTACGCCAGCCACTCAGGCGGACAAGCTTATAGTCTTGTCTTGTGGTATTCATGGTAACGAAACCGCGCCTATTGAAATCTGCTCTGACATGCTCGACGAGATTATTAGCGGTTCGATTACCGTGCAGCACCGGGTACTAATGATCTTTGGCAATCTTCCTGCCATGAATACGGGAGAACGCTTCATTGACGAAAACATGAATCGTTTGTTCAGTGGTGCTCACAAGATCGGCTCTTCACCAGAACGTCAGCGAGCTAAACTACTGGAAGACACGGTGGGGCAGTTCTTTGCTAAAGCGCAGGGTAACAAAGAAAAGCTCCACTATGATTTGCATACCGCAATCCGCGACTCTAAAAATGACAAATTTGTGGTAATGCCCTTCTTAGATGATGGGCGCTTACCGAGTGCCAAACAGTTCGGATTCTTAGCCGCCTGTGGTGTGGATACATTTTTATTGTCTTCAGCGCCTACCACTACCTTTAGCTATTTTTCTTCCCACCAGTATAAAGCCAGGGGATTTACCGTAGAGTTGGGTAAAGTGAGGCCGTTTGGTGAAAACGATATGCGCAGTTTTGCTGCCGCGCGCGCGTCGCTGACTGCGCTGGTCAGTGAGCCCGATTTTGCCCCCGCTGCAAGGATGAGTGAGTTGTTGATATATAAAGTGAATCAGGTGATAAATCGTCAGCATCTGGATTTTACCCTGCATTTTGCTGATGATGTGCCCAATTTTACCGACTTCAAACAAGGCACTGTGCTGGCTTCAGAACCAGGAGCGCAGTATGTTGCCCAGTATGATGGCGAAGCAATCGTGTTTCCTAATGCCAGGGTCGCGCTGGGACAACGGGCGTTACTTACTGTAGTACCTACCACGCTGGAGACACTGGATGTTTGAACTCGACCCGGTACTAGCGGCTGATACGCTGCATGTGGGAGATTTGCCTCTTTGCCGGGTATTGCTGATGAATGACAGCCAGTATCCATGGCTAATACTGGTACCCCGCCGACCAGGGGTAGTGGAGCTCACCGATCTCAGTGATGCCGATTATCAACAGTTTTGTAACGAGAGTCGCCATGTCGCCATCGAACTTATGGCGATATACAACGGCCAGAAAATGAATATTGCGGCCCTTGGCAATGTAGTATCACAACTTCATATACATCATGTGGTGCGCTTTCATGACGATGCTGCATGGCCGGCCCCTGTTTGGGGCAAGTTGCCTGCGATACCGTATTCAAAAGAAAAGAGCCAGCACCAACTGGCACAATTACAACGGGTAATTTTTAAGGAGAAATTATGATTTTAACCACTACCCCAACCATTGAAGGTAAATCGATAAGTGCTTACCACGGCATCGTGATTGGTGAAGCAATCATGGGGGCCAATTTGTTTAAAGACTTGTTTGCGTCTATTCGTGACATTGTTGGCGGTCGATCTGGCTCGTATGAAGATGAGATGACCAAAGCGCGTCAAATTGCGTTTCGTGAACTAGAGCAGGAAGCGCGGGCCATGGGCGCCAACGCCGTAGTCGGTATTGATTTGGATTATGAGGTGCTGGGCGACAAGAACAGTATGCTTATGGTCAGTATTAGCGGCACAGCAGTCACTGCAGAATAAATTGCCTGTGTGATTCAAAGTTTATCCTGCTTTGAATCACCGCTTTGTTCATCCTGTACACCAGAAGACGCTGGGCTATCATGTTCGTCATCCTGCGCAGAACGCGACACTTCAGGGGGTGTATAGGTTTTTGGCAATTTAAATTTGGCGCTGTATTTTAGCAGCATGATATTGCTCACAATGACGCTCAAAACAATAGCAATAATGCCAATAACTGCCCACATACTCATTAGTTAATTCCTTTATTTAATACAAAACGCGGATAAAGCTCATCCAGCAACTTCAGTATAATGGCTTTGCCTTCAATCGGTGCATTGCTTAAATGCTGATAGAGAGCTTGTTGGCTGCGGACCGATTCGAACGCTTTAGCACTGTGGGTGTGGGACAGGTGCCAGAGTTCAGTGGCGACACCGCCTTTGTCAGTGAGAAATGGCCGGCAAAAACCAAATTCTTCAAGGTGCTGTTGCATCCATTGGGCAAGTTGATAACACGGGCCGCCGCGACGGTATTCACTGTCGACCATGTCAAACCGGCCACCACAGGCTTGTATTGAAACGCGGTCGTAAACGTCCAAATCTGTTCCCCAGTGATGGCGACTGCCGCCAGGCAGCGCCGACCAGATAAGAATTGCATAAACTTTGTCGGTATCACTTAAGGAAGCGGTGTCGAGTAAACGGCTGTCATGATCATATAGGGGCAACTCACCGCGCCATTTGCGGTTCCATATTGCTAACTGACGGTCGAAACTACGGTAACTGCTGGCTATTTGTATATCCTGGCCAGCAGCGTGAGCCGCTTGCTGCATGGCCGTAAACGCGTCGGCCACCGCAGGTAACAACTGATGTTTATCTTCGATACTGATCAGTGCAGAATCATCTTCGCCCAGCCATGCGCTGCTTAGGTTCATGTCAGTAAGTTCTCCAGCAATCGATAGTAAATACGTTCCAGGTGATAAAGATCGTTAATTCGTACATGCTCATCAATTTTGTGAATTGTGGCATTTACCGGACCCAACTCAACCACCTGTGCCCCTGTTGGCGCAATAAAACGACCATCTGAAGTGCCGCCAGCCGTCGATAAGCAGGTATCAAAGTCCATTTCACTGCGGATCGCTTTTTGTGTGGCAGATAGCAAATCACCGTGGTCGGTCAGAAAAGGCTGGCCATTGAAGGTCCATTTTATGTCGTATTCAAGGTTATGTTTGGCCAGAACATCTTCTACCTTTGTAATCAATTGCTGATCGGTAACTTCGGTGGAAAACCGAAAGTTGAAACAAACATGAAGCTCGCCGGGAATCACATTACCGGCACCTGTGCCGCCATGTATATTGGAGATCTGAAAACTGGTCGGCGGGAAAAACTCATTGCCGTGATCCCAGTGAGCATTGGCCAGTTCATCGAGGGCAGGCGCTGCCTGATGCACGGGGTTTCTGGCTAAATGTGGGTAAGCCACATGGCCCTGAATGCCTTTAACCACCAGATCGCCGGTGAGTGAACCGCGTCGCCCGTTTTTAACGACATCTCCCACCATCTTAGTGCTTGACGGTTCACCGACCACGCACCAGGTGATTTTTTCATTGCGCGCTTCCAGTGTATCAATAACCCGGGTTGTGCCATTTATGAAGGGGCCTTCTTCGTCACTGGTTATTAAATACGCGATACTGCCATGGTGGTCGGGGTAGTCGGCTACAAACTGACGCGTGGCGGCCAGCATGGCCGCCAGACTACCTTTCATGTCCGCGGCGCCGCGGCCATGCAGGTTGCCGTCTTTTTCGGTGGCGGTAAAAGGCGGTGTTTGCCAGGCGTCTTCCGGCCCGGAAGGCACGACGTCGGTATGGCCGGCAAAACAAAATACTGGTCCCTGAGTACCGCGTCGCGACCATAAATTGGTGGTATCTTCAAATACCAGGGTTTCGTTTTTGAAGCCACTGACAGCCAGCCAGTCTTTCATAAAATCCTGGCAGCCTGCGTCTTCGGGTGTTACTGAGCGACGGTTTATCAGTTCTTTGGTAAGCGCGAGTACATCGGTCATGGCTTAAACACCTCTTCATACTGAGCGGCCTTAAAACCAAGATGAAAATTGCCATCAACTGTCAGCAAAGGACGTTTGATCATAGCCGGATGTTCTACCAGTAGCGGTAATGCCGTGTCGGCTGACAGCGATTCTTTTTGTGCATCGCTTAACTTGCGGTACGTGGTACCACGTTTATTGACCAATGGCTCCCAGCCCAGCGCTGACATTGCGTCGCTGAGAATCTGTTCGGGTACGCCCTGTTTTCGGTAATCATGAAAGATAAAGTCTACCTCATGTTCAGTCAGCCAGTTCTTGGCTTTTTTGATGGTATCGCAGTTCGCAATACCGTACATCACTACAGTCATGCAGCCACCTTATTTTGTTCGTAAGTTGCGGCAAGTCTAGCTTGCCAGTACAGCGCTTGTAAATGACGCTTGGACAGTATGAAAATTTTTATCAGTTGGCGTAATTATGACACAGTCTGGTTGGCGTTATTTACCTATTTGACTGCGGGCAGGAGCGCTTAAATCAGCGTTGGCAAGGGCTGAAGAGAAGCTTGGCAAAACGGCACAGCTCATGCACTTGTTAAGTTGCAGAATGATTCTCAGACAGCACATGAGTAATCGCTTTGCCCGGTGAGATAAGACGCTATGTTGCGTTGACACCGGTATTCGAATTCACTTCTGAAGGGGAGATATTAATGAGCATTGTAAAAACAGCTTCCGCTCACTACAAACCATTAGGCAAACAAGGTCAGGGTAAAGTAAGCACCCAGAGCGGGGCGCTATCGGATCAGCCCTATGGTTTTAATACCCGATTCGAAGACAAAGCTGGTACCAACCCAGAAGAACTGTTGGGTAGCTCTCATGCGAGTTGTTTCGCCATGGCGTTATCATTTGCGTTGGCTGATGCAGGGTATGAGCATGGTGAATTATCGGTTGAAGCCCATGTGACGCTGGAAAAAGACGGCGATGGTTTTAAAGTCACTAAATCGGATTTAGTTCTCGACGCTACAGTGGATGACATATCGTCTGATGACTTTGTGTCGATTGCCAACGACGCCAAGGAAAATTGCCCGATTTCGAAGGTATTAAATGCGCAAATCAGTTTAACGCATACCCTCAATAAGGGCTAAACATCAGGACGATGCTTATGCTGGAACAGGTGTTTGTTGCTGCCTAGGCGTGGAGCATCATAAATTCCTCGTCACCCGCTCTCACTGCTCTGCCAGGCATTACCTGCAAGGCAGTGAGTTTGGCTGTGTTAAGCAGTGTAAGTATACAAACGGGGGCGTGGCCATTCAGTTTTATCCACAGCGGGTCACATTGAGCAATAAGGGTATTCGCCGTACAACGCTGTCCCGCCTTAACATGCATCAGCAGTCTTTCTCCCATGATCACGGCGCCAGGCTCACCTATTTGAAGCAGCATCTTAAGGCCTTTCATGCTTACCAGTCGAACCTGTGCTTTTGCTATGTTGATGGATTCTATTTTGCAATCGACAGGCGTAAATACATCACCTTTAGTCATAGTGATAGCAACACCGTCACCGAGTAAGCCCTGTTGACACAGAGGGTGTGTCAGTTCGTTCAAATGGGTAATATCTCCCGTCGCGGGTGCTATAAGTTGCATCACAGGTTTAGTACCTGATGGCGGCATAGCGGTGATTTTGCTGTTAAACATGTTGTGAATCGTTGCTTTTTATACCTGTAATAGTAGTCACTTTATCAGCAAATCTGAATTTACGCACAGCGGATATGGTGTCATGGTAGGTTATCCACTATATCTGTGGATAACTTTGTTGAGTAGTTATGGTGTAGTTCATAATGCACTGTAAAATATGACTTTTTTAAACTGTATATTATATGTTCAGCAAGCGGATGTGCATAAATCAGAGTAACAATCCAGACTTTTTCACAACATTTTTCACCAGAGTCAGTGAATAACTCAACCTGTACTTCGGGATGATTTACCTTAACTGGCTGTTAGGTTAGGATTAATATCATAATAAGACAAATAATTAGACAGGTTTACACATTTTGGGAATGCCGCTGAATATTTATGCCGGGCCGTCAGCAATGCGACGGATCGAGCAGGAAGGCTTTCGGGCCGGTTTGTTTTCGCATGTACTTGGTGCGTCAGGCGGGCCTAAATGGTTTGTTCTGGCCGGAATCGATCGTGTGCTGTTTCCCGAGTTTTTTGCCAATTCAACCAAACCAATGAACGTGATTGGCTCTTCTGTCGGTGCATTTCGCGCAGCGTGTTATGTGCAACAGGATCCGCTTGCTGCCATTAACCGTTTAGCCGAGTGTTATTCCGAAACGGTGTATTCTGCCAAACCGAAAGCGACAGAAATAACCACTAAAGCTCGTGAGTTGATTGACTACGTCATGGGCCCGGAAGGGGTAATGGACGTTCTGACCAACCAGCGTGTTAAACTCCATGTTATCGCGGCACGCTGTCATGGCCTCATGCAGCATTATGGCAGATATCGTCAGATGGTTGGATTAGGCTTAAGCGCCGCGGCGAATGCGATGAAACGCCAGTGGTTACAGAAGCTGTATACCCGTAGTGTGTTTTTTGCACCTAACAGTAAACTTACAATCACCGATCCATACCACTTAGCTACCGAGTTTATTGAGTTGGGATATAACAACATTAAAGACGCTTTACTGGCGTCTGGCTCGATACCACTTGTTTTAACCGGCGTAGAGCATGTGGTGGCAGCGCCTGTAGGCATGTATCGTGATGGTGGCATAATTGATTATCACTTTGATTTGTCGTTTGGGCCGGATAAAGGACTGGTGTTATATCCGCACTTTTATCCACATGCTATTCCTGGGTGGTTTGATAAAGGCCTCAAGCGCAGAATACCCCATGCAGCGAGTTTCGATAATGTGGTTATGCTCGTCCCCTCAGAAGATTTTATTGCGTCGTTGCCTTATGGCAAAATTCCCGACCGTAAAGACTTTGAAACCATGGATGCACCAAGCCGAATTAAGTACTGGCAAAGGGTAATCAGCGAGTCGGATCGTTTAGGTGAGTGCTTTGTTGATGTTTATCAAAGCGGTAGCATTATGGATGTCATTCGGCCTTTACCTTTTTTATGTAAAGCATCGTAAAGCCTGGTTGGTTTTAACGACACTGATTAAACAACAAGCAATTAAATAAAATAGCGAAATTTATACTTGCACAGCGCCCGAGGCATCGCTATGATACGCGCCATTCGGTGACCACCGATTCAGTTTAATGCGTCTATAGCTCAGTTGGTTAGAGCG
>JABXHM010000067.1 GCA_013373625.1 Alteromonadaceae bacterium | reverse complement strand
GGGCGATGAACCCGTGAACGTGAATTAGTCTTGGTCAGAATTAACAAGCGTTCGCTTAACGCCTCTTCACGTGCTGTCGCTGGTAACTTAGACAATAACCGTGGTTTGTCACTAATGGAGTTTTTCATTAAACCCAGAGAGCTGTCATTGTCGGGCACCCACTGGTGATCTCCTTCAATAGCATTCACCGAATAATAACGATACCCCATTAGCGTAAAGTTATGATTGTTCATCCATTGTAAAAAGCGCAAAGAAATATCTTTACTGGCCTCATCGATGGGCAGACTGGCCTTTGCAACTGTTGCGGTTATATCACTGAGTTTGGCTAGCATGGGTTGCCAGTCTGCTACGGCCAGCGACACTTCATCCAACGTTGAATGCAGTTCTTTAGTCAGCCGGTCAACATCGGCTTTGCTGGTCTGTCTGTCTACTTCAATGAAGACTACTGTTTCACGCAGCGGCGAGGTTTCCGAACTGTCTACAAAATTAACCAACCGGTGACGCTTATCACGCTCTACATTCATCGGACTGTGAATAAGCATATGTGCTGTAATGCCTAACCGGTTCAGCGACATCCGAATAGAATCTACCAGAAAAGGAATATCGCGAATGATTAACTCTACAATGGTATGGCTTGATTTCCATCCGTGCTTTTCTATTTCCGGATTGAATACACGTACGTAGGGTTGTTTTGCATCGTAATTAGCAAAGATGTTCCACAAGCTTAATGTGGCACCATATAAATCACTGTCATTACGGTGCTCTAAGTCGTCCAGAGAGATATTCTTGAAAAAGTGTCTGCCAAACGTATGAATATGATTACGGCTTTTTGCATCGACTTTTTTATCGATAAGTGAAAAAACATTCTCCAGCAAAACAGAATAGCGCTGAGAGTTAGCTGTCATGTGCCCTACCTAATTGGTGATTTTTAGTTAAGTATAGATTGTATAAGCATATTTTCGCTAAAATATGACAAAATTTAAAGCCCATTCATTACAATATCTTTACATTTTGGGTAACTATTCAGATTATGCAAATAAAAAGGAGCCATTATGGCTCCTTTTTTGGTTACTTATGCGAAAAAATATTATTTTTCAGCGCGGTTAAACCACAATAATCGAGCTAAAGCGGGTAAAACGACAATGGCACCAAGCATATTCACTAAAAACATGAAGGTCAGCATGATACCCATATCCACCTGGAATTTAAGCGATGAGAATACCCAGGTACTGACGCCGATAGCTAAAGTTACACCGGTAAACAGTACAGCACTGCCCCGCTCCTTAAGTGCCTCAAGGTAAGCGTTTTCTACCGACACACCTTGTTTAATCAGCCCATTCATTGTTGACAGAATATAGATACCATAGTCAACACCGATGCCAACACCGAGTGCTATAACCGGCAAGGTATAAACGGTCAGGCCAATGTTAAGGTAAGTCATTAGGGCCTGCGCTAATACTGACACAACATACAGTGGCAACACCACAGAAATTGTCGCGCGCAGTGAGCGGAAACTAAGCAAGCACAAGATAATCACTGCGGCAAAGACATACAGCATCATGGGTGTTTGAGCCGCTTCAACGGCTTCATTGGTCGCGGCCATGACCCCTACCGGGCCCGATGCCAGACTAAATTTAAGACCATCACTTTGGTATTCTTCACGGAATGACTTCACCGCATCAACCACCCGATTGATAGTTTCAGCTTTATGATCTTCCATAAACAATATCACCGGCATCACAGAGCAGTTACCGTTAAGCAATCCCGATGACGTTGGCACCCGGGCAATAGCTTGCACCAGCGTTTGCTGGTTACGTGGCAATATCTGCCACTTAGGATTGCCCTCGTTGTAGCCTGCGTTAATCACTTTTGCGACCGATGGCAGCGAGACCGCAGACTGAACACCGGGTACATTGGTCATTTTCCATTGGAAATCATCAATAGCACGCATGGTGTCATACCGGGTACAGGCTTCTGGTGTTGACTCAACTAATACTGAAATATAATCAACCGTTACCTCGAAACGATCGGTAATTAATGCGGTATCCTGGTTGTACCGGGAGTCAGAATGCAGCACTGCCGCCCCGGCCTGAATATCACCAATTTGTATTTTCTTTGATTGAACAAAACCAATAGCAAACAGTATCGCTGTAACAAGGATAATTGTTATTGCCGTGGTTTTTTGTGTGCACTTATCAAGTAGTTTCCATAGTCCTACAGAATGCGCTTCTTTACCGGCAAAACGGTCAAGATAGTGCTCTGGGAAGCGAATAAAGCTCATTAGTACAGGTAGCAGGATCAGATTAGTCAAAATGATTACCGCAACACCAAGGCTGGCGGTAATTGCCAACTCACGAATAATACCTATATCAATAACGAGTAAAGTTAAAAAGCCAATAGTGTCAGACAGTAACGCTATACCGCCTGGAATAAGAAGCGCGCGAAAGGCAATCATGGCTGCTTGTTTGGCATTGTTACCTTTTACCACATTTTTCTCGACCGCGTTGATCATCTGCACACCGTGACTGACACCAATCGCAAAGACTAAAAACGGTACCAGTATCGACATTGGGTCTAGACCGAAGCCTAATGTGGTTAACAAGCCCATTTGCCACACCACTGCAATCACTGAACATACAATGGGTAAAATAGTGAGCATGATATTTCGCGAGAAAAAGTACACCATCAGTGTGGTGATAACGATGGCAATGGCAAAAAACAACACAACAAACTTTGCGCCGTTAGCCACATCGCCAATCATTTTTGCAAAGCCGATAATATGAATACTGACCTGATCATCTTCAAATTTACCACGAAGTTTTTCTTCCAGGTTTTCAGCTAGCGCCAGGGTATCCAAAGGCTTACCGGTTTCCGGGTCAAGCTCTAACAATTGCGCCGTTACCATCGCACAACGGTAGTTGTTAGATACCTGTCGTCCGACAATTTTGGCTTTTTCGATATTCGCGGCTACCGTATTGAGTGCACGTGGATTAGATGAATCGAAATCAGCGGGTATGACTGGTCCGCCGGCAAAACCGCCCTCTACAATCTCAGTAAAACGGGTTGATGGTGAAAACAAAGACACCACCAAAGAGCGGTTTACACCATTAATAAAAAACAACTCATCATGAACGTTTTTTAAAGTATCAAAAAAATACTGATTAAAAATATCACTGTCTTTGTCACACACCGCCACCAATACGCTGTTGGCGCCACCAAAATCCTTTCGGTGCTCCATGTACGTTTGCATATACTCATGGTTTAGTGGAATGTTTTTTTCGAAGCCAGCGTCCAGTTGCATGCGTGAGGCCTGAAATGCCAGCAGCAAGGTGGCAAAAATAAATAGCAAAATAACCACTGCGCGGTTATTAAATATCAGTCGCTCTGCTAATTGACTAAAAGAAGACATATAACGTAATTAATCCAAAGAAAGTGAATAAATGCCATCGGCAGCGGTAACAAACAGTTGTCCATTAATCATTGCAGCATTGAGTAAGGCTGACTTGCTCTGCGTCTGAGACACACTAATACCTGCGGCTGGTTCACAATTTACTGGTGCCGCGTATGGGTCGTAGGTACTCGTTGCCATAGGTAACTTAGCCTTAACTTTAACGCCATTATTGCCAATAAAATAAACGGCGTCATCGCGCTCTATAATACTGTTGACAGTTGCTGCACTGCAGGTATTAACGTAGTCCCACTGCTCACCGTCATCACTGACAAAAACGTTACCGCGCAGACCAGCTGCAACCATGATATTCGAGTTAAGCTGCACCACATCAAAAAATGAACCGGTATAATCAACGTTTAAGCGCTCCCAGGTTTTGCCTTTATCTGTACTTTTTGCCAACAGTCCAGCTTCACCAGCGAGCAATAACGTATTTTCATCAATCCTTCTTACGCGATTTAAATGGGGCAAAATGGAGTTGAGTTCCTGCTGATAAAATTCTTCGTCTTCCAGACGTACCTGCTCTAAATATTCACGGTCGTAGGGGTCTAAAAACTCGGCATGTCGCTCGGCCAACCAGCTATTGCCGCCATCGAGCGTTCGATAGAACAAGCCATACGCACCAATAGCAACGCCGTGCTGACTATCAAAAAATAACACATCTAAGAATGGGCGCTCCATTTCAGGCGCGCTCATTTGCACCTGCCAGGTGTTTCCCGCATCGGCTGAATGCAAGATCGTTGCATCATGACCAACGGCCCATATTTGCTGCTCGACAAGAGTAACAGCAGTTAAAGTGGTCGTAGTTGGTACCGTCACCTGAGTAAAATCATCTGCCGAGGATTTGATCAGCACATGACCACGCTCACCCACTGCAACAGCTATATCAGTGGCAGCCAGATCCAGTAATAATGATTCTTTAACAAGGGGTGCCTGATAAGATTGTTCGGCATTTGCCAGAAAAGAAAACAACAGCAATAGCACCATGGAATTCAATTTTTGCATTAACGGATAAAACCTCCCAAAAGGTACGCGTTATATAGTAAAACGGTTGGCGTTGCCAACCGTTTAAAAGGACTGCTGAACTTTGCTGTGCATTTTTGCAGCAGTCTGAAGCCGGCCAGTGTGCGCCATTTAGACAAGGCAGATATTTGCAGGTCTAGTGGGCCTGAATCAAAAACACCTAACGCAGTATAAATGGCACACGAAAGCTCAATAGCCCCTAATGCTTATCTCATTCCTTCGCGACGTAAGGCTTGTGGTGTGAATTCCGCTTCCCTTGGTCGAACCGAGAAATCATACATCTTCTCTTCGTTATCCAGGCCAATAGCCAGATAGCGACGGGAGTTAAGATCATGATACACATCAAGTGTAGACCAGTGCGTAGGCACTTCGTAGTAATTTACGCCATATGCCACCGCAACCCGGTACAATTCACCGCGATTGTCGTACATGTCAGCCAATTGGATCTGCCAGCTATCTTCGTCAATGTAGAACACACGTTTTTGATAAATATGGCGCAGGCCATCTTTCAACGTGGCTTCTACTACCCACACACGGTGCTTCTCCCAACGGGTAAGGTCCGGATTAATATGGTTGGGCTGCAGAATTTCTTCGTAGCTCACGTCATTACCATGCAACGTATAGTTGTTGTACGCGACTAACATTTCTTTCTTGCCCTTAAGTTCCCAGTTATAACGATTTGGTGAACCATTGAACATATCGAAATCATCGGTAGTACGCAAACCATCTGCCGCGGTACCTGGTGTATCGTACGCAATATTAGGTGCTAAACGAACACGACGCTGACCGGTGTTGTACGTCCATGCTTTACGTGGCTCTTTCACCTGATCAACCGTTTCATGAACCAATAATGCGGTACCCGCCAAACGCGCTGGCTCAGTAACCTTTTGCTTAAACATAAACAGCACATTATTTTCTAGCAGATTTTCAGGCGTTGCGTTTTCCTGCGAGTACTGAATTAACAACTGCTCATCAAAACCAATAACGTTGTAATCACCGCCGGCGGTAACCGCGGCCTGACCACCGTTACGTTGTACAGCCTGACCACGGTAACGGGCGATATGGTTCCATATCGCTTCAAGGCCATTGGCCGGAATAGGAAACGGTATACCAATTGCCGCGCCGGAGATACCATTACCGTCGTCGAGTAAGGTAGCGCGGGTTGCGTTTACTTTTGTAGCTTCATACACGAATTCTGGATTAGACGCTGAACGGTGTGTTTTGTATACCGGCAGTTTAAACGTGTCAGGATAGGTTTCGAACATCTTTTTCAAACCTTCTGACAGCAGCTCAGCATAGTCCTTGTAGTTGGCGCCAGTAATTACGTATTCCGGTGTTTCACCGCTATAGGGATCAGGGTGAAAATCCCCTTCCGAATAGCCTTCGGGCGCTTTAGTTAATCCACCCGTCCAGGCTGGAATTGACCCATCAGCATTGGCAGCTACTTCACCACCCAACGGCGTAAGTTCACTGCCAAGCTTCGCAGCCTCAGCCTCTGTCACTTTGGCTTGCACGCTGGCAGTCGACATGGCAACCGACATGGCTGCTGCAATAATTGCAAATTTTTTCATCATAACAAATACTACTCTTGGTTAAATTGCATACTTGATATTAAAAGATACAAAGTCGCGATCAGACAGCTGGTTAGTGGTACCAATACCACCCCAGAAGGCACTGTAAGAAGCTGTCGCAGACCATTTACTCAAGTAATCAAAGGTAAAAGAAATATTGGCTGATTTTGTGTCTTCAATAAATAAGAAGATCGGATCAGGTGTGGTGCCTTTCACATCGTGTGAGAAAGTAGCACGTGTTCGTAAATTGACACCCGAAAATACGTTGTTGTAATCAGCGACTGCCAGTAACCGATAGCCCCAGGCATCGTCAGTGGCAAATGGGTTAGTTTCCGGTCCGTTAGATAACCCGGTATGTAATCCTGTGCGCGGATTGCCCGATTCTGTAGGTTCAAGAGACGGTGTCCGGCCCGTTCCCGGCGCGTTCAATCGCACGACTGAAGGGTCAGGGAAATCAACGATATTAACGTAGCCAGCTTCACCGAGCATAATAAAGTTATCTGAACCCAGCATTGGGCCAAATACATGAGACAGCGTGAACTGTGCCTGCCAGGTATCTGAAAAGACATAACCCTGGGCAGTTTCACCCGGCCCGACAGCACGACCGATGTTATTCAACTGTGAGATGCCTGCCAAATCAGGGCGCAGGCCCGCATTTGCTAATTGCTCAGGCATACCCATATAGAGCAGTTCTACATCGTCAATTTGTAACGGCTCGTCCTGACGGTACGCAAACTCACCGGCCAGTGCTGTGGTACCTATGTTGGTATTAAAGCTGAAACCGTATAGTTTAATATCTTCAGGATAGAAAAACTCAGCCTGGGTAAACGCTTGTAAATCGGTAATGTTATCACGCGTAATGCCAGCCGGGTTTGCTAACATAGCCAGATCCTGCATTATAGCCTGACCAGTGAAATTTGACGTTTTACCGGAGATTAATGGCCGTTGGCTATGGTAATTGATGTGATAGAAACTCATTTCGGTTTCGTTCAGAGCCTCGGCAAACCAGGTTAAACGTAAACCGTACTGTCCCTGGTCATCAGCATCATTGTGGGCACTGTCGCTATAACCGCGAATAGCCACTTTAGTGGGATAAGCCAGGTAAGCCTGACTAATTGCTGCAGGATCAGCACCGGCACGCAGCGCTTCACCAAGGCCATTTAACGACGTTAATAAATGATCCAAATCGATATCCGGATTACCGGTAAAGCCGAGCTGAATATTATTCGCCTGACCACCCTCACCGGCAAAATCGTTTGTCGCAAAATAACTACCTGCCACAGGCAACCAGCTACGCTCCCATTCGTATTGATAATAACCCGAAACGCTGACGTTTTGAGTGATGCCCAGTGAAGCGAATACCATACCCACAGGAATAAACACTTCTTTTAACTCTGCCCCAGGAGTACGGGCGCGAGTAACATCAACCGGATTAGTAGTATTAATACCGTGCTGAATAAACGTGCTTTCACCCCAGCTCACTACCTGTTGACCGACACGAACAGTTAATGGGCTATCGCCTAACCACCAATCACCGTAAACAAATGCATCAAGTAAACGCACGTCGCTACACAACAAGTCCTTGGCACGTGGATCGTCACACAGTTCGGTATTCTTGCCCGTAATCGGATTATCCCAGGGGCGATCGTTATCCATTTGCTCAAAATCGTAAAACCAGAACCCTCGAGCAAAAAAGCCTATATCACCATAACGGATATCCAGTTCATGGTTGCCGGATATCTGAGTTGAAAATGCATCACCGGAATCGTGCGCCAAATTACCTAAATCACCATTCGTAGAATACTGACCATCGGACATTGCCCATACATCGGCACTCGGATAAATGACATTTGTCGCTGCATTGTAACCACTCCAGTTAAACTGCGGATGGTTACTGTTGCCGATTAAACTGTAATCACGATCTTCAACACGAATACTGGTCGCGAGGGTCAGATTGGTATCCAGCGACACTGATACATCGCCAAAGTCCCATGAGGCAGCGCCGGCAGGCAATGCGGCGGCACCTAAAAAGGCAAATATTCCAGCTGCGATAGGCGATTTTTTGAATGCGCTATACCTGGTTATCATAATTTTATACTCCTGATTCAGCACTAACGTGCTGATAAAACTACAAACTCATCGGTTTATTTAACAAAATGATTACATCATTTTAGTTAGATGGCAAGAACTAATCGTACCAGTTAGAAAAAGCCAGCACATTGAGTAACTTATAGGTGTAACGATGATTGTACAAAGACTGACTGCTTGGTAGGTATAGTTCAAATTCAGCGAAGTCGCTCGAAAGATTTGATTTTATTTTGCGCTGAAACAACCATTCTGAAACGGCCGCAGACGCCGCGACTATCGATAAACCGGCGAATTCGGCCGGCGGGCACCTGCACCCGTGCACCACACTCAGCGGTCAATACCACAAAGGGTATTGTACCGCTGTAAAGTGCCTGGCACCGGTGATAGGGCTCATTTAATGAGAAGAAATAAATCTTGTCTGAATTAAGAATCATTTCCGTAGGCCAGTGCTTTACTGACTTTCTCATACAAATCTTTACTTAATCCACTGGCATCAAGCAAACGAGCCAGTTGTTGTTTCATTAAGTCCTGGCGTGCAGAACTGTAATGCTGCCACTGGCTCAATGGCGTAACGAGTCGCGAAGCCACCTGTGGATTACGCTTATCAAGTTCCAGCAGATAATCGGTCAGAAAACGATAACCACTGCCATCATCCGCATGGAAACCACTGGTGTTATAAAAAGCAAAGCTGCCAATCACCGCCCTCACCCGATTGGGGTTTTGCTGGCTGAACTGAGGATGTTGGCGTAACAAAGTAAGCTGAGCCAGAATATCACCACGTTCACAGGTTGCGTGCAGACTGAACCATTTATCCAGTACCAGTGGATCATCACGCCAGCGCTGCTCAAAACTGTTCATTAAATTGTTAAACAGCACTAGGTCATGTTGTTGCGCGGCCTTGAGCGCACCGAGGGTATCGGTCATATTATCAGACTGTTCAAACTGAGCAATAATGCGGTCTTTACACTCGGGCAACTGAGCCAGCAATGTTAACACTACGTTTTTACAACGACGCGCCTTTACCTGTTCTGGCTGATAGTCATAAGCGGCAGTTTGATTAGCCTGATAAATTGCCATTAATAAATCTGCCAACTGTTCAGCCAACGCTTCACTAAAGGCCTTTCTGGCGTTATTGAGACGATGTACATCGATATTTGTTCGGCTCTGACACAGTGTTTCAAAACTGGGAACTACCAGGCACTCACCCAGGATTTCAGTTTCCTGCTGACTGGCTTCAACCGCCTTATACAGCCCTTGCCAAATACTTGCATCGATAACATGTGGCTGTTGCTGGTAATACTGCTCTATACACCAGTTGTACAATTGCTGAATAGCATCCCAACGGCTAAAGGCATCGTTGGCAAAACGAAACGTATGCAGCCAATCAGCAGGCGTAAGGTCTGAGGTTAACTTCACTGGCGCAGAAAAATTACCCAGCGCCACCGGCGTTATCTCACTGCCTTTACCGGTAAACGTCAGTTCCGTTTTTTCTTTGTCTATAATCAGTAAATTGTCGGTGTGCATGGGCTGCTCTGGCGCAACATGCTGCCCTGTCGCATCAATAAACTCGATTTGCAGAGGAATAAACAGCGGTACTTTTTCGGCTTGATCAGCAGTGGGCTTGTTTTGCTGGGTAATGGTAACGATTAACGAATCTGCGTGTTCATCATAACGACGTGTTACTGTTAACTGTGGCGTACCAGACTGGCTATACCAACGGGAAAAGTGCGTCAGGTCGATGTCAGTCACAGACTGCATTGCCGCAACAAAATCATCACAAGTGACGGCCTGACCGTCGTGACGTTTGAAATATTCATCCATACCGGATCTGAACCCATCGACGCCCAGCAAGGTGTGCATCATACGAATCACTTCAGCGCCTTTGTCATACACCGTCACTGTATAGAAATTATTCATTTCTATGACTTCATCCGGACGGATAGGATGACTCATAGCACTGGCATCCTCAGCAAACTGGTGCTCGCGCATTACCCGCACCTGTTTTATACGATTGCTCAACGGCGATGTCATATCACTGCTGAACTGTTGATCGCGAAAAACGGTGAGGCCTTCTTTGAGACTTAACTGGAACCAGTCGCGACAGGTAACCCGGTTACCGGTCCAGTTGTGAAAATACTCATGGGCAATGACTGATTCCACATTAAAAAAGTCTTCGTCGGTCGCAGAGTCTTGATCTGCCAGCACAAACTTACTATTAAATACGTTAAGACCTTTATTTTCCATTGCGCCCATATTGAAAAAGTCGACCGCAACAATCATGTAGATGTCCAGGTCATACTCAAGGCCAAATGTATCTTCATCCCAGCGCATGGCGCGTTTAAGCGCATCCAGAGCAAACTCACCGCGACTCCGTTTACCCTTATCAACATACAACTCAAGCGCTACAGATTTACCACTTTGGGTAATAAAAGTATCGGTAAGTGTATCGAAATCGCCGGCCACTAATGCGAACAAATAAGCCGGTTTAGGAAATGGATCCTCCCATAGTAGCCAATGGGTACCATCCTCGTTTTCACCACTTTCAATAGGGTTACCGTTAGCAAGCATGGTCGGTAAACTGGCTTTATCGCCAGTTATTTTTACGGTAAATTTAGCCAGTACATCAGGGCGGTCCAGATAATAGGTAATGCGGCGAAAACCTTCAGCCTCACACTGGGTACAGTACACACCATTGGACAAATACAAGCCTTCCAGGGCTTTATTCTCTGCCGGATTAACCTCAGTAACGATGCGCAGTGTAAACGCGTCCGGTACGTTATTTAAGGTCAAACCAGACTCAGTATGCTGAACGTTGTCCACTACTACACCGTCTACTGACAACTCCAGCAGTTTTAGCTGTTCGCCATCAAGATGTAAGGCAGCGTCATGGGAACCTTGTCTTAACACCTTCAATTCACTGGTTACCCGGGTGGCTTCAGGCGCTAGTACAAAGTCCAGCGCTACATCAGTAACGGTAAATTCAGGTGCGCGATAGTCGTCGCGGCGTTTGGCCACTAATGTCATTCCAACTCCTAAAAAGCGGTTTTATTTTGCAGAAACAATGGGCTCTGGTGGTGTAAGGCGTAATATTTTAATACCTAAATAGGCATAGATAACAGCCAGAACCGGACTAATTAAATTAAAGAACGCAAAGAAAATATATTCAAACGGATGAACCATTAATACCCCGTGCATATAAGCGCCACAGGTATTCCATGGGATCAGTGGTGACGTTATAGTGCCACCATCTTCGAGACTGCGTGATAAGTTTAACTGGTGTAGATTGCGTTTAGCGTATTCTTCTTTGAACATCCGGCCAGGCATAACAATCGCAATGTATTGATCGGCAGTAATCAGGTTAGTACCGATACACGTTAAAATAGTACGGCTCACCATAGAGCCGGCGCTCTTTGCACCATGCAGTATGGCACTAACCGCACGGGTTAACAGTCCAACACGTTCCAGCACCGCACCAAAAGACATTGCGCAAATAATCAGCCAAATGGTGTTTAGCATTGAAGACATCCCGCCACGGCTCAACAAACTGTCAAGATTATCATCACCGGTACTAAAGCTAACCCCGTCAAACAATGCGGTCCACACAACTTTAAGTGCGCCCACCGAGTAAGTATCACTGGTATCCTTCATTGACTGCACTACATCTGATTGGAAAATTAATGCCCAAACTCCGCCTAGCAATGCACCAATCGCTACAGCCGGAAACGCCGGCATTTTCTTAATGGCTAATGTGAGCAGCACGACCAATGGCACAAGCATGACAAGGTTGAGATTAAAGGTACCTTCCAGCAAGACTTGCATTTGTTGAATCTTATCCGCTGATTGGCCGGACGCTTCACTAAAACCAAGTACTATGAATAACACTAGCGCGATAAGAAAACTGGGAATCGTGGTCCAAAGCATATAGCGAATATGTTCAAATAAGTCGGTACCAGCTACAGCTGGCGCCAGGTTAGTGGTTTCGGAGAGCGGCGAAATCTTGTCACCAAAATAGGCGCCGGACACCACTGCTCCAGCAGTAATTGCGGCCGACATATCCATACCGGCTGAAACCCCCATCAACGCTACACCGACTGTTGCGGCTGTGGTCCAGGAGCTACCAATACTCATTGCAACGACTGCACAAATAACGCAGGTTGCGGCATAAAACATACTGGGGTTTAGCAGTTCCAGACCATAGTAAATGAGTGTAGGTACAGTACCTGCGAGCATCCAGGTACCAATGAGTGCGCCCACCACCAGTAAAATAAGGCAGGCACCCAGAGAAACCGAAATCCCCTGTATGATACCTTTCTCGATGTCTTTCCAGCGATGACCATTTTTCATACCAATGATCGCAGCCAGGCCGGTACCAATTAACAGTGCTATCTGGTTTGGTCCATAGGATGAGTTGTCGGCAAACAACACCACCGCGGTGCCCATCATGACAATTAACGCAACAATAGGTATTAGTGCATCTATCAGACTGGGTTGTTTAAGTTTTTGGGTTGTCATGGATGGATGTCCTTATACGACGGAGCGGAAAAACATAATTAAAATAACCAACGGGCAAACAAATTTCACGTACCAGGGCCATATCCGCCAGAACAGGCGATGCTCGATATCCGGTGAACTTAATTTTAACTCAGCGAGAATTTCGTTACGTTTCCATACCCAGCCAGCAAAAATACACAAGGCGAAACCTAGCAGAGGCTGACTGTACTTAGTCGTAAGTGTAATGACAAAGCCAAACAGCGTAGAAAAATTGAAGATGATAATGGTGCTGGCGGCAAAAATTACCAGCGACACAATCAATACTGACTTGTTACGTGGTAAATTGCGGCTTTCTGATAAATAAGCGACCGGCACCTCAAGCATTGATATTGAGCTGGTCACCGCAGCAATCACCATTAAGGCAAAAAAGACGATTGAAACAATGAGTCCTACCGGACCGATGGTATCAAACAGTGCCGGCAATACCGTGAAAATAAGCTGATCACCTGCGATCAAATCACCGTTAGCTGCAAAAATCTCGATACCATTATTGAGCGCGACGTACATCGCCGGAATAATCAGCATACCGGCAATCACCGCCACACCGATATCAACCAGAGCAACCGCTGCGCCGATAGACGGTAAGTCTTCTTTTTTGCTCATATAAGAGCCGTATACCAGCATGGTACCAACACCCAGCGACATAGAGAAGAACGCTTGTCCCATCGCATCTATCAATAGATCGGGATTAAGCACACGGCTAAAATCAGGCACTAAATAGGCTGCCCACCCTTCACTGGCGCCTGGCTGAAAACTAACATAGACGATAAGTGCCAGCATCAATACAAATAATGTTGGCATCAGGCGCACTGACCAGCGTTCAATACCGGCTTTAACGCCACCAAGCACAATATACGAAGTCAACGACAAGAATAATGCGCAGAAAACCAGATTAGAGCTCAAAGAATAACTGGTAAACCATTCATTCAACGCTGCTGGTGCCACTGGCCGGGTCGCCGACTCGGCAAAATAGGCAATCATCCAACCACCGACAATTGCGTAAAACGCCAGAATTAAAGACACTGTCACACAGCCCCATAACCCTGTTAGGCGGCCAAGCGGATTGCTGGTTATTTTGCCCAGTGAATCAACCATATTGGAGCGGTGAGCGCGGCCAATGACTAATTCAGCCATCAGTACAGGATACGCCAGCGCAAAGGCCAGTAGTAAATAAACTAATACAAATGCAGCACCACCATTACTGGCTACCTGCGTTGGAAACCCCCAGATATTGCCTAGCCCTACAGCTGAGCCAGCTGCCGCCAGAATAAACCCGATACGAGAGGAAAACTCACCACGAATCGCCATATTGTTCCCTTTATTATTGTTGTATATACGTCGTTAGTATTTGTTGTTTATAGGTTTGATGCAATGAAAAAAGGGCCGACATTAATGCCGACCCTTGGATGTTGCGCAGTCATTAGCCGCGGGTTAACGCGTATTTACCCGTATTTACCATATCGAGGGTAATATTAGCGGCTTCGGCCAGGAAAGGATCCAGCTCATCTAATTCCTCGGGTAAATCTTCAAGATCTTCGACTATCGGTAAGCCAAGACGTGTTAAACGTTCGTTCGCTCTGGCCAACGCTCGCTCTTCATTTTCCTGCTTTTCTGCTAGTCGTTCAGATTCAACTAATGAGATAAATTCTTTATCCTTATCTTTTTGATATTTCTCAATATCTTGTTGAATATAGCCAAATTCAGGATCATGACTAATTCGTGAAGTATGTTGTGTTGCTAACACGTTCAGCGTGTTTTTGGTGTCACCAAATGTGGTGTAGTTAGCCCGTCTGATACTGTCATAGGGTAACGCATTTTCTTCCTGACTTTCGCCCCACTCTGCCGGATCGATTGGCGATGGGAAACGAATATCAGGTACTACGCCTTTATGCTGTGTACTGCTGCCATTAATACGGTAAAATTTCGCAATGGTGTACTGCACGCTTCCCAATGGATTTTCATACAGATCATATATGCGGCCTAAACCTTTATGCTGTTGCACTGTACCCTTACCAAAGGTTTGCTCACCAATGATCAAAGCGCGGTTATAATCCTGCATGGCCGCGGCAAATATTTCTGATGCAGACGCACTGTAACGGTCTACCAGCACCGTTAAAGGGCCCTGATAAGATACCTGACCATCGGTATCCTGATTAACACTCATACGACCGCCTTCATAACGGATCTGCACTACCGGGCCTTTCTCAATAAATAAACCAGAGACTAATGTTGCCTCAGAAAGTGACCCACCACCGTTGCCGCGTAAATCAACAATAATGGCTTTCACATCTTCTGCTTTAAGCGTATTAATTTCTTTTAGTACATCTGCGTGTAAGTTGTTATAAAAACTCGGGATCGATATCACACCCACTTTTTCACCCTGGTGCGGGCCGTTATCAGGCACAAACACTTCAGATTTCGCGGCGCGATCTTCCAGTTTAATCTTGTCACGGATCAGGGTTACAACAGAGATAGTCGTACTGTCGGTACTACCCTTTTGAACCTGTAGCTTAACTTCACTGCCTTTAGGGCCTTTGATCATATCGACTACGTCATCCAGTCGCCAACCGATGACATCAATAAACTCTTCGTCTTCCTGGGCAACGCCGACAATTTTATCTTCAGGTTTAATCGCCTTCGACTTATCTGCTGGTCCACCTGGCACAACGCTCTTAATTACCGTGAAATCATCTTCGCTTTGCAATACCGCACCGATACCTTCCAACGACAAATTCATGTCCATCTGAAAACGATCTGCGTTGCGCGGCGATAAATAACTGGTATGCGCTTCAATGCTGCGCGCAAAGGAATTCATCACCGTTTGAAAAACGTCTTCACTTTGTGTTTGTTTCAGACGCTTAATAGCCCGCTCGTAACGTTTAGTGAGCAATTCGGTAATTTTCTCAGGTTCTTTGCCAGCCAACTTAAGGTTCAGCGCGTCATATTTGACGCGCTGGCGCCAGAGTTCATCGAGTTCTGCCTGATTCGCAGGCCAGGGAGCCTCTTCGCGATCAAAGAAAAACCGATCACCCTCTTTTTCAAAGTCGAACTCCGTATCAAGCAAACTCAACGCATACTTATAACGCTCAATTCTACGTTCCAGATTGAGATTAAAAATATCATAGGCTATTTGCAGGTTACCGCGCTGTAGCGCATCGTCGAAGGCATCGCGGTATTGCTCAAATTTGGCAATATCAGATTGTAAAAAGACATTTCGATTTCCGTCCAGCGACTGCAGGTAGCGGTCATACACTTTTTCAGATAACTCGTCGTCAAGCTTAATGAGCTTGTAGTGTTCACGAGTAAACAACGTGCTGATGCGCTTCGCTGCTGAAGAGTGCTGAGGTTCTTGCTGAAGTACCAGCAAGTCTTCGACACTGTTGCCAGAAGTAACCGCACCGGCTCCTACACTTACTGCAAGAATGGCACTGGCTACGGAAATTCGAAGTATCTCTTTCATATTACGACCTCTTGGAACGTGCTAAACGCAAAGTTTGCGGATTAACCTTAACCACCATACCTGAATCCAGTTGAACATGAACGCCATCTTTGGCAACTTCGGTGATAACCGCGGGCATGGGTGACTTACCCAGTTTAACAGTTACCGCAGTACCGGTGACCAGATCTGCGTCAGTCAACTTTGCGGGTGGGGTTTTTATTGGTCTACTGGTTTTCGATTTAGTTCCATTTGTGTTGCGAGCTGCTGGCGACTTACCTTGTCGCTCACCATTACCGGCCGCAGGTGGACGATTGTCTTTTTTACGGTTGGGCTTACCGGCTGCTTTACGCTTTTCCGCCGCCTTCGCTTTACTCTCTTCCAGCTGTTTCTGCGCATGCTCTTCGTGCTCTTGCTCGATAGCAGCGTCATTTTCACCATCAAGATTTACACGAAAATTACCTTGCTTAATGCTATACAGATAACGCCAGCTGTTTGTGTAATGACGTAAACTTGAACGGAGCAGAGTTTTACTCACTCGTTCATCGCCATCCAAACGCTCGGCTAAATCCTGGAAAATGCCAATTTTAAGGGGTTTTGCTTCACCCTCAAGGGTAAAGCAATGCGGGAATGTTTCGGCAAGAAAGGCGATAACCTCTTTGCTATTACTAAACTTCTGTGATGATTCCATCAATTTACATGCATATCAGTGTTAATCTAGATTGTCTGCATCATCCCAAGTTGCTAACAGATGGTCAACCCAATCAAGCAAATCATCTTCATTTACGTACAATAAATTATCATCCTGGTGCCATATTGACCAGGTATAGGCCAATAACTTCTCTAATCGAGTGGTATCGATGTCGTCTTCGGCGCGATCGTACACCATATGCAATATTGTATTGAGGCGCTCAGCTGCCTCGTCAGGATCCTCATAGATATCTTCCATATCCTGCCAAGTAGCCAGCACAACCTGAATATCCACCATACTTTTCATGATAATTGCGCCACTAATTCTGCCACAATGGCAGTTAAGCCGTCCTCATCTTCCTGGTTGAAACGTCCTGTTTGAGGGCTGTCTATATCCAGCACACCTAATAATGCACCGTTTACGGTTATCGGGATAACAATTTCAGAATTAGACGCCGCGTCGCAGGCAATATGACCGGCAAACTGATGCACATCTTCGATGCGTTGCGTGGTGTTGGTTGCGGCGGCGGTACCGCACACGCCCTTGCCCATCGGGATACGTATACAGGCAGGCAGCCCCTGAAAAGGACCTAACACTAATTGCTCGTCTTTATATAAATAAAAACCTGCCCAGTTTACGTCGCTTAAATTATGGTAAATCAGGGCGCTGAGATTGGCCAGATTGGCAATCAGATCTGATTCGCCGGCTATCAGGCTTTTGGCCTGCTCAATCAATTGAGGGTAATTGCTATTGTTGTTCAAGTTTGTCGCTCTTGGTAATAAAGACTATAAGACCGGCAAAGTGTAGCAGTTCCCTCAATAAAAATTAATGCCCTGGGGCGTGTTGATCTTTACTGTGCGCTTTTGGAGCAGTACTTGTGTCATTCAGACCTAGCGACTGTTTTCAGGTCGAGAGGACTAATTTAAAAACAGTCAACGCAGTTTTAATGACACAAGTGCGCGGTCCAAAGGAGGTGTCATGAAAACATTTTACACTTTGTCACAGCCCTTTTTCGCAGCTCAACTATGCGGGCAGGCTTCTTTCTCGATTAAAATGCTATCATATCGACATAATTTGCACACCAAAGGTCAACAGGCCCTTGAAGTCTAATTTATTCTATTGCAAAACTGACACTCACCGACGCGCTGATTTCAGATTCACCGGGTAAGCTAAAGCTGTCGGCTTCTTTCATCATACGCATCGGTGCAGCCGCTGGCGGTTGATATTGTGTAGTGCCTTCTGACACTGATAATACACCAACAATGTCTACACCCACTTCAGAAGCCAGGATTTGCGCTCTGCTCTTGGCATCTTTCACGGCCATGATAAGCGCTTGCTGATAAGCTTTATCAGGATTTAAGTGAATAAACTGAAACTGATTAATATTGTTCACGCCACGCTTCATAACACCATCTAAGACGGTATCGTAAGACGCTAATTCGGTAGAAGTCACACTGACCTGTCGGCTTAATACAAAGCCTTTTTGCTCTCGACCATTGCCGGTATGTTCAAACCACGGATTGAGGTTTACCGACATAGACTGAATATGCTTTTTCTCGATACCCGTTGATAATAAAAACTTTACGACGGACTCAAGCTTGGCATTTGCCTGCTCATTAAGTTTGCTCACTAATGGGCCGCGTTCTTCAATCAGTAAGGTTACAGTATAGGCATCCGGGGCCTGTGCCACCGACCCCTGACCTGAAACCTGCAACGTATTCGGGTTGGCAGCCACCACTCCCGAGGCTAACAAACTCATGCTAAGTAAAATCGATGCGGTAAACGAGCGTGGTAAAATCTGCTTCATTATAATAACTCCTGTTAACTATCATGGCACAGTGTGTGCTGCTGTAACTTAACCGTTACTGAATTCATCGTTACACTTAGATTAATAATGACGTTCAGCCAAAAAACCAATAGCTCACGAGTATTGCAGTAGTAATACCGGCAATATCCGCCGCCAGACAGCACGCAACAGCATACCGTGAATGTTTGATACCTACAGCGCCAAGATACACCGCCAACACATAAAATGTCGTTTCTGTTGAGCCCTGCATTACCGACGATAAACGACCTGCAAAAGAATCTGCGCCGTGGTGCTGCATGGTTTCTATCATTAGTGCGCGCGCACCACTGCCGCTCAGAGGTTTCATAATCGCGGTGGGTAATGCGTCGACAAAACGGGGATCAAAGCCTAACCAACTGGCTATTGTCGCAATCATCTGGACAACAATATCCATCACGCCACTGGCCCGCAGCATGCCAATTGCGACTAACATAGCGAGTAAAAACGGGATCAACGACACCGCTACCTCAAAACCCTTTTTGGCGCCGTCAATGAATTGCTCATAGGTATCGTTGCCAACCCGCCAGCCTGAAACAAGCACGCCAACCACAAAAGTAAAGAGCAGACTATTGGCGACGATAGCAGACTGACTGGCTAGCTCGTTGGCAGCAAGTTGGGAAAAATACAAAATCACCGCGGCAAGCAACCCAAAAACACCAACAAGGTAAAATAACACGACACGGTTGAGTAAATTTACCCGTTGTACCAGACAGGTGACAATAAGACCGGCCAGTGTTGACGCGCTGGTCGCCAGTAAAATAGGAATAAAAACATCGGTCGGTTGCGCAGCGCCCTGCTCTGCCCGGTATAAAAACACGGCAATGGGAAACAACGTCACCGACGACGTATTTAACACCAGGAAGAGTATTTGACTATTCGTTAACGTGTCTTTTCGTGGCGCCAGCGTTTGCATATCCTGCATGGCTTTAATACCAAAAGGTGTGGCAGCGTTATCAAGGCCTAACAAATTAGCAGACATATTCATTGTTATGCTGCCCACAGCAGGGTGATCGCGTGGAATATCCGGCATAATGCGACATAAAAAAGGTGCCAGCACACGGGAGAACTTTTGAATAAGCCCTGATTTTTCGGCCACTTCAAATATTCCCAGCCAGAAGGCCAATACGCCAATGAGGCCAATGGCAATGTCTACGCTAAGGGTAGCCATGTCGCTTACCATCGTCATCACGTCCTGAAAACCGCCAGGGTTCGCACCAAAAAATGCCTGATAAACGGTGGCGATAAACGCACTGACAATAAACAGAAGCCAAATTCGGTGAAGCATGTCCTGACCCTTAGAAGTTTTGCTGGAAATTCCCGCCATAAAGCCTAAGCGCTTAATAAGCGATAACGAAAATATACAATAAACCTGCTGTACCGACAGGCATCGTAGACTAGCAGAACACCAATACATATTGTGTGTTGGCGATTCTAAGGTTCAGATACTAGCGTTAATGAAAGACAAATAACAATTTTTTATTATTTCATTCGGCTAGTTTAGGAATTTTTTAGTTTTCTATAACCTTCGATGGTTAGTTGAGCACGGTTTTTAACGCCGCCAGGCAAAAATCAACATTTTTATCTGTACATGCCGCACCCATCAGGCCGATGCGCCAGCGTTTACCGGCAAACGCACCAAGTCCCGCGCCTATTTCTAAATTGTATTCGTTTAGTAAGCGATGCCGGACATGGTTGTCATCGACGCCCTCTGGAATAACCACGACATTTAGCTGCGGTAAGCGAAAATCTTTATCGACAGCCATTTCCAGCCCCATCTCATGCAATCCTGCAACAAGCTTTTCGTGCACTCTTTCGTGACGTGCCCAGGCATTCTCCAGGCCTTCTTCGTGTAACATGATGAGTGATTCATGCAACGCATAAATACTGTTTACCGGCGCGGTATGATGGTAAGCGCGCTTTCCTCCCTGCCCCCAGTATCCGACAATCAGGTTCATGTCTAAAAACCAGCTTTGCACCGGCGATTGCCGGTTTTTTATGACTTCAACGGCTTTATCGCTAAATGACACAGGAGATATACCCGGTACACAACTTAAACACTTTTGTGAACCTGAATAAATCGCATCAATCTGCCATTCATCAACAGCCACATTAATACCGCCCAGTGATGTCACCGCATCGACAATAGTCAGACAATCATACTGGCGTGCCAGGGCACACATTTTTTCAGCATCATTGCGTACACCTGTTGAGGTTTCGGCATGTACAAACGCAACAACTTTAGCCTCAGGATGGGCTTTCAGTGCGTCTTCTAACCTATTCAGATCGGTTTGTTTACCCCAATCATCCTCGACCACCACTGCATTAGCACCGCAGCGAATAACGTTTTCACGCATGCGCATGCCAAACACTCCGTTAATGCACACAATAACGGTGTCACCGGGTTCAACTAAATTAACAAAAGCCGCTTCCATTCCGGCAGAGCCAGGTGCTGAGACAGGCATTGTTAATGCGTTATCGGTTTTAAACGCATACTGCAACAGTGACTTGGTTTCGTCCATCAGCCCAATAAAGTCAGGATCCAAATGACCAACGGTGCTCCGTGCCATCGCATTGAGTACCCGCGGATGCACATCTGAAGGACCAGGCCCCATTAATGTGCGTTGCGGTGGAATGTGGCTGCTGTATGATTTCATAACAATACCTGCAAGATAGGATTAACTGTGCAGCGTATTGTGGCAACACCTGTGATAAACCACAATCGAAGCTGGGGCGTAATCGGCAATTATTAATATTCACCATATGAATGACCGGCCGATTCTATAATTACTAAGTGTATGTTAATTTAAGTATCAACAGCCTTTAAATTTTGCCGTTATATATTAAAAAAAACGTTTCGCAAATCAGTTATTAATGGCTATAGTTAATATAACACCAAAAAACAGCAATTAGTTGTTTATAAATTGAGCAGCTTTGGTTATTATTGGTATTCAGGCAACGCAGATTTTTGCAAGAGTTAGCGCACGGCTCATCAACGAGCCATTCCCCTAGGCCCGGAACTTTTTAAAGTTCTGGGCATTTTTTATTGGGGATATGATTATTACACAGGCAATTAAAGAACGGGCGTGATAGAAGCGTACAGCTCATAACCATTGATTTTTTAGTCGGTCATGCGCATCAGGCCTTCCTGCATCGTTGATGCAACGAGTTCACCTTGTTGATTAAACAACTGCCCCCTCACTAAACCTCGGGCGCCGCCACTGGCGGGGCTTTCCATTGCATAAAGTAACCATTCGTTCATATTCACCGGGCGATGGAACCACATGGCATGATCGATGGTAGCGATGGCTAAATTCCGATCGTTAATTTGAACCCCGTGTGGCTGTAAAGACGTGCTCAGAAAATGATAATCACTGGCATACGACAACGCAGCCTGATGCAAGGCTTGCAGGTTGCCAAGATCTTCATTAGCCCTTAGCCAGGTATAGCGCTGTGGTTTGTCATTTTTAGTGGTAAACGCGGTTATGCCATCAACCGTGCGAATGTCTATGGGCCGGTGATAACTCAGTGCTTCCTGCATGCGCCGGCCAATATTTTTAAAATTTCGTTCATAAATTGCTATATCAGATTCAACGTCTTCGGGCGCTGGTACCTCGGGCATTTCAGCATATTGATGCTGCATTCCCGCTTCTGGTTGCTGAAAAGACGCTGTCATGTAAAAGATATTGCGGCCATTCTGAATTGCTTTCACCCGTCGCGCAGAAAAACTCTTTCCGTCCCTGACGACTTCTACGTCGTAAACCACCGGGAGCTTGGCATCACCAGGCAGCAAAAAGTAACTGTGAAATGAATGTGCAATACGACCTTCAGGGACGCTGTCGTAGGCGGCTTTAAGCGCCTGGCCCAATACCTGGCCGCCAAATAGCGCCCGAAAGCCTAAATCCCAGCTTTGGCCCCGGTATAACCCCTGCTCCAGCGTTTCAAGTTCCAGTAGAGAGGCAACTTTAACTTCGTTTTCCTGTTCCAAGGGGATCTCCAACTTAATTATAAATTTGAAAAGTGAATGCCATCGCCCGCTTTAGGATTACGGGGATAATACTTATCAGCGATTCGTGCTCTGTGCTCAAAAAAACGGGTATCTTTATAGGGTAACTTCATAAATCCACTGGTGCCCTCACCCGAAAGCTGTGGCAAAGCGGCGATAATTTGCTTCAGGAGCGCATTAAACTGATTTTCTTTTGAATGATCAAGCAAACGATAGTAACTGTGTATTTTTAAATGTTCAGCAAGCACCTCAAAAATGATACACCCAGTATGGTGTATGCTGTTGAGTTGTTCAATGGCGTGCATAATGTCCTGCGGTAGCGTCAGGAATTCGTCCGGATCTTCGCCATCTTCAAAATAGGAATGAACCCGACCGTCACTGGCTTGCAGCGAAGTGGCAGACTTTTCAAAAGGGATGCACATTCCCGGCATGGCAACAAACTTATCTGATGCCGCATCCCGTTCTATGTGTAAGGTATTTTTAGCATCAAAAAAGCAACATTTAAAAATACCGCTACGGTGTATCGCCCGTGCCAGCGTTACCACATTATTCACGGCGTGTTTAAAAGCAGTCTCGGCCGCCGGGTTTTGTAAATTCAGGCTGGAATCGACATACACCCCTTTCGGTTGCCAATGAATCACCAATCCTCCCACCACAGGATAGCGAGCCAAACGGCTTATGGCCGACAAAAACCCTTTTTCGGTATTTCCCATACCATCCAGGTAGTTTTTATAGTAACGCTCAAACTGGGCATCATTGAGATAGCTAAGCGCATGGCTGTCGCTTTTAGTACTGCTGTTATTGTCGCTGCGTTCACGCAAAAATGACTTACGTGAGCTATACACTACCGACTCAACAGGTTTACGCTGCCTGGCAACCCACACAGGCAATAAAGATTCGCATGAAGCTGGCGTATCATCGCCAAAAACAACATGATCGAGTAAATTCAGGTGTGACAATAAATAATCCCCTGCTGCATACTGCTCAGTGGTGTCTTCGCTGAGTAAATGAGTGAGTATGTCAGCCATCAATTTGGGTAATCCCAGTGCCGATGGCGGGATCACCTGATGAGCAAAACGCGCAGACTGCCCTGACGCCAACGCATACAAGGTAGCCGCCATCCCTTGTTCATCAAACCGCGGACTCGACAACGCACCGCGTAGTTGCGCTTCGCCGATAAAGTAAATGTCGCCAAGTCTGGCGTTGGTTTGCTGCAGATCACCTGACATTAAATCCAATACATTGTTTTGCACTGGTTGCTGGTGGGCATCGAGTTGGGCATAGACTGATGATCCCCAGTCAATAAGGTAAAGCCTTTCGGTATTCTCATCCCACACGAGGTTCGAAGGCTTAATATCGCCATGAACGATCGGCCTGGGGTTGCCATCCTGTTGAAATTGACGCAAATACAGCAATATCTGCCCGAGTTGCACGGCCATTTTTACAATTAGCCGTGGCCCAATTGGTCCATCACGCAAACTCAGTTGCTCTAAATCGATACCTGGAGCACGTTGCATCATTAATATAGATTGACGACCGCGTTGGTAATATTCCAGAACAGCCGGGATATGAGAGTGAGAAAGCAAGCCTTGCATAAAGGCTTCTTCCTCTAAACGGTCCTGAATGCTGGCGGGTAAGGTGATACGGGTAAATTTAAATACCAGTTGCTTACCAGCACGATCTTCACCGCCAAAGGCAAATCCATAGGCCCCTTTACCTATGAGACTAATATTGCGGTAGCCTAAATTTTCAAGTTGGCTGACGCACAATGCC
>JABXHM010000094.1 GCA_013373625.1 Alteromonadaceae bacterium | reverse complement strand
GTGGTGAAGTTAATACTGAGTGCTTCAATGCTATGACCGCTGAAGACTTTGCTGGCACAGGGATTTCTCCCGTGGTACGCGCAAACAAAGAAGATCACGACGGGTTTGATCCACAAATATAAGTCTTGCTTCATGCTTGTGTCGTTTCCAGTCCAAAGCTGGAATGCGGCTTCTTGTGTTCAGGGAAAATTGAGGGCGAGTTTCTAATAGCCCACTTCAAAAGTTTCTAGAAAAAGACTGGAACGAAGTCATTCCTCCAGAACTGAAGTGGAATGAAGATATAGTACTTAAAATCAGCTCAACACTACGCGCACGGGATGTGAGAACAGGCGTTGCTATCCTTTAATATATATCGATGGCGGCTTGTATGCAAAGTGGATTTTTTTGAGGTGGTCAACAAAATTCAGCAATTTTGCTGAATTGTCTCAGCGGGAGATAAGTGAACTTAAGTTTAAGTTGAACAAAATTTGATTAGTGAAATGTGGCTGTTGCTTTAAGCATTTTATTTAGGCGATTACCTTCGGTAAACATAAACTGTTTACCGAAGGTAATCACAAAGTGTGTAGCGCGAATTGTTGACTGTCGGTCGTCATAAAGTGTTTACCACGACAAAAAAGGAAGATATGCCCTCTTGTTTTATGGAAGATTATAGCTACTATTTTCTCAGACGAGTTGTTTGCCCGCAGGTCTTAAAAGATGATGTTTGCGAAAGCAAACGGGTTCGCGGTGCACGCTGAAACGACGTCGAGCAATAAGAGCTGAGTATCGTTTTGCTCAGAAGCGATGAGCAGCTAGCGTCTCCGGACGCTTGAGTTTAATTTTATACATGATGCGTTAGTCTTGTTATTGCTTCTATGAGTCCAGTGTTTGTTCCCCTTATGGACTCAGTAACGATGTTTTCTCACCATTCGTAAGTGGCTCTATCTGCTGGATATTTGCGTTTGCTCACGTCACAAAATCGTTTTTGCCATGTCACTAAGCCCTTCAAATATTTTACTATCACAGATCTCGCTGAGGAAGTGGCGACATCTATTAGCGCGATCCCATAGTGCAGAAGTTTAACTTACTCAATTCTATCTCTATACGATTTTGCTTGAATTCAAAGTTGTAGTAAATTCAAACAAAAATATGATATGAATATCTCAACGGAGCTCTTCATAAGAATATTGATGTAAAGGAACTTATTTGACTGGATCAACACTCTCACTAGATGACTTTGTATCCCATTTCCAAAGTGACGGAAAACAGATTATGTGGCTTCTGGGGGCGGGGGCTTCCAGATCTGCTAACCTTCCAACAGCGACAGATTTAATCTGGGATCTAAAAAAACGTTATTATTGTGCTAGTCAAGATAGACCTTATGATAACTATGATTTAGACAGTGAAGCCGTAAAGGGAAAAATTCAAGAGTTCATGGATACTCAAGGGTTTCCAGCACTGTGGTCAGCAAACGAATATTCATTCTACTTTGAATTGATGTTTGGAAATGATTACCAAAGACAACAAAGATATCTAGAAAGTGCTTTAAATCCAGAACGAATTTCGTTAAACGTCGGAAACCGTATTTTTGCGGCGCTAATAAATCTCAGAATTATTCGAGTCGCTTTTACAACTAACTTCGACTCTGTTGTTGAGTTAGCTTACTCAAAAGTAACTGGCGGTAACCTTCATTCCTACAATATCGAAGGGGCGTATGCTGCTCTAGATGCCCTAAATAATGAAGCTTTCCCGATATATGCAAAGCTTCATGGAGATTTTAGATACCAGAGTATTAAAAACCTCTCAGTTGACTTATTAGAAAATGATACTGAATTAAAAAAGTGTTTTCTCGCGGCTGCCAGCAGATTTGGAATTGTTGTAACTGGGTATAGTGGAAGAGACGTAAATGTAATGACAATGCTCGAACAAGCATTGGATTTACCAAATGCCTTCCCCAAAGGAATATATTGGGCGGTTCCAAACATTAACCATGTTGAAGAAAGTGCCTCAATATTTATTCAAAAAGCAAGAGAAAAAGGAATATCAGCTTATATAGTTGAAACAGGAACGTTCGATGAATTTCTTTCGAAATTATGGCGGCAAACGTCAAGTAAGCCAGAAGTCCTAGTGAATTCTGTGAAGCTATCAACTCATAAAAAAGTATCTATAAAGCTACCTGCGTCAGGATCGAAGTACCCAATTCTTAGAACTAACATGCTCCCCATCACCAATTTAAACATGGTGTGTGGAGAATTATCTTTCAATCAAGGAATTACATTTTCAGACCTACGAGAAAATGCAAAGAATTTAGGTTATAGAGTGTCATTTACTTACACCGACAGAATGTTATTTTGGGGAAATGAAATTGATGCTGTAAAGGTCATACCAAATTATCGTCAGCTTGAGATAAGGAGCTCATCTAAAAAAATAACATTCAGTGATATTAAAAGTGATTCATTTTTAAAAGGGTTTGTTGAAGAAGGAATTGTTGATGCTATTTGCCAATCAACCTTTGGTGTTAGACTAAGAAAGTCTGGAAAGTCTTTTTATATCGTTATTAATGAAGATTATTGTGACACCGAGAGTTTTAAACAGCTCAAGAGAGCTGTTGGCTACAACCAATCTAAGCCAATAGCAGGTTCACTCAACAAAGGGAAAGTTACGTGGAGTGAGTGTGTTGAGGTCGGTTTGGAAGTGAACGGTGAGGGTTTATTTCTTTACTTACGTCCTGATATTTGGATTAAGCCCTTAAAAGAGAGAAGCCAATTTAGTGATTTTTTGAAAGATAAAAAGCGAAATAGATACAACAGCGCAAGTTATCACATATTGGATGCATGGATAGGAATCTTGTTTGGTGGTGCACGCGGAAGTTTCGTAATGAAGAATACAAGAGTAATGGATTTCGCACCTCAGTTTGAAGTTATAACTCGAACTGCATATAGCCGAAGAGGGTAAAGTATGGCTTCAATTGAGCTATCTGCAAACTATCAAATACCTGAACCATCCCTTGTTTTTGCAAATTCTAATCAGGATATACATCCCTTAAGAGGGTTGTCGAGCTTCGGCCCCTATGGAGCTCATATGGGTATTGTTAAAAGTGTTCGTTTAGCTTACTTAGCTCCAGAGCAATATTTTGAAAAATTAGATCGTATAGTGGGTGAATTACACAGTACTTTATCGCCGAGAGAAATTAAAAACTACTATCCAGTATACGGTGGCTTCGAAAGTGTATTTAAGAGCACATTACAAAAGCCATCAGAGGGACATCGATTTCCGACGGGTAGCGATTGCAATATCAAAGCAACACAAAAAGATGGCGAAGGGCTAATATTAACAGTTTTTCAGAACTTGAAGCATATCTTAGCTGCGAAGTTCAATTTCGATGTGTTGCTAGTTTATCTACCAGAAGAATGGAAGCAATGCTTTGAATATGAAGGTTTTCATCTGCACGATAAATTAAAAGCTTTAGTTGCGCCACACGGTGTATCTATACAAATAATAAGTGATTCGGTGAAGAGAAAGTGTAGAGCTAATGTTATGTGGGGCCTTTCAACTGCAATTTATGCCAAAGCCGGAGGAATTCCTTGGAAGCTCGCTGATTCTGACAAAAATGAAGCCTATATTGGTCTCAGTTACGCTATAAGAAAAGTAGACGGTAAACCAGAGTACTCTACCTGCTGTAGCCAAGTATTTGCTCCAGATGGTACAGGGTTCGATTTTGTTGCTTACGATGCTCGTGAATTTGAAACTGATAAAAAAGGAAATCCATATTTAAGCTACCAAGAGATGCAGGCCGTTTTGTCGAAAAGCTTAGCTATATATCAGAACAGCCACAACGGTCGTACACCAAAGAAAATCTATATACACAAAACTTCTCATTTTACAGAAGAGGAGATTTCAGGAGCTTATGATTCATTTGGTGAAAAAACGGAGCTAGAGCTGGTGCAAATTGTTAGGAGAACTAACTGGAATGCTCTCAAAGTGGCCCCATGGTCTGGTAAACTAGGCCCTGCACCATATCCCCTAGAGAGAGGATGTTATTTACCTCTCAATGAAAAAGATTGTCTGCTATGGACTCAAGGTAGTGTTCAAGGTGTAAATGTTGAAAATACTCAAAGAGCTGTGTTCAAAGAGGCTGCGTTAAAGCCTATTCCTACACCAATTTTGTTACGCAGATTTGCTGGGAATGGGGGGTGGCATGAAACCTGTTCAGGGATTCTGGGATTAACTAAAGTCGATTGGAATAATAATACGTTGTATAAGACATTGCCTGTGACCTTGGGATACTCGAAGCTATTTTCAAATGTCGTAAAGCATACGCCTAAGATGGTAAATGACATTTATGACTTTAGATGCTTTATGTAGATTGATAAGTGATATATGCAAAGCTCTAAACGCTACTGCCAGAATATCTTGAAAATGGTATGAAGTGCATGAAGCTAGATACACAGAGACCGTAAAGCTGTGTCTGCGTTGAATGCTTCGTTGAGCGATTCAGAAAAATCTAAGTAGTGCTAGCGCCGTTTAATTTTGTTATCCTTTGAATGCGCTTTCCCAGATTAGTTAAGTCGATTTAAGTGGAAGATATTGTTAACTACTTTGGTACTTGATGATATTTGAAGCTTAAAACTGGCTTGTTACGTGGTACACGTAGCGTTATGTAATAACCAACATTCATGGAATACATGGATGACACTAGAGTAAATTTTCGCGCAAGCGCGATGAGTAATCTGGGAAGCGCATCCCGCTAAAAATATGAAAAAAAATAATCAAAAAAAAGTGAAAGAAGAGTCAGCTACTGACTTTTTCGACTTCATAAAGGATCTTCTCGCAAGGCGACCTGAGTTTGACACTAAAAAGCTGGCAGACAAAGGGTGTTGGCCGATTTCTAAATCTCACTATCATCACTTTTCAATTAAAAAGCGGAATGGCAGTTATAGGCAGCTAGTTACTGTCGACTACAGGTTAAAAGAGTTTCAATCTAACTTGCGAAGATATTTTGAGAAGTATTTCACTATTTCAAAGCATGCTCACGGGTTTGTATCCACTAGTACATCACAAGTTGGTGCAACGGATTTGGAAAAAGAGTTTCTCAGTGAACTAAATAGACCAAAAGGCGTGGTGACAAACGCGCTTGCCCATACAGGTAAAAAGGTGGTCATTAGTATTGACTTAAAGGACTTTTTCCCTTCGATTACTTTCCCTAGAGTTCTTGGGATGCTGCGTAAAAGTCCGTATGACTTAAGTAATAAGCAAGCAGCCGTTATTGCATCTCTTGTTTGCTTACCAAAAGATATGGACGAAGATCGAGGCCTACCTCAAGGAGCCCCAACATCACCGATTATCTCCAATTTGATCTGTAATAAATTAGATTATCAGTTGGGGCGATTTGCTAAAAAGTATGACCTCAAGTACACCAGATATGCAGACGATTTAACGCTGTCTACTAACAATCTTAAACGAATAACACCGAAAAAAATAATTGATGAGGTGACTCGCCATGTCGAGAGAAATGGTTTTCAGATAAATGATGCCAAGACAAAGGTGATGTATCAAAACTCTCGGCAGATGGTGACAGGTATATTGGTGAATGATGGGCTAAATCTTCACAAGAAGCACGTAGATGCTTTAAGAGCAACGCTCCACAACCTTGAAAACAAATATGATTCTGTGGAGAGAGCTATTAACGAGTTCTGGACGCTCAAAGATAAACAGCCCTTCGATGCATTTGTACCCTTGGGATATTACAATTCGGGGATACGGGGACGATATATTTCATCCTCAAAAAAAGGAATTAAACGGCCCATGCCCATTACCAAACAAGAAATGCATAAAATATATGCATTGCATTTACTTGGAAGAATTTTATGGTATGGGCAAGTAGTTACCACTGCTGTTCAAAGTCCGTATGACTTGTATAAGAGACCCCATATTTCTCCTAAACAATACTCTAGAATTAAGAACTATGAGGAGATGCTAGCATCCTTTTACAGAGTGTCTATTAAGTTCAAATGGCCCGTTGAACATATAATCTTGAGACTATCTAATCGATTTAAGCACTTACAGTCTCTGGTTGCCATGCAACCAAACCTGCTTGTAGAACCAATAGTACTGAATGATGCTGAGCAAAAGCTGAAAGTTGACGTATTGAAACTACGGAAGAAAGAAGATTACTTGGAGTTTTTTAGAACCTCTCCGGAAAGTCTAAAGAGAGCAATCTGGTCAATAAGCTCAAGTCCTAGCAATCATTCACTGGAGGATATTAAACAGTATGTAAATCATGGCTGGCCTGTACCCGAAATCCAGCGTGAAGTTTTCAAGCAGCTAGATACGGGGACACTTTCAAATCTCTTTCATAAAAGTTATGAAAGCGGTGGTCACTCAGTAAATGAGCTCCTCGAAGAGATTGTTAAAGTCGTTAAAACGCGATTGCGTTATTTGTCTCCGGTTGTTAGACGAAAAATTTTATCAGTACATAAAGAATTACTCGCTATTTTTAGACTAGAAGGTAACGATGTTCGGATAGATCTCGAGAAAAAAGTGAAGTCTCATGAATCAGCTCTACAGGCTATAAGAGATCTCAAAGCAGCAGTTCGATTATATGAAGATGATACTGAGAATTTTTATAACAAGATTGTTCTTCCAGCAGTTAAAGAGTCTGGAATGAGTAACTTTGTTAAAATTGATAATAACGATATGGAAGTGAGACTTATAACTGATATTGCGGCATGGAAGAATGCGCTAATAAAAGTGCTCGATAGTGTTAAAGAGCACATGGAAAGCTCTGAGCGAGTCCGAAAGGCGTCAGAACAGTTTCCGTTCACATTAAAGTTTCGGGAAGCCAACCCCGAAACAGAAGAGCCCATGGCATTGGAGCTTTATCGGACGAATGCAGAAATAGGCTTTAAGAAAATCCCAGACTTGGAGACAAATAAGTCCCATGGACTCGTTAAGAAGCGACTAACAGGCGGGGATCTAAGTCTCGCAGTTAAAGAGTTTCTCCCGATAGGAGACATCTATGTCCTTGGTAAGTTTGAGCGCAAGGGTGAATGTATTAAAGATATCTCGATTAATTTGACTGATTTTAGTTTTGTTAAATGCAAAAGCGTCAAACACAGCAAATATGGGCAGTTAATGTTTTCCCTTGTAGAAAAAGAGAGCTAAATGCTAAAGATAGTTTATATAGAGGACTCAAGACGTCCAGAGAGAAATACAGATTTCAAGAAGATTATCAAGGAACTAGCATTCGATGGAACATTTGAGTTCTGCGATAGCACGGAAGTGAATGTTATCTCTTCTATTCAGGCTGATGGAGTTATCTGTCACTCAGGTATGGACGGGTATAATGTTATTAAACACTTTGCCAAAAAATATCGCTGGCCACTGCTAGCTTATTCTGGTTCTGTAGAGACAACGCCATATCTGCGTCCTACAGGAACTCAAGGTCGAATGTTCACTGTGGATAGCAAATATTTTGAAGACGTCCTACCTGACTTCCTCAAACGATGTGAAGATTTCAGGAGCGATTGTTCATAGATGTCTACAAAATTAGTTTTGACAGAACGTCACCGAAGCTTTCTAGTCAGTGATTCAGAGCAATTTAATGTTTTTAATTTTATTCGATTATTAAGAACGCAAGAACGAGACAATGAAATCCATGTCGACTTACGAAAGTTGAGTACAAAGAGTCAGGTAATTGTCTTATCAAAATTCAAGACTGTTCTTGAGCTGGTAAGCTCTCTTTTCTTTGAAAGAGACATTATTTTTACCGTTAGTCATTCAGCTAATGACGACCCTTCTATTAACAGGATTGAAAAGGAAATTGGTGGTGAAAGTAGTAACCAAGAAATCATGTTCGAACTTTCAAAGCTTCCAGTAGCTATTTCGAACCCTAAGGACCCCCACACAGTAAAGAATATTCGCGGAGCTGTTCTTCTATCCCTAGTACAAAATTTAATCGCTTTAGGCAAGGTAGACAGTAAAATTGATCTATTTACCGAAGCCTCAGCTATTACGCTGCATGCATCCAGTTCTTTTTTAAATAATAAAGAAAATGCCGAGCTGATGTGGAACGTTCTGAAGCAGTGGGAAAATGCACATGATGATAAGCATAATCAGCAGTTAAACCTTCTGCTTTATCAGTGTGTTCAAAAGAAAAAGGACTTGTGTAAAAGCGTTATAAGCGCACTCGATATGTTGAAGACAAATGGGAATCACCGCCATTTAATAGGTATTTGCCAAAAAAACTTTCAACTCACTGAAACAGTTTTTCGCGACGTCAATCAGTTAGCTGTATGGCTGGTTGACGACCAGTGTTCAAACGGTTGGAAACAGCTTATAGAAAACTTGCTGGATGGAACTGGTATAAATCTAGAAGCTTTTTCTAGCCTGCAAGATGTAAAAGCATCAATAGAACTCGCAAATTTTGATGAGTCAGCCGAGACTCCCCACCTTGCATTGGTCGACTTGAGGTTGAGTGCTGATGATGCTGTTGTGGAAAGTTATAATTCAAAGGATTTGAGTGGTTTTGATGTTGTTGATTTGCTTTTGAAACAGTGGAAGGGCCTCCCCATAATGATCGTTTCTGCTTCTAGTAAGCTTTGGAATTTGGAGAAATCAATTCAGCGAGGTGCTTCATCATACTGGAGAAAATCTGATGAAATCGATGGAACTGATAGCAAAAAGGTAATCTCGACAGCTCTTGATATATATGCTCAGTTTGTAGATAAATTTGAATGCTGTCTTTCTAAGATCAAGTACAAAAACATATTTGAATTATATGAAATTTTGAATGAACTTTGTGACTCCCCTAGTTTTAACAGAACATCTCTTAAAAGAAGTATTGTAGAATTAAATCTGGGTCTTACATCAAAAGTCACTTGGATGCTATGGCAGCGTAGTGATGAGCAAACTCTACTTGATAGTTTGTTACTGGACACCATGGCAATATTCAACGAGCTTGAACATTTGTTATGGGACACAGACACTGGTCGGTTATTATTGTGTCCTGCTAAAAGCGCAAATGTAGGAGCCAAAGGTAAGGATAGCCTAGTCATCAACGATACTCTTAAACATCTGGATGAAGAACATGAATTAAGAGGGCTTGCTCTCGAGTCAACATATGAGATATGTAAAAGAATTCGAAATAAGTTGAATGTTATTCATGGGGCAGAAGCAAATAAGAGTATCAAACGAGCGTCTATTGAGAATATTGAATCGGCATTGTTAATCGCCTACGTACTCATGTATAAAATATCGAAAAAAGCTGAATAATAGCGAACCGCTTTTTTCATCCGTTGTGATATTTCACACTTATTCCTGATGAAGAAACGAGTATTAACTCGGTTCAGAGCGTTTAGTTAGAATCCCCACAGTTTTGGTTCGGCGGAGTTTTGATGGGTTAATACTACAAGTCCTATTAGAAATTTTTGTGCTTACTATTTTTGCAGGTACTTACAGCCTACGGTATCTCTAGCATCACACTCCAGAATCGTTAGAAACCATTCCAGACTTGGAATGGAAACTACACTTGTGCTCCGCGAAGGTTTAATACTTGACCAAAATACTCGGGTATGGAACAATTTTAGCTATATTACTGTCCTAATTTAGCTGAGTTGACTATGAAACTTACCTCTAAAGGTCGCTACGCCGTTACCGCTATGCTTGATG
>JABXHM010000001.1 GCA_013373625.1 Alteromonadaceae bacterium | reverse complement strand
GGATTCAAAACTCTATAGTTTTTTATTAGGTAAATAGTCAGATTTTTACCCTATAAATTTCTTAACAGTCACGTAGTATGCCGAACCTCACTTTTTTAAAACCAAGACAATTATTGACACCCCAAAAATCACTGCTGAAACATTAGAAATTAGGTACAGCATCTCATCTTGTATAATGAACATTACAATACCCTCGATTATAAATGCGAATCCTAGGATAAAGCCTAATATATTAAAAATTAATTTACGTATCTTTGATGAGGTATTATTAGCGTTTTCGCTTGTCATTGTACCGTAATTCCTAATCCACAGTTGATATTTGCCCCAAAAACATAGCCTTGTGAAAAAAATCCTACAGCTTTTATTCCATTTCCTGCGCCTTTTAGTATTGAATTTAGGCCAAGTATTCTTCCTCCCGTCCTCGGAGAGCCGCTACTCCAGTATTCAGGTTCATAATTCAACATTGACGTACCTTTAATGCTTGCTATCCTTTGAACTCTGTTAGCAAATGCTGTAGCTATTATTTGAGACGAAGTAGGTACACTCAATATTGCTGTGGCGCTAGCCACATCATAAGAAGCACCATAGTTATCTGCTAAGCATTGGTCAATATTTTCAATCCTACTTTCAATACGCCCAATTTCTGACTTTATGTTCTTTTCAATCTCTTTTAAATCTTCATTAATTTGCTCTCTTATGCTATTCACTGCTCTTTGGGCAGCTTCACCAGTTAAAGTAATTTTCTCGGTTATACCTGCTAGTGTAGGCATTCTTTGGCCAAGAACTTCAATGCACTCGGTTTCTTGTGGATTGCATGAACTTGTCCCCATAGGATCAATCAAATTCACCGGATCATTCCCCACATAAGCATAAAGATTCATCTGATCTTCATAACCCACAGGGTCAGTTTGCAGGAATCGCCCTAGCTTTGGATGATAAATCCGTGCTTTGTAGTACATTGTTCATAACCATTCTTGAAGTCCCCGAAAGCTTCCCTTTTAATCTCACATGTTTAAGCTGAGCACTCCTCACTGAGCGACTAAGACAAGTATGCGCGAAGTTAGGAAGTTAAATAAATAACGCATCTCTTTGGGAGCGATCGCAAAAACAACTAAAAACGCCTAAAACTACAATTGACTATTTAATTGAGCTAAAGTACTGTACATAGATACACTACCTGTACGTTTATCGAGTAGACTTATGTTATCGCACTTATCTGTCAAAAATTTTGCTGTTGTAAAAGAAATCAATATCTCATTTGAGTCAGGGATGACCGCGGTAACCGGTGAAACCGGTGCCGGTAAATCCATTGCAATTGATGCGTTAAGTTTATGTTTGGGTGAACGTGCCGAAGCGTCAGCCGTGCGCAAAGGCTCAGATAAAGCCGAGATTATTGCCTACTTTTCATTGCTGGATGCGCCACTGGCAAGAGCCTGGCTGGATGAAAATGATTTAGTCCTCGAAGACGATGCCAACACCTGTTTTATACGCCGGCTCATCTCTAAAGAAGGCCGCTCTAAAGCGTTCATCAATGGCGTTCCGGTGGCTCTGCAACAACTAAAACAGCTGGGCCAGTATTTGTTGGCAATTCATGGCCAGAACACCCATTTGCAACTGTTAAAAGATGATATTCAACGTAAATTAGTCGACGACTTTGCCAAACACCCCAAGCTGTTACAGGTGACTGCTGAAAGCTACCGTAAATGGCAACAGCTCGCTAAAGAGCTTGCAGAACTTGAGCAAGCTGCACAACAACGCACCGATCGCGAGCAATTACTCAGCTACCAGGTTGCAGAGCTGGACGAGTATGCGCTGGGAGAAGACGAGTTTAGCGAACTCGAAGCAGAGCACAAACGCCTGAGTAACGGCCAGGCGTTGCTGGAAGAAGCACAAAATGGCTACTACCACCTGTATGAAGCCGATGAGTTTAACGCGCTGTCAGCCATTCAAACCAGCCTTGATAAGTTAAGTAACCTGCAGGATCACGACCCAACCTTAAGCCCGATTGTTTCGATGCTCAATGATGCGGCAATTCAGGTTGAAGAAGCCGCACATGAATTACGTGCCTATTGCGACCAGTTAGAAATAGATCCGCAACGGCTGGAACAGGTAGAAAAGCGTTTTAGCCAGGCAATGGAGCTGGCCAGAAAACACCAGGTAACGCCCGAAGCGCTTTACCAGCACCATCAGCAGTTAGCCGCTGAATTGTCGGGTTTAAGTGCCGACACAGAGCGTCTGGAAATATTAGCCGAGGAATTAAGCGAAGCGCATAAGGATTTCCTCAGTGCCAGCGAAGCATTGTCAAAAAGCCGTAGCAAAGCTGCTAAAACGCTGGCAAAGCAAGTGGAAACCCAGATTCGAACGCTTAACATGCCACACGCCGACTTTTCGATTGAGGTAAGCTATGCGCCGGAGCACAAACCCTCGGCACAGGGTATGGATACAGTACTTATGAAAGTATCAACAAACCCAGGGCAACCGCACGACCGTTTAGACAAAGTCGTATCAGGAGGTGAGCTTTCCCGTATTGGTTTGGCATTACAGGTGATAAGCCGTGATAACAGCCTGACACCAACCATGATATTTGATGAGGTAGATACCGGTATCAGTGGCCCTACAGCATCGATAGTCGGGCAATTATTGCGTCGGTTGGGTAAACAAAGTCAGGTAATGTGTGTAACGCACCTTCCTCAGGTTGCGGCGCAGGCGCACAATCAGTTGTTTGTGACCAAGACAACCGGCAAGTGTGAAACCCAGACACATATACTGGCATTAACCGAGCAAGCGCGTATTGATGAGCTGGCACGCTTACTGGCCGGCGATAAAATCACCCCAAATGCGCTGGCTAATGCCCGTGAATTACTTGATAATGCTATTGCGAACTAATGATCAATTGAGTGGTCAAAGTTGACGTACTGGTGCAGAGCGATTAGCATGCTCGGCACCGGTTAAGTCTGCCGTACAACATAAACATGGTGTTTTGTTAAACGGTCAGATATAAAAATAACGAATACTCACTGTTTTAATTGGATTTCTCTGTTAATGAAGCTGTCTCACCTGATTGTTGTGCTCTCTCTCACTGTGTTTTCAACCGCCTGCTCGAACTGGATTTACCGGATCGATATTCCTCAGGGTAATTTTTTGGATGAACACGACGTAGAAAAGCTTCGTATAGGCATGACCAAAGAACAAGTAGAGTTTGTTTTAGGCCGTCCGATCCTCAAGGATGCTTTTGACAAGGATACCTGGTATTACTATTACGAAATGAAGCG
>JABXHM010000039.1 GCA_013373625.1 Alteromonadaceae bacterium | reverse complement strand
TGGATATTGCGCAGTGTACTCCAGTGCCAGTGCTGACCCCCAGCTATGGCCTACTACGTGCCAACGCTGTATGCCAAGGGTTTGACGTATCGTCTCTAAAGATTCAACAAAACGTTCTACGCGCCAGTTGGCAGGATCATTAGGTTGCTCAGACTTACCGCTGTCGAGTTGATCGTACATGATCACCATTCGATCGTCTGCCAGTGTCGTCATAGCAGCAAAACCATTATGAGTACCACCAGGCCCGCCGTGAACGAAAATAACCGGCGGTTTTTGATTGTGACTGACACCGTTAATACGCACATACACCTTGCCGCCTTCCACAGCCACCATTAATTCCTTTTCTGGCGCGGCATAGGATGGAGTTTCTGCTACAGCAATATTACTAAAGGCCATGTAAAATCCGGTCAGAATAACCAGTAGCCACGAGTGTCCACACAACATATTTCACCCATTCTAAACAGTTCAAACCATGGCAGTATAATGGGCTTTAGGGATACGCTCCACCCAGCCTATCGTTTAATCTTGTTGTACAACGCTATGTAACTATCTGCCATGGATGCTGTAGAGAAGTGATTGCTCACGTGGTCAAATAAATTTTTCCTGTAGTGTTGCCGTAAATTCGTTGAATTAAGCGCATTAACAATAGCGTCCGACAGAAGTTGCGTATTCCCCGCCGGCGTTAACCAACCGGTTTGCTGCTCAATAATGATCTCAGGAATGCCGCCTGACGGACTGGCGATTACCGGTACTTTACAGGCACCGGCTTGCAGTAATATTACGCCGAGCCCTTCAGCATGGGCCGGGTGTACTAATAAATCGATATTGGGCAGTATTATAGCAACCTCGTTAGTGAACCCACATAAGCGCACGTGTTGCTGCAGCCCTGCATGGTCTATTTGACGCTGGTATTCAGCCTGCATCTTCCCTTTACCAAACAGTAAACACAGGGTGTCGGGATGTTGCCTGATAACCTCCTGCATGGCGCTAATCAGCTCGCTCTGGCCTTTACGCGTTATAAGCTGGGCAAAGTTAGCAATCACCTTAACATCGTCGGGAATGTCGAACTTGCGGCAAAACCACGCTTTATCGGCACTATAATTAAACTCCGCTAAATCAACGGCAGAATGAATGACCTGCTGGTGCACCGTGGCCGGGCAACGCGCCGAAACTACTTTTTTAACGCCGTTTGATATGCTGATCACCGCTTTGTACTGCGCATATTTAAATTTGTTTAGCGCGCACTCAATGTTATCTACCCGTCTTGTACAAATCGCAGGTATACCGGTTTTATGAGCGATGAGTGCACCCCACACATCCGCGCCGCGGCGACTGTGAACATGCAATATATCCGGTTTAACCGCGCGAACTAACCCGGCTAAACGCCACAGCATACTCATATCCACCTCGCCTGCGTAAGGCAGGGCGTGAGTAACACAGCCTGGTAGTGAGAGCGCGGCAATGTCACTCTCTTTCGCGCAAACCAAATGTTGCTCGATAGGCGCATTCTGCGCATGAATAGCATTAATCAGGTATACCACTTGTTTGGCGCCGCCATATAAGTGCCTGCCAAGTTCCAGGTGTACTATACGCATTGTTATAACACCGCCTGTAAACTGCTAAACACCTGTTGTGGCGTAACCTCTTGCATGCAATCAAATCGGCTGTTACAGGTTGGACGGCGTTTGCAGGGCGCACAAGGCAGTTCGGCAAAAAGTACACGGGCAAGTGGGTTTTGCGTATGGGTGTAAGGGCGGGTTGAGCCGAATATGGCCACCGTAGGGCGCTCAAATGCGATGCCCATATGGGTGAGCCCGGTGTCTACACCAATCAGTGCCTGGCATTGTTCAATGGCGGCAGCACTTTCCATTAAGCTGAGCGCGCCAGCTAAGCTAATGCAGTGGTTAAAGCCCTCAGCCATATGTAGGCCTTGTTGCTTGTCGGCAGGGCCGCCGAGAATGATTACCTGGTAGCCAGCGTTGCCCAGTAATTCGATCAGCGCGTGCCAGTATGTCTTCAGCCAGTGCTTTTGTGGTCGGGTGGTAAAAGGCGCAATGCCAATATATGTTGAGGTGTCTATGTTGTGGCGGCGTAAAACAGCACTCACTGCGGCGCGTTGTGCTTCACTGGTTGTTATAAGCAACTTGTAGGGGGCACTGCTGAATTGGCTGGCCAAAAATTTATATTCACTGCTGATGTCGTTTGACAGTGGCTTATCGAAGGATTCGGTGATTAACCACTGGCTGCGCTCCTTACTGTTAAAGCCCACGCGTTTGGGCGCACCGGTAAACCAGGCCAGAATGGCACTTTTTAACAGGCCCTGAGCATCAATCACCACTTCAAAGTTGTAGCACTTTAAGGTGCGTCTAAAACGCCAAATTGCTTTGAGTAAAGTAATATAGCGACGGGATTTCGCTAATGCACGCCACTCTTGTTTGGGCCAGCTTATTACATTATCCACATGGGGGTGCTGAGTCAGTAGCGATACATAAGGGCTTTCTACCAGCCAGCTTATGGTCACGTCATTGTCAAAATGCTGTTTTAAGCTGGACGGCAGGCCTGAGGCCATTACAATATCGCCCATTGCACTTAACCTGACAATGAGCACAGCGGGTTGGGTAGCAGTGATTGACATGTAATAACAATAACGCTTAAAACAATCGATAGCTTAGTGAAACAAACATTCACGACATTTTGATGACGGCCAGATTAACGGTGTATAGGGCAACATGAGCAAGCAACACGCAACATATTCTCCCAGGTGGTACCAGGATGCTTTTCGCTGGTTCTACTCGTGTCTTCTGGCGCTAATTATTCCTTTTGCGTTTTTGAATCTGATCAAACGCGGTATGACCCGGCAAAAAGATTATAATCGTCGACGCTTTGAGCGCTTTGGTTATGTCGCTCACGCGCCAAAAGCGGACGGTTATTTGTTTCATTGTGTCTCGGTAGGGGAAGTGGTTGCCGCCTCGGTGTTGATAAAGCGGATCATGGCTGAGCAACCCGATCGGCAAATTACGGTAACGACCACCACGCCAACCGGTTCGGCGCGGGTGCGGTCAATTTTTGGTGATACCGTGCATCACTTTTATCTGCCTTATGATTTGCACATGGCAATGGCGGGCATGTTACGACGCATTAAACCCAGTGCAGTGTTTATTACCGAAGTTGAGCTCTGGCCGAATTTAATTCATGCCTGCTGGAAGCGCAATATTCCGGTGGTGGTAGTGAATGCGCGAATGACCGACCGTTCTGCGCGTCGCTACAAAAAATTTCCTATTCTGTTTAAGCCAATGCTAAACAAAATCAGCCATGTTTGTGCCCAGGGACAACGTGATTACGCGAATTACCGTTTTTTAGGTATGCCAGAAAATAAGCTTACGCTTACTAATAACATCAAGTTTGATCAGGCCTCAGCACTGAACTCGGCGCCGCAGGGGTTTATGCAGTTAGAGCACAGTGAGCGAAAAGTACTGGTTGCCGGCAGTACTCACGAGCCAGAAGAATCTTTATTCTTAGATGTTTATCAGACTCTGAAAGCTGAGTATCCAGCGTTGTTGCTGGTACTGGTGCCCCGACATCCGGAGCGTTTCGAAGCCGTTGCGCGACTGATCAATAAATATGGATTAAACATGATACAAAGCGCTCAGTCTCACACTGTGCCCCAAAACTGTGACGTATTGCTGGTAAATGAGATGGGTAAGCTCAATGCGGTGTATTCCGCTGCCGATATCGCATTTGTGGGCGGCAGTATTGCCGATCGTGGCGGTCATAACGCCCTCGAACCGGCCGCCTATAAGTTACCGATACTGATGGGGCCTAATATCTATAATAACCCGGTAATATGCGCCAAGTTAGAGGAGGCCGGCGCCTTGCACATTGTGGATGGCCAGTCAGATATACAGGCGCTATTAACTGCGTGGTTAACGGATCCTGAGGTCGCCGTAGCTGCCGGTGAAGCGGGTTTTAACGAACTCAGTAAAAACAGTGGTGCCCTTGCCAAAACCATGGACGTGGTTAACCGGTTATAAAGTACTGCATTGACAACCTTGCTAATGCCGTATCAATATGGTGCAATTTAAACTGAATGCGCCCCAAAAAAGGGCGTTTAAATGTTGTGTTATGACGGCTATTGTAAAATAGTATACGAAAATCTTTTATAAACAGACCGTTAATTTTTATTGCGAACATGGCCTGCTCTTTGCTAACTTATACGCGACGTTGTAATTAAGTAAAACAATAATAAATATGGTTGCACCTAACGACCACTTGATTCCTCGTTTTCCAGGGAGAGGCGCCCTGTCAGTGACAGGGCGCTGTTCTGCTAACTTTCTGCCGCACCGGCTACCTTTTCCGCGTCAAGCATTTCCGGCTCAACCAGACTCACCAGCTTACTGCCAGCTCTGGGAATAGTTTCGTCAGAACTTAACATCACGTGCATGTGATTATTCTCGTCAATACACATAAGCGGTGTGGCTTTATCGCCATATTTGCGCATGTAGTCTTTAAAGGTAAATTGCGGCGTAAGCGGGGTTGTTTTGATTTGTGCACCTCTGTTTACCGCACTGGCCAGAAATCCGTAGGTAACGCCTTCAGCAAACAAGGAAAGCTTTTTGGCGTAATCCTGTGACACCTGGTGACTCGGGCGGGTCGAGAGTTCGTTGCTGGTAAGACCCCATACTTTGTCTTTACCCAGTGTGTGTTCAAAATGATAACCCACCATAGGATTCAATTGCTTATAAGGCGACAGTAACAATACTGTGCCAATGGTATTGAGATCTAAATGAATGGCTGCGTGTTCAGACATCGGGTTACCGAAATAAACCGGAATATCCTGCATTCTCGCTTCCCGAATGGCGTCCCAGTTGGTATCGGCGATTCTTACTGACACCTTGTGCCGAATAAGTTCTTTGGCTAATAAACGGCTAAACTGACTGGCACCAAACAACAAAAATCCGTTGGGTACCGGGGCGCGCACTTTGAGCAATGCGGCAACGGGTTTTGCGGTTAAGCCCTGTACTACTACCGTGGCGATAATCACCAGAAATACCAGCGGCACTAATATTTCCACACCTTCGTAGCCCAGTTGCTCAAGCTTTAACGAAAATAACGCCGATACGGCAGCTGCAACAATGCCTCTTGGTGCCAGCCAACTCAGTAATGCCAGTTCACGCAGTGTCAGCTTAGTGCCCACTGAAGAAATAAATACAGCCAGAGGGCGGGCTATAAACATAATTGATACAAGCACTATTGCGGCGGCCCAACCCACATCTAGCACAGCACCCAGATCCAGTCGCGTCGCCAGTAATATGAATAACCCGGATATAAGCAATACACTCAATGTCTCTTTAAACTCTAAAATATCAGATACATCTACGTTGCGCATATTGGTGAGCATGACGCCGGCGACTGTTACGGTCAGTAAACCCGATTCGTGGGCGAAATAGTTAGAGCCGGCGAATGCCGCTAAAATGATGGTTAATACTGCCGTGTTGCGAAGATAGTGCGGGACTAAATTATGCCGCAGTGTGACACCCAAGAAATACCCCACTGCAAGGCCAAAGCCTAAACCTATACCAATGGTTTTACCAAAGGCGAACAAGGTATGAGACACAGCACTTTGCGACGAAACAATGTATTCGTAAACCAATACAGCCAGCAGAGCACCGATAGGATCAATGATGATCCCTTCCCAACGCAGAATATTTCCCAGGTTAGTTGTGGGTCGCACAGTACGCAACATGGGCACAATAACAGTGGGGCCTGTAACAGTAACAATGGCGCCAAACAAGAAAGCCAGTTGCCACGATATACCGAGTGCATAGTGTGCCACACTGGCCGCAATGAATCCGGTGACCAACACGCCTACAGTACACAGATTCCTAACCATGTTGCCATGGCCTGCTATATCCTGGTACTTAAGGGTCAGGGCTCCTTCAAACAGAATGATGGCCACAGATAACGACACAATGGGGAATAACAGATCACCAAACAGTGAATCGGCGTCGAGCACGTTAAACACCGGACCTACTAAAATACCCACAACCAATAACGGTAAGATGGCAGGTAGACGAATTTTGTAGGCAAGATATTGGCAGCTTATTGAAAGCAACCCAACGGCTACAAGCGCAATGGTGGGATCTGACACGAGCACTTCCTTATTATTCTGACGATCTATTCTGGTAAGAATTAATACAACGGTTTAAACCTATTATATACGCGTAAGTGATCAATATTGTTCATATAAACCATCTGCGTCATTATTAATCCATCTTTCTGGTATATCATGGATGCGCTAATTAACTAACAATAATAGCGTGAGATGATGATATTGTAAGCATCGTTACATTTCAGTTTTTTATTGCTGGGCCAATGCAGTGTGCCAGCCAAATTCTCTTTTTAATGCTTATTCTTCGTGCAAGGAAGTCAATGTTTTATCAGTACAAGGTCGACTTAATGACACAACACTTATCTATACCCCGTAAACTAATTCAATATCTGCCAATGCTCTGTTTGCTTTGTGGCAGTGCCGGAGCCATGGCGAACTCTGGCTCGGTTCAGATAATTGCAGAACATGAGCTAAACCTGGCGCTTGCAGAAACGTCCGGTTTATTTTGTGGCGAAAAAGGCAACTTTACGATTAACGACTCGGGTAATGATCCCGTGATTTACCAGATAGACCAACAGGGCGCGATTATCCAGCAACAAACCTTGTCAGTACAAAACAGAGACTGGGAGGCGATAACCGGTGACGAAGAACACTTATATGTGGGTGACTTTGGCAATAACCGCGGCAACCGTAAACGTTTTCAAATTTACAAAGTTGCTTACCAACAATTGTCAGAGCCATCACGCATTGTGTTTAGCTACGACAATTATGACGTAAAAAGTAACAGAATCTACGAACATGACTTCGATGCCGAAGCCATGGTGGCAAGAGAAGATAAACTCGTTTTATTTTCAAAGAGCTGGCAAACCAAATCGCTGATGGTTTATCACCTCGATACCAATCAAAGTAAGCAACTGCTGATTAAACCTGTCCATAAGGTCACTGGTATTCCTGGGGTTATTACCGGCGCTGACTGGGATAGCGCCAATCAACAGTATGTGTTAGTAGGGTACGATACGGGGTTATTTGGTATTACTCATCCTTTTATCGCCACACTGAAACGTTCCTATGAGTTACAGCACACTTATAAACTGCAAGGTAGCGCACAGGTAGAAGGGGTCTGCGCAAAAGACAATAACGAAGTATGGGTCACTCAGGAAGGCTCGGCAGTGGCAAAAGCCAAACTGACAAAGCTCAGGTTACATTTGAACAAAGCGGATTAACAAGAACCTGGCATGCACTCCTAAATGAGAAATTAAGATGAGTGCTATTCGCTAACCCCATTCAATCCCGGGGTTAGCGAACCTAATACTGGCTACAGTTTATTTGTCTTGTGAGGTAACCGGAAACCCGCGGTCGCGCATGAGGGCCTCAACATTTGCGTCACGACCACGAAACTTACGGTAGGCTTCGGCCGGATCCATGGCGTTTCGAATCGAGAACAAGTATTTTACCAGTCGCTCAGACACTTCTTCGTCATAAAAACCACCCGGTGCGTTTTCAAAGGCTTCTGCGGCATCGGCGGTAAGCACTTCTGCCCACATATAGCCATAATACCCTGCCGAATATCCTTCACCAGAGAATATGTGGCCAAAGTGAGGCGTACGATGGCGCATCACAATCTCTTTTGGCATACCGAGAGCGTCTAACTGCTCGCGTTCAAAGGCGTCGGGTTCTATTTTAGCCGGATCGGTCGTGTGATATAGCAGGTCCATGATCGCAGAGGCCATATACTCTGTTGTCTTAAAGCCTTCATTAAAGGTTGAGGCTTTCTTGATCTTAGCAATCAGGCTATCCGGGATCGGCTCGCCGGTTTCATAATGCACCAGGTACTGGTTAATGACCTCGTCTGTGGTTAGCCAGCGCTCCAGTAACTGCGACTGAAACTCCGTATAGTCTCTAACACCCGAATGAGAGGTCGGATATTTAACCGACGCAGACAGGAAGTGCAGTGCGTGACCAAACTCATGAAAATACGTTTCCGCGTCATCCCAGGATATCAGTGTAGGTTCACCGTCCGGGCCCTTGACAAAGTTAGAGTTGTTCGACGACAGTACGTTCTTGTCGCCATCAAAGGTAGTATGGCTGCGATACGTGGTCGCCCACGCGCCAGAGCGTTTGCCCTTGCGTGCAAACGGGTCGAGGTACCACAGACCAATTAATTCGCCGGAGTCTTTATCTGCCACTTCCCATACTTTTACATCGGGGTGGAAAACTGGCACAGTGCCTTCAGGTACCGGTTTAAAGTTGAAGTTAAACAAGCGCCCGGCTACGTAAAACATGGCTTCACGCAGCTTATCCAGTTGCAGGTATTGCTTCACTTCATTAGAGTCGAGGTTGTATTTAGCAATGCGTACTTTCTCAGCATAGTAGCGATAATCCCATGGCTCAATAGCAATATCGTCGCCAAGTTCATCGGCAATGGCCTGCATATCTGCAACTTCTTCTTCTACCCGGGCCAGTGCCGCCGGCCAGACCTTCATCATCAGATCCATGGCGTTTTCCGGGTTTTTGGCCATGCGGTCTTCTAAGCGCCACTGGGCATAATTGTCGTAACCCAGCAGTTTAATGCGCTCATGACGCAACGTAAGAATTTGTTTAATAATGGCGTTGTTGTCGAATTCATCGCCGTTGTCACCGCGATCGTAGTAGGTGCGCCAAACTGTTTCACGCAGGTCCCGGTGGGTTGAGTAAGTCAAAAACGGGTCCATTGAGGACCGCGTATTGGTAATCGCGTACTGGCCTTCTTTGCCTCGTTGTGCAGCAGCCGCGGCCGCCGCTTTTACAAACGAATCCGGTAAGCCATCGAGTTGGTCCTTGCTGATATAGGTGACGTAGTTTTCTTCATCGGCAAGTACGTTGTTTGAAAATTGCGTGTGCAGACTGGCCAGCTCTTTATTAATTTCTGCATAACGGGCTTTGGCTTCACCCTCGAGCGTTGCGCCATTGCGCGCAAAACTGTTGTAAATCAGCCAGGTTATACGCTGCTCTTCATCGGTGAGTGTTGCCAGTTCGTCACTTTCATATACCGCTTTAATACGTTCGAACAATTGCGTGTTTTGATTGATTTTGGAGCGATAAGCCGATAATTTCGGGCTCAACTCCCGCTGAATATCACGAAATTCCGGGCTCGATACGTTTGAGCTCCAAATGCCATAATAGGTATATACCCGACCAATTGTGCTGCCTGCCTTCTCATAGGCAACAATAGTATTGGCAAACGTCGGCGCTTCTTCATTGCTGGCGATGGCGTCAATCTCGCGCAGATGCTCAGCCATTGCTGCTTCCATAGCCGGCATTAACAAGTCGAGTTGCATCGACTCAAACGCCGGTACGCCGCCGTACGGGCCTTTAAAAGGCTGGAGTAAAATGTTGTCTGCAGCGGGTGCTACTTTGGCCTGTTGGGCGTTAGTATCTGTCGAGGTAGGTGCATCACTGCACCCGGCCAGTGCCAGCACAATGGCAGAAGCGGTGAGTGTTTTTCTAATGGTTAGCATAGAGTTTCCTGTCTTTTTTATTATAAAATTCACTGCATAAAGTGTACGCGGCTGCGCACACTTTCAAAAGGCCGTTAGTCGGAGAGATTAATCCACAGAGCGTGTATTGCCTCAGGCAAATACTACGGTTTTGTTGTGGTGGATGATAACTCTGTCTTCCAGATGGCACCGTACACCGTTGGCCAGCGCGTTGACTTCACAGTCTTTACCTTTACGTACCATGTCGGCCACTGTATCACTATGACTAATGCGTTTTACGCTCTGCTCAATAATAGGGCCTTCATCGAGATCGCTGGTCACATAGTGGCAGGTTGCGCCAATTAATTTTACGCCGCGATCGTAAGCCTGCTGGTAAGGCCGTGCGCCAGCAAAAGAAGGCAAAAAACTATGGTGGATATTAATGGCTTGGCCGGCCAGTTTGCGGCAGAGGGCGTCAGGTAGTATTTGCATAAAACGAGCGAGGACGGTGAGATCTATGGCGTATTCATCGAGTAATACTTCGATTTGTTTAAACGCAGTTTCCTTGCCCAGACTTTTAAAATCCACCCAGTGAAAGGGTACTTTATACCAGTCCGCAAACTGCTTCATTTGTGGATGGTTGCCGATGATACAAGGAATATCACAGTGTAATTCACCCGTGTGCCAGCGATGTAAAATGTCGACTAAACAATGCGATTCGACACTGGTAAGCAGGGCAACCCGTCGGCGTTCACCGGAGTCGGTTAATTTCCACTGCATCTGAAACTCGTTAGCCAGTGGGGTAAATTCTTCAATAAACCGCTGGTATGAGAGGGTCAGTGAATCGGCACTGATTTCGTGACGCATAAAGAAGCGGCCGGTTTGAATATCGGTGTGGTGGCTGGCTTCCAGGATAGAGGCCTTATGATCGGCTAAAAACTGCGAAACACCGGCGACCAGACCTACCTGGTCCGGACAATCAATTATAAGTCTGAAAGTTTGCTGCATTGTACTGTGAAAAAATTAAATGATGTGTCTTTTTACCGAGCAGTGGCGGTGCTGTAAAGGGGCAATTTACTAAAAATGCCCGCGCAACAGCTTTTCTCTGATCGAATTACCCCCCAAAAGTGACCAGCTATGACGAACAGGGTAATGAACCCCTGAGTGACCCGACACCGATTCGAACAAGTGGAACTGCGTAAAACGGCAGGTAATCTGAGGGGGAAACAAGGGTGGCGGAAAGTCATTCTTAACATTCCTTATCAGCGTTACATGCGGTCTGTACTCGCGTCGCTCAACGCTGATACCAGCCTGTCTCGCTGCGCTATGCGTCAGACTGGCTAATTGCACCAATGGTGCCGGGATCACCGTGGGACAGGCATGAAAAATCTTCGGGCCAGACCAGTAACCCGTGCTATCCAAAGTTACTTCAAAGGGGGGCGCGCTAATGTCATCGAGATGCTCACACAGTGGTTCCATCTGGCGCGGTGATATCGAGCCTAAAAAACATAACGTTATATGGTAATTCGCCACGGGAACCGGGCGTAAGCGGCGTTCAGGCTGTTTTGACCTGGCCGGCGGCTTGTTGTGGGCCATTTCTGGCAGGCTCTTGTCACGCCAGTGCTCCAGGGCAAGCTTGTCTGCGGGTGATAAATCGAGTCCGATAAAATAGCGCATGGTGACTCCGATGGTCCATGGGTATTGGCAAGGCCTTTACCCTTTCTTTAACTTCTGGTTTAAGTCTAACCGGCTGGTGGCTATACTGCTGACCAACTCAGGCAGTATTTCAAAACTGCCGTAAAATATCACGGTTAAAAAATTAAGAATAATTATTCCTAACAATAAGGTGCATCTTAGTTGCTATGTCATTACTACCTGTTGAAAGCATAATTCCGGCACTGCTTCACCGTTTGGCAGACAACGATGTGCTGTTAAGTGCGCCACCGGGGGCCGGTAAATCAACAGCCGTTCCCATGGCATTGTTAGCAGCTGGTCTGGGTAGTAGCGATAGTAAAATCTTGCTGCTCCAACCGCGCCGGGTGGTGGTAAAGCAATTGGCCGGTTATCTGGCTGAACAGCTGGGTGAGCCGGTCGGTCAGACTGTCGGGTTCCGGATACGCGGTGAACAAAAAGTCAGCCCACAAACCCGCCTGGAGATCATCACTGAGGGTATTCTTACTCGTCGATTACAGCAGGATCCCGAAATTGCCGATGTGGGGATTATCCTGTTCGATGAGTTCCACGAACGCAGTTTGCACAGTGATTTCAGTTTGGCACTGGCTATAGAAGTGCGCCAGGCTTTGCACGAAGACTTACGGTTAGTGGTGATGTCTGCAACGCTCGATATTTCACCGCTGCAAAAAATATTGCCTGAGGCGGCAGTGCTCAGCAGTGCCGGACGGCGTTTCCCGGTCAACGAGGTGTATCTGGGGCCGTGTAAGACCACAGAGCTGAGCGCTAAGGTTGCCAACTCGGTTAAGCGTGTGCTGGCTGAAGAACAGGGCGATGTGCTGGTGTTTTTGCCAACAGTCAAACATATTCATCAGGTAGCGCAGCGATTAGCATCACTTAGTACCGATATTATGGTGTGTCCTTTATATGGTGCGTTGCCTCTCAGTGCCCAGCAACAAGCGATCCAGCCAGCGGTTGATAATAAAAGAAAGGTTATTCTTGCTACTAATATCGCCGAAACAAGCTTAACGATTGAAGGCATTAAACTCGTTGTAGACAGCGGCCGAGAGCAGGTGGCTGAGTATCACCCGGGCACACGGATGACGGAACTGTCACTCAAGATGATTTCCCAGGCCTCGGCTGAGCAACGTAAAGGCCGCGCAGGCAGGGTCAGCTCAGGTACCTGCTATCGCTTGTGGGCGCAAGAAGCACATTCTCGTCTGGCAGAATTTAGTACCCCGGCAATTCGCTGTCAGGATATTGCCCCTATTGCATTACATGCCGCCGCGTGGGGAACGCCCATCCCAGCGCTGCCATTGTTAGAGCTACCGAGTAATGCCCAGCTTAGCGTTGCTACTGAAGAACTCACAAGTTTAGGGTTAATCAATAATGATCAGCAAGTCACTCAACTGGGTAGCGCAGCCTTGCAATTACCCATTGCGCCAAAGTTTGCCAGTATGCTGCTACGCATGAAGGATGAGGCCCTGTTATCCGACGATAGCAGTATTGTGCTGGCCGGTTGCCTGGTCGCCGCGTTGGCGGAGGAGGCACCGAAAGCCGATCACTGGGAAGTCAGCCAGGTTTTACGTACCTTACCTGAACCGGTGCGCCGCTCGGTAAGTCAGCAAGCGAAACGCTATGCGTCGTTATTGGGTATTCATACCAACACCCGCGAGTTATTCGCTGTGTCGTCGGCCGCTATTGCGTTAGCTATTGCCATGGCGCAGCCAGCCTGGTTAGCAAAATCTAAAAACGCGCAGGCGTTTAAGCTCGCTATGGGAACGCGCGCCGAGTTCACCAGCGATGAGCAGCACAATCATGCCTGGTTAGCGGTGTTAGCTGGCCAGCGGCGCGGCGCCAACCTGTTAATCCGGCTTGCCGAACCGATTAGTGAAGATTTAATTCGTGAGCATTTTAGTGCGCAAATATCGCAGCATGAACGACTCAGTTATGATCCGGATAGCGATAGCATCAGGGCAGAGAAAAACCAGTATTTCCAACACATTTTACTGTCTACGCAACCACTCACCCGGGTGAACGGCGAGCAACTGGTAAGTTGCTGGCAAGACTGGCTGGGTCAGCAACCCATACAAGACTGGCCATTCTTTGTCGATATTGAACCTGTGTTACAGCGCATAGCGATGGCCAGCAATCTGCAAGTTGCGGTTAACAGTTATGCCGACGAAGACGCAGACTGGCCGGAGACTTCTGGCCAATGGCTACTGACAAGTGAAACTGTCAACATCGCATTGGCAAAGTGTCGAACCCGCGCACAACTGATTAAACTAAACTGGCCTGAGTTAGTGTTGCAGTCACTTAGCTGGCCACATCGACAAAGCCTCGATGAACTGCTGCCGCTAAAAATTACTGTGCCAAGTGGTAGTAGCCGACTGTTGCGCTATGAATCGCCGGACCGTGTTGTGTTGTCGGTAAAAATGCAGGAAATGTACGGCAGTGACCAGCTGATTACTATCGCCAACAAACGCCAGCCTGTCACTGTCGAATTGCTGTCTCCGGCGGGTCGGCCCATACAAACCACTCATGATCTGCCGTGTTTCTGGCAAGGTAGCTACAGCGAAGTTCGTAAGGATATGAAAGGACGCTACCCCAAACATTACTGGCCGGAAGATCCGACCACTGCTCAGCCGTCTGCCAAAACAACAAAGAATAAATAGCTGATTTATATAGTCAAATCGTAATATATAACCTATAGCATATTGGGCTTTAAACCTAATCACCGACCTAGGTCTTATTTTCTGGGTGGCATAATAGGTTTATAGATGGTTATATAGTATTTGGTTGTTAAATGAGCAACGGCAATAAGGAAGGAAAATACATGAGCAGAGTAGCACTTGTTACAGGCGGTACACGAGGGATCGGAGAAGCAATCTGTACGACACTGAAGGAAGCAGGGTATACCGTCGTCGCAAATTATGGTGGCAATGATCAGGCAGCAAAGGAGTTTAACGAAAGAACCGGTATTGCTGCTATGAAATTTGATGTATCAGATTTTGATCAAACCAAAGCTGCTATCGAGCAAATCGAGTCAGACTTTGGTCCGGTTGATGTATTGATTAATAATGCCGGTATTACACGGGACGGCACCATGCACCGGATGTCGTTTGAACAGTGGAATGCTGTTATTCAGACCAACCTGGCATCGTGTTTTAATACTTGTAGGGCCGTTATCGAGGGTATGCGTGAGCGCGCCTTTGGTCGCATTGTCAATATTGGCTCTATCAATGGCCAGGCAGGTCAGTATGGGCAAGTTAACTATGCAGCAGCCAAGTCAGGTATTCATGGCTTTACCAAAGCGTTAGCGCAGGAAGGTGCCGGTAAAGGTATAACGGTCAATGCCATTGCCCCCGGCTACATTGATACTGATATGGTACGTGCGGTACCCGAAGATGTACTGAAAAAGATTGTCGCGAGAATTCCGGTAGGCCGGTTAGGAAAGCCAGAAGATATTGCTGATGGCGTGTTATTCTTAGTTAAGGATGAGTCAAGCTTTATTACCGGTTCAACGCTGTCGATTAATGGCGGCCAACATATGTATTAACTTAGATTTCCCCAAGGGAAATCAGCCGTGTATCAACGCATAAAATGCCGGGTGCTCCCGGCATTTATCGGCCTTTAATGTTTTAAACTACGCTGCGGGCGCAACCTCTACGCCAAGGGCTTCCATTACCGCCAGAGAGGGAAATCCGTCGGCAACCATATCGTTACGACGCTGAAATTCCCGAATTCCCTCGCGGGTTGCAGGGCCTAAAATACCGTCTGCACCGCCGACTTCAATACCACGGCTATTAAGGTTTTGCTGAAGTGCTTTGATATCATCACGACGATAGTTAGGTAGCGGCGGTAGTGCTGCCACCAGACCTGAATCGCCGGCAATGCGATCGGCAAGACGACCCACTGCAATGGCGTAAAACTCTGAATTATTCCAGCGCATGATGACCCGAAAATTAGGGTAGGCTAAAAAGGTCGGGCCCTGATATCCGGCTGGCATTACCAAATAAGCAGTCATGTCACTGCTCCCCAGCGGCTCACCATTGGCGCGCATTACGCCTGCTTCGTCCCAACGGGTTACTGACTGTCGATTGCTATAACCTAATTGCGAAAAATCAAACCCGTCTGGCAGCTTTACTTCCCGCCCCCAGCGAAAACCGGGTTGCCAGCCTAACTGAGATAAGAAATTCGCTGCAGAAGTGAGCGCGTCGGCTTCACTGTCCCAAAGGTTAATTTTGCCGTCGCCGTCGCCGTCGACCGCGTAATTGGCGTAGGCTGAGGGCATAAATTGTGTGTGCCCCATTGCTCCAGCCCAGGAGCCAACCATTTTATCCTGTTCAAGAGATTGCTGGTCGAGTAACTCTACAGCGGTTAGTAATTCTTTGGTGAAAAAAGTGCTACGGCGCGGATCGCAGGCCAGCGTAGCGAGAGAATCCAGCACGGGCATTGTGCCCTTATAGCCGCCAAAGTTTGTTTCGAGCCCCCAGAACGCGAGTAAATATTGCGCTGGGATGCCGTAGGTGTTAACTAATTCAGACAGCAGTTGCTGATGCTTCACGGCGTATTGCCGCCCCTTATTAATACGCCAGTCGTTTACCCGCTTACTGAAATAGCCCGGGAACGTCTGCACAAATTCAGGCTGACTGCGATCCAATTCAACAACTCGTGGTTGATAATTAATTTTAGCAAATACCGACTTTGCCACGTCGGCCGGAATGCCTTTTTCTACTGCGGCTTGTTCCAGAGAGTCTTTGCACTGCGTAAATGCCTGCAATACTTGTTGCTGATCAGGTTCTGAAGACGCCTGAGCGTGAACTGGCACGCTCAGCAATGCTGTTGCCATTACACTGGCGAGAGACAATGCCACGCTACCATTGAAAAAAGAACGACGCGCTTTACCGGCTGATTTTGCTCGGTCGGTTAAACGGCTGTGGGGAATAAGTTGCATGTACATCTCCCTGATTTATTTTCGCCCATGCTAACCCAAAGTGCTGGCATGGGCGAGATATCATCAGGCGTATTTGTGAATAAAATCGGTAATTAACGGTCGGATGTGTTTTCGAAACTGCGATCCACTGAAAATACCGTAGTGCCCGGCACCTTGCTGAACATGGTGTATGCGTTTCGACTTAGGAATGTTCTTGCATAAATGCTGAGCCGCTTCAGTTTGACCCAGACCGCATATATCGTCATTTGCGCCTTCTACGGTCATTAACGGGGTATTTTCGATGGCCTCAAAGTTAACCGGCTCGCCTTTATAAGTAATCGCGCCCCGTGCCACTTCGTTGTCTTTGAAAATACGCTCGATAGTTTCCAGATAAAACTCAGCAGGCATATCCAGCACGGCCAGATATTCATCGTAAAATGCACGGAAACGGTCGGCGTCTTCTTCTTCGCCGTAAATCAGATTCTGATAAAAATCCAAGTACTTTTGCATATGAGATTGCTGGTTCATACTAATAAACCCACCTAACTGCATAAAGCCAGGATATACTTTACGCCCTTCTCCCGGATAACCGTGAGGCACTTTCATGATGGCCACATTTCTGAACCAGGACATCGGACGCTTGCGCGCAAATTCATTTACCCTGGTCGGGTTTTTGCTGGTGTCGATAGGGCCCGCCATCAGTGTGAGTGTATGGGGTACTGCCGGGCTCTTTTTTTCCGCCATTACAGCAGTAGCAATCAGTGCTTGCACAGTTGGCTGACAAATTGCCATCAGATGCGTATCAGGGCCTAGATACTCCATAAAATCGATAAGGTATTCTACGTAGCAATCAAAGCTGAAAGGACCCTCTTCAAGGGGGACTTCGCGGGCATCAGCCCAGTCGGTAATGTACACTTCGTGATCCGGCAGCAAAGCTTCTACCGTGCCCTTCAGGAGCGTTGCAAAATGACCCGATAAGGGCGCAACCAGCAGTACTTTGTGAGCGTCGCGAACACCTACCCGATTAAAATGCACCAGGTCACAAAATGGCTTGCTGACGGCTATCTCTTCCTTAACCGCGTGGTATTTACCCGCAATGGTCATTTCATCGATATTGAAACCCACTTTTTCGTAGCGGCGGGTGAGTCGCATTGCCGTTTCCAGACCCGCCTTACTGACTCTGCCTGGAATTGTGTGAGAAAAAGGATTGGAAGGGTGGCTTGCTATGTCATTTAGCAGACTAAACCCCTCGTGCATAATTTGCGCACCGCGAGCCATGTAGTCGTATGCTTGGTAATTCATTCAGTCACTCCCGAAGGTACTACAATATTGAATGATAAGTGGACCTGTTCAATTAAAAAACGTTCCACGAAGGTTCCACAAATATCAAAAAATGGTAATACGGTTAATAAAAAAGGGCTATTAAATAACAGCCCTTTTTTGATGACTCTGGCGCAGAATGATTGTTCACTCCGGGCGCATTGAGTCTTATATGTCGGAGTTTACTTTGCAGTAAATTTCGCTGTCATTTCTTCGCTCATACCTTTGAGCATGTCACCGGCTTTCTGCTGGGTTTCGCTAATCAGTGAGTAGCTGCTTTTTGCCGATTCAGTCATTTTTTCCTGTACACCTTCAAAATACGACTTTTGCATTTCTGCCAGGCTCATCAGGTCTTTTTGCTGACTTGCAGTCTCAACGAAAGACATGCCGTCAGACATTAAAGAAGAAAACAGTGAATTTTGCTTTTCAGCTAATTCCTGCATAGTGTTCATGTTCAATGTCGCCAATTCAGTTACTGGCTTCATTGCTGTTTGAAATTTTTCAGTCATTTGCTCAAGCATTAGTCTCTCCTTAAAAGAGTCGTGATTTAATCAGTTGATTTGGTTGTGGCCGCCTTGCTAGAGGCTGGCTTTTTCGCTGTTGATGTTGTTTTACGCGTCCGCGTCGTCTTTTTTGCCGCTGGTTTGGCGGCAGGTTTTGCCTCGGCCGTTTTAGTGTCTTCCGGGGCGACCGCCGCTGGCGCCTCTTTTGCGGCTGCAGGCTTCGCTTTCGTTGGTGCCTTAGGTGCCGCTTTAGCTACTGGCTTTTTAGTGGTCTCTGTTTTGGGGACCGGGGCAGGTTTTGCTGCTGCCTTGGCCACTTCTTTGGTCGCTACCGCAGTATCTTCTATCGATGACTTAACAACATCTTTCATCTCTGTCTGTACGTGGCTGAGTGTCGAGTAGGCCCCTTTTGAGGCAATGGCAAAGCGATCCCTCATGGCCTCGGCAAGTTCAGAATTTGCTGCCAATACACCTTTCGCTTCAGTTTGTACAGAGACTGTTTCAATGTATTTAACGCTGTCGCTTAACAAGCCGGTGAATAACTCAGTTTGATTTTGCGACAGATCTTCGAGAAGTTTGGCGTTCATCGCCATCCATGAATTAACTGGCTTCGAAGACTGTTTAAACTGTTCTGAAAATTTGCCAAACATATAACACTCCCGTGCGAGTTTACACTTGCTGCGTTGCAGCATTCGTTGGTTATATATTAGACAGTTGAGGATGGGCACGTCAAGTGTATTTTGTTGCAATGCAGCAAAATGCCTAGAACATATTAGAATAACGATACATCTTTTTATGCTGCGATGCAGCAAGTGTTTATTTTTTGGTGTCTTTCTGGCTTTTTGTCCAGGCGTCGATGTTCTGTTCCATGATTTTACTGAACATACCCAGGGGACTGGTATCGACCATGTTTTTCATCATTCCCTGCAAGTTATCCTGCTGCTCCATAAAACTGATCAGGCTTTGCTCGAGATAATCGCGCAAATACAACTGCATATCAGAATCGTAAAAGCGAATTAACTGTTTAAGCAGTTTATTGGTCAGCAGAGACTGGTGCTCATTGGTTTCTGAATCACTGATTATTTGCAGTAAAATAGCCTTGGTGACATCGTCGCCGGTTTTTGAGTCAACCACATTAAACTCGGTACGTTCGTTGACCAGGGTTTTAATATAATCCATGTTAACGTACTGACTCTTCGACGTGTCGTAGAGTCTGCGATTGGGATATTTTTTGATAGTAACCATGGTTTAACTCAGCCTGCTTTTTTTGCAATGTAGCGCAGAAAGGGGCGTCAGAGCAAATCAGGCATTTCAGCCTTTACCCTCAGATACCCCTGTGATAACTGGCAGAACCATGTTTTGACATGTGCTCCGGTAAGGCCTGAGTCAGTCTAAACGGCGCTTCACGTAACTACCGGGTGCGTCTTCAATCACCGGGTACGCTTTAATTTTACCCGGTTTAGGGGATGTGACGTTTTCGCCGTTATGTGATTGCAGCCAATTATGCCAATCCGGCCACCAGGAGCCTTCATGCTGGGTTGCCCCATCGAACCATGTTGCCGCATCTGCCGGTAATTCGGCATTGATCCAGTGCGGGTATTTGCCCTTGGCTGGTGGATTGATTACGCCGGCTAGGTGGCCTGATCCGGCTAACACAAAGCGGGTATCGCCAGCCACTAATTGGGTGCCCTTATAAGCCGCTTGCCACAACACAATATGGTCGGCGATGGTCGACAGGAAGTACACTGGCATGTCAATGTTAGACAAATCAACGGGGACCCCGTCAATGACTAGTCCACCCGGTTCGCGCAGTTTATTTTCCCAGTACATGGTGCGTACATATTGTTTAAAGCAGGCCGCGGTGATGTTAGTGGCATCACTGTTCCAGTATAAAATATCGAAGGCAGCCGGGTCTTCGCCTTTCAGGTAGTTGTTGATGAAGTAAGACCAAAACAAGTTGTTTTCACGCAGCAAACTAAAGCTTAGTCCCAAAATGCGCCCATCATACACTCCCTTAATATCAGCATTCTGCTCCATAGCGTTGAGGCTTTCTTCGGTAAGGTAGTTACCAATTTCTCCCGGTTCGCTGAAATCGAGCAGGGTTGTGAGTAAGGTTAACGATAGAATACGCTCATCACCCTGGGCCCTTAAATACGCGGCGGTCATCGACGCAAGGGTACCACCTACGCAAAAGCCGACCATATTGATCTTCGGTTGTTTGGTAATGTTGCAAACCACTTCCATAGCGGCTAGGGGACCGTGCTTCATATAGCTGACTAAATCATGGTCGGCCAGGGACCTATCCGGATTTACCCAGGAAATCATAAACACGCTAAAGCCACTGTCGAGTAAACCTTTCACCACTGACTTTTTCTCATCCAGGTCGAGAATGTAGTATTTGTTAATAAACGGTGGCACAAATAAAATCGGTGGGGCAAAGGTTTTGGCCGCTTTAGGCGTGTAGTGAATAAGCTGTATCAGATCATTCTGATAGACGATTTTGCCTTCAGTGGTTGCCAGGTTCTCACCCAGCTCAAAGGCCGACATGTCTGTCTGGGTAATTTTGAATGCTTCCAGCGGACTGTGCTCAAGGTCATTCATGAAATTCTCAATGCCCTTGATCATGCTTTGACCTTTCGACTTGAGTATTTCTTCGCAAACGTCAGGGTTTGAAAATAAGTAGTTGGTGGGGGCCACAGAATTAATATACTGGCGCGTATAAAACTTAACTTGTTCAGCCGACTTAGGATCGGCAAACGTCATGGAGTCCATCATGCCCTGGAGCATTTTTGAGTTAATCAGGTACGCTTGTTTTAAGTAATTAAACACCGGATTTTCATTCCAGTCGGTATGACTGAATCGTTTATCTTCGCGCGATTCCTTAGCAACTTCTGCAGCCTTCTCGCCAAACATAGACTTTGTCGCCTGTTGCCAAAGTTCAGTTTGCTGACGCATAAACTCCATTTGGTTTTCAACCAGCTTGCTGGTATTCACTTCAACATTATCGGCAAGTTTGGTGGTTAATAATTGTTGTAAGTGCTGCGGGTCAAACATGGCGGCCGCATCACTGGCATCACCCTGGCGGGTAAGAATTTTCTGAACCATGTGATTAAACTGCTCGGCATACTGGTTCAGCGTGTGCAAAATTTCGTCTTTGTCCTGTTGATCCACAAATGCTCCTTGGTACGATTATTTTTTGCCAGAGGCAGTGCTGGTTGCTATGCCTTCCATCATTTTCTGGTAAAACGAGAACGCTTGCTGACTACCATCGAGGTAGGGTTTTAGCAGGTTCATCATCGCTTCCTGATTACCGTTTTTTAGCTGATCAGTAAACATTGCAATGGTTGTCTCGTGGACTTTTGTCATATCTGGCCAGCCCAGGAGTTCACGCGCTTCAGATGGCGACAGATCGATATCGACGGAAATTTTCATGGTAAACTCCTTACATTGAGCAGTATTATGATTGCCTCGGCGTATATAACGAGAAGGCAAGCAGCGGCAAGCAGACGCATCGGTTATTACAGAGTAAAAAGTGAACGATCACTTGTCCAGTCTGATGCGCCGAAAGTCTGATATAGGCTTAAGCTACTGCAATACAGTCCGTTATACCAGCAGTGCATTTACAGGAAGCAATGTGACATCAAAAAAAACCAAGCAAACCAACACTCCTGCCCGTAAACCCTGGTTTTGGAAACTGTTTTGGAAAGTATCTTTAATCGTTGTGGTGTTGCTGGCAGCCTATGTGATTTATCTTGATGCACAAATCAAACAGCATTTTTCTGGCAATAAGTGGCAGGTGCCAGCGCAAATATATGCCCGGCCGCTGCAGTTAGCACAGGATCAGGAGATTACCCGCAAAGAAGTGCTCGATGAACTTAAGTTGCTGGGTTACCGTCAGGTGTCAGCCATTGCGGGTAGCGGCGAATACAGTGTGGGCAAGGGAGTGATTAACGTATACCGGCGGGCGTTTCATTTTCCTGATGGTTTTCAGCCTTTGCGAAAGATCCGTTTACGCTGGCAAGGTGCACGCATAGTCTCAATCACTGATCTGCAAACCGAAGAAACGCTCAGTCAGATTAGGCTGGAGTCCTGGCTGGTAACACGTTTAGCCAGTGGTAGCCGTGAAGATCGTATGTTGATTACGCTGGATGATGTGCCACCACTGTTGGTTAAGGCATTGACGTTGGTAGAGGATCGCGATTTTTACGAGCATCACGGTGTTGCCCCGCTGTCTATTTTACGCGCGTTACTGGCCAATATCGCCGCTGGCCGCACAGTGCAGGGCGGTAGTACTCTCACCCAGCAATTGGTGAAAAACCTTTACCTCACCCGTGAACGCTCTCTGGAACGTAAAGTGAAAGAGGCGTTAATGGCAATCATTATTGATGCCCGTTATAGCAAAGACAAAATTATTCAGGCGTACCTTAACGAAGTATTTCTTGGTCAAAGTGGTGAGCTTGCGGTACATGGCTTCGGTCTGGCGAGTTATTTTTATTTTGATCGCCCGATTAATGAGCTGGATGAAACCGAAATCGCCATGCTGGTGGGGATGATCAAAGGCCCGTCGTATTATAATCCACGCAAGTATGAAGACCGCGCTATAGAAAGGCGTAACCTGGTGCTGCGGGTACTGCTCGAAGCCAATGAGCTAACCCCGCAGCAGTATGAATTAGCGGTTTCCCGTCCGGTAGGAATTGCTACCGGCGATAGCTTAGCCACGGGTAAACACCCAGCCTTTATGGCGCAGGTGCGTAAAGAGTTACAAACCATACTTGCAGATCCCAATATTCGCGAATCAGGTGTAAAGGTTTTTACTACGTTGGATATTTACGCCCAGCGCCGTGCTGAAAAAGCGTTAACAACAACACTCGCACGGTTGCAAAAACAGCGCCCAACTGAACTCGAAGGGGCGATGGTCATCTCTGATATTAGCAGCGGTGAAGTGCGGGCGTTAATTGGTGGCAAACAAGTCGGTTTTGCCGGATTTAATCGTGCTCTCGATGCGGTACGTCCGATTGGTTCTCTGGTTAAGCCTGCGGTGTACTTAACGGCGCTGTCAGAGCCGGCAATGTATAACCTGGCGACTCCCCTTGCCGATGAGCCACTGACAATGGATGACGAAAATGGCGTAACCTGGCAACCACAGAACTTTGATAAAACCTATCGCGGCAGCGTGCCTCTAATTGATGCTCTGAGCTTGTCACTGAATGTACCTACGGTGAATCTGGGGCTGGAAGTGGGAATTGACAATATAGCGACGACACTGCGTGATTTAGGTGTAAAACGCTCAATTCCACATGTGCCAGCGCTGACACTGGGCGCGTTGGCATTGACGCCCTTTGAAACCAATCAGATGTACCAAACCATTGCTAACAACGGAGCTTACAGGCCGCTTCATACGGTGGATGCCATTGTCAGTGTCAATAACCGTTTAATGTGGCGACAAGAAGAATATGGCGAGCAACGAGTCAGCGAAGAGTCTGCATATTTGCTTAACTATGCCTTATATAAAGTGGCAACAGAAGGTACCGCTAAAGCCATAGGACGTAAGTTTGAAACGGTCAACATGGCGGGTAAAACGGGCACAACGGATGATTATCGTGATAGTTGGTTTGCTGGATTTGACCGGAATAACCTGGCGACAGTATGGGTCGGAAATGATGACAACGATTCGACAGGCCTCACAGGTTCAACAGGAGCTTTGCCGGTATTTATGGCCTATCAGGCGCTTCAGGAGCCAAAATCGTTATCGCGCCGGTTTCCTGCTGGTCTTGGTATTGCCCACTTTGATCAAAAAACCGGTGTCGCTGTGCCGCCTGGTTGTGCCGGTAGTATCAGTGTACCTGCAGTACTCGATGCGCTGCCACCAGCTCAGCCGGGCTGTGTAGGGCAAGCCGGTAAGCCAGCGCAAAAGAAAAAGCCAAAGTCCTGGTGGGAGCGCCTTTTCGGAGGAGAATAAAAAACTCAGGAAATTGCACAATTTGTGCAATTCCTGAGAAGGGCACTACGGGAGTCCCCAGGGTACTATAACTATACTATGCACTTTGGCCATCATGCTCACTGCTGAGGAGCGAGTCGGTGGTAAACAGATAGCGAATACCATTGACGATAGCCAGGGCAACAATGTAGGCCAGCACCGGGCCTAGCAATAACCAAATTAAAAAGCTGTAAGTAATCATAATCTCGAACCTCGCTGTTCATTTCGGGACACCAGAAAGCTACGACGACTTTCCACCCTGTATCCGGTAAATGCTTGGAGCACTGATGTGTTATTCAATGCGTTGAAGCTGTCTGTAATACTAAGTCGCTATAGACTTAGCGATAGTTGTGCCAATCTTAAAATAAATTTTAACTCTTTGATTAATAGGTATATTTTATAATTTGAAGGAGAGGGCAGAAATGTCTGTGTAAGCAGTATGGCTACTAGTTGGCGATATTGGCTATTTTATGGTGGTTGTTACTATTTGCTGAGCGGCTACCATTTTGTTGCTAAAAGGCTACCGGCGTTGTCAGCGGGTTTGGCGATGACAACGCCTGTTAAAGCTCTCGCTAACTGCGCAATTTTGTTACTGCGGTCACTGCCAGCGCTAAAATTGTACCGGCAATTAACCCCGCTATTCCATCAAACGCAATGCTCATGACCAATGACAAACCTGGTAGCCAGGCTATAACGGTTTCAGCCATGTGATGCAAAAAGCCAATGCTATGGGTAAGGATACCGCCACCGACTAAAAACATGGCAATGGTGCCCACCACTGACAGCACTTTCATCAGGACAGGCGCTGCCGATAATAAAAAGCGCCCGGTTAATCGTTGTGCACCGTTATAAGACCCTGTCAGAGACTTACGCAGCAGGTAAAGGCCTAAGTCATCCATTTTGACAATGCCAGCCACTAAGCCGTATACGCCTACTGTAAAGGCAATGCTTAAACCGCTTAGCACCAGTATTTGAGTCGTTAAGTCGGCACCTTGTAAGCTGCCCAGGGTAATCACGACAATTTCGGCCGACAGAATGAAATCGGTGCGTATGGCACCTTTAATCTTGTCCTTTTCGAGCTGGACTAAATTAACCGACGTGTCGGCCAGGTTGCTCAGCCTTGCTTCGGCCTCTGTTGTTAAATCGGCATGAGGCATAAAACGATGGAGCAGTTTTTCGGCGCCCTCAAAGCATAAGTAAAGACCACCTAATACTAATAGTACAGTGATCAGCACCGGCACAAAGGCGCTGATAATCAATGCCGCAGGAACCAGTATCAGCTTATTAATGAAAGACCCCTTGGCCACCGCAAGCACCACCGGTATCTCACGGTCCGGTTTCACGCCCTGAACCTGATTCGCATTGAGTGCCAGATCATCGCCGAGTACGCCGGCGGTTTTTTTGGCGGCCATCTTCGACATCATCGCCACATCGTCGAGCAGCGTGGCAATATCATCAATGAGTGCTAGTAAATTGGCTCCGGCCACGGGCATTTCCTTTATTGTTTTGGTTTGTGTTGTCGTTTGTCGATGAATTGTTGAAATTCATTGCGTTGATTGCACTTTACATTGCCGCCTAACAACCCTGCAACTATTGCCAACTTACTATTTATGCCTTTTTCGCAATTTATCTTGTATTCGCCAACTACGGGTTCAGGTGGTACGTACTCGCCAATGCGTAAATCCGGCGAGGCGATTTCTTCTCGCCGCTGTCTGGCTCGCTCTGCGCCAAGGTTATTTAGCAACTCTTGTTGCTGATTAGCCACGGCGGCGGCAACAGATCGCGCTATTGAACGACTATTTGGAGCCGGGCTGTTTTCTGCCTGTGTCAGAATCTCTCCAGACGATGGCTCAACGTCTGTGGCTTGTGCCTCATACTGATCTGGTTCTTGCTCTGTTGGCGCAGTCACATCGGGAGATGGCTCCGCCATGGTTTCAGTGGCAGTGGAAGGGGTCTCAGTTACGACAGAAGGTGGTGGTTCAGTGACTGTATCATCAGCCGGTTCAGCAGGGGGCGGCTCGACTTGCGGTTCGGTTAAAACCTCTGCTGGTTCGGGCATATATAAAATCGCCTTAACCGGTGCTTGATTTACAACCGGTTCAGGCGGCACAGGAAACGCCAGCAGAGCAATGACGACTGCATGTAACAGCGCAGACACCAACACCACGGCAATTAAATACCTGCGCTGCTGCAAGGTATTGTGGGCAGGTTGGTAAAGCTGTGGCCCCGACAGGGTTAAATCCATTTTTTCCATGCCAGATAGACTTTCCGGATAAGCAATAGTTCCCTGCGATAAATAGCCTAACTTTGTAGATGAAAAATAAGTGCATCAAGTTGGTGCAATATAAGGGGTGTGCATTTTAATGGTGCGGAGAATTGTAATAAAATGCTACGAAAAAGGAGTTAGTTATTGTTTTTAAAGGTTTTTAACTTTTGGCACAGGTCTTGTTCTATTTACACTCGCATAACATGAACACTGGTAAGCAAACCACTATTTTGGGAGCAACACATGAAACTAGTCACAGCAATCATCAAGCCGTTTAAGCTGGATGATGTTCGTGAAGCCATTTCCGAGATCGGTATCGACGGCCTGACCGTCACCGAGGTGAAAGGCTTTGGACGTCAAAAAGGACATACCGAATTATACCGTGGAGCCGAATATCAAGTCGACTTCCTGCCTAAAGTCAAACTGGAAATTGCTGTTCAGGACGACCAGGTGGAGCGTTTGGTTGAAGCCATCGTTGGTGCCGCGAAAACTGGCAAAATTGGTGACGGAAAGGTCTTTGTTTATGACCTTGAAGGTGCCGTTCGGATTCGCACAGGCGAAACAGATACCGACGCACTTTAATAAGCCGTCGACGAGAAATTTGCGGAGATAAGCATAATGGAAACAACTTTTGAATTAGGGTACGCATTAGATACCTTTTACTTTTTGATCTGCGGCGCGCTGGTAATGTGGATGGCAGCAGGTTTTGCTATGCTGGAAGCTGGCCTTGTTCGTGCTAAAAATACAACTGAAATTCTGACTAAAAACATCGCGCTGTTTGCGATTGCTTGTACCATGTACATGATTTGCGGTTACGGCATCATGTATGGCGGTGGTGACTGGGCACCGTTCCTTGGCGGTATCATGGCTGATGGAGCGACTGGTGTTGCTGAGGACCCGGCAACTTACGCGCCCTCTGCTGACTTCTTCTTCCAGGTCGTATTCGTTGCTACGGCAATGTCTATTGTATCGGGTGCGGTTGCTGAGCGCATGAAGTTGTGGGCGTTCCTTGCCTTTGCGGTAGTGATGACGGGTTTCATCTATCCTATGGAAGGTGCCTGGACCTGGGGCGGCGTATCTGTATTTGGCATGTACACACTGGGCGACGAAGGTTTCGCTGACTTTGCCGGCTCGGGTATCGTTCACATGGCTGGTGCGGCAGCTGCTTTAGCAGGTGTACTGGTACTGGGTGCGCGTAAAGGTAAATACACCGCCGATGGTAAAGTTAACGCGATTCCTGGTGCGAATCTGCCACTGGCAACACTGGGTACGTTCATCCTGTGGATGGGCTGGTTTGGCTTTAACGGTGGTTCTGTACTGGCTACTGCTACAGTAGAAAGTGCAAACTCAGTGGCGGTGGTCTTTATGAACACCAACGCAGCGGCTGCAGGTGGTTGTATTGCAGCACTGATTGTTGCGCGTATTATGTTTGGTAAAGCTGACCTGACGATGGCACTGAACGGTGCACTGGCTGGTCTGGTTGCGATTACCGCTGAACCTTCTACACCAACGCCTCTCACAGCTACCCTGTTCGGTGGCCTGGGCGGTATCCTGGTAGTATTCAGTATTGTTACCCTTGATAAACTGAAAATCGATGATCCGGTAGGTGCGATTTCTGTTCACGGTGTGGTTGGCTTGTTGGGTCTTATCCTGGTGCCATTCACAAACGATGGCTCTTCTATCGCCGGCCAGTTGCTTGGTGCAGCGACCATCTTTGTATGGGTATTCGTTACCAGCTTAATTACCTGGTTAATTATCAAGGCTATTATCGGTGTTCGGGTTACCGAAGAAGAAGAGTTTGAAGGTGTTGATGTTAGCGAGTGTGGTCTGGAAGCGTATCCTGACTTCACCGGTGGCCGCTCATAACCGTTGAATTTACCAATTTTGAATAGGCAGCGATAACGATTTTAATAAGCCTATATCACTTTGATTTAAGCCCCGCTTATGCGGGGTTTTTTATTATTTTCTCTCTGTGCAACCGCGTTATGATTTGGATTAAAACGTAAAGTCCATTGGTGTCACCACAGCCTCAAACGATACTTCACAGGCAGCAGTCGCACGAAGTGCTGTTCACAGAGTATGAAACTCTATTTGGGTGGCCCATTGTGATGATGCAGCGGGTTTAAGCACGTATGCAGTCCAGGACACAGATAGTAATACCATGCTAATCACCAAGGATACAGCGCTTAAAGCCAGGTAAAGAGTGAGTATACGAACATAAAAAATGCCCGGTTTCGGGCATTTTTTGTAATCAACAGCGACCGGAAGGTAGCATGCCAGCGGCACGATTAGGCGCTTTGAAGAAGTTTTATCGGCGAACTGGTCTGTTCTACCGATGGGTGTTTTACCAGATATTGCGTCATTTCTTCTTCCGATACTAAGCGGCTTGCGCGCATACCGGCATCTTTAAAGTCAGGGTTAATTAATCCAAGGTCGGCGAATTGAGTAAACCATTCGCATGCGGGGTACGCGCCCCATTTCTGTTTAAACAGCGCAGCATTGGCTACCAAATCACACAGGTGATTGACCGGCGGGTTATAATGAACGTGGAATTGCTTATAAACATAGCGGCCGCTGTTAAGTAAAAATAAGCCTGCTTTGCTGCAGCGCATGGCAAAATCGTAGTCACCTATGCCGAAACCTGAGTAATCGGTGTCAAAGCCCCCTACATGCTCAAAGTCGCTGCGAGTAATGCCAAAAAGGGTTGAGTCAAACTCTACAAAAGGCACTTTCTCAGGTGCCGATATGGCCGGTGAAGTAAATGGCTTCGCGCTCACCGAACCGCTATAGCTGATAGTGTTTGGTGAAATGGTATTGGCGGTAACAACATTGCCGTCAGTCAGTAAACCTGCCAACTCCTCCAGCAGGTATTCGGGGCACATACAGTCCACGTCCAGATAGATAACTTTCTGAGTGGTGCAGGCGTCAAAGCCGCGGTTACGCGCTTTGGATATGGGTAACTCTTCACAGGTTGCAAAACGATGCACAATATTGAAAAAGTCACTGCGGCGCAGAGATTCTTCACTGGGCGACGTCATCCACACAATCACCATTTCTTTTGGTAATAGCGAAGAACATTCTATACTGCTGATTAAATGGGACAATTGCTGGGTACGATGTTTTACAATCGTGACAATGCTGTAGTCAGTGCTCATGGTGTCATCTCTGTACTTAAACTTTTGGCCTGGAAATGTCCACGGGTAATGCAGGCGTGGGCATAATAAGCAAATTGTTTGCAAGGTTGATTCCACTTTAGCGGCAAATGACTAATTACAGATGACTTCTGGTGTTGCCGGGTGCCTGCACATACAGTGTATAGATGAAGCCATTTCGATATATGCTATTGTGGTGAAAGAGTTTACAAAGTAATGGTAATTTTTACAGACCAGAAAGCCGCTATCAGCAGGAGTAAGTTGGGATAACCATGTTAAGTTCGTTTACGATTATAAAGCGCGTCAAATGGGTGTGGATTGGTATAGGACTATTGAGTAGCTGTAACGCTATGGCCTATGACAGAATTACCGGCGAACATTTTGCCAGCCGCTCTGAAGTGATAGCCAGTAATGGCATGGCCGCTACCAGTCAGCCACTGGCGACACAGGTGGCGCTGGATATTCTTAAGCAAGGTGGTAATGCAGTGGATGCCGCCATCGCAGCCAATGCGATGCTCGGGTTAGTAGAGCCTACCGGTAGCGGTATTGGTGGTGATTTGTTTGCCATTGTGTGGGACGCTAATACTAAACAGCTGTATGGCCTGAACGCATCAGGACGTTCACCGCTGTCGTTAACAAAAGAGCAATTTGCTCAGCGCGGGCTCAGCAAAATTCCCAGTTTTGGGCCTTTGCCGGTATCGGTGCCGGGGGCGGTTGATGGTTGGTTTGAACTGCATGAGAAGTTTGGTAGCTTACCCATGACTACGCTGTTATCGCCCGCTATTGGTTACGCCAGAGAAGGCTTCCCGGTCAGTGAGGTGGTGGCCTATTACTGGCAAATGAATGTTGACAGAATCGGTCATTATCCGGGTTTTGCCAAGGTGTTTATGCCCGGAGGTAAAGCGCCGCGGAAAGGCGATATGTTTAAAAATCAGAGCCTTGCAGCCACCTATGAAAAAATCGCCACCGGTGGCCGGGACGCTTTTTACAAAGGCGATATAGCGCGAACTATTGCCGCCTATATGAAAGAGCAAGGTGGCTTTTTGACCTATGAAGATCTTGCCGGGCATACTTCCGAATGGGTAACGCCAGTCGCAGCAAATTATCGCGGATATGATGTATGGGAACTCCCGCCTAATGGACAGGGTATTGCCGCACTGCAAATTTTAAATATACTTGAACAATATGACATTGAAGGCATGGGGTTTGGTTCTGCTGACTACATCCATACTTTTGTTGAAGCTAAAAAACTGGCCTTCGAAGATCGCGCTAAATATTATGCTGACCCCGCTTTCAACACTATCCCGGTGGACCAGCTTATATCCAAAGAATACGCCACTAAGCGTCGTCAGCTCATTGACCCTGAAAAAGCCAGCAAGCGCCTTGATGCAGGCGTCGTTGAGGGTGATACCGTTTACCTGACCGTTGCCGATAAAGACGGCAATATGGTGTCGTTAATTCAGAGTAATTATCGCGGTATGGGCTCCGGCATGACACCACCGGAGTTAGGCTTTATTCTGCAAAACCGGGGTGAATTGTTTACTCTTGAACCCGGCCACAATAACGAGTACAAACCCGGTAAGCGACCGTTTCACACTATTATTCCTGCTATGGTGACTCGCAATAGTAAACCCTGGTTGAGTTTTGGCGTGATGGGAGGCGCTACGCAACCACAAATGCATGCCCAAATTGTTGTAAACATGATTGATTTTGGTATGAATCTGCAGGAAGCTGGTGATGCGCCGCGGTTTATTCATGTGGGATCGAGTAGCCCGACCGGCGCACTAATGAAAGACGGTGGTGCCATCAGTCTAGAAAACGGTTTCGCGCCGATGCAAGTGCGCAAAGTCATGGAAAGAGGGCATCAGGTCCACAACTTGTTAGGAATTTATGGCGGCTATCAAGCCATTATGTATGATGCCGATAAGCAGATATACTATGGCGCATCGGAGAGTCGTAAAGATGGCCAGGCCGCAGGTTATTAACCACTAAAACGACAATAAAGCAGGAAAATTATGCCGCAACCACAGCCACAACCGCAAAAAGGGATTTGCGCTGAACCAAATCTGCATGCGCAGTATTTGTTGTTCAATGTGGTTGATGATGATTGCCAGGCCGTCAGAGCAAAATTGGGGCGGGTACTGGAAATACTCGACTACTACGATAACGAGCATTACGAAGCCATGGTGTCGGGTGTCATTGCGGTTGGCAGCCACTACTGGACTGAACTTTACCCGGGACCCATCCCGGTAGAGCTTACTCCTTTTCCTGAGATGCAGTGCGAAGACAGGGTTGCGCCGCACACGCCGAGCGATTTGTTTATTCAGATCCGCGCCGATCGTATCGACATTTGTTACGCCATTGGGCTCGAAATTATGGAGCTGCTACGCATTCATGTTGAGTTGGTGGAGCAAATTCAGGGCTTTCGTTATTTAGACGGTCGTGATCTGAATGGCTATTTGTACGCTCAGGATAACCCACGTGGATTACAACGCGCGAAGGTTGCCATTATCAACGAAGACGACAATGAGTTTAATGGCGGTAGTTTTATTCACGTACAACGTTTTCGTCATGATTTACGGCGTTGGTTGAGCTTGTCGCAGCGCCAGCAAGAACAAATAATGGGTACCACCCAGGAACACAATTTACCCAGCGCAGAATGTAACGCGTCTTCTCATTCTGTGCGGGCGAGTCTGAATCCGTCTGAAACAAGCAATAAAAGTGACCTGTTAAAACAGGGAATGCCGTATGGTGATATGTCTGCCCAGGGCATGTTTTCAGTGATCTGTGCGGCGAGCTCTCAGCCCTTTAAGCGCATGCTACACAGTCAGATATATGGTACCGGCGACGGGGAATATGATCGTTGGCTGGATTATACGGCGGCCGAAACCGGCGGCGCATTTTTTGCGCCATCCATTCAGTTTATAAAAGCACAGGCCAAACTCTGATAATAGCAAAGGTTGTCGGCTTTTGTTGCCTCAGGAAGGCTCTGTTTCCCGGTAGTTTGGCTTAAACAGCAAAACAAGCAAATACACTAATGCCACGATGGGAATAATGAAAGATATGCCCAGCGATATCGCAGTCAGCAATGGCTTGCCGTTTTTCTTCTTGCCCAGGTAATAGCCGACAAAAGTCAGTATGATCATGCCTGCTAGTATGACCTGTACTAACAAGGTTGTGTCTATATTCATAAAAAAACCTAAGGTAATTACTCGGATTTAAGCAAATGAGCAAGCTGATTAGGCTTGCCCATCATTGTCATCGTTAAAGGTTGGCGAAAACCTTGCGGGCGGCATCTAATGTCGCATCGACGATTGCCTGGTCATGCAGTTTCGATACAAAACCGGCTTCGTAGGAGGCGGGAGCAAGGTAAACCCCTTCTTCTAACATGCCGTGGTAGAACTGCTTAAACTGCGCCTGATTACAGTTGATAGCCTGCTGATAATTAACAACCTTATCTACATCGGTAAAGAACAAGCCAAACATGGAGCCGGCATGGTTAGTGGTAAACGGAATACTGAACTCATCGGCAATCGCCTGAAACCCTTCAACCAGCGCTTTGGTGCTGGCAAATATACTGTCATACAAACCGGGCTGGGCTAACTGGTCGAGCGCGGCTAAACCGGCCGCCATTGCAATAGGGTTGCCCGACAATGTACCTGCCTGATAAACCGGACCTGTCGGTGCGATATGGGTAAGCACTTTCTTTTTACCACCAAACGCCCCAACCGGCATACCACCGCCAATCACCTTGCCCAGGCAGGTCAGATCTGGCGTGATGTCATAGTGCTCTTGTGCGCCACCGCGGCTCACGCGGAAACCGGTCATGACTTCGTCAAAAATTAACAGGGCACCATGCTTATCGCAAATATCGCGAAGACCTTGCAGAAAACTGTCAACCGGTGGGATGCAGTTCATATTGCCAGCTACCGGTTCAACGATAATGCAGGCAATATCATCTCCGCATTCGGTAAAGATCTGTTTAACGCTGTCGAGGTTATTGAATTCTACTGTTAGGGTATGCTTTGCCACATCCGCGGGCACACCAGGAGAGCTTGGTACGCCCAGAGTGAGGGCGCCGGAACCTGCTTTTACAAGCAGGGAGTCGGCATGGCCGTGGTAGCAGCCTTCAAACTTAACCAGCTTATTTTTACCCGTGTAGCCGCGGGCCAGTCTAATCGCCGACATGGTCGCTTCAGTACCGGAGTTAACCATGCGAACCATTTCCATGGAGGGAACGAGTTCACGGACTTTCTCTGCCATGAAGATTTCGGCTTCAGTCGGCGCGCCAAAACTTAAGCCCGATGCCGCCGCTTCGATAACCGCTTCGCGAATACGGCTATTGTTATGGCCTAATACCATTGGTCCCCAGGATTGCACGTAATCGATATATTGTTTGCCATCGACATCGTAAATGTAAGGACCATCGGCTTTGGCAATAAAACGTGGTGTACCACCTACGGCCTTAAAGGCTCTTACCGGAGAATTAACACCGCCGGGAATAGAACGCTGGGCACGTTCAAATAATTGTTCTGATCGTTGCATAATGTATTAGCTCTTATTGCTGTACCAAATAACGTCTTTTTCGTACTGGCTGACCAGGTTTTCTACCCCGAGAGTGAGTGCAAACAATGCCATACGCACCAGTACTCCGTTATCGGTTTGCCTGAAAATAGCCAGATTAGGATTAAGGTTAAGGTCGTTGTCGAGTTCGTTAGCCTCCGTACGAGAATCCCTGGGTAACGGATGCATGATGACAGTTTTCGACTGAAAATGACGTGTGTAAATGGATTGGTTTAGGCGGAACTTTCCGCGGTATTTATTGGCTTCTTCCTGTGAGGGAAAGCGCTCTTCCTGAATGCGGGTTTGATAACAGATATCGGCGTCCATGTTACCTTCTAACTGATCAGTCACATGCAGTGAGTGCCCCGCGTTTTCAATGGTATCTAGTATGTACTGCGGCATGGCCAGTTCAGTTGGCGATATCAAAGTAAAACGAACATTCTTAAATAAACATAATAACTTTGATAACGAATGCACTGTTCTGCCGTAGCGTAGATCACCGATCATCGCTATGTGTAAGCCATCAATAGATTTATGGTTGTACTGTAACTCTCGTTTAATAGTGAATAGGTCGAGTAATGCCTGGGTTGGGTGCTCGTTGGCGCCATCACCGCCATTGATAACAGGCACACGGCTTCCTTCTGCAAACTCAGACACCGAGCCAGCAGCCGGATGGCGCATTGCGATGATGTCCGAATAACCGCTTAGTACGCGTGCTGTATCATACAAAGACTCGCCTTTGGCTAAGGCTGAATTGGCCATGCCGGTTGTTTCTCTCACTTCACCACCCAGCAAGTTAAAGGCAGTGCCAAAGCTTACCCGGGTTCGGGTACTGGGCTCGAAAAACAAATTACCTAGTATGGCACCATCAAGAACAGTGGTTCTTTTTTGGCGTTTAGCGTAAGGCTCCATGCATTCAGCAACACTAAAAACCAAATCGATAGCGTCGCGGTCAAATTGACTAACAGAGAGGATATGATTCCCGGTGAAACTAGACATAGATTAAGCGCAGACCTTGTTAACGTGCGGCTAGTGTAGCAAAAATACCCCACCGCCGTATGGAATTTCGATGGGATGGATGATAGCCCGTGCCAGCATTATTGCCAATGATCTTGCCATATTACTTTACTGATTTCATCTACCCATGAGTGGCGTGCCAGCAACTGTGTTGCGCTGCAAATTTGTACTGGTCGCTCGACTGCTCTTACCGGAATACCTGTGTGTGCCAATGTAGTGACAGAAAAGCCGCTCTGGTCTGTTTCACTGGCACTGCGAATTCGAATTGTTGGTATTAAAAGCGACCGTGATAAACTATTTGGCATATCAATTCGTTTAAGTATCAGTTGCAATGGGAAAGCGTGTGGGACCGGACCGTGCTAACAAGCCGTCGAAGTCATCAGAGCAAAAGAGTACTAACCGGTCCTGGTGGTCAACGTCCTGTCCGGTTTGTCGTCGTATGCGGCTCTACGTGATATGGGCAATTTTAATGTTTGTGGTGTATTTTTATGTCTTCCAGCAATGACAACATTCTGATTAAATCAACCGCCAAGCGTAACGGTCTAACGACGCTGTTGATTGGCGTTGTGGTACTATTTTTGGCGTCTATAGCACTGGCTATCGCGCCGAAGTGGTTATTTTTGCCGGTTATTTTTGCAATCAGCGGCGCCATAGTAACCATGCTTGTTGGCTGGTTTAAAATTCGTGAGCCCGAGCACAGTTTGTTGATCAGTCGTGATACCGTGAGTTATCAGCATCGCTGTGGCCAGTGGCGCCTGAGCTGGGACGATATTCAACGTATCGACTGTCCCAGAGTGAGCCGCGGGCTGGAAATGAATACGTTGGAACTGGTTGGATTTAAGCTCAAGCGCTATGATGAGTTTTTACTGACCATATCCCCAAGGCTTGCCTCACACATAATAATGGAGCAACGTCCATTGCTGATACACAGCCAAAATAAGGACTGTAGCAGTGGCGGGTGTTACAGCAGTAGTTTATTCGAAGATAAACCGTTTAAGCTGGAAAACGGCCAAATGCTCACCGGCATTAAAGCCATTTTAGCCAACCGCATGACGGCAGTCAGAGATGCGTTGGGCTATGATGTATTTATTGCTGCCAGTGAGCTGGACCGTGAACCTCAGGCATTTGTTGGTCTACTGCGCGACTGTCAGATCGCAAGGTTACGAGAGCCAGTTTGAGCTTGTTCAGTTGTTACCGGTGTTGTCCTGCAGAAACTTATTTGCCTGTGCGACAACAATTTCGCCTTCGAGAATGATAGTGGGCATTAGCTCCGACACGTCGTGATGCCTGTTACGTTTGAGCGCAGACTCCATTTCGTCTGCCAAGGCTTGAAGCCTGGGAACACCGGTATAACAACAGGCACCATGAAGTTTGTGTATTTCATCCTGAACCCCCTGGAAATTGCGGTTATTCCATTCATCACGAATAATTTCGGATGCGTTTGGCAAGTGCTGTATAAAGTCCCGGAGCAATTCGATAGCCAGATCGCGATTTTGGTTGGCGCGTTTTAATGCTAACTGCCAATCCAGTGTGGGCAGGGCCATGGCGGTATGCTCAATACCCTGACACCAACGTGTGATCATATTAAGCAATGTTGCGAAGTCGATGGGTTTAGGTAAGTAATCTTCCATACCGGAAGACAGAAGCCGCTCCTGTTCTTCTTTAAATGCGTGCGCCGTTACAGCAATGATCGGTGTGCCGGCATTGAGCGGCGTTTTACGTATTTGCCGGGTCGCCTGGAGACCATCCATGCCGGGCATCTGAACATCCATGAGAATAAGATCGAATTCTTCTCTTTTGCAACGGTCAATGGAGTCCTGACCACTATTGGAAAGAGTAAGCTTCACCGGGGAGTCAGCCAACCAGGTGTCCAGTAGCTTTAAATTCATGTCCATATCATCGACGGCCAGAATCCGCGCCTTGGGTAAGGCATTGAGTTTTCCTTGCAGCGGTGAGGTTTTTTCCAGCATATTGCCATGTAAAAGGCCATCCAGCTTAGACAGGGTTAAAGGCATCCTGATTTGCGCCGTAAAGTCTTCGATATAGTCAGGGTGCTCATTAAAGGGTTCGTCTCCGGAATACCACAGCACACGCTTGTCGGCGTTAAACTTACTCAGGCTCTCAAGGAAATGTCTGCGTTGGGCTCTTTTATAGGTAGGTAACGTTGCGAACAAGTAATCGAATTGCCCATCGAGGGATTCTAAATACTCAACTGACTCAATACTGTGTACTGCTGCACCCAGGCCAATCATCATTTGTGCGCTGGCATTTCGACTGAATGGATGCGGGTCGAAAATTACAACTTTCTTGTTTTTCCATTCAGGTACTGGCGACAGCGAGTAACGCTGACTCAATTGATTAGTACGCAAAGTAACGGTGAAGACACTGCCCTGACCAGGGTTACTTTTTAGATTCAGGTGACCGCGCATAAGTTTGACTAACTCCTGACATATGACCAAGCCAAGACCCGTTCCCTGATAACTACGGTTTAAGGCGTCATCGAGTTGTGAAAATGCGCTGAACAACTTGTTTTTATCTTTACGGCTTATGCCGATCCCGGTGTCTTCTATAACGATTTCAAGTTCATGAATACCGTGTTGCAGTGACTTGCCCCGAACAGCCAGTTTGACGTAACCCGAAGAGGTAAATTTAAGTGCATTACTAAGCAGGTTGTTTAGAATTTGCCGAATGCGGAATACATCGCCGATAAGTTTTTCCGGCAACGGGGCCAATTCGTAGACAAATTCCAGCCCTTTCATATGCGCTGATTTAGACATAATCGTTACCATTTCTTCGAGCAACGAGTTAGGTGAAAATGGCTGGTTGTTTATTTGCAGCTTACCGGCTTCAATTTTAGAAAAATCCAGAACATCGTTAACAATCGTCAGCAGGTTGTCGGCGGCAGTATTAATAATACCCACTTGCTCCATTTTATCGACGGGCAGCGTGATGTTAGTTAATTCTTTACTGAAGCCCAGTATGGCATTGAGGGGCGTACGAATTTCGTGACTCATGTTGGCCAGAAACTGTGACTTCACGTTACTGGCGTTTATGGCATCTTTTCGGGCGATGTCCAGACGGGCATTCTGTTCTTCAATTAACTCCATATTATGCCGCAGCTCGTTGGTTGCCTCTGATACTTCGTTTTCCAACTGGCTGCGGCTTTTTTCCATCAGAGCAATGGAAAACAGCCCCGCTTCGCAAAACACCGCGGCTTGAAAGCAGTAGGTGGTAAACATGTTGGATGGCACCACGCCAACGAGGCTGAGCATGCCCACAATAGCGCCGGTAGCGAGGATACCCCAGGCAAAAATAAAGTAGCGGGCGGGTCTGTAGCGTTTAAAGTAAGCTTCGAAACCGGCAACAATATAACTGCAAATAGATAACATACCGATACCGTAAATCAGATTATGTTCCCAGGCTGGCGGCAGGACATCAATAATAGTGGTGAAGCCAGATAGCCCTTGTAGCCACAAAAACCCAATGACGACAGGATGCATGGAGGGGGCATTTTGGCGTGTTTCTAAAAAAATGACCGAAAATATGCCCGAACTGATCCCGATGAATGCGAAAATCAGTGACGTATACGGGGAAATGAGCGGTGACAGGGTATCGGCAAAGAAGAAGTCGATATGACCGCCCCACACAAACTGCCAGATCAATACTGTGATGATATACGTGACATAAGCAATTAAACTTTGCTCACGTGAGCCGAGGTAAAGTACCAGATTGTATACTGCCAGAATAAATAAGCCGCCATAGAATAACCCCCATATCAAATTGTCAATTTGGCTAATACGGACTTCAGACTTTTCTGACATGACATAAATAGGGGCGATGAGGCTGGATGAGTCGCTCTGTATTCTGAGCAGCAGCTCGGCTTCCTGGCCTACCGGTATTTCTGTTTCAAATGTGGGAACACGGTAGAGTTGTTCACTTTGAAGTTTACCCTGATGGCTTTGTGCGACTACCTGGTCATCGATAACTAAATAAAAATCCACCTTATCAAGCTGACTAAAGTTGAGGGAAAAGACCCAATTGGTATTGTTAGACACATTCGATAAATTAGCATGCAGCCAAAGGCCTTTATTGGTAAACCCGTAATTAGGATTATTATCAGCCTGATAAGTAAATTCGTGACGTCGATTTAACACATCCGAAATGGTGTAGGGCGAATCTGTTTCAAACTGGATAGCAAAGCTATCGGCCAGTAGCTGGGTTTGCTCGCCACCATATAGATGAACGTCTGCTCGTAATGGCATTGCCACTATAGCGAGCAACACTAACCACCATCTGTATGGGAATTTGACCATATTATTATTTAGCCCCAACTGCGCTGCGTTTACTGACGGGTCTATTTAACCCTAACTTTGGGTTGTCTGCAAAAGCTTGATTGAAGAAGGTTTGTGTTACCCGGGGCGTAACAACATCCTCTATTGCGCTTAGTGACACTTTAACTCACAATGGGATTGGCCATGTTGAGCGTGTCATCACCAGGCTACCGTAACACGGGCCTTGTGCGTTAATAATAAAACGAGAATAAAGCAGAACTCATGAGCGATGAAATAACCATTAACCAAGACGGTGTTGAACAGCTTCCGATTCGGCGATTTACCGAAGACGCGTATTTGAATTATTCCATGTACGTCATTATGGATCGGGCGTTACCAAACATTGGTGACGGTCTCAAGCCAGTACAACGCCGAATTATCTATGCCATGTCAGATCTTGGCCTCAGTGCCACGGCAAAGTATAAAAAGTCAGCCCGGACGGTGGGGGATGTGTTAGGTAAGTTTCATCCCCACGGCGACTCCGCTTGTTACGAAGCGATGGTGTTGATGGCACAACCGTTTTCGTACCGTTATCCATTGGTTGACGGACAGGGCAACTGGGGCGCGCCGGATGATCCTAAATCGTTTGCGGCGATGCGATATACGGAAGCCCGGCTGTCAAAATTTAGCGAAGTATTACTCGCAGAGCTCGGTCAGGGGACTGCCGACTGGATTCCAAACTTTGACGGTACGCTTAAAGAGCCACTGGTTTTACCGGCTCGTTTGCCGCATATATTACTCAATGGCGTAACCGGAATCGCAGTGGGGATGGCCACCGATATTCCGCCGCACAATGTGCGTGAAGTGGCCAATGCCTGTGCCCGGTTACTGGATAACAGCAAAGCGGAATTACAGGATCTGCTCGAAGATATTCAGGGACCTGATTACCCGACCGATGCTGAAATCATTACACCGCGGCAGGATATTCAAAAGCTCTACGAAACCGGCCGCGGCAGCATTAAGATGCGTGCCAAATACCATGAAGAAAGTGGTGATGTGGTCATTACTGCGCTGCCTCATCAATCCTCTGGTGCCAAAATTCTTGAGCAAATAGCCGGTCAGATGCAGGCCAAAAAATTACCCATGGTGAGTGATTTACGCGACGAGTCTGATCACGAGAACCCAACCAGACTGGTAGTGGTACCACGTTCTAACCGGGTCGATACAGAACAGTTAATGCAGCATTTATTTGCTACCACTGATTTAGAAAAAAGTTACCGCGTCAATCTCAATATGATTGGCCTGGACGGCCGTCCAAAGGTAAAAGATTTACGGACTATTTTATCTGAATGGCTGGTGTTCAGAAAGAATACGGTAACGCGTCGATTACAATACCGTTTAGATAAAGTACTTGCCCGCCTGCATATTTTAGAAGGCCTGATGATAGCCTTTTTGAATATCGACGAGGTAATTGAAATTATTCGTTACAACGAAGAGCCGAAAGCAGAGTTAATGCGGCGCTTTAGTTTGAGCGATAAGCAAGCCGAAGCCATTCTGGAATTAAAGCTACGACACCTGGCTAAACTGGAAGAAATGAAAATTCGCGGCGAGCAGGATGAGCTCGCCAAAGAGCGCGATCATTTGCAGCAGTTACTGGGTTCAGATCGCCGTTTAAAAACCCTGATCAAAAAAGAAATTCTGCAAGACGCTGAAACGTATGGCGACGACCGCCGTTCGCCTATTGTGCAACGTGCCGAAGCCAAAGCACTCAGTGAAAAAGAATTGGTGCCCAGCGAGCCAGTAACGGTTGTTATTTCTGAAAAAGGTTGGGCGCGCTGCGCCAAGGGACATGACATAGACCCAGAAGCACTGAGTTACAAAGCCGGTGATAGTTACCTGGCAAGTGCGACAGGGCGGAGTAACCAGCCGGTCGTGTTTCTCGATACGTCGGGGCGGGCGTTCTCCTGTGATGCCCACGGATTGCCTTCAGCCAGAAGTCAGGGAGAGCCGTTAACCGGACGTTTCAGTGTTGTGTCAGGGGAACAGTTTGCCCATGTAGTAATGGGGTCGGATGACGGCAAATATCTTATGGCGTCCGATGCAGGCTACGGCTTTGTAGGTACCTTCAGCGATATGATTAGTAAAAACAAGGCGGGTAAAGCCTATGTAAACTTACCGACCGGTGCGAAAGTAATTGCACCGCAACCGGTGGCTAACCTTGATACTGATTGGTGCATGGCGATTTCTAACGAAGGACGTATGCTATTGTTCCCTTTGCGAGACTTACCGAGTTTAGGTAAAGGGAAGGGCAATAAATTGATCAGTATTCCGTCGGCAAAAGCCCAGATTCACGAGGAGTACCTTAAAGTACTGACCGTGGTACCTGAAGGCGCGGCGGTGAAAATTACTGCTGGTAAACGCAGTATGACCTTGTCGGCCGATGACCTTGCGCATTATCAGGGCGAACGCGGACGCAGAGGTAATAAGTTACCACGCGGATTACAGCGAGTTGATAGCATCGAGGTAGAGCAGTCACCTGACTGAATTGAGAGACTGCGATAATTTAACGCTATTATAACTGATTATTTCTCTCAACAAGCCGTTATTGCACAGCGCAATAACGGCTTTTTTCTTTATTACCTGACAGGCAGGTTCGCTACTCTGTTCTCCCGAACTACGGTCTGCAACCCATTCTGTCTTTAATCTCGGCTTTTTTCGTGACCTTTTGACCGACTCTTCTACACTTACTATTGCAACGTGTTTGAGTCGTGTATTCGGAGAAGATGACGTGCTGGGAATCGTATTTACGTCCTTGGTAGAAATGCTGGAGGAAAAAGTATCACCGGAATTTGCTGATGACGTGCTTAATGAGGCTAATCTAGTCAATGATGGTGCCTACACAGCAGTGGGTTATTATCCGTTTAGCGAGCTGGAGAAAATCTTAGCTGTGCTGGTTGAGAAAACCGATAAATCCCTCGATGAATTGTTATATGACTACGGCGTCTACCTGTTTAACGTTTTGGTGAGTAACCACGCCGAAATGATGGCAAATCGCAGTTCGGTGCTCGATGTGCTGGTGAGCCTGGACGATGATATTCATGTGCAGGTGCGCAAGCTGTATCCGGATGCTGACTTGCCATCGTTTTCAGTGCTCAATAAAACGAATGAATCAATTTTACTCGAATACCATTCCCTGCATGATCTATACGCATTAGCTGAAGGGCTTATTGATGGCGCTGCACTCCATTTTGGTGAACATGCCAAACATATTGTAACGGCAACAGATAAGCCGCATACCTATCATATTGAAGTGACCTTGAGGGCGGCGTGACAACAGCAGATTTATCTTCCCAATTAGCCAGTTTAGAACGGCGTTTAAAGCGAGAAAAAGCGGCGCGTAAGCAGGCGGAAAATCTACTCACCGAAAAAAGCCGGGAGCTCTACAATACCCTGAAAATCAGCCGCAGCGCGCAGGCTAGGCTCGAACTGGCATTGTGGGCCAGCCAGGAGGCTTACTGGGAGTGGCATGCTGAACACGATATTGTCAAAATACGCTCGTTTGGACTGATCAATAAGAAAGTGCAAGTTGTAGAGCAAAATGCCATATCTGTAATGGCCAGAGTTCATGCCGACGACTTGCCTCTTGTGCAAATGCGGTGGGTGCTGTCAGTGCATGGCAATGAAGAGAATATCGAAATGGTTTTTCGAATTCGTGGACGGGGAGGTTATCGTTGGACCCGCCTACGCGGTAAAGTGCTCAAGCGTGATAAGGCAGGGGCTGCCATCCATATCATGGGGACCGCGAAAGACACTACTCAGGAACATCTCGCGCAGCAATCTTTTCAGCTCATGGCTTCTGCTTTTTCTAGTTCACGTGAGCCGATGCTGGTGCTCTCAAATTCGCTGGTAATAACCGAAAGTAATGACGCGTTTTTGCATCTGGCAAAAGTCAGTAAAGTGCGCGGTGAAAACCGAAAACTCGACACCTTTTTGCCCAAAGCGGCGCAGATACTCTCTAAAGTGATGACCAGCGGTCAGGAACGTTTTGAAACTGAGCTGGTTGCAGAGAACGGCACGCTGTTACCCGTGGATGTCTCCATCGCTGTGTTTAAATCCAGGCAAAATAAATCGGAGTATCTGATTGCCACGCTCAGAGATATCAGCGAACGCAAACTGAACGAGCAACGGTTGCAAAATTTGGTTATCCACGACGAACTGACGGGTCTGAAAAACCGAATGGGATTGCGTGAAGAGCTTGAGCAGTTAACCCAACAGGCATCACCTTACTGGCTGGCGTTTATCGACCTTGACGGGTTTAAAAATATCAATGACGTCGGTGGGCATGAAACAGGCGATGATTGCTTAAAAGTCGTTGCCGACATCCTTAAAAAGACGTACTCGAAGGAGGCGATTGTAACGCGTTGGGGCGGTGATGAATTTTTAATTGCGCAAAACAATGTCACAGAAGATGAGTTTAAGCTTCTCGGTGACACGCTATTAAGCCAGTTGGAAGCGCACAGCTTTCAGGCCGGCAATAGTGAGTTAATGATATCAGCCAGTATCGGGCTTGCGAGCTACCCGGAGCATGGTGATACGGTTGAAGAGATCATCCAACATGCTGATGCGGCAATGTATAAGGCCAAAACATCGGGTAAAGCAAGAACCTTTGTCTACCATGCCGGACTGATTGAAAGCCTCAAAGCGCAAGCTACTATTTTAAGTGAGCTGCGTCGAACCATTCGCAGTGGGGGGCTGGAGTTCTATTTACAGGGTAAATTTAATATTGCTGGCAGTGTGGTGGGGGCGGAGCTGTTGTGTCGCTGGTTTTCACCGGTGCACGGATTTGTCAGCCCGGAAGTGTTTATTCCCCTCGCTGAAGCTAATGGGCTTGATACAGATATAGGGCTGCTGGCACTCGAAGCGGCTTGTGAATACATCAGTATGATGGAAACCGAGCACTTAAATCTGCCATTGGCCGTTAATATTAGTGCCAATCAGTTACTTAATGAATCCTTTGCCCAAAGTGCAGCCGATATATGTGCCGCCAGCCTTGTGTCGCCGCAAATGATTCAAATTGAAATTACCGAATCCATCTTTATTCAGGATGAAAAAGCAGCGGTAAGAGGATTAAGGGCGCTCAAGGAACATGGCTTTGTGTTAGCGTTGGATGATTTTGGTTCGGGTTTTTCGTCACTCAGTTATTTGCGCAAATTCGAATTCGACGTGGTAAAGCTCGACCGCAGCCTGGTGAAAGGCATCGATGAAGCGGGTAGCGCCCGCTCTTTAATGTACGGAATTATCAATATGCTTAATAGCATTGGGCTGGATATAATTATTGAAGGGATTGATAACGTTGCGTATCTATCTTTGCTGGAGGGTTATAATGTTGCCGGATTTCAGGGCTTTCTGTTTGAAAAACCCTTACCCTACGAGCAATTTATTCATAAGCACACCCGAGGCTGGCACACTGTTTAGCCAGCCTGAGCGTGTGTAACAACAAGAATTACTGGCTGTTGGTGCTTTCAAAAATTTTGTCAGCTGAGGCTTCCACAAAACCCTGATACAACTCGCCATTTGGCAACGTGTAACGCTGGGCAAATTCATAAAAGCAACTTGGGATAGTCAGGGTACCGTCGCTAAATTCGAGTTCAACCTGGTCAGCCATGGTAGACGATTGTGCCAGGTGTACCGCTTCACCGCCTTTAATTTCACCGCCAGAGGTATTTAATACAAAGCCGGCCTCTTTAAGCAGGGTGTTTACTTCAGACAGAGTCGTTAAATTGTTCAGGTGATTCACGCTTACAGTAAAATGGTTGGCTCGATAGCCCCACGCTGCCAGCCAGCTGGCGTACTCTGACTCGCTGGCTAACGACTGATATTCTTGTTTGGACAACTGCCAATGACGTCCCGAATATAAAAAGTTGTCGGCATCAACAACGCTGGCTGGCATTTGCTCGACCAAACCATGAATGATGTGCTGAGTCTGCGCAGAAAATTCTGCTACACGTAATTCGCTGATGAACACTTTAGGTTGATCTTTATCAGGATGCTCATAGTGCTTGGCCGTCACCTTTTTGGCTTTAAAGTCGTAGTCACCTTTAGCCTCGTAGCCAAGTGCCAGAAAGTGTTCTGCCAAATGGCTAAGACGGGTTTTGTCTGAATCAAAGGTACGAAACGCCACGTGATCGTTAACAATCTGAGGGCTGTTTTCTTCGCCGGTGAGCAGTTTATGAATACGCTTTGCACTGGGCGTGATCTGCACATAATTTTGCCAGAGTGCAGAAAATAGCGCGTCAATATTGTTATGCATAATTAATTTCCCTTAGGTATTCCATGTTTTCAGGACGTTGCCGACAGTCTGATATGCCGACAACACCCATGACCTGAAGCTATTTTTCGTTAATCTTATAGTTTAAGACCGGGGCTTAGGGTGCCGGGCAAGGCGACCTGTTCCAGCTCTACCGATGCAACCGGGTATGCGCAGTAGTCAGCCGCATAATAGGCACTGGCACGGTGATTACCACTTTCACCGATACCACCAAATGGTGCCGCACTGCTAGCGCCGGTAATAGGGCGATTCCAATTAACAATACCAGCCCGGATATGGGTAAAGAAATGCTCGTAGTCGGCTTTGCTGTCACTTAGCAGCCCTGCTGATAAGCCAAAACGGGTATTGTTAGCTTCGGCAATCGCCTCATCAAAATCAGTGTAACGGATGACTTTAACTAGCGGCCCGAAGTGTTCTTCATCAGGCATACTCTTAACAATATCGGTGACGTCTAAGATGCCCGGCGAGAGTAAGCCAGTGTTTTCATCTAAGTGCTTAAGTTCGAGTAGCGCTTTGGCACCGAGTGCCAGTAATTCTTGCTGTGCAGCCACCATCCCTTTTGCTGCCGCCGAGCTGATCATTGCGCCCATAAACGGTTGTGGCTCGGCGTCATAATGACCTACTGAGATATTTGCCGTGGCACTTACCAGGGCCTGAACCAATGCATCACCTGCCGGGTTGGCTGGAATGAACAAGCGACGAGCACAAGTACAGCGCTGCCCGGAGGTGACAAAAGCCGACTGGATAATATCGTGGACCGCGGCCTTGGTATCGGCCACATCAGTGACGATAAGTGGGTTATTACCACCCATTTCCAGCGCCAGAATTTTGCCCGGGTGACCCGCAAACTGTTCATGCAGTATCTTTCCGGTACGCGAACTGCCGGTAAAAAATAATCCGTCAATATGTGGATGTGCAGCCAGTGCTTTACCGGTTTCTACTTCGCCTTGTACCAGGTTTAATACACCATCAGGCAAGCCAGCCTGCTGCCACAGCTCAACGGTTTTTTGAGCCACTGCAGGGGTCAGATCACTGGGCTTAAAAACCACTGTGTTACCGGCAATTAATGCCGGAACTATATGGCCATTGGGTAAGTGGCCAGGAAAATTATATGGCCCGAATACCGCCACCACACCATGAGGCTTATGACGAATAAAGGCCTTGCCCACCGGCATGGGGTTTTCTACCGTGCCAGTACGTTCAAAATAGGCTTTCTCAGAAATTCCAATTTTACCAATCATGGCACCGACTTCGGTAGCCGTCTCCCACAATGGTTTGCCGGTTTCCTGTGCAATCAGGGCCGCCAATTCAGTTTTGTTTTCGGCCAGCAATTCAGCAAACTTTTTAATCACCGTCAGGCGTGATTCAACGCTTTGCGCTGACCACGCAGGCAATGCTGTACGCGCCGCTGTTAGCGCTTGATCTACCTGTGCTGCAGAGGCCGCTTTACCTTGCCAAAAAGTGTCATTTTTAGTTGGATCAACGGATGCTATTGCTGCACCTTCACCAGCTAACCACTGGCCATTAATAAAATGTATGGTTTGGGTTTGTTGCATAATTCTGTCCTGATAAATTGGTTGAAAAGCGACGTCAGCCATATAGCAATATTAGTTACGCGGCTTTACCGGCGCGTAACGAATTGCATCGCCCTGTTCAATATTGAGTGCTGCCGCTGCTTTATGGGAAATAACCGCTAAGCCGGTTGTTTCATCGAAGCTCACATCGGCAACAACTGCTCTGAAATCTTTAATTTTAGTATTAATCATATAACTGAGCTCACCTTCCTGGGCGGCCGACTGATCGTCTATGTGAACATTCACATGTCGACTGCGTTGCGCGGTATTGATGTGGCTGAGGCGAGCCTCTACCGTTGGGCCAGCATCAAAAATATCCACATAACCGCGACAACTAAAGCCTTCTTCCTGTAGCAGACGCAATGCGGGCTCTGTTTTTTGGTGTACTTTACCAATGACATTTTGCGCCTGCTGGCTCAGTAAGTTGACATAAATTGGGTACTTCGGCATTAACTCGGCAATGAAAACCTTATTGCCAATACCGGTCAGGTAATCGGCTGTCGGGAAATCCATCGAGAAAAAGTGTGCTTCGAGCCACTCCCAAAATGGTGAGCGTCCGTTTTCGTCGCTAACGCCACGCATTTCGGCTATGACTATTTCGGCGAAACGTTCACGATGCTCTTCCATAAACAAAAAACGCACTTTCGACAAAAAGCGTCCGTTGACGCCTTTTCTGGCATTTTCACGGAGAAACAGCGTACAAATTTCGCTGACACCGGTGTAGTCATTGCAAAACGTTAAAATCTCAACAGTGTTATGTATATTCAGTTCGCGCGATGCATGTACCACTTTACCCAGATGGTAATGATAGAACGCATCGTCGGTACCAACGGCAGCTTCGATGCCGGTAGTACCCACTACTTCACCAGTAATGACGTCTTCCATTACAAACAAATAAGACTCGTTCCCCGGCGCAGAAACGTCGCGGTTGAATGCCTCAATCGATTTATTGATTTTGCGTTTTAACAGCGCTTCATTGACCGGTAATGAGGTAAAGCCGATACCAGATTCCTCGGCTACCGCATGCAACGAGTCGTAGTCACTTAATTTGATTGGGCGAATGATGTACATTACCTTTCCCCGGTATATTATCGTGCTGCCACTACACTAGCGATAGCGCGCTCGAATCGGCTGAGCCCTTCAGTGATGTCGGCCTCAGGAATAACCAGAGATGGCGCAAAACGTACGACGTTAGCACCGGCTACCAGGCACATTAACTGTTCTTTGGTTGAGGCATCGAGGAACTGGCGAGCCTGTCCGGTGAAGTCTTCATTCAGCGCACAGCCGAGCAATAAGCCTTTACCGCGAATTTCACTAAAAACATGATGCTTGGCGTTAATGGTTGCCAGTATATCGCGGAACTGTTGCTCTTTTTGTTTCACTCCGGCAAGTACGGCAGGATCGTTAACCACGTCAAACGTGCGTTCGGCTACTGCACACGCCAGCGGATTGCCACCGTAAGTACTGCCATGCGTGCCAGGCTTCAAGTGCTGGGCAATCTCTGTAGTAGTCAGCATGGCGCCAATCGGAAAACCACCACCGAGCGATTTCGCTGTGGTCAGAATATCGGGTACTACATCCAGCCCCATGTAAGCATACAGGTGACCTGTTCGGCCTACACCGGATTGAACTTCATCAAAAATAAGCAACGCATTGTGCTTTGAGCACAGTTCACGAACCCCTTTAACAAAGTCAGGATCAGGCGAAATAATGCCGCCTTCACCTTGCAGCGGTTCCATCATTACCGCGCAGGTGTCATCGTCGATAAGCGCTTCAAAGGCGGCCAGATCATTATAGCTACAGTGCTCTACGGCGCCAGGCTTGGGGCCAAAGCCATCTGAATAAGCGGGTTGGCCGCCTACAGTGACGGTAAAGAAAGTGCGGCCATGAAAACCCTGTGTAAAGGCGATGATTTTTTGTTTATGTTCGCCGAATTCTTCCAGCGCAAAACGGCGAGCCAGTTTTAATGCCGCTTCGTTTGCTTCGGCGCCGGAGTTGGCAAAATATACGCGCTCTGCAAAGGTATGGTCGGTGAGTTTTTTTGCCAGGCGCAGCGCTGGTTCGTTGGTAAATACGTTACTCAGGTGCCACAACTTTTGGCCTTGCTCAGTTAGCGCGCTGACGAGTTCAGGGTGACAATGACCTAATGCATTTACGGCAATGCCGCCAGCAAAATCAATATACTCGTTACCTGCCTGATCCCAAACGCGCGAGCCAACACCACGCACCGGTACCATTTGGGCAGGGTTGTAGTTAGGCACCATGACTTGATCAAACATTTCGCGGGTTACTTGCATTTTATCACCTCAAACTGTCGGTATTGGATGTAATCAGGGCCTGAAATAGCCAGCAAATTACACTTTTAATTCATCTTAAAGCACGCCAGTATGCCACTATCCAGCGCCGTTGTCTCCTATGTTAACAGTGGCGAAACATAGCAAAATCAAGGCCTGTGGCTTATATTGCATAAATAGTGAATAACTACCCACTTATATGCATGAGTCGAGCTCACTGGTCACACTAGCGGGCAAAATATCGCTCGTGGCTTATCATCGGGCCATGTCATTAGCTAGCTCATATTTGTGGTATGCATGATTATGAGAGAAAAAAAGCTAAAAAAGATGCGATGAATCGCTAAGGTGCTGGTTAAATATTATCCATTATCGGCAGTTGCGTCAGATCAGTGTTGCCGAGTGCCGCTCGTGTTGGAGAATTGATAGCGCTTCCAGCCAGGACAATATTGGCTTCGATATCAACACGGTATTTGGGATATCAGATGCGATGGTGCTACCTTTGAAATAGCCTCTGAAGACGTTGCCCATTTGTCTACCAGCGCCGTTGTCTCGCTAGGCCATTCCAGTACAACTCGCAGACTGCGCTCATCCGCCATTTTCCTGGCTAATTGAGGCACCGTTTATAAGCAGTTAATTAGTCAAAGCGTTTTGGCGAAGCGCGGTAATGCATATAGCTGTTCAGCATTGCTCGTTGGTTATCTTAATAAATCCAAACAAAGTCGAGTTCAGGTTAACCATTGCTGTTGCAACGTTATCCGGTTTTTTACAGCAGTTCCGGCGACCCTGCCGATTTGTCATTTGTCAGCACATTGGGGATATGTGATTGGCGTCGGCGCACTTTTGCAAGTGTTAAAAAATTCTCCAGAACCTGATGGCCATACTCTGTGAGAAGTGACTCCGGGTGATACTGTACTCCCCATATGGGCAGCGTCCTGTGCCGCAGCGCCATCAGTTCCTGTTGCTGGCCGTCATGTGTCCAGGCTAACGGTATCAGGCAATCAGGTAGCGAGTCTGGTGCAACGACCAGAGAATGATAGCGGGTTACCGTAAATGTGTCTGGTATGTTGTTAAAAAGCGCGTCGCCATGGTGGCGTACTGGTGACACCTTACCGTGACGAATTCGCTCTGCATGGGTCACTGATGCGCCAAATGCCTGACCAATAGCCTGATGCCCCAAACATACACCAAATATTGGTATCAGGCCGGCGAACTGTTGTATAACCGTGAGGCTGACACCCGCTTCATTGGGCGTGCACGGACCCGGTGATATCACAATCCCTTCTACAACGGCAGGATCAATATCATCAGGATGAATGGCATCGTTACGAACTACCTTTAATTCACAGCCAAGCTCGGTAAAGTAACGTGCCAGGTTGTGACTAAAGGAGTCGTAATTATCGATTAATAAAAGCAATGTTTGCTCTACACCTATTATGGTTTGGCAATAAACCCTAAGGCTTCATAAGTCGATTTAAGTGTTGCGCTGGCCCGAACCTGGGCTTTTTCTGCGCCCTGACGCATGACTTCATCAAGGTATGCACGGTCGTTACGCAGTGTATCATATCGCTGCTGTAGCGGTTCCAGAAATGCCACCACGGCCTCAGCCACATCAGACTTTAAGTGCCCATACATTTTGTCTTCATAGGTCGGTACAAGATCATCAACAGGTGTATTGGTTGACAATGACAATAGTGTAAGCAAGTTAGTCACCCCCGGCTTTTCTGTCCGGTCAAAATAAATACGCGCCTGTTCATCAGAATCGGTGACCGCCCGCTTTATTTTTTTGGCTACTTTTTTAGGCTCTTCTAACAGTCCAATATAGTTATTGGGATTGGTATCTGACTTGGACATTTTCTTTTCCGGCTCTTGCAGGCTCATGATGCGTGCGCCGAATTTAGGGATATGTGGTTCTGGTAGACGAAACGTTTCGCCATAGATGTTATTGAATCGGGTGGCAATGTCTCTGGTCAGTTCAAGGTGTTGTTTTTGATCTTCTCCCACCGGCACTTCATTGGCCTGATACAGTAAGATATCGGCCGCCTGCAATACCGGATAGCTATACAGGCCGACATTAACATTGGAGACATTTTTGGCTGACTTATCTTTAAACTGCGTCATCCGGTTTAGTTCACCCATCTGGGCGTAGCAATTTAACACCCATGCGAGTTGCGCGTGCTCTGGCACGTGAGACTGCAAAAACAGCGTACTTTTTTGCGGATCAATACCACAAGCCAGATAGAGCGCTAGTCCATCCAGGCAGGCTTGATTGAGTTTGTCAGGATCCTGACGCACAGTAATGGCGTGCAAGTCGACCAACATATATAAGCAGTCGTGGGTGTCCTGCATAGAAACCCATTGCTTTAGCGCACCCATATAATTACCAATGGTTAACTGCCCGGAAGGCTGACAGCCGCTCAATACGATTGGTTTTGCACTCATTAAATTATACCTACTTTGTTACTGATTGATGGATTGAGGATACTGTCGCCAGCTCATCGCGCATTTGTTGAATAACCGTCGCATAATCCGGTTGCTTAAAAATGGCTGAGCCGGCAACGAACATATCGGCACCGGCCTCGGCAATGGCAGCGATATTATCGACTTTGACACCGCCGTCAACTTCCAGACGAATGTTTTGGCCGGAGGCTGCAATACGTTGTTTTACCATTTTCAATTTGTCGAGGGTCGAAGGAATAAACGACTGACCACCAAAACCGGGATTTACCGACATTAATAAAATGTGGTGGAGCCTGTCCATTACATGGTCGAGGTAATGCAATGGTGTGGCGGGGTTCAAAACCAAACCGGCTTTACAGCCACTATCGCTGACCAACTGTAAACTGCGATCAATATGCTGGCTGGCTTCAGGGTGAAAGCTAATGTAAGACGCGCCGGCATCGGCAAACTGTGAAATGAGGCTATCCACCGGCGACACCATTAAATGAACATCAATGGGTGCTGTGATGCCGTAATCCCGCAGGGCTTTACAAATCATCGGGCCGAAGGTCAGGTTTGGCACGTAATGATTATCCATCACATCGAAGTGAATAACATCAGCGCCGGCTTCAATGACTTTTTCTACTTCTTCACCTAAACGGGCAAAGTCGGCCGATAAGATTGATGGCGCAATTAGAAATGGTTGCATAGTTGCCCTTATAACTGTGTAGGGTAGATAGGCCAAATCTGTTTAACAGCAGCACATTAAGCTCACTGATATGTACAGAAAACAATGAATTAGTGTCGTATTATTCTGCTTATATATTTTACCGGATTATGGGCATTGGCAAAAGATATAATCACGCCCCTTTATGGTGACGGTGCTCCGGTTTGGTGCAAGTGAAGATTCTATTAACATAAGTTAAATTATATACAATTTTTGTTTAATGAATAAAAACATATTTAAAACAGATATTTATTTAATTTTAACTGGTAAGTGTTCTCGCCCTAATAAGTGGGCATCAGTTTTGCGTATATCGAAACCATAATAAGAAAAATACAGACAGAAAAGTGATTTAAATAAAAACACTTACGCGATTTTTATACGGAGAACACACATGAAATTTAATAAAACCCTGGTAACTTTAGCTGTCGTAGGTTCTTGCCTGACGTCACAAGCAGCACTGGCTGATAGTCTTTCAGCCAACGTAAGCGTTACTAACAATTATATCTGGCGTGGCCTGACTCAGACTATGAACGAAGCCGCAGTACAAGGTGGTATTGATTATGCCAGCGACAGCGGTTTTTACTTTGGTACCTGGGCATCAAATGTTAAGTATGAAGAAGCCGATGCGTATTCATATGAGCATGATTTGTATTTTGGCTTTGCCGGCGAGTCGGGCGATATAAGCTACGATTTTGGTTACCTTTATTATAACTATGACGAAAATGCTGGCTACGACTTCGGCGAAGTCTACGGTAGCATTGGCTACGGTGCCTTCAGCGCTACTCTGTCAGTTCTGGCAAACGCTGAACCTGATGAAGGCCCTGGAGAAGATTTCGGATTCGGCTCAGCAACTTACCTATCGCTTGATTACGGTTTCGCGCTGGAAAGTGGTACTGAAATTGGTCTCCATTTAGGTCACCACGAAGGTGATTTCGCAGAATCATTTAACGGTGTTACTGATGCCTACATTGACTACGGTTTCACTATTGCCAAAGATGGTTTCGCATTTATGGTCAGTGGTACTAATCTGGATGACAACGATGATTTTGCTAATCAGCCAGCCCGTGATAACGATGAAATCAAATATACAGTGTCTTACTCTGTTGATTTTGAGCTGTAATTAAGACATTTAACCCTTATCGGGTGAACATGTTATGCACGCAAAGGCCACGCTGAAAAGCGTGGCCTTTGCACATAGGTCGAAAATAACATTGCTTGAATAGTGAAACTGGTTATAATTAACACAACGGACTTATTTTCGAGATTGGATTGTATGGCAAAGTTAAAGAAAAGCTTAAACTGGAGAGTGGCGATTGCTGTGTGTGCTGTCGTACTGTTAACGAGTAGCTTTAACATTGTAACTAAGCCAATCGCCGATGATTGCCTGCCCGGTGCAGTATTCAATACAGAAAAAGTCAGTTGGATGGCATGGCTGACTGGCCGCTCCAGTTCTTATCGTTTCCATTTTCTTGATTTACTCGAATTAATGTCTCGTCAGCAAGCCCGGGATAGCGAGTAATCTCGTCTCGTGCATATTATGGCCTCTAAACCTGGTTTGCTTAGAATAATACAAAGTGTAGTAGCCAGTGCATTTGGTGTACAAAGCCACAAAAATTACCAACAGGATTTTACCCAGTCCAGCGTCGTACCATATGTGGTAGTCGGTGTGGTCTTTGTTGTTTTACTGGTGGTGTCTCTGATAATGCTGGTGCGTTGGTTGGTACCTGCTTAGAACCGTTTTAAGAGCCCGGTTATGGAGCGATAGAATAAACTGGTTCGCCACTGAACAGCGCCAGCAACTCCCCCACAGGTTTTCGTGAGTTTCCTTTCTGACTAATTGATCGTTTTACGCTAAGAGACGTGATCCGCGCTCCCTGATACATTTGGCGGGTAAGCGGCAGGTCGTGGTTGGAAACCAACACCGGTATTTGGCGCTTAAATGCGGCCCGCTGAGATAACGTGGCCAGTTTGTGCTGGCAACTTACACTGAATTGTTTAGCACTATAGCTGGTGAATAACGCAGTTTTACTCATTGGCGCATAGGGCGGGTCGCAATAGATCACACTGCCTTTGCGCGCATACTGAAATACTTTTTCAAATGGCAGGCAAGTAAATTTTGCGCGCTGTGATTTTTCGGCAAAGTGATACATCTCCCGTTCTGGAAAGTAAGGCTTTTTATAGCGTCCAAAGGGAACATTAAAACGACCTTTCAAACTGTAACGGCATAATCCGTTGTAACCATGTCGATTAAGGTAAACAAACAATAGCGCGCGGTAGTGCGGGTCTGTCGTTTGATTGAACTCTTCGCGCAATGCGTAATAGGTGGCTTCGCTGTTATGTTGCGGGGTGAAGTAACTACGCAAGTCTTTAATCAATTCATCTGGTTGTGCTTTCAGGCGGTTATAGAGACTGATTAGATCGGGGTTTATGTCATTGAGTACATAGTGTGGGAAATCAGAGTTTAAAAAAACGGAACCGGCACCGACAAAAGGCTCTATAAGTTTCTTAGCCTCCGGCAAATGCGCATTAATCTGTTCAACCAGACTGTATTTGCCTCCTGCCCATTTGAGGAAAGCCCTGTTTTTATTGACGGCCATTATGTTGGTAACTACTCACTGACGCTTTGATTATTATTGGTGTAGCAGAAAAAGTGAAAACAATAATCTGCCAGGATCGCCCAAACAAGGTTAAGGTGTTTGGTCATTAGTGAAATCCATTAGGGTATGATTGTATCTGTCAGTGTTGATCACGACAACCAGCAATACTTATAAAAGGTCAATTTTGCGCGAATAGTCTGAAACAATTAAAAGGGGCGTAACGAATTGCCTGCTGATCAGCAGCCCGCCCCCCAATTCTGGCTAGTTTAATTCCGCGACTATCTGCCTTTTACGTTTTATAAAAGCGTTATTACTTCCAGGAAATGACGGTAATTCAGCCAGCATTTGCCGGGCTTCTGACAGTGTCGCCGTGGGTGTGGCCCACAAAATCACGAACCAATCTCCACCATAGCGTTGGGTCTGGTATATTTTGACCTTTGCATACAGGTTATTGTCACTGAGATAGGTGTTGGCAAGCTGGGCATCCTGCATTCCGGCGAGTTGTATCCAGTAATTTGCGCCGTCTGCGTCAATGAAACGGTTATCAGAAATAGGTAATGGTGCAGTGGCTACTGCGTTTGTCACTGCGGGTGCCGGAGCACTTGTCGCTGCGCCAGGCTGTTGCGCTTCAGACTCACCCGTCAACGTCTTCTGCGGGGAGACCTGTGCAGTGGTTGGATTTTTGGCTGGTAATGCAGCGTTTGGAGTTGCGTTCATGGCGCTTATTACCTGCTCAGTATTACCAGGGTTATTTTCCTGCGTTTTAGATGGTGCTGCGGGAATGCTCTTAATTGCATCGTTATAACTATCGATGACTCTGGGCTGGGCTGTTATGGTTGTGGTGTTAGCGGGCGTGACGGTGGACTGCTGTGTATCAGGTTCGTCCTGTTTTACGACACTGAGTGTACGCGAGGGCGCAGCTGTCGCGACCTGCTCTGTTGAGGGCGGTAAATCAACGTTGTTTGACGCGGTTTCGATAGGATTAAATAACGTTGACAGGCTGGTACCATATTGCCAGCCTAAAATGGCCACAAAACTGGATATAAACAGCAAACATATTCCGACCCACATCCACGGCGAGCGCAATCGATTGTGGCTTGATGAAGGTGCGGTTAAGGCACCTTTATCACGACGATATTGCTCAAATGAAGCGCGTTTCTCGGCCAGCATGCGGTCGAGTTCACTGCCGAAAGGCGAACTGGATACCGACTGACTACTAATGAGTAATGGCGTACTGGTGTTTTTAGCCGGCAACCATTGTTTAGCTTGTTCGGCCCAGTCCGTATCGCCGAACAATAATACATTTAAGTGTTGTTTGTTGTTGGCAAAACGGCTTTGCAAAACCAGATCCCACAGTTCCTGTAAAAATGTATCAGGGATGTGTTGTGCCTGGGTAATAGTAATGAGCACCGGCCCGTCGTGATGGTTTAAGCCGGCCAGCAACTCGTTGAGTGGGCGGACGTAACTTCCTACTACCTGACCCAGTAACTGTTTGCACAAGGTGCCACGATAATCGGTAATAGCAAACTTGGGCTCCGCTGTTACAAAGGCGAGTTCGGTATTATCAGATTGCTGGAAAACAAACGACTCCAGTGTGCGCTGTTGCTCAGCGATACTATCGCCGCTGACAAAAATCAGCTGCGATGAGTAGTTAACCAGGTATTCAAGTCTGCTGTGAAGCTCTGACGCCACCGGAGTGTCCTCATAAGTCGTAATACGCTATAAACGTGAACCTTACTTAGCCCAGCACATCATCAAGCATCGCCTGGCTAACGTCTTTTGTGACCGTTGCACTGCCAATACCCTGTGGGATCACAAAGCGAATCTGGCCAGCCTCTACTTTCTTATCACGCGCCATATGCCGCATATAGTCTGCACAAGTCATGCTCTGTGGGCCACTGACGGGTAAGTCAAATTGTTCCACTAACGCTGCAATACGACGGGTTTCTGACGGTGCAAGCCAATTAAGGTGTTCTGCTGTTTTACAAGCAAGGATGATACCAGCAGCAACAGCTTCGCCGTGCAACCAGTTTCCGTAGCCCTGTTCAGCTTCGATAGCATGGCCGAAAGTATGACCAAGATTGAGCAAGGCGCGAATGCCGCCTTCCCGCTCATCCTGAGCGACAATGTCTGCTTTGATCTGGCAACAACGAAAAATCGCTTGAGCCAGGGCCTCCGCATTGAGTGTACCAAGCGCCTGTTGATTGGATTCCAGCCAGACAAAAAACTCAGCGTCATAAATAATTCCGTACTTTATGACTTCGGCCATGCCTGCGGCAAATTCTCGTTTTGGTAATGTATTGAGGGTAGTAATGTCGATGGCCACCAGTATAGGTTGGTAAAACGCCCCGATCATGTTTTTACCTAACGGGTGGTTCACCGCTGTTTTACCGCCAACCGAAGAATCTACCTGTGACAACAGCGTGGTCGGCACCTGAATAAAGGGAACGCCGCGCTGATAGGTGGCTGCAACAAAGCCGCACAAATCACCAATCACACCACCGCCTAATGCAATTAAGGTAACATCCCGTGCTGCGTTCATTTCCAGCAAGCGAGTCATCACGACTTCATATTGCGCAAGATTTTTATGCTGCTCACCGTCAGGTAGCTCAATTACATCTGTTTGTTTGTCACCGCATGCGGCGAGTACCCTGTCCAGGTAAAGTGGCGCGACTGTTTCGTTGGTAACGATGACAGCCCGCTGACCTTTAATATAAGGCACAAAAAAGCCGGGCTGTAATAACAGTCCGGCTTCAATCTGGATAGGATAGCTACGTTCGTCAAGTTCTACCGATAAAGTTGACACGCAGGTAGCTCCTTAAAATAATCTATAATCCAATTTTACTAATAATTTGATTTGCCACAGCGCGTGCTGATTGATCGTCAGTTTCAACAACGTAGTCGGCGACTTCTTCGTAAAGCGGGTTACGTAAGCCAGCAAGATCGGTCAATACTTGTTCGGGATCTCCCTTTTGCAGCAACGGACGACGCTTATCGCGTTGTGTTCTGGCAACCTGTTTATCGATAGTGGTTTGCAGGTACACTACTATACCGCGCGCTGATAACCGGTTGCGCACAGCTTTGGTTACAATAGAACCGCCCCCTGTGGCCAGCACAATGCCTTGCTTATCGGTTAAATCATTGATGACGTTTTCTTCGCGTTTGCGGAAACCTTCTTCACCTTCGAGATCAAAAATCCAAGTGATATCAGCGCCAGAACGACGTTCAATCTCCTGATCGGAATCAAAGAACTCGAGGTGTAACTCATCTGCTAAGTGACGACCAATGGTACTTTTACCCGCTCCCATTGGACCAACCAAAAAGATATTACGTTTTTCAGCCATATTTGCTTATTTCACAACTTAATCTATGTTAAGGGCAGTATTTACTGTTTTCCTCAACCACCCGTTCACACGTGCTTATTTTGTCGCTAATAAGCACATACACAAAACCTCGTTAAATTTTCGAGAGCGGGATTATCTCAGTTTCTCTGACCGCTATGCAAGTTTTGTTGCAGGGATTAGCCTTAAACCTGCAAAATACGGGCTGAAACAGTGTTTTAGTGCGGAAAATTTCCAATAAAGCAGCGCAAAAAGCCAGATATTATGCCGCTCAGGCACTAATATCTGCCCTGCTTGTTGCGGTTACAACGCCTCGGTGACGATTTTCGGCGTTACAAATATCAGCAATTCGCGCTTCTGATAGACCGTAGAGCTATTGCGAAATAGTGCTCCAACGACGGGTAAATCACCAAACAAAGGTACCTTGCTAACATCGTTGCTATTCACTTGTTGGAAGATACCGCCCAGTACGATGGTTTCCCCATTCTCTACTAACACCTGTGTTTTGATTTCCTGTGTATCAATAGCGACGGCATCGCCTGTTGCTGTTTGTACGGTTTCACCGCGCGTATCCTGGGTTACAACCAAATCCAGAATAATGCGATTATCCGGCGTAATATGCGGAGTAACCTTTAAACTCAGCACCGCTTTTTTAAACTCAACCGACGTCGCACCGCTGGATGTCGCCTGCGAGTAGGGAATTTCGGTCCCCTGTTCTATATAAGCTTCCTGTTGGTTGGCGACCGTAATACGCGGACTGGCAATGATTTCACCTTTGTTCTCTGACTCCAGTGCTGACAGCTCTAAATCGAGAATAGTGCCGTCTGCCAGACTCGCAATTTGAAAACCAATACTGCCGGCAGGACTGCTAACCGGGAGGTTTACATTTAGCCGGTCGCTGAGAGACGGTACAACGCCTGCGGCGATGTTGTCCGCGCCTTCCAGAGAACCTGAGAAGCCGCCATCGTTTTGGCGGTCAGAAAAGCCCCAGCGTACACCCAACTGTTCGTCGACGTTATCACGGACAGTGACCATTCGTGATTCGATTAACACCTGTTTGACCGGGATGTCCAGTGAGCTAATGACCCGGCGCGCCTCATCAATAGACGCCTGTGTATCGCGTACCAATATCGTGTTAGTGCGATTGTCTACTGAAACGGCGCCCCGTTCGGTTAAGATACCTGCGGCGCCTTCCTCACTCTTAAGAATCGTTGCCAGTTCTGACGCCTTGGCATAGTTAACGGTAATACTGGCTGATGCCAGCGGGGCAAGCTGGGCTGCCTGCTGATCGGACTGGAGTTTTTGAGTTTCACGCTGAGTTAATTCGTCACTCGGGGCAACGAGCAGGATATTGCCCTCCTGACGCTTGTCTAGTCCTTTAATTTGCAGAATCATTTCCAGCGCCTGGTCCCAGGGCACGCCGCTTAAACTGATAGAAACGTTGCCGGTGACGGTATCCGTTGTCACCAGATTAAAGCCATTTACTTTAGCAATAATTTGCAGCACCTGGCGTACAGGTACGTCCTGAAAATCCAACGAAATGGGCTCGCCCGAGTACTGGCTGTTCTTAAGCTTCTCGCGTTGTTCCCGGCTCATTGGTGTAATAGTGACCGTAATTGTATTGCCATTTTTTGTAGTGTCGGTGGTAACAATGCCACTGAAGTAAAACTCAACGCGACTAGCGCTTTTTTCCTGAAAGGTTTCAATGGTAGTCAGGTCGGTACCAAAAGACACCACGTCCAGTTCAACCAACTGATCTTCAGCCAATGATGTCTGCGGTAAAGTGAGCAATAACTTACCGTTAGCTTCCACCAGTTGAGGTTCAACTTTATTGTTATCAAAGGTTAAAGTGGTCATTGCGCTGCCATCGGCCCCACGGGTAAAAGCAATGTCCTGTAATTGTGACTGAAACACCAACTCCGCTTCAGCGTTTGGGTTAATCAACTGCGGTGATTGTTGCGCGCTGGCATTGAGTACGAAAACATGGCACAACGCCACGATAATGCACAACCACATTGGCCGTGAGGTCTGCCAGTTGAGGCATTTATTACAGATATATTGCTTAAACATCTCGTTATCTCCTGCTCACGACTTTATCGTTAGCGTTGTTTCTTTCTGCTGCCAGCAGCCAGTGCCATCAGGAACAAGCTCTTGAATTACAACATTATTATTGGCAATGGCACTGATGCGACCGAAAAACAGCCCGACCCGTGAACCTTTTTTGGCCTGATAAAGGCCGCCATCATTGGTTTTAAATAACACCCACTGGTCGCCATTCGTGTAGAAGCTCCCCGTTAGCGACAGGGCATCGATACCATAAGCTTCCAAAGGCTCACGCTGACGACTGGTGTCTGGCTGTAAACAGTTGATCTTTGACTGAGTAACGATGGGTGCTTGTGACACTTTTGGCCGTGTAAACGGACTGCGAAAGTCTTGTGCACTGTAAGCAAATGCCGGTTGTTGGCTAAACGTTGGGTAAGGCTCTATTCGAGGCTGAGTATTTTGCTTAACCTGGGCAGTATAGGCCTTTAAGTCACTCAACTGTGGTGAGCAACCGGTGAATAACAACGTGGCCGATAGGGCTAAAAAGACGCGAGATACAGCGCTCATTGCTCACCTTCCTTCGGCGCTGTTGCCGCAGTCCGGTAGGTTTTCGCTAACAAGCTCAAACGTAATCCGCCTTGTTCACTGTGCACTTCAAAATCATGCATTGTCACAATTCTCGGTAATTCAGCGACTTTCGAAACAAAGTGTCCAAAGCTGTGGTACTTGCCCGCCACTTCAATCTTGATGGGCAGTTCGGTGTAAAACTCTTTGGGAATTTCTTTTTCCCAGTTCAGCAAGCGGAAGGTCAGGCCCGAGCTGGTGCCAACATAGGTGATGTCATCGAGTAATCCGGGCGTTTCATTCTGCGTTGGTAAGGATTTCAACATAGAAGAAAAATCGTCTTCAATTTGAGCTAGCTGTGCTTTATAGGCCTCTAAATTAGCTGCCAGACGATATTTGGCTTCAAACTGCAGTTTGAGCTCGGCTTCCTTCTTTTCTGCTTGTTCTAACTGCGGCAGCTTAGGGCTAACAATAGTGGTACAACTGATGCCAGAAACTACCAGGGCCAGGAAGAGGGCAATGACAACCTTTACCTCAAATGGCCAAATGGCGATTTGTTCAAAGTCGAGATCATTGATTTCTTTTAGTTTGGCTACATCAAATTTTTTCATTGGTTAACCCGACTTTTATCTTGTTCAGCAGAAACTACCTGCGCTCGGATCGAAAAAGTGAGCGTGAATTCACTTACTGCATCGCTGGCACTGGTATCGGCAACAATCGAAGACAACTCGCCAGAGGTAAACACTTCAGAGGTTTCCAGTTGGCGCATAAACTCGGCCAACCGGTTATTCGATTCACTGGTCCCCCGCACCTGCATAACGCCACCGGTGCGCTGCAATGACTTAAATGACACGCCCTGAGGCACAATGCGTGCTAACTCATCAAGCACCTGGGGCGCAAGGTTTCGGCTGCTTTGTAGTTGTTCTATCAGTGCCATTCGCTGTTCAATGGCTGCTTTACTTTCTTTAATTTTTTTTATTTCGGCAATTTGGCTCTCAAGCGCGGCAATCTCCGCTGTCAGGTACTGGTTACGGGCATTTTGATTACTGATTTGCTGATCAACAAACTGACCAATCAACCAGAAAATCAAGAACGTGATTAGCGCAACCAGGCCTAAAACCATAAGATATTGCTGCTTTTGCTTGAGGCGACGTTGCTCCCGCCATGGCAGTAAGTTTATATGTGCCATGTAGAGAACCCCCGACTTGCCAGCCCCGCCGCGATAGCCATCAGTGGCGCGGTTTGTTGAACTTGTTCGGCATTGAGCTTGTCGCTAATCTTGATGGTTGAAAAAGGATTGAACACGTCTACCTGTATACCTAAGTCCTGTTGCAATGTTTCGGTTAAGGTAGGCAATACGGCCGCAGCACCACTGAGAATAATTTTTTGCGGGCGCGCAGCATTCATGGCGCTCATGTACATCTGCAGTGCCCGGTTTATTTGCTGTTGTAAATTGGCAGCAAAAACCGGCAATGTGTCGGTAACCCAGTTAGCGGGTAGTGAGTTTTCGATGAGTTGTGACTCAACGTCTTTACGCTCAAGCATATGTACCAGGGCTAAATCCTGAAGCAGGCTGTCAGTACCAAAGTTGTGCTCTTTAGTATAGAGCACCTCACCGCCTTGCCAAACGCAGACCTGCAACAGGGAAGCTCCAACATTGATACAGCAAACCCTGGAACGTTCAGCGTCATGGGCATAGAAGTAGTCAACAGCGTTGCCCAGAGCAAAGCTTTCAATATCGACAACCTGGGGCTCAAAGCTCAGCTCGCGAACTAACGTTGTGCGAGAATCAACAATATCCTTGTGCGCGGCACTCAATAATACATTCACTTTACCAACGTGCGTATCGCTCATTCCGAGTTCTTCAAAGTCTAAGTAAACTTCTTCGAGGGGGTAGGGAATTAGGCTATCTGCTTCAACTTCTATTTGCCCTTCGAGTTCGAAGTCAGACTGATCTGGCTCCATGTGCACGACTTTGCTGATGACAGAAGTGCCTGCCACGGCAATCGCGGCTGGTTTGACTTTGCTTTTTAGCGCGAAGCGCACTTTACGTAATGCCACGCTCACCGCATCGTAGTCGCTTATTTCACGTTCTCTGAAGGCATCTTTAATAATTGGCTCACAGGCATACGCTGTCAGCGTGTAGTCGCCGGCAGCGCCTTCAAGCACCACCGCCTTGATGCAACGGGTACCAATGTCGAGCCCGACAACGGAGGGTTGCTTCTTCTTGAACAGTGATTTTACCATCTCAACCGTAGCCTTATTTCTAAGCGAACAATTTCTAACTTATGATGTTACTGAATTTTTTTCTATTTAATGGTTCTAATAAATACACTTAGGTATAAAATATAAGTCATTTTGGCAAAAAAGCCCTGTTCATTCTTATTGTGAAATATTTTAAAACCGTATTACTAGTTGGATTTATCGCCGCGTTACTCGGAAGTGTAACGCTTACGGGTATCTATTTTTATGTGAAACCCGACCTGCCCAGTGTCGCCATCCTCAAGGATGTGCGGTTGCAGACCCCTATGCGAATTTATACGCATGATGGCAAGCTAATCTCACAGTACGGGGTGAAAAGGCGTATTCCGGTGACATTAGCTGAAACGCCGGAATTGCTGCAAAAAGCGATTTTGGCAACGGAAGACAGCCGCTTTTATGAACACTTTGGTATTGATCCTATCGGCATAACCCGGGCTTTCATTAATTTGGTCATCACGGGTGAAAAAAGTCAGGGGGCAAGTACGCTGACTCAGCAATTAGCGCGCGGCTTTTTCCTTACTCGTGAAAAAACCTATATTCGCAAAATCAAGGAAGTATTTATTGCCCTGCATATGGAAGCCGAGCTGACCAAAGACGAGATATTTGCGTTGTATCTCAACAAAATTGAGCTGGGGCATCGCTCATTTGGCTTTGGGGCTGCGGCACAGGTGTATTATGGCAAAAAGCTCAGCGAGTTGAGTCTGGCGCAGATCGCCACGCTGGCCGGGCTGCCCCAGGCACCGTCAGTGCTCAATCCAATTAGTCGACCTGAACGTTCTGTAGAACGACGTCGGATTGTATTGTTGCGCATGCTTGATGAAGGGTTTATCACTAAAGCCCAGTTCGATGAAGCCAGTTCAGCGCCGGTCACGGCAAAAAAACACGGTGCTGAGATAGAACTCGATGCGCCGTATCTGGCTGATTTAATTTATGCCGAAATGGTCTCGCTGTACGGCAAAGAGGAAGCAGAAACTGGTGGCTATCAGGTTTATGCCACCGCAAATTCTGCGCTGCAAATGGCCGCCCAACGGGCGGTTAAACAAAACCTGCATGATTATGATGAGCGCCACGGTTATCGCGGCGCTGTGGCCAGGTTATGGGACTCAGCGGCTAACCACAGCAACGCCGCAAACGCTGAAGAGGAAACAGCAGAAGAATGCACTACTACTCCACTCTATGCCGGCTGGCCATGCCATATCACTGAAACAGACCTGAGTAATGCATTAGCCAATATAAATGCCTATGGTTTTGTTACGCCGGCGGTCGTCACCCGTGTTGACGAAAATACCTTTATGATCCGCGATAGGGCCGGTGCTGAACGCACTATTGAATGGCAGGGCATGGACTGGGCACGCCCTTATATCCATGACAGCCGGCAAGGTCAGCCACCGAAAACAGCCAGTGACATCGTAGCTGCTGGCGATATCGTTTATATCCGTGAACAGGAAGGAATGTGGCGGCTTGCGCAATTACCAGATGTCAGTGGTGCGCTGGTAGCGCTTGATCCTAATAATGGTGCGGTGCAGGCAATTGTTGGTGGTTATAGTTTTTATCAGAGTCAGTTTAACCGCGCCACCCAGGCCAAACGACAGGTGGGCTCCAACATTAAACCCTTCGTTTATTCGTCAGCACTGGAAAATGGCTATACCATTGCCAGCATAATAAATGACGCGCCTATCAACGAGTGGGATGAGGCTACTGGCGTTGCCTGGCGGCCACAAAATTCGCCAGCGGAATACGATGGCCCTATCCGTATGCGCATTGCTCTGGGAAAATCTAAAAACGTAGTGTCAGTGCGCTTACTGCGCGGTGTCGGGCTTGATAATACCATTGAGCACTTAACGCGTTTTGGCCTGGATAAAGCCGACATTTCCCGCGATGAAACCGTGTCATTGGGATCAAGTTCTCATACGCCGTTGGAAATAGTCCGGGGTATGGCAACCATTGCCAATGGTGGGTTTCTTATTCAGCCGTACTTTATTGACCGGGTGTTAAATGAGAGCGGCCAGATGCTATGGCAACACAGTCCTGGTTGGGCATGTGATACTGTTGGTTGTGAAGCGGTAGAAATGCCAACAAAAAATAACCTCAGCGCAGTTGCCGAAACGGATGTAGAAGCGATGCTGGCGGCAGAACTAAACCAATCTGTACAAGCAGAAGCTGACCCCGAAGTTGCGACGGAGGGTGTCCAGTTAGCGCCGCGGGTTATCTCTGCACAAAACGCGTTTCTGGTGGCTGATATGATGCGAACTGCCGTAAGAGTAAATGGCAGTTGGAATGATTGGCGCGGTACAGGTTGGCGAGCCAGTTTAATATTGAAACGCGACGATTTAGCCGGCAAAACAGGGACGACTAACGACTCCCGGGATGCCTGGTTCAGTGGTTTTAATCGTAAGCTTGTTGCAACGTCATGGGTCGGCTTTGATGATATGAACAGGCAACTGGGACGAACGACTTATAATCAACCATTAGCCGCGCGTGATCCTAACCGGTTCAGTTGGATAGGCAACGCCATGATTGGCACTGAAAGCGGTGCAATGGCCGCGCAGCCTGCGTGGATTCGGTTTATGCAAACCGCACTTGACGGAACACCGGAGGCACCTATGCCTGTCCCAACCGATATAGTCAGGGTTCGTATAGATCGTACCAGTGGAAAGTTGACCCGACGCACAGACGATACCACACTGTTCGAATATTTCCTGAGAGGCACTGAGCCGACAGTCTACGTTTTGGATGACGAGCTTAATGACTCAACGGGAGAGGATGAATCGAGTGTAGACGTGAATGATATTTTCTAGCGTCTGCAATAATAGCTAAAACGATAATAAATGGTTAAATCATAATGTCTGATGACGATAAGCGGTATTTGTACATCCCGCACGCCGGGCCGTCGCTGCTGGAGACGCCACTTCTGAATAAAGGCAGTGCGTTTTCTGTGAAAGAACGAACTCGGTTTAATTTAACAGGGCTGTTGCCGCCCCGGTACGAGACCATCGAAGAGCAAGTTGAACGGGCCTTTATGCAATATAATACGTTCGAGGATCCGCTCAATAAACATATTTACCTACGGGCAATTCAGGATAACAACGAAACCTTGTTTTACCGGCTAATACAATCTCACATAGAAGAGATGATGCCGATCATTTATACCCCGACTGTTGGCGATGCCTGTGAGCAGTTTTCGGATATTTATCGCAGTTCTCGTGGATTGTTCATTTCGTGGGAAGAACGCCATCAAATTGACGATATCGTGCGCAATGCGACCAAGCGTAAAGTCAAAGTTATCGTTGTGACTGATGGTGAGCGCATTCTTGGTTTGGGTGATCAAGGGATCGGCGGTATGGGCATTCCAATTGGTAAACTGTCGTTGTATACCGCCTGTGGCGGGATATCACCAGCGTATACGTTGCCGGTAATGCTTGATGTAGGGACTAACAACGAAAAACTACTCAACGATCCTATGTACATGGGAGCTCGACACCCGCGTATTGGTCAGGACGAGTATGATGAATTTTTGGATATGTTCATTAAAGCGGTAACCCGCCGTTGGCCCGATGTACTCATTCAGTTTGAGGATTTTGCTCAACCGAATGCCATGCCATTACTAAGTCGTTACCGTAAAGAAGTTTGCTGTTTCAACGATGATATACAAGGTACCGCTGCGGTCACCTTGGGCACCATTTTAGCCGCATGCCGTATGAAACAGTCAAAGCTGTCTGATATGAACATTGTTTTTGTCGGGGCGGGCTCTGCAGGTTGTGGGATTGCTGAAATGCTGATCCAGCAAATGCGTCACGAGGGGATCAGCGACAGTCAGGCGCGCAAACAGATATTCATGGTCGACCGTTATGGGTTGGTAATGGAAGGACAAGAGGGTTTGCGTGATTTTCAACAGCGTTTACAGCACAACAGCGAAGAGATCGCCGATTGGCAGTACAGCGGTGAATACCCATCGTTGCTTGATGTGGTTAACTGCGCGAAACCAGAAGTAATGATTGGCGTGTCAGGTCAGCCAGGCTTGTTTACCGAACAAGTGGTGAGCGCCATGAAGCGCCATACCGAACTGCCGATTATTTTTCCGCTTAGTAATCCGTCACGACAGGTTGAGGCGCGTCCTGAGCAGGTAATCGAATGGACTGAAGGCGAGGTGGTTATCGCGACTGGCAGCCCATTTAAACCGGTCGAATATAATGGCAAGCAGTATCCCATCGCGCAATGTAATAATAGTTATATCTTTCCGGGTATCGGGCTTGGCGTAGTCGCCGCCAAAGCGCGTTTAATCAGTGACGAAATGCTGATGGCAGCAAGTAATGCATTGGCCTGTGCATCACCACTGGCAAATACCGGTAAAGGTGAATTACTGCCGCCATTGCGAGAAATCTCGGCCCTGAGTCGTCAAATAGCGTTTGATGTTGCAAAAGTGGCGATGGAGCAGGGGCTGGCTTTAGAACAAACCGATGCCAACCTGTTGGCCAGTATCGAGCGTAACTTCTGGCGCGCCGAGTACCGCCCCTATAAGCGGGTCAGTATTTAACCAGTCTTAAACGTCCAATCGATCGTCCCACTGTGCGGTAAGTTTTGTAGTGCGCAGTGGGAAAATTCTGTTGCCGTTTTGCAACATATTCCCACTTCCTAACTCTCTTTATTTTCCTAAAAGCATGTAAGATTTTGATTTTTAATGACTATTGTTTTTGGCATGGCTCTTGATATATACAATGATGTAACGTTACGTGCCACTCCAGGGCTAACGTTACATGTTGCTTTCATGTTAGGCACGACAGTAGACAGCCGGATTAGCTGACTGCTCAGTGTTCCCTTCATTTCGTTATTGATGGGGCAAAGGAATGCCCCTTTTTTTTAATCGTAGCAACGATGTTTGCTCTGCTTTCAGGCAAACTTTTTACGCGACATTCCTTACTACTTTATACCTACTCTGGTCGCAAGTTCACGAGGCGCTGTTAAGCGAGAACTCAGCACAAACGTATGAGTGTTGCTTAATTTTCGATGAACTGCATGCTATGTGATTAAGCTTGTGAATGAAGCAGTAACCAGTCGAGTACAGGCTGCCAGCAAACTTCACTTTGCCTGGCAAAAAAGCGCATATGGCCGAGTTCTTGTAAGCCATGACTGGCAGGTGTGATTTGCTGATGGGTAACACGCAGGTTGTTGTATAACGATAAAATATCATCCACATTGTCTCGCACAGCAATTTCGTCGTCAGTGGCAGTTATCCAAAGCGCGGGCTGGGTTAGCCGGTCGTAATAGTGTTGCTCAATTTGGTTGCCAAAATCTGTTTTAGCGTAGCCCTGCCCATTACACCATCGTCGCCACTGAGCGCCGACACCTTTAGGTAACGGTTCGCCCATTCCCATCCACTGAGACTGAGTTTGCCCACACAATACATTGGTCAGAGGGATAAACAGATTCATGTAGAAATGGGCTTTATATTTATATGGGGCAGTGAAGTTCCGCAAACTGCCTGAAGAGGCGCCGTAGGTGACAATACTAGTGAATGCTTCAGCATTGTGCATCAGTCCCGCGAGTTGACCGCCTGCGCTGTGGCCAATCAGGTGTATTGGGCGTTGGGGAAACTTATTTTGCAGGTAATCCAACACGGCTGGCATGTCTTTTTGTCCCCAGCATTGCAATGTTGCACTGCGCATGACCTGCCGGTGTTTAGGAGAGTCGCCAATCCCACGGTTATCGTAGGTCATTACAGCAATGCCCTGCTGTGCGAGATAGCGTGCAAAGTGGGCATAGAAGCGCTGTTTAATGCCAGTTGCCGGAGCCAGCATAACCACACCTACCAAAGGTTCACAAGGCAGGTATAACAAGCCAGACAAGGTAATATCGTCGGCACTGGGAATAGTGATAGTCACGGCTGGCTGCATAAAACACCTGGTCGTACCAGTTAAAGAGCCATTATAGCGAATCCACTAAAAATTAAAAGGAAAGCGGTATCAGGGAGTATTTATAGCTACAACTGCCACTGAAAAAGGACACAGTGACTGTTGTAGTGCATAGATTTAAACATCCAGGGTAAAAACTTTGGATTTACGCTGTAGGTTATAAAGCTCTTTTTTCGAAGCAGGCAGCGCATCAATCGTTGCCGGTTTGAATCCCTGATCCAGGAACCAGTGTGCAGTGACAGTAGTTAGCACAAACAGCCGTTGAATGCCCGCCGCCGCCGCGCGCTCTCTTACTTCATCAAGTATGCGTTCGCCACGGTTTTTACCACGATAATCGGTGTGCGTGGCAACGCAAGCGAGTTCAGCAGAACCATCATCCGGGTAGAGGTACAGTGCCGCACACGCGATGATCATGCCGTCACGTTCAATCACAATAAACTGGTGTATTTCGTTTTCCAGCCGTTCGCGGGAACGTTTCACCAATACGCCACTTTCTTCCAGCGGTTTAATCAGGTTAAGAATACCGCCAACATCGTCGATAGTGGCTTCGCGCAGTTGTTCGTAATGGTTTTCCATTACCAGCGAACCAGCTCCGTCACGGGTAAATAATTCTTGTAGCAGGGCACCGTCGGTTTCATAACTGACGCAATGGGCACGCGGAATACCTGCCGCTACGCTGGTGGTAAGGGCCCGAATTACCGTATCCTCAGTCATGATTTCGGCATCACGGTGCAATTGTTCCAACTGTGAACGTTCTATTGTTCTGACCAGTTTTCCATCTTTGCGAAAAATGCCGGAGTAGTTTGAAAATACCACCAGTTTGTCGGCTTTGAGTGCGATAGCCGCTTGTGTTGCGACATCCTCATGCGACAAGTTGAACACTTCACCCGTCGAGGAATAGCCCATTGGCGAAAGCAACACAATGGAGCCATCGTTAAGGTGGTCATTAATACCGGTAGTATCGATGCGGCGCACCTGACCTGTGTTTTCAAAATCCACGCCATCGAGCACGCCCATGGGTTTAGCAACTACCAGGTTACCGGTGCACACCCGGATACGGGCACCATGCATAGGTGAGTTAGGCAAACCCATTGTGAGCAATGCTTCAATATGACAACGTACCGAGCCAGCGGCGTCCTTAACACATTCAAGGGTTTCTTTGTCGGTAATGCGCACGTCATGGCTAAAGCGCGCTTCAGTTTGACGCAGCGCCACACGCTGATCAATTTGCGGTCGCGCGCCATGAACCAAAACCAGCCGTACACCAAGGCTGCTTAACAGCGCAATATCCTGAATGATATTAGGAAAGTTTGCATCTTCTATGGCTTCGCCGCCAAACATCAGCACAAAAGTTTTACCCCTGTGTGCATTGATGTAAGGCGCTGAACTGCGAAACAGCCCTATACTGTCGTGATGCGATAGCACCATAATGGTTATCCCAGCTTATCCAGTTCTTCCAGTGCCTGATACAGTGCTTTTGTGACTGTTTCTGCACTGGTACCCCCGAGAATATTACGTTTGTCTACGCCGTACTCAAGTTGCAGTACCGGATATACGTCCTCATCAATATCGCTGCATACCGACTGCAACTGCGCCAGTGACAGATCCTCAATAGGCGCATTTTGCTCCAGCGCCAGCAACACAACCTGACCGGAAATATCGTGAGCGGTTCTGAACGGAATACCTTTACCCACCAGGTAATCGGCCAGTTCTGTTGCATTCGAATAACCCTGAGCCGCGGCAATTCGGCAGCGTTCTTCGTTGAGCGCCAGGCTATCGAGCACTTCGCAGGCAATACACAAACAGCAGTGCCATTGATTCACGGCATCAAAAGCGCCTTCTTTGTCTTCCTGCATATCTTTGTTATATGCCAGAGGCAGACCCTTCATGGTAACAAGTAGCGCTTGCAAGTGGCCAAATACACGACCACACTTACCACGCAGTAACTCCAGTGCATCGGGGTTTTTCTTTTGTGGCATCAGTGATGAGCCAGAGGTCACACTGTCACCCAGTTGCAGGAATCCTGCCTCACCTGAATTGTAGAAGATCAAATCTTCTGCCAGACGTGACAAGTGCATCATGCTGGTGCTGGCGGTAAACAGTAGCTCCAATACGAAGTCCCGGTCTGATACGGCATCCAGGCTGTTTAAACAAGGGCTGTCAAAGCCCAGTTGCTGCGCGATGTCCTGGCGATCCACCGGGTAGGTGGTGCCTGCTAACGCACCTGAGCCCAGCGGACACTGGTTCATACGTGCATACAGGTCATCCAAACGGCTCAGGTCGCGTTTAAACATTTCTACATAGGCCAAACACCAGTGTGCAAAACGAATAGGCTGAGCACGTTGTAAGTGGGTATAGCCAGGAATGATCGCTTGCTGATGACGGCTTGCGGTATTGAGCAAGCTACGCATCACCTGCGTGACATCAGTTTTCAACGACTCGATGTGGGTCCGACACCAAAGGCGAAAATCAGTCGCGACCTGATCATTTCGACTGCGGCCAGTGTGTAGTTTACGTCCTACATCGCCGAGTTTGTTGATCAGGGCGGCTTCGACAAAGCTATGAATATCTTCTTCGCCGCTGGCGGCAAAATCGATAGCGCCATTTTCGGCCTGCGTTTTTAGCTCGCTGAGTGCGGCTTCAAGTTGCTGTTGCTCATCTTGTGTGAGGACGCCGGCTTTAGCCAGCGCTCTCGACCATACAATTGAGCCTTCCATATCCTGCCCAGCCATCACCTGATCAAAAGGCAACGAGTCATTGACCTGACGAAACATGCTGCTGCTGCCGGCTGCGAACCGGCCTCCCCACAATGCCATGCTTACTCTCCCTGCTTTTTCAGAGCTGCTATACGACTGGACAGGCTGAACAGGCGGATAAAGCCTTCAGCATGTTTCTGGTCGTATACATCGTCAGCACCAAAGGTGGCAAAATCTTCAGAATACAGGCTGTTAGGTGACTGACGCTGCGTCACAGTTGCCTGGCCTTTATATAGCTTCACCACGATTTCACCAGTGACGTATTTGGCAAATGACGCCGCTCCGGCAATCAGGGCATCGCTTAATGGGGTAAACCAGCGGCCATCGTACATGACGTGGGAGAATTCCAGCGCCAGTTGTTCACGGTATTTAAGTGACGACTTGTCCAGTACCATGGTCTCCAGTGCTTTATACGCTTTTAGCAGCACGGTACCGCCAGGAGTTTCGTAGCACCCACGTGACTTCATACCCACCAGGCGATTTTCAACGATGTCGATACGGCCTACACCATGGGCAGCGGCCAGCTTATTAAGCTCGACCAGACCTTCGTATGGTGAGACTGCCTTACCATTTACGTGGGTCAGGGCGCCTTCGTTAAATTTAAGGTTGATACGCTCGGGAGCGTCCGGCGCATCCTCTGGATCAACGGTCATGGTCCAGACTTGTTTACTTGGCTCACACCATGGATCTTCTAATTCGCCGCCTTCGTGAGAAATGTGCCAGGCGTTGGCATCACGGCTGTAAATCTTGGTCGCAGATGCGGTGGTTTTGATATTACGCTCAGCCAGATATGCCAGCAGATCTTCACGGGATACCATATCCCACTCACGCCATGGGGCAATAACAGCCAGATCAGGGGCCAGCGCATTGAATGCACCTTCAAATCGCACCTGGTCGTTACCTTTACCGGTACAACCGTGACACAGCGCATCAGCACCCACTTTCCGGGCGATTTCAACCTGTGCTTTAGCGATAACCGGGCGCGCCATTGAGGTACCTAACAGGTATTCTCCTTCGTATACGGCACCGGTAGTAATGGTTGGGAAGATGTAGTCTTTAACGAACTCTTCTTTTAAATCGACGATGTAGCATTCGCTGGCGCCCGTCGCGATGGCTTTTTCCTTGAGGCCTTCGAGCTCTTCGTCGCCCTGACCTACATCGGCAGCAAACGCCACCACTTCACAATCGTAGTTTTCCTTAAGCCAGGGAATAATGGCTGAAGTATCTAATCCGCCTGAGTAGGCAAGCACAACTTTTTTAATTTTGCTCATAATAGCGTCCTGATTAGGCTCCTAATAAATGGGTAAGTATAGCGTTTTGACCGTGCATACGGTTTTCGGCCTGTTGCATCAGCAATGAAGCATCGCTGTCCATCAGACTGCCAGTAATTTCTAAATCACGATGAGCTGGCTGACAATGCAGAACATGTGTTGCACCGGTCATCGACATCAACGCTTCGTTTACCTGATACGGCATGAATTTTTCTTTAATCGCTTTAAGTGGGGTGTCATCGCCCATCGATAACCAGGTATCGGTATATATTACATTGGCGCCTTTGGCAGCGTCGATGTCATTGGACTGAACGATTTTTACACCGGTCTTAACGGCGATGGCTTCGGCCTGGGCAACGATTTCCTGATTAGCTTCATGGCCTTCAGGCGTCACGACAATTTGGTGGCAGCCTAATAGTGCGCCAACAATCAGTAAAGAATGCGTGACATTATTGCCATCGCCTACATAGGCCATTGTCAGGCCTTCTGTGCTGCCGAATTTTTCGAACATGGTGAGGTAGTCGGCCAGACCCTGACATGGGTGATATTTATCGCACAGGGCGTTAATTACCGGTACTTTGGCAGCTTCGGCAAAGGTTTCCAGCGTGCTGTGCGAATATACCCGGGCGACAATAGCGTCAGCCCAACATGCCAGGTTGGCGGCCACATCAACCGAGTCTTCACGACCTGCCAGTTTGTTTGACTGGCTGTCGAGGTAGACCATATGACCGCCCAGACGGTTGATGCCGATATCAAAACTGACGCGTGTACGTAAAGATGGCTTTTCAAACAGCGCAACAACGGATTTTCCCGCTAGTGCTTGCGAATAAGCCCCGGGCGTTTGTTTTATTTGTACTGCCAGTGACAGTAACGCCTGCATTTGTTCTGGCGTCCAGGTAGCGAATGTTAAAAGATCCTGCTTCATTTTATGCTCCGGAAGTCTGGGTTGCCGGAAACACGCGTGTTCCGGACTGATTATTCAATATTGCTGTCAGCGGTGCTGACCAGTTGGCGATGGTTACCGGTTGTCTGAGTTGTTGTGCCGCCTGCATTGCAGCACTGACCTTTACCAACATGCCATCTTTAATGACACCCAGGCTGACTTCCTGATTAAGCCGGGTTTGGTCTAGTTCGGCGATCAGTGATTTGTGCTGATCCAGTACGCCATCCACATTTGATAATAAGAGTAGCTTACCGCCAAGTAACTCGGCGATAACCGTGGCAGCCTGATCGGCATTTACGTTCAGTAACCGTCCTTCGCTGTTGCTGCCGATGGAACTAATGACCGGTAAGAAACCACCTGCAAGTAACTGATTAAGCAGCGCTGGATTACCGGGCGCAGGAATCCCTACCGCACCGTACTTTTCATCGAGTAATTCGCTATGTGTTATTGCCCCGTCCATTAAGGATAATCCGACCGGATTTAAATTGGCAGCAATAGCCAGCGCACATAAATTTTTATTGGCACTGCCTGCTAATGCGCCGCATATAAACGGCATTTGTTCATCGGGGGTAACACGTAAGCCATCTATTTTAGTGCTGGTGAGCTGCATAGCGCTGAGCATGGTTTCTACTAACGGGCCGCCTCCGTGGACTAAAACGACCGGTGTGCTTGCTTGTAAGGTTTTGATCTCAAGCAATAACTGCTTTGCTATAGCCGGGTTGTCTAATAACGCGCCACCTACTTTAATGATCACCGGTGGTGTGATTTCAGCCATTAACTAATCCCTCTGTTGAAGCAAATCCTAAGGTTAAGTTAGCGCATTGCATTGCCTGCGACGCTGCGCCTTTCATGACGTTATCGATAGCGCTGGTGATCACTGCATAGCCAGACTGCTTATCTGCCTTCCAGTGCAAATCGCAAAAGGGTGTATAGGCAACGTCATCTATTTTTGGAAAGCTGTCACGTAAACGCACGATAGGCTGCTCACCATACACCGTGCGATAGAGATTATCCAGTTCGTCCTGGCCTGTACCCGGGTTGAGCTTAACCGTAATGGTGGCAAGAATGCCACGCTTAAAATTACCCAGATGGGGGGTGAAGATCACCGGCGTACCAAGGTGTGATTCAATCTCCGGGGTATGACGATGACCCAGTACGCCATAGGCTTGCAAACTCACTTCGTAAAAGCTGGTGGTCAGGCTGGCTTTGCGCCCGGCGCCACTGACGCCGGAGACTGCATTAATTACCGGGCGCATAGCGTTGTCCAGCACACCGGCGTCAACCAATGGCTTGAGCGCTAACAATGATGCGGTGGGATAACAGCCCGGCACAGCTACAATATTGGTCTGTTTAATCGCTTCTGCGTTGTATTCTGCTAAACCATATACCGCTTTGTTAAGGCATTCGGTAGCAGTATGGGCAAAGCCATAAAACTGTTCGAAAACCGTGGTGTCTTTGAGTCTGAACGCGCCGGATAAGTCGAGTACCTTCGCTTTACCTGCCGCCAGTTCAGCCATCCAGTCGTGGCTGGCTTCGTGCGGTGTGGCAAGAAACACCACATCCATCTTGTCAGCTAACTCTGCCAGGCGATGCGGGGCAAGAGGCTCTAGCGTATGCTGGCTCAGATGAGCAAGGTTACCATGTATCTCGGCCATGCTTTTTCCTGCATCCTGGCTGTGTTCTGAAACCAGTACATGCTGGAGCGTCATATGAGGGTGAGTGGTAACTAAACTGACTAACTGCGCCCCGGTATAACCGCTGGCACCTATTATTGCTACTTTAAACATAATCTGATCGTTGAATTGGTTGTTTTTAAATTAAAAAAACACTTTCTACCTTTGCGTCGGTGCTTGTGAGCAGGCCGTTTAATTCCGCAAAGGCAAAAAGTGCGCTACAGCGAGTGTATTTACTTCTTCGGCGATAATCGATTCCATCGTCGCCACTCACACTGCGTATTGTAGCCAGCCAGGGGAGAGCTAAACTGTGTAACGGCAACCAATCCGGGCAGACGGTTGTGTGTAATATTCATGTCCTGATCCTGTCATTTTCTTCCACTACTGTGTATCTCTTATCGGGCAAATACTTTTAATGGAATGGTAATTAAGGGCAATAATACAATATGAGCATATTTATGCAATAAAAATGTATAAATATTTAATATTGGCCATATCCCTTAAAATGTATGCAAAGTGAACGTAAATAGAAGACGTGTATTTGCTTGCCGTAAGCAACGCTATTTGCCATAGTGCTGAAAAAATTAAATGTATAAGAACAGGAATTGCCATGACCGTGAGAACCATTGCCCTTGTTGCCCATGATCATAAAAAGCCCGAGTTACTTGCCTGGGTTAAACAACATCGGCCGTTACTGGAGCCTTTCAAACTGGTGGCGACTGGCACAACCGGTAAATTAATTAGCGATGAGACCGGTCTTGAAGTTGTACGCTATAAAAGTGGTCCGCTTGGCGGTGATCAGCAAATTGGCGCGCTGATCGCTGAGAACCAGTTGGACGCACTGTTTTTCTTCTGGGACCCGCTCAATCCGGCGCCTCACGATCCAGATGTGAAAGCCTTGCTGCGTTTGTGTTCGGTATGGAATGTCCCAGTAGCCTGCACGCCTGCAACGGCTGACTTAGTCGTCACATCGCCTTTATTCAGTGACGTTGAGCACCGCCGGTTGGTGCCTGATTACGGTAAATAAACACGACCAACAACGTTGCCGGTAACCATAAAAATGGGACGCCGGCACTACTATCGTATCGTTAAGTGATGACAACTCAACAATGGTTCCTCAGTAGCGAGGCTCAACTGGTAACGTCAATTTCCCAGCGAATTGAGCCCTTTTGGCAAGCGCATTTTACCCAGGGAAGTTTTACCGGTGTGGGTAACGTACGGGTGAACTATGGCTATTGCATTCCCGACAATGCGCAATATTCAGTGCTTATTAGCTCGGGCAGAATTGAATCGTTATTAAAATACAAAGAAGTTATTTATGAGTTTTACCATAACAACGTAGCGGTGTTTATCGTTGACCACCGCGGCCAGGGGCTGTCAGGGCGTATAAGCCGCAATCCACATCATGGCTATGTCGATCACTTTGATCAGTATGTGGCCGATTTATCCTGGTTTATTGACAACGTGGTGGCTCCCCGGCAACGCGGTGCACTTAATCTGTTATGTCATTCGATGGGGGCGGCCATAGGCGCACTGACGATATTGGCAAAACCCGCGTGTTTTAACCGTGTGGTGTTTTGTGCCCCCATGTTTGGTATTCGTCCGGCACTGCCAGGCTGGATGGCCGGTTTGCTGATAGGGATAAGCCGTCTGTATAACGCTTTACCGGGTACCAGTGGCTACTTTTTTGGTCAGCGTGATTATCATGCCGATGACTTTAACGTTAATCGGCTGACGTCGAGTCAAACGCGCTATCAGGTATTCAGAACATTATACAGCGAACAACCACATATTCAGTTGGGGGGAGTGACGCCGCAATGGTTGAGCGCTGCCAGTAAAGCAATGTGGGATATTGAGCACCACGCCGCACGAATAGACCAGCCAGTACTGCTATTTAGTGCAGAAAACGATAGCGTGGTCGATAATCAGCGACAGGCCAGAGTGGCCGCCAAAATGCCTGCTGCTGAGCTGATAACCGTACCCGGCGCCCAACATGAAATTTTGCTCGAACGCGATGCTATACGCCAGCCGGTGTTAGCGCGCATTCTCGACTTTTTTGGTGCCACTGAATAGTCGCGTCCGGGTCAGGGCTATGCATTTGCATGCTTTGACGAAGCAACCTAATAGCAGCATAATGCCAGCCCTTGCCAGCGATGAGTTACTCACATGTTAGATATTGTTTTATATCAGCCAGAAATTCCGCCCAATACCGGTAATATTATTCGCCTGTGTGCTAATACCGGTTATGCGTTGCATTTAATTGAGCCGTTGGGTTTTGAATGGGATGACAAACGTGTGCGCCGGGCAGGGCTTGACTATCACGAATTTGCTGAGGTAAAGCGGTATGCCGATTTTTCGGCTTATCTCAATGCGCGCAATCCCAAACGCGTATTTGCCTGCACGACCAAGGGTAAGGCTTTTCATTCTGATGTTCATTATCAGCAAGGCGATGCGCTGCTGTTTGGCCCGGAAACCCGGGGGTTACCGGATGACATTATTGAATCACTGCCCCCTGAGCAGCGTGTGCGTATTCCTATGTTGCCCGATAGCCGAAGCATGAACCTGTCAAACGCAGTGGCGGTATTTGTTTATGAGTCATGGCGACAATTTGGCTACGATGGTGCGCGCTAAAACAATCTTATGATAGCTGTTGTTGCCGGTACTGAGCTGGCGTTACGCCGGTGAATTGCTTAAAAGCCCGGGTAAATGGTCCCACCGAAGCAAAACCACTTTCCAGTCCTACCACCAGAACTGACCAGCCTTTACTGGCCGGATCAGCCAGCAGCTTTCTGGCGTGCTCTATTCTGATTCGGTTAATATAGTGGTTAAAGTTTTTAGCCTGATAATGCTGCTTTAATACCCGGCTTATACGATATTCTGAGACATTCAGCGCGCGCGCCACATCTGCAACCTTGAGATTGGCTTGTAAGTAGTTTTCATCGAGAAAGTCACTAATGTGTGTGGCCAGTTGAATATCTTCATCATTATCTCTGAGGTAATGATTATCAGCCAGCGGCGTGGCCGGCGCCGTGTGGCTGGCAACTAACCGTGATGTGTCGGTTTCAGCTCCTGCTTTGGTGGTTTTTGCTATCCAGAAAAGCAGCAACTGGGTTACAAAAATCACACACAAAGTGACGTAGGAAATGACAAGCGCGACGGTTTCGGGGTGCCCTGCATAGCGAATGGCGACAAATTTCGTGGTACATATTGCTGAAGCGAGCACAAATAAATATACCACTCGCTGCGTCTTTTGTTCGCGGCTGACAGAACCGTAGCCTCTGAGCCCTTCCCAGACCGCCATAATCAGCACCACAGAAGAAAGCATGGTAATTGCCTCATTGAGGATGCCGCTCACAGTGTTTTGCAACGGCGCGTTGACAGACCAAACGCTATCTACAAACCAGTAGCCCTGCTGTATTAGCATAAGCATCCCTAATAGTGTCGCAAAACCAACATGGTGCATATTGATGGCCGCAGACTCTCTGAACATTGTGCGAGCCAGTAACCAGTAAATGTTACAAGTGGCACAGGCGCCCATACCAATTAGATACCGCCACGCACCAAGACTATCACCGGCTAATTTCTGACTGGTTGCAATGGCAACCGAACCGCAAAAAATGGCAAACAACAGATGCATGGTTTGTTTCTTTGCGACCAGTAGCTGCACTGTCAAAAGACTGAGGGTAAGGGCCAGGATCAGGCACTGGATAATGGTTAATTGGTTCAACGTGAATTCAGTCATTCGCTAAAGAGTTTAAAGTTTCAACACGTCATCCTATAGCGTAATAAATCGCTAATCAAATTCGCTTTGCAACAAAATAATTCTGCCTTTTGAGCGCCGAATTTTAAATTCGGCGCGAACACCCGTTGAGTTTTCGACATGCTACGAACGTGTTTTTAGCAGGAGTTATTATTATGTCTGATACAACCATTCACGCATCCCCGTTAACGTTACATCATGCCAGAAACAGCCTGGACTGGAGCGTTAAAAGCTGGTTTGCTATTGCTTTGTCTGGCCAGTGGATGTTCGCAGCGTACGTATTTTTTATGTATGCCTTTACGTATACACGGGGTATTGACATTAGCGAGCTGAGTCCGGCTTCCGGGGTCAAAAACTTGCAGGGTATTGATAAAGCGGTTCTGTTTACACACATCACGCCCGCTATTTACCTCGCTTTGTTTGGACTGTTTCAGTTAGTGCCGGCGATTCGCAATCGATACAAAGCCTTCCATCGCCTGAATGGCAGGATCTTCTTATTGCTGGGCTTAAGTGGCGCGTTCACCGGTTTATATTTGCAATTAGGCAAGGGGTTAACATTCAGTCAGGGAATTGTGTTGAATGGTTTACTGATTATCATAGCGGTGGGTTGTGCGTGGTATTACGCCGTCAAAAAGCGCTTTGATTTGCATCAGCGCTGGGCTATCCATGCTTTTATTCTGGTTAACGGGGTGTGGACGTTTCGACTTTATCTTATGGGTTGGTATTTGGTTAATCAGGGACCAAACGGCAATACGCCAAATGTTGACGGGCCTATGGATATCTTCCTGTCTTTTGCGTGTTACCTTCTTCCGATGGCAATTGCTGAGTTGTACTTCCGGACCAAGAAACAAACGTCTCAGAGTCAGATCTGGATTGGTGTGGTTGTGATGGCAATGGGCGCATTGATAACCTTAACAGGTGTTATTGCTGCGACGTTGATGATGTGGACACCACGAATATTGCAAGTGCTGGCGGCAGGCTAAACGGGATTCCGGTGCGGAATAAAAGCGTGCGAGTTACACCATGACGCGACATGGCAGTATTATATTGTGATGCAAATAAAATGAATAACCGCTGAGGCGGTTATTCGTTTTTAAGATCACGGCCGAGCAAGGTTAATGCTGCTTCTTTCGCTGATTTACCTTCGTATAAAACGGCGAATACTTGTTCGCAGATTGGCATTTCTACGTCTAGTTTGTGGGCCAGAATCATGACTTCTTCAGTATTACGATACCCTTCTACAACCTGACCGATTTCAGCCATGGCGTCATCAACCGAGGTGCCCTTGCCCAATGCTAAACCAAAGCGGCGATTGCGCGACTGATTATCGGTGCAGGTTAAAACCAAATCACCTAAGCCAGCCATACCCATAAAGGTTTCGGGCTGTGCGCCCACTTTAACACCCAGTCGGGTAAGTTCGGCCAGACCACGGGTGATCAGCGCCGTGCGGGCATTTGCACCGAAACCCAGTCCATCGGCTAAGCCTGCGCCTATCGCGATGACGTTTTTCACCGCACCACCTAGTTGCACGCCGGTGAAATCGGGGTTTTTATATACTCTGAACGAGCGGGCACAGTGCAGCTTTGCTGCCATGTCGTCGATAAGCGCGTCATCGGTAGAAGCCAAAGAAATAGCAGTCGGTAATCCTGCTGCCATTTCTTTCGCGAACGTTGGGCCCGACAAAACTGCAAGAGGGATATCCGTACCGAGGACTTCCTCAGCAACATCTTTGAGCAAGCGCCCACTGCCGGGCTCTAAGCCTTTGGTGGCCCAGATAATGCGTTGGTGGCTTTGTAATACAGGCGCAAGTTGTTGCAGCATGCCTTTAAACGCGTGACTGGGCACAACCACCAGGATATCACGGCTGCGTTGTACGGCAGTGTGCAGGTCAGCAACTAATTCAAGGTCAGCAGGAAAGGTTGCGCCTGGCAGATAACGCTGGTTTTGTCGGTTTGACGCCATGCTGGCCAATTGCTCAGCATCACGCCCCCAGAGCACTGTAGGCGTGTGGTTACGGGCTAAACAAATAGCCAGAGCAGTGCCGTAAGACCCTGCGCCAAGTACCGTTACCGATGCGGTATTCATTGTTGAATATTACGCGTCAAGCTGCTGGGATGGCTGCTGCCCTTCTTGTGCACGCTTTTGCATATACGCCGCAAAAATGGCATCAAAGTTAACTGGTGCCAGGTTAAGTGGTGGGAAAGTACCACGATTAACCAGGTTAGAGATTGTCTCACGGGCATACGGAAACAAGGTGTTCGGGCAAAATGAACCAAGCATATGCGCTTTGTTTTGGTCCGGCATGTCACCAACCATAAATATACCCGCTTGTTGCACTTCACACAGGAAAGCGGTTTCTTCACCCATGGAGGCCGTCACTGTTACCGACAATACAACTTCAAATAAATTGCCGTCGAGTTTCTCGGTTGCGGTATCGATATCCAGTTTGATTTCTGGCTTCCACTCCTTGGTAAAAATAGCCGGCGCATTGGGTGACTCAAAAGAGATGTCTTTTGTATAAATACGCTGAATATTAAATTGCGGAGCCTGAGGTTGTTCGCCGGCTGCTGCATTTTCTTGATTGGTTTGATTTTCGTCAGACATGATTTTACCTAATTTTTAAATATTTTAATTTTGAAGTTATTGAGCCAGTAGCGGATCCAGTTTTTGCTGTCTTTCCAGCGCTAACATATCGTCACAGCCGCCAATGTGCTGATCGTTGATAAATATCTGCGGCACAGTACAACCACCGTTTGCTCGCTCTATCATTACATCACGTAATGCTGGTTCAGCATCAATAGCGTATTCTGTGAACTCAACGCCTTTGTTGTTGAGTAGCGCTTTAGCGCGAACACAAAAAGGACAATAGCCTTTGGTATAAATCTCTACTTTGCTCATAATAATGGACTCGCTTGGTGTTATTTGGCGACTGGCAGTCCGGCCTGTGTCCAGGCGTTCATACCACCTTTCAACACGTATACTTTACTGAAGCCGTCTTTGGTCAATGTCGCAGCAGTACTGCGCGCGCTGTTACCCATGGCACAGACAACAATAATGGGCGTGTCTTTGTGTTTTTCAAGCTTGGCAAAGTCCTTTTCTCGTAGCTCTTCGGGCTTAATTTGCCGTGCCCCGGTGATATGACCGGCTTTGAATTCTTTCGCGGCGCGGATATCCAGTACCAGCGCATCTTCACGGTTAATAAGCAGTGTCATTTCGTGCACACTGACTTCTTTGACCGGGGAAATCAGGCCGTTCACATAGCTGTAAATCAGCATAACGACCAGCGCCAGCCATATTCCAGCCAGTAAGAAGTTATTGCTGGCAAATTCGATGATTTGATCCATTACGTCTTCCCAATGCATCGGTTAAAAAAAGAGTGCAAAGTATATAGAAAAAAACAGCAGAAACCAGCTTTGCTGTAATTCAGCGCTCATGTTCACAATAAGTGACTGGCGTGTAAAGAAAACCTGCAGTAACGACAGATTAAGGTATATTTGTTTTCATCTGTACACCTGATGGTAACGATTGATGTATTTTTCTACTTTATATACTTCAATCCACCCGCGGGTTTGATAAGATAGATGTATGCCTCGCCCTACGGAACAATCCAAAGCCCGAAATAAGTAGTACAAAATAATACATCGGGACGTTGGAATCTTAACCCGAGCAGGATTGCCTGCTGCGGGCAACGACATATTTACAGGAGAACCCATGACTCAACCCAAAAAAACACTGGCTTTAATCATTATGGATGGCTGGGGATATCGTGAGGATCCGGATCAAAACGCTATTCTGGCGGCCAATACCCCAAATTTGGATGCGCTTACGAAAAGTTACCCAAATACCCTCGTTAGTGGTTCAGGCCTGGATGTAGGGTTACCGGAAGGTCAGATGGGTAATTCCGAAGTCGGCCATGTAAACCTTGGGGCCGGACGAGTGGTGTATCAGGACTTTACCAAAGTCACCAAATCTATTGCCGACGGTGAATTTGAACACAACCCGGCATTAAGCAAGGCGATTGATGACGCGGTGAGCAATGATAAAGCGGTTCATCTTATGGGCTTGTTGTCTCCAGGTGGGGTGCACAGCCACGAGGATCATATTTTTGCAGCAATCAGAATGGCCGCCAAACGTGGTGCTAAAAAGATTTACTTACACGCCTTTTTAGATGGCCGTGACACGCCGCCGCGCAGTGCTGAAGCGTCGCTTAAAAAAGCTGACGCCGTATTTGACGAAGTCGGGTGTGGTAAAACGGCGACAATCATCGGCCGCTACTTTGCGATGGACAGAGACAAGCGCTGGGATCGGGTGCAAAAAGCTTACGATCTGATCACCCAGGGCAAAGGTGAAGCGCAAGCTGAATCGGCTGTAGCGGGCCTTAAGGCAGCTTACGACGGCGACAAAAATGATGAGTTTGTACCACCGACAGTGATTGGTGACAAAGTTACCGTTGAAGATGGCGATGCTATTTTGTTTATGAATTTCCGCGCTGATCGGGCTCGTCAGATTACCCAGGTATTTGTAGACAAAGATTTTGATGGTTTTGAGCTGGCCGTTAAGCCGCGGTTATCTGGTTTCGTTATGCTGACCGAATACTCAGCCGACTTTGACGCGCCAGTAGCGTTTCCATCAGAAAAGTTAGTTAACGTGTTGGGCGAATGGTTAGAGAAACAAGGTAAAACTCAGCTACGTATCTCTGAAACAGAAAAATACGCACACGTTACGTTTTTCTTCAGCGGCGGCGTAGAGAAAGAGTTCGAGGGTGAAGAGCGCATTTTGATCCCATCACCAGACGTTGCAACATACGATTTGCAGCCCGAAATGAACTCAGAAAAACTCACCGATGAGCTGGTAGGAGCCATCGAGTCGGGCAAGTTTGATGTGATCATTTGTAATTACCCCAATGGCGATATGGTTGGACATACCGGTGATTTCGACGCGGCTGTAAAAGCCTGCGAAGCCGTCGATACGTCTATTGGCCGTGTGGTTGAGGCACTTAAGAAAGTCGGTGGTGAATGTTTGATTACAGCCGATCACGGTAACGCTGAACAAATGGTCGACAACAGTACCGGCCAGGCGCATACGGCTCATACCAGCGAACCGGTGCCGTTTATTTACTTTGGCCGAGACGCGGATGCGCGCGATGATGGTACATTAAGCGATGTTGCGCCAACTATGCTGCACTTGTTGGGGATGGAGCAACCCAAAGAAATGACCGGCAAAACGATAATGACACTAAAATCCTGATGTATTTGCATGGGTAAAGTGGTTTATTTTCGTTCATATGCCACCCGCATTTTGCTGGTGGCATTGTTGTATGGGGCAATGCCCTGGGCGACCGCTATTGCCCAAAGTGAAGATGCTGAGCTGGAGTTACAGGCCCTGCAGGATGAACTAAAGGCCCGTCAGGCTGCGTTGCAGGATACCCGTACCGATGCCGAAGCGCTGCAAAAGGTGCTGGCTGAGTCGGAAAAGCAAATTGGTGCGGTGGCGCGCAAACTCAACGCCATTAGCACGTCGTTAGATGAAAACCGCCAGCAACAGCAGCAACTCAACACACGTCGCACAGACTTAGAGACAGCCATCGCGCAACAGCAGTCGCTACTTAGCGGTCAACTGAAGTCGGCGTTTATTTCGGGTAATTTTGATTATGCCAAAATGGTTTTTTACCAGGAAGATGCGGCGCAATTTGAGCGCATACTCACCTATTACAAATACCTCAACGAGGCACGCCAAAAGGAAATCACCAAATTTAAAAGCAGTGTTGATGAACTTCAGCAGGTAAACGCCCAGTTGCAGGTAAAAGCCCAGGAGCTTAATGCGTTGTTGGTCAGTCAGGAGCAACAGCAAAATGAGTTGTTAGCCCGCCAGCAGGACCGTCAGCAGACGCTACGCAAACTGGAAAGTAAAATCGCCAGTGACGAAAGCCGCATAGCGCAGTTGCGGGAAGCGGAGCAGTCGCTGGTTGAAGCTATCGAGAAAGCTCAACGTGAGAGTCAGCTACCTCAGGAACTCACCGGGTTAACCGCAGACAAGGGCAAATTGTTAAAACCAGCAGAGGGCAGTTTACGCAAATTATTTGGTAAGCGTCGGCAGGGGCAAGTGCGCTGGAAGGGCATTATGATCGACGGGCAGGAAGGCAGCGCGGTAAAAGCGGTTGCCCATGGCCGGGTGATTTATGCTGACTGGTTACGCGGTTTTGGCTTGGTTACCATCATTGAACATGGTGATGGTTTTATGTCGGTATACGGGCATAATCAGGCACTGCTGCGCTCCGCCGGAGATTCGGTAACCAGGGGTGAAACAGTAGCTCTGCTTGGTCAGAGCGGGGGCCAGTCCTCGCCTAATTTGTATTTTGAGATCCGACACAAAGGTAAGGCACTTAATCCCTTGCAGTGGTTAGAGATTTAACCGTAAGTTGGCGTAGGCAGGGTAAACATTCAAAGCCAATGGTTGGTGTTTATCCTCACCGCTGGTATGCTGGAAACAACAATAATAATGACACCGTGCGCTTTGAAACGACTATCTAAAAGGTTGTCGCTGTGGTTGATAATGCTTACTTTCTGTTGCTCGCAGGGAGTCAGTAGTGCTGCTCCGGTTACGACTGCGGCTAACAAGCCGGCCGAAATTTATATCATAATTGATGACATGGGATATCGGCCAACCGATGTGTCTGCTTTTTCATTGCCTGCAGCCGTGACGTTCTCAATACTTCCGCATACGCCGCAGGGAAGCGTGTTTGCTGAGCAGGCTCATGCCCAGGCACGTGACGTGATGTTGCATTTACCTATGCAGGC
>JABXHM010000031.1 GCA_013373625.1 Alteromonadaceae bacterium | reverse complement strand
TTACATCGTTAGTCAACACCCCCGGTTTTGCACTCTGTGGCGCAGTCACAACGCACTACTGCACCCCCTTACAAAGCGTGTCAAATACGTTTTATCAGTGGGTGCAGTAGTGCGTTGTTACTGTGCCAAAAAGTGTAAAACCGGGGTGTTGACTAACGATGTAAGGCCTGGTTATTGCACCCAGTCCATTTGATAGCCGCGGCTCTTCTTGCGCTTCATCAGATCTTCAATGAGCGGGGTTAATATTAACTCCATTGCCAGGCCCATTTTACCGCCGGGTACAACAAGGGTGTTAATGCGCGACATAAACGCACCGTCTATCATTTGCAATAAATACGGAAAATCCACGTTTTTCATTTCGCGTCGAAACCGCACCACCACAAAGCTTTCGTCCTGGGTGGGAATTTCGCGGGCACTGAACGGGTTGGAGGTATCTACCGTGGGTACGCGCTGAAAATTAATGTGAGTACGCGAAAATTGCGGCGTTATGTAGTGAAAATAGTCGTCGAGGCCGCGCACAATACTGCTCATTACCGCTTCTCTTGAATGCCCGCGGTCGGTGGTGTCGCGGACTATTTTTTGAATCCATTCAAGGTTAACAATGGGTACCATGCCCACCAGTAAATCAACGTGTTTGGCCACGTCAATGTCATCGGTTTTCACCCCGCCATGTAAGCCTTCATAAAACAGTAAGTCGGTGTCTTTGGGTAATTCCTGCCATGGCGTAAAGGTACCTGGCATTTGGTTAAACGGCACGGCGTCATCAAAGGTATGCAAGTACTGGCGAAATTGGCCGATGCCGTCGTCGGCATATTGTTGAAACAGCGTTTCCAGCAAGGCAAAGTCGTTGGCTTTGGGGCCAAAATAACTAATGTGCCGCCCTTGCTCCTGGGCTTTGCGAATTTCGACTTCCATCTCTGGTCGGGTAAAGCGGTGAAAACTGTCGCCGCCTACGTATGCTGCATCAATATTCAAATTACGAAAAATGTGTCGAATCGCATTCGTGGTAGTTGTAGTTCCGGAGCCCGATGACCCGGTAATAGCGATGATGGGATGTTTTGCCGACATGCGTTCTCTTTTGGCTGATGCGTATCCGAATTTGCCGACATCAGAACGGTCGGTGTCAGATACTTTATAAGATAGTCCCTAGTTATAAGCTGCCAGACGCTAATAATCAACCCCCCACGATGTGGTAATGGTTGTTCTTATGGCCGTGTCGTTGCATGCTAACAAAGCTAGTGCACACACGCTGAATGGCCAGGGAAAAGGTTAACTCTCAAACATTTATTTTGCTGTCACTGTAATTTTTTAGCCAGCTCAACGACTATGAAGGTTAGTTGACATAACCAGGCACAAACAACCATGGATTTTTTTACCCAGTTTTTTGACACGGCGACACCAGTACAACTTGTGGCAATAGGCGCATCAGTATTGCTGGTGTGGTTTTTACCCGCGCTGGTGGCGCTGGCATGTAACCGCAAGCATTTCAAACTCATTGCGTTAGCGTGTATACCGGCGGGCTTGTCTGTCATTGCGTGGAGCGGCGTTATGATTTGGGCGTTCACTGGCAATATGATGAACCGCTTTAATAAAAAAGCCGCCAATCCGGAATAACCCGCTGGTGGGGAAAAACAACGGTGCTTTAAGACCGCTTTCAGGATACGCTATTGTCACAAAACATTCCTCATCACAACATACTCTCTCATTTTAACGTGCATGATTAGTGTCAGCTTTGTTTACACATTTTACCTGCCCTCTTTTGGTGTTTTGTTAACATATTGTTAATATATTGAAAATTATTTTGGAGTGATTTTTGCTTATAGAACACTAGACAAAAGTATAAGGCGGTAAAGCGCAAGGTGTTTTTATGAACAAGATAATGAAAGGATTGATGCTGGCAATGGGGTTAGCCGGCACCGTGACAGCAAACGCGGCAGTGATCAGTTACACCGACTTTTCAGATGTTACCGGGCTTCAGTTAAATGGTAACGCCGCTCAGGTTGGTGACGTACTGAGGTTAACATCTGATACGTCAGGTCAGGCAGGTAGTGCGTTTTCTACTAATGCCATTGCATTGAGCGCTGATGTGTCGTTTAGTGCCTTTTTCTCGTTTAATATTTCGGGCCTGGGTGGCTTTGGAGATAGTGACGGGCCCGGTGCTGATGGCCTGGTCTTTACTATGCAAACTGTTTCAAATACCGCAGGTTCTGCAGGTGGTGGTATTGGTTTTGATGGTTTGGGTGAGTCGCTTGGTGTTGAGTTTGACACCTGGGATAACGGCACGCCTACGGATCCTAATGGTAACCACGTAGGTGTTAACCTCGATGGTAATGTTACATCAGTCACAACAGTCAACGAACCGACACGATTCAATAACGGCAGCGATTGGTTTGCCTGGATTGACTATGACGGTACCATTGATGAGCTGAGTGTGCGCTATAGCCAAACGTCGGTGAAACCAACGCTTGAAGCCATCATTTATAACGTTGACCTGACCAGCATCTTTGACTCCACAGATGTATTTGTTGGCTTTACATCTGCTACCGGTTCTGCGTATAACAACCACGACATTAATAGTTTTTCATTTAATACTGACTTTGATGAGAACTTTGCCAGTAATGGTGCGCCGCCTGTTTCAGCACCTGGCTCATTTTTATTGTTAATGCTGTCAACACTCGGCCTGATTGCATACCGCAGAAAGTCATTTTAACTTCGTCTGTTAATTCGTGCTTTGCGGCAGCGTAATGAAGCCATTGTTGAAACGCCTCCTGCAACAGGCTTTGTAAAAAAGAAAACGGCCCGAATCAGGGCCGTTTGTATTTTTAAAAACCGCTTACGTAGCGCGGGTTAGTTGGCCAGGCCAGCCTGCTCGCGCTTAATTGCCCTATAAGCAATGTCGTTGCGAAAATACACGTCTTTCCAGTCAATAGCCTTAACCAGTTTATAGGCCTGCTGCTGAGCTTCTGTCACGTTGTTGCCCAGTGCTGTGGCGCATAATACGCGGCCACCACTGGTCACCACGTTACCGTCTTTCAGTGCAGTACCAGCGTGGAATACTTTTCCGTCCAGTTTAGCGGCTTCATCGAGGCCCGAAATCACGTCACCTTTGGCGTAGTCTGCCGGGTAACCGCCCGCTGCCAGTACTACACCAACGGCTGCACGCGGGTCGAAGTCGATAACAGTATCGGCTAATTCACCGTCACAGGCTTTCAGGCATAGTGCCACCAAATCAGACTGCAAACGCAGCATCATGGGTTGTGTTTCCGGATCGCCAAAGCGGCAGTTGTACTCAATGACCTTTGGAGTGCCATCGGCCATGATCATCAGGCCAGCGTACAAAAAGCCTACGTAGGGGTAGCCTTCTTCAGCCATGCCTGCCACGGTGGGGTTGATTACCTCATCCATAATGCGCTGGTGGATGTCAGGTGTCACCACCGGCGCCGGAGAGTATGCGCCCATACCGCCGGTATTGGGCCCGCTGTCGCCATCACCCATACGCTTGTGATCCTGGCTGGTGGCAAACGCCGCCACGTTTTTACCATCTACCATGACAATAAACGAGGCTTCTTCTCCGTCGAGGAATTCCTCAATTACCACGCGGCTGCCGGCATCGCCAAAGGCGTTATCGGCAAGCATATCTTTAATCGCGTCTTCGGCCTCGGCAAGCGTCATTGCAACAATAACGCCTTTACCTGCTGCCAAGCCATCGGCTTTTACCACAATGGGGGCGCCTTTTTCGCGCACATAGGCCAGTGCTGGATCGATTTCAGTGAAATTCTCGTAATCGGCAGTGGGGATGTCATGGCGGGCTAAAAAGTCTTTGGTAAAGGCTTTTGAGCCCTCCAGTTGTGCAGCGCCTTTGGTCGGGCCAAAAATTCTCATCCCGGCGGCTTCAAAGGTGTCAACAACACCAATTACCAATGGCGCTTCAGGGCCAACAATGGTGAGATCAACGGTGTTTGTTTGAGCAAATGCAAGCAAACCGTCAACATCTGTAGCGTCGATGTCTACATTGGTTAAGCCCTTCTCCGTTGCCGTTCCGGCGTTACCGGGGGCAACAAAAACCTCTGTTACGCCAATCGATTGCGATGCTTTCCAGGCCAGCGCATGTTCGCGGCCACCACCGCCAATCACAAGTACCTTCATTAAGTGTATTCCGTAGTTATTCTGGTTTCATAAATTTAAGGGTCATACGGTCACTCTCACCAATCGCCAAATAATGCGCCTGGTTTTCTTCGCCCAGTCTGAGGCTGGGGGGGAGTGTCCAAACACCACGAGGGTGTTCTGCGGTATCCATAGGGTTGGCATTGATTTCACTACTGGCTACCAGCTTAAAGCCTGCCTTTTCAGCAGCTGCTATTACAAACGACTGCTTCATGTAGCCTGATGACTCCATCATGCTGTCGTCGGCAGACTCTGGTAAACGGTGATCAACAACACCTAATATGCCACCTGGCTTAAGTGCTTTATAAAAAGCCTGCATAGCATTTGCTACACCTTGCTTTTTATCGGCCATGTACCAGTTGTGCACATTACGAAAGGTCAGCACGCGATCTGCAGCACCCGGTTCACCTACGTCTAATGCCTTAATGGGGTGAAACGCGGTGAGTTCAACCGCATTAAACGGGCCGTCATCAGCCATTTTCTCTTTAAAACTGGCCACTAAGCGGTGATAGTAGCTGGGGGCTTCGTCGTCGATATAAAAGTGCGCGGCAACCAGTTTACCGTCGTTTTTAAGCAGTGGTGCCAGAATATTGGTATACCAACCGCCGCCGGGGCTGATTTCCACCACATTCATGTCAGGCTGTATATCAAAAAACCGTAAGGTTTGTTGTGGATTGCGGTATTCATCACGCAGGCGCGCCTGGTCAGAACGAGTGTCAGTACTTACTGCATCGGCAATAGCGTCTGCATTGGCGGTAAACGCCGGTACTGATAACAAACTTGCTAGTAGTAAAACCGCTGATTTACGCATTATTATTTCCCTTCTGTCATTAACATGCTGTTTACTACGTTAGCCTAACACAGAATGTTCACATTCGTGTTGCCAGGCTAACGCAAAAACACGCTTTGCAGCGAATGCTTACTGCAATCAGTGACGGAAGTGGCGCATACCGGTAAAGACCATGGCAATGTCGTGCTCATCGGCAGCGGCAATCACTTCGTTGTCGCGCATTGAGCCGCCTGGCTGGATTACGGCTTTAATGCCTGCCGCTGCGGCCGCATCAATACCGTCGCGGAACGGGAAGAACGCATCCGACGCCATAACTGAACCAGCCACTTCGAGGTTCTCATCAGCGGCTTTAATACCGGCAATTTTAGCTGAATACACGCGGCTCATCTGGCCGGCGCCCACACCAATAGTCATACTGTCTTTGCAATATACAATGGCATTCGACTTCACGTATTTAGCGACTTTCCAGCAGAACATTAAGTCGCGTAGTTCGGCTTCGGTAGGCTGGCGCTTGGTAACCACTTCGAGATCTTCCATGTCAACCATGCCGAAATCGCGTTCCTGCACTAACAAGCCGCCATTCACACGTTTAAAGTCGTAACCTTCGGTAAGCTGACCCTGCCAGTCTCCGCACGCCAGTAAACGCACGTTTTTCTTGGTGGCAACAATGTCTGCGGCAGCTTGTGATACCGTTGGTGCAATTATCACTTCAACAAACTGACGATCAACAATGGCTTGCGCGGTGGTGGCATCGAGCTCGCGGTTAAAGGCAATAATACCGCCAAACGCAGAGGTCGGGTCGGTTTTAAAGGCGCGATCGTACGCTTCTAAAATGTTTTCGCCCAGCGCCACACCACAAGGGTTGGCGTGTTTCACAATCACGCAGGCCGGTTCAACAAATTCTTTAACGCACTCAAGCGCCGCATCGGTGTCGGCAATATTGTTAAACGACAGTTCTTTACCGTTTAATTGGGTTGCCGTGGCAACAGAGGCTTCCTGAATGTCATTTTCGACATAAAAAGCCGCCGACTGATGACTGTTTTCGCCATAGCGTAGGTCTTGCTTTTTGCTTACCTGAATATTAAAGGTACGCGGGAATTCACTGTGCTCGTGATCGCAGTCATCGGCGCAATCGGTTGAATCGAGGCGTGCACCAAAATAATTAGCAATCATACCGTCGTATTCTGCTGTGTGCTCAAAGGCCTTTATTGCGAGATCAAAGCGGGTGGTATAGGTGAGTGAGCCGGCATTACTTTGCATTTCAGTTAATACGCGGGCGTAATCGGCAGCGTTAACCACTATGGTAACGTCTTTATGGTTTTTGGCCGCCGCGCGAACCATCGTTGGCCCACCAATATCGATATTTTCGATAGCATCTTCCAGCGTGCAGTCTTCTTTGGCCACGGTGGCAGCGAAGGGGTACAAGTTAACCGCTACCAAGTCGATAGGACCAATGTTATTTTCTGCCATGACCGCTTCATCGGTGCCCCGGCGCGCTAATATACCGCCATGAATTTTAGGGTGCAGTGTTTTTACACGGCCGTCCATAATTTCAGGATGACCGGTATAGTTTGATACCTCAATAACAGGTAAGCCTTTTTCAGCCAATAACTTAGCTGTGCCGCCGGTAGACAGCAGCTCTACACCAGCATCATGCAGCGCGGTAGCAAATTCCACAATGCCGGTTTTGTCTGAAACGCTTAGCAAAGCGCGTTTGATCGGTTTTGGTGTTTCCATAGTGGTTTCTTGTTTCGATGAGGTTATGAGTTAAAGTAATGACTGCTTGCCCGACGATTATGTTATTTATTGTGCACCCTGTCGCTGTCGGACTCACCAGCATAGTATAAACAAAAAGAGCACCAAAAGGTGCTCTTTAATGGGCCAGGCCCGTGTTGCTTAGTTCATGCCATACTGCTTTAATTTTTTGCGCAGTGTGCCACGGTTGATACCCATCATGATGGCAGCACGCGTTTGGTTGCCGCGGGTAAAAGTCATAACTTCTTCCAGTAAAGGCGCTTCAACTTCGGCTAACACCATGTCATACAGGTTATCGATGTTGGTATTGTCCAGTTGCTTGAGGTACTTGTTGACCGCTTGTTTAACTGAGTCACGCAGTGGCTTTTGAGCCTGAGTCTGTGAAGGAGTAGTTACAGTTGTAGTAAAAGGAGAAGTTACATTTTGATCGAACATAATACTTTCTTGCTCTTTTGTTAATCAGTCTTATGCTGCCGGAGAGATCTGTCGAGTCTCGCCTTGTTGCAGCGCGTTAAAATAGTCGTCTATGGCTTGCAGCTGCTCGTTGGCAGACTCCAGCCCATTAAACGCTTTACGGAACTGACGATCCTTATCGTGCTCCACCAAATACCAACCCACATGTTTGCGGGCTATACGAACGCCGTTCTCTGCTCCGTAAAAAGCATGTACGGCCGCTACGTGTTCTTTCATTACCGAATACTGTTCCAGTAATGATGGCGGTGGCAAAAGTTCACCTGTGGTCAGATAGTGCGAGACTTCTCTGAAAATCCACGGGTTACCCTGAGCGCCGCGACCAATCATTAATGCGTCGGCTTCGGTGTACTCAAGCACTTCCCTGGCTTTTTGTGGTGAGGTAATGTCACCGTTAGCTACTACTGGTATTGATACCGCCTGTTTTATTTGGCGGATAGTCTCGTACTCAGCAAAGCCCTTATACATACAAGCTCTGGTACGTCCGTGGACCGCCAGCGACTGTATGCCGTTTTCTTCTGCAATACGGGCTATGTTTACCCCATTGCGATTGTCCGTGTCCCACCCTGTGCGTATCTTCAGAGTGACTGGTACTGATACTGCGTTTACTACGGCCTGAACAATAGATTCAACTAAATCAGGGTGTTGTAATAGCGCCGAACCGGCCAGTTTTTTATTTACCTTTTTAGCCGGGCACCCCATATTGATATCAATAATCTGGGCGCCATTAGCAACGTTAAATTTCGCTGCCTCAGCCATTAAGTCTGGATCTGCACCGGCAATTTGTACCGAACGTATCCCCGACTCCCCGCTGTGATCCATGCGTTGCATAGATTTGGCAGTTTTCCATACCTTTGGATTACTGCTCAGCATTTCTGATACAACCAAACCTGCCCCCAGACGACGACAGAGCTGCCTGAAAGGCCTGTCTGTCACACCCGCCATAGGTGCCAGCATTAGGTTATTGTCAAGTGAGTAAGTTCCAATTTGCATAAAAAACAACCTGCATTTGCGTAGAAAATAACCACCTGTCCGAAATGGGGCGCTAAGTGTACGCGTTTTCTGCAATCTTGAAAAGGCTAAAAATCAAACAAAATTTGCATTATCGCTCTTGACAAAAAGATTTCGTTTTTATGTCAAAGTGGTTACAGCATAATAAAAGTACGTCGTCGTAATTTGTCTGCAATTTATCGAATTCGTTGGCCCGATACCCGAGCCCATTCATCATCGATAGCAGTTTGTTCAAGCCGGAAGTGTTGTTGATAGGCCGACTCTATACGAGGTACCTGTTCTGCCAAAATGCCAGACAGCACTAATAATCCGTCTGTTTTACAGTAGTCTGTAATTACTCCCTGAAGTTCGAGCAGCGGGCCGGATAAAATATTGGCCATCACTATGTCGGCCTGCAGAGAGGGTTGGTCGGCGGGCAGAAACACGCTTAAGCGGTCAGCCACGCCATTGCGCCCGGCATTGTCCATTGAGGCCTGCAATGCTTGTGGGTCTATGTCGATACCAATAACTTTTTCGGCACCAAGCTTGAGCGCAGCGATCGCTAAAATACCTGAACCACAGCCGAAATCGACGACGGTTTTGCCTGCCAGATCGATGCCATCGAGCCAGCGTAAACACAGAGAGGTGGTCGGGTGGGTACCGGTACCAAAGGCCAGGCCAGGATCGAGCATTACGTTAACAGCATCCGGGTCGGGTACATCACGCCAACTGGGGCAAATCCATAGCCGTTTGCCAAACTGCATGGGGTGGAAGTTGTCCATCCACTCGCGTTCCCAGTCTTTGTCCTCGAGAGGTTCAAGGCGGTATTTAAAGTCTTTTCCCAGTACTTTGGCGTTGCTAAGGCGTTTAATAATGGCAGGCATGTCATCGCTGGCATCGAACAGCCCGACTACCTGAGTATCAGGCCAGAGCATGACTTCGCCTGGTTTTGGCTCATACATGGGGGTGTCTTTGGCATCAACAAAGGTAACGGCCTGCGCACCATTGGCAGTGAGCATGCCACCTACTTGTTCCGCCATTTCTGCAGAAGTATCAATTTTGAGTTGTAGCCAGGGCATCAGGTTCTCGATCGTGCTTTAAAAAACCGAAGTTTAACAGGCTTGGTAGTGTCAGTGTACTGTTACTAAACGCGCACTGCAGCAGCGATTCGTCTCGTCAATGTAGAGTTGCCGGTACATTTACTTTATTGTTTAACCGTTAGCCGGTTATGTTGCACAGGCAAGTAACGGTGGCCAGCGGAATATAAAAATCTGTAATAAAGCAGGGTTACTTAACGGGAGAACAACAACAATGTGGCAAAAACTGGCAAGTGCAGTGTTACTGGTATCGTTGCTGTCATGTGCAACAAAGCCGTCTACACCGATAGACGAGCAGTGGTTAGAAACGCCTGCAGCGCAGCAGGCTGAGGCGATTAAAAATGGCCAGATAAGCGCTGAAGATTTAGTGACCGGATACCTTGCGCGGATTGATGCACTGGACAAAAAAGGCCCTAACATTAACAGCATTTTACTGCTGAATCCGGATGCTTTGAATGCCGCGCGCGTTCGCGATGCGGCGGTTGCCAGCGGTGAACCTTTAGGGCCGCTGCATGGTATCCCGGTTTTACTGAAAGACAATATTGAAACTAAAGATATGCCGACTACGGCGGGCTCATTGGCGCTTTTAAATAACGATACGCTGCGTGACTCGCCGCTGGTGGCGCAATTGCGTGCCGCAGGTGCCATCATACTGGGTAAAACAAATTTATCAGAATGGGCTAATTTTCGTTCTGAGGATTCAATCAGCGGCTGGAGCGCGGTAGGCGGCCTTACCCGTAACCCTCATATATTATCGCGCACTGCGTGTGGTTCTTCATCAGGTTCGGGGGCTGCAATAGCGGCTGGTCTGGCATCGTTAGCGGTAGGGACCGAAACCAATGGCTCAGTGATTTGTCCGTCATCGATGAATGGCATTGTTGGTTTTAAGCCCACTGTGGGATTGATTCCTCGTACACACATTGTGCCCATTTCGGTTACCCAGGACACAGCGGGCCCGATGACCCGCAGTGTTAAAGATGCAGCGTTAATGGCTTCGGTAATGGCAACTACCGACGCCGGCGATAAAGCAACCCAGTCTGACAGCCGTCCGGCGGCACAGGCGCTGGTAGAACTAAATGGTGATATTCGAGGCTTGAAAGTGGGTGTTATGCGCGACAGTCAGGGAGAAGATCAAGCCATTATCGATGCGTTTGACGACAGTCTGGCACAATTAACTGCACAAGGCGCAGAGCTGGTAGAAATTGATGCTCTCAAGCTGCCGGATAATTTTGGCGAAGATGCGTATTTTGTATTGCTGGCGGAGTTTAAATCAACCCTAAATGAATATCTGCAGTCTTCTCCGGCGCCATTGGAGGTTCGAAGTTTACAGGACTTGATCAACTTTAACGCCGCATCGAAGCGTGAGTTACAACTTTTTGACCAGTCTATTTTTGACAAGGCAGCAGCCACTGATGGTATGCAAGACAAAAAGTATACTGAAGCCCTGCAAACTGTTAGAACCGCTACACGTGACAACGGTATTGATAAATTGCTAACTGAGTACGAGGTGGATGTGCTGGTTGCGCCAACAAACAATCCGGCATTTATTATTGATAGCGTATTTGGCGACAATGCCCCAACAGGGTTTATTGGTATTGGTTACCTTGCCGCCATAGCCGGTTATCCCCACATTACGGTGCCTATGGCCAGTGTAAGGGATTTGCCGGTGGGCTTTAGTATTGTTGGCGGTCAGTGGCAGGATGCCACAGTATTAAACGTTGGTTACGCGTTTGAAACGTCAAATCAGTTTCTTAAAAAGCCTGGCTTTTATCCATCACGCTTTGATGCCGTCAATGGCAGTGCGGCGCCTTACAACGTGATGCAGGGTAATTGATTTCGGAGAATAAAAAACAGCGCAACAGGTCACCCTGTTGCGCTGTCATAAATAGGGGTGGGAAGCGGATTAACCCGGCTTTTTCACCCAGGCGCTACACCAACCGTTGGCATTAACCTGCTTGCCCGGGAAGATAGCACAAGGACGCCAGTCGGCGCCTGCTTCGCCCTGAATGTACATGCAGTTACTGCATTGTGAACCTTCTTTGGTGGATTTATTAACGTATTTAAGCGCTTTGGCTGTGGCATCGTCTTCGCTAAGATGCTCTTGTGCCTGGGCCCGCAGGGCAACGCCACCTAAGGTCATACCAATGAGCGTTGTGCCTGAGAGTTTCAGAAAATCGCGACGATTGACTGATTTCATAGTTGTACTCCAAAAGTTAACGAGAATGATTCTTTTTTACTGAGCTTTTAAAACACAAAAACCCGCCTGCGGCGGGTTTGTACTAATAGTTTCTGGTTCAATACTTGTACTTATACACGCATAAATTGGATTAACCAAATCTAAACAATCATGTATTGATCTGTATTAAGTTTACATTGCCTGAAACCGCATTGCTGATTTTTTCAGGGCTTATAATGCTTAATTAGTTTAGGGGGGTTATCTGGTTTCGCATAGGCCATCTTAGCAATAGCGTTGGCTTCGTGATAAGTATCAAGCCCACTAATGCAAGCGAGGTCAAGCGCGTTAATATCGATGCCGCCGTCTTGGTCTATACGCGTTTTATCGACACTTACTTGTTTGATTCGGCCAATGACAAGTACCGTGTTATTAACGGTAAGGTCAATAGTTTCCGCTAGCTCCAGACCAACCTGAAGTGGACTCTGGGCAACAAAAGGTGCAGCAAAGCCAGCGCGCCAGTATTCGTTGAAACCACATTGAGTGAACTCACTGGCAGACTCATCGTAGCGGGCTGAGGTCTGGTGTGCCTGCGCATATAATTCAACGGGGACAGCATTAACGGTATAGACACCGGTCGCTTTGATATTTTCCAGCGAGTCACGCCGTACGGTGTGTGGTCGCATTATCATACCCATCAGCGGTGGATGGGCGCCAATATGCACTACTGAACTGACAATCGTTAAATTGGTCTGGCCCTGCGCGCTTGCAGTACCAATCAGGTTTGCGCTCTTGTAACCAGACAAACTGTTGACAAAATTGGCGCGGTAACGCTGCGCCATGTTGTTGATGTCAGATTCATCAAATGTGTTCATTAGCTAATCGTTTTCCCGCTCGGCCTGAATGTCGATTTCACCGTCATTGTCTCTAATCTCGACAACGATTGGCTGACAACAAATCTGACAATCGATTACCTGGGTCTGGCCGATGTCATTAATTTCATCCACCTCAAGATCGTTGATGGTCATACAATAGGGGCACTCAAAGGTGCTGGCCTGGGTTAAACTCATTATTCGGACACCTGTTTTAAAAAGATTAATTGCGGCTATGACACCATTTATTTCACTATACGTATAAGCGGCGTAGCTGGATTGAATATTGGCAGATAAAGGTACAATCATGTCACACGTGAAAAGCGGCGAATGCGTATGTTGTGGCCGTGTCACTTATTTAACTTTTCATCATTTAATACCGCGGAAAATGCATCGCCGAACTTACTTTAAAAAGCATTACAGTAAAGAACAGCTGGCCAGTGGGGTGCTCGTATGCCGTCAATGCCATAATGGTATTCACCGGTTCTATGATGAAATGATACTCGCAAAACAACTCAATTCCTTACCACGGCTTAAAGCCGATCCAGCCCTGTCAGACTACTTTGCCTGGGTTAGCCGCCAGCGGATTAAAGCGGTAACAAAAAAGCATAAAAACCTGTAAAAGGTTGTTTATTGCTACAGTGGCTGTATATTTATACATGTGTTGTTGGAGCCTGTTAATCTTTGGGTACAAATGACACCCGGCGTGCTGCAAAAATGCGCAGCAAAGATCAACAGGCCCTGGGCCCTGTGTGGAATGAGAAATGCGTAAAACCCTGCCTGAAAAATATTACCTCGATCATTTTTTTGAGTTTTTGGAATTCTTTAGCGGCGTTAACCAGGCTTTGTTGGACACACCAACCTTACAGTTTATTGACGACTTTCGAGGCCTGAGTACTGATCAGCAATGCATTGTGGTGCGCGCCGCCAACCGCAAGTATCCGGTGGTTGCCACAAAAACCTTTGCGTATGCTGAAATAAATTGTCCCTTGGAGCAGCTAGAGTATTTAACCCGGCAAGGCTGGTTTGTTGGCCTGGAAAAGGCCGATAGTTTTGCCTTAGGGCAAGGGCTTACTAAAGCGGATTTACTGGTATTACTCAACGCAAACGGTGTGACGTTGCCAGCGGCAGTGACTAAACCTGTTGTCACTGAGCAACTCGCAGAACGTCTGCTGACAGGACCGTTACATGTACCGGATGAGCTCAACCAGCATTATAAGTTACGTAACTTTGACAGAGCCTTGGATTACCTGCTGTTTTTATATTTTGGCAATACAAAAGGCAGGCTAAATCAATTTTCGATGCGGGATTTAGGCGTTATGCGAACCCGCAAAGATGTCAGTCAGCAGCTTGCTCGTTTTAATTCTCAGACGGCTGCGCTGGGCGCTTTTTATTTCGCTAAGGAGCTGAGTAAATTTAAATCCCTCACTGAGCAGCAAAAAGCGCATTATTCGGTTGTTGATAACGTGACGGTGGAATGCGCGATTGGCCATGATTACCGTAACCGGTTGCTTTATCAGGCTGGGATTTTTTGGCTGAGTCATGATCATCGCAAAGGGCTTATGTATCTGCAGCGTGCAAATAGCGATCAGGCACGTGAAAAATGGCTGCGTGAAAGTTATAAAGCGGGTGACAAAGACGACGTAAAGACCGCGCTGGAAGCAATCATTGATGATCCACCCAGCGACACCTTACTGGCATTTGCGGAAGACTTTTATACGCGCAAGTTTGGTCGTAAGAAAACCTCGGTGCTAACGGATATGCTGCGGGATGCTACCCGTGTTATCCACCTTGATGAGCTGCATAATCAGGAAGTAGAACAAGGCGTTATTGGTTATTACCGGCGTCACGGTATCGCTGCATATCGAACTGAGAATCACCTTTGGCGTACCTTATTTGGTTTGCTGTTTTGGCAGTGGCTGCATGGTGATCGCGGATTAGTAAATGAATTTGACCGGCGACCACAAGTATTAAGACACAATGATTTTTATGCCACATTTGGCCATGAGATTGATGCACACCTTGAGCAGTATTGTGAAAGCAGTGATACGCTCTATCGTTACTTGCTGATGCAGGCGGGTATGCACTATGGCAAGGTAAACAGTCTATTTATGTGGCGGGAACAGCTGCTCGATAACCTCAAAGTCATGCTGTCATATATTGACATAGCATTACTGCGTGAGTTTTTGCTGTTGATGTGTAAAGACTATGCAAGCCTTAGCGATGGTTTCCCGGACATTATGGTTGTTGACGACGGCGAGCTTCGGTTTGAAGAAATTAAAGCACCGGGCGATCAGTTGCGCCGTAATCAGTTGGTGTCTATTCAACGACTCAAGCAATGTGGTTTTAAGGTGAATGTCACCCAGGTTAACTGGTACAGCGACCCTATGCAGCCGTATGTGGTCGTCGATATCGAAACAACCGGAGGGCAGTCTGCGGCGCATCGTATTACCGAGGTGGGAATGGTCAAAATGATAAACGGTGAGGAAGTCGCAAGATGGAGTAGCCTGATTAATCCGCAGCGTCATATCCCTGGTCGAATCACGCAACTCACCGGGATCAGTAACGATATGGTGGCCGACGCCCCTATCTTTGCTGATGTAGTGGAAGACATTGAAGCTTTTAGCAAAGATTGTATTTTCGTTGCCCACAACGTTAATTTTGACTATGGTTTTATAAAGCAGGAATTTGCCCGTCTGGGTATGGACTTCAGGCGACCTAAGCTGTGTACTTGCGCACGTATGCGCAAGCATTACCCGGGGATTAGATCTTACGGGCTAGGGGCATTGAGTGAACATTTTGAAATTAAGCTCGAAAATCACCACCGGGCCTTAGATGATGCGCTGGCAGCAGCACAACTATTAAAGTTAATTCAACAGGCTCAATCTGCAGTTTGAGAATTTATCAGTCCCGTTTTTGTTCTGTGTAAACTAAATTTATAAAAATAAAATATTTATTGATCTTTATTTACGCAGCTTACATATTAAGCAATGCACTGTGATAAGTGTGTATGCGTTCTTGCTGTTTAGCCCATCTGTTTAGATGGGCTTTTTTATTGCGCTAAATAATAGTTTTAACCACCAAAAAATAATTATTCTGAAACATTTTGCAACATTTTCAAATGCTTAAACTTTAAAATGCTAAGAAATAGTGGTTTTGGCTACTTTTTAGCATAAAGTTTAATCTCTCTATTGGTTGATCAAATTAAAAATCTACTAAGTTTTTGAAAAATAATAATAAATAATTTTGGCACTGCCTTTGCTCTACCTATATCGACTCTCCCGTCAATGGAATATAGGAAAATATGATGAAAGCATTTACTAAAATTATGATTGCCCTTGGTGTAACAATGAGTGCGGCGACTGTTGCACAAGCTAACCCAGAACTGGTTGCTGCCGATAACTATGTGACGTCAAAAATTTGCGTGGTCGCCGTCGAGGGTAGCAAAACAAAATTACGTCGTGCGCTAAAAGAGGCAGGATTGAGCCCTCAGTTTGTCGCTAAAAATGTGTCTTGTAACGGTAAGCCAATAGTAGAGTTTGTAGAAGAGTATGGCCAAAACGTAGCATCTATTAATGAGTATATGCTGAACGGTGAATACAGCGGACAGTTGATCAGCCGCCTCTAGCGCTCAGGTAGTTATTGTCAATAAGCCCTGCCTGAAAACCGGCGGGGTTTTTTATGTCAGTTGATGTAATCAATTTAAAGATAGCCTGGCCGCGGCAATAAAACAGCCGGCAAAGGGTGCCGGCTCAAGAGTGGAGAAGTACCTATAAAAAAGGTAACGCAGAACGAAACTGAGGGGTCAACTCTCCTTATCACTCTGCGTATTATTAAACAAAAGTTTAACATGACCAATATACGAGAATAATTCTTATTTAAGAATTCTAAAAAAACGGCTTAATTAATTACTAAAATAGAACGGTGTCCAATTTTACCGAGCTGTATGGCTAAAAATAAAAAAGGCTTTCGATGAGGAAAGCCTTTAATGTCGGAATCAGTCAGGTTACATCTAATTTAAACCTAGCTTTTTCTCCAGGTAGTGAATATTCGTGCCACCCGCATAAAAGTTTTCATCTGCCATGATACGCTGCTGCAACGGCACGTTAGTTTTAATACCGTCGATAACTAACTCATCCAGGGCATGACGCATACGAGCAATGGCTTCATCACGGCTCTCGCCGTACGTGATCAGCTTACCAATCATCGAATCATAGTAAGGCGGTACTGAATAGCCAGCGTAAATATGTGAATCCCAACGTACACCTAAGCCACCTGGTGAATGGAACATCTCAATTTTTCCGGGACTTGGAATAAACGTGTTGGGATCTTCTGCGTTAATTCGGCATTCAATGGCATGACCACGGATTTGAATTTGCGATTGATCGATAGACAAGGGTTGCCCTGCGGCAATACGCAATTGTTCTTTAACCAGGTCAACTCCGGTGATCATTTCTGAAACCGGATGTTCTACCTGAATTCGTGTATTCATTTCAATGAAGTAAAACTCACCGTTTTCATACAGGAATTCAAAGGTGCCTGCGCCGCGATAGCCAATTTCCAGACACGCTTTACGGCAGCGATCACCAATTTTGTTACGCATTTGCTCGGAAATACCAGGTGCTGGCGCTTCCTCTACCACTTTCTGGTGACGACGCTGCATTGAACAATCACGCTCACCCAGATGAATAGCATTACCCTGACCGTCAGCCAGTACCTGAAATTCCACATGACGTGGATTTTCGAGGAATTTTTCCATGTAAACCACATCGTTACCGAATGCGGCACCGGCTTCAGCTTTGGTAGTTTCGATGGCTTTGATTAATTCCGCCTCACTGCGCACTACACGCATTCCGCGACCACCGCCGCCACCGGCTGCTTTGACGATAATCGGATAACCGATACGCTTAGCAATGGTTTTATTACGCTCAGTGTCATCGGTCAAAGGGCCATCAGAGCCTGGTACACAGGGCACACCGGCTTTTTTCATGGCGTTAATGGCAGACACTTTGTCGCCCATCAAATTGATGGTGTCGGCTGTCGGACCAATAAATATGAAACCACTTTTTTCAACTGCATCAGCAAAATCGGCATTTTCGGCAAGAAAACCGTAGCCGGGGTGAATTGCGATTGAATTGGTGACTTCTGCGGCAGCAATAATACGGGGTATATTCAGGTAGCTCTCGGTTGCTGAAGCATTACCGATACAAATTGATTCGTCGGCAAGCAAAACATGCTTTAGGTTACGGTCGGCAGTAGAGTGAACGGCCACCGTTTTTATCCCAAGCTCTTTGCAAGCTCTTAGGATCCGCAGTGCTATTTCACCACGGTTAGCTATTAATACTTTATCCATGAGAATACCGTTTACTCGATGATGAACAGGGGTTGGTCAAATTCAACCGCTTCCTGGTTCTCGACCAGTATTGCCTTAACGACACCGGCTTTATCAGATTCGATTTGGTTCATCATTTTCATGGCTTCTACAATACATAACGTGTCGCCTACGTTCACGCTCTGACCCACTTCGACAAAGGTCTTCGATGTTGGCGAAGAGGCACGGTAGAAAGTCCCTACCATTGGTGATTTTACAGTATGGCCGGCAGGCGCTTCAGGTTCTGCTGGCGCCGGTGCAGCAGCGGGAGCCGGTGCTGCGGCCGGAGCTGCTGGTGCAGGGGCCGCATAATGGATAGGTGCAGCAGACGCTGAACTACCACGGTGAATACGTACTGACTCTTCACCTTCGGTAATTTCTAACTCGGCAACGCCTGATTCTTCGACCAGTTCAATCAGTTTTTTAATCTTCCTAATATCCATAATCTGTCTCTGTTTTTAATGTTAGTTGTTTAAAATATCCGCTGCAGCGTCCAGGGCGAGTTCGTAGCCTTTAGCGCCAAAGCCAACTATCACGCCAGCAGCAATATCTGAAAAATAAGAATGGTGTCGAAAACTTTCGCGAGCATGCACATTTGATAAGTGCACTTCTATGAATGGAATCGATACACTGAGCAGCGCATCACGCAGCGCTACACTCGTATGGGTAAAAGCGGCAGGATTAATAATAATTATGTCAATCTGGCCCATCGCAGCGTGTATTCTGTCGATCAGTTCCGCTTCAGAATTAGACTGCAAATGTACTAATGACCACTGCCGTGCAGCCGCTTTCGAAGCTAAGCCGTTAACAATGTCATCAAGTGTGGTGAGCCCGTATTTGTCAGGCTCACGTTTTCCTAACATGTTCAGGTTAGGGCCGTTCAATAAAAGTATTTTCATTAATCTTGTAGCTATCTTGTGCCTAAATTCTGCATATACGCTAGTTATACAGAAAACTACATTTATTTAACACAATTAGCACGTTAAATTCGTACTATTATGAGATTAACCGCTAATTATAGTGAAGAATTAAGATATCGCAGCAAAATACTGGTCTTATCAGCGAGGTTCGACACAAATTATCACTCATGAATCACGATGTTCGCGTGTTTGGCGGTGGAAAGTACTTTCCTACAGTCTGTTGCCTTTTGACTTAGTGCGTATGGCGTTGGTTAACTGAGTGGCAATGTCGGCAATTGGCAATGATTTTACCACACCGCCCAGGCGCACTGCCTCTTTAGGCATACCGTACACCACACAACTGGCTTCATCCTGAGCGAAAGTCATTGCGCCTTTACTTTGCATCGCCCGCATGCCTTCGGCACCGTCGCGCCCCATGCCGGTGAGGATGACGCCAAAGGCATTGTGACCGACGTGTTGCGCCAAACTGTTAAACAACACATCAACCGAAGGTTTGTGTCCGCTTACTCGCTCGTGATCGCTTAATTGAGTGCGGTAGTCAGAACCGTATTTAACGACACTTAAATGCAGGTCGCCTGGCGCGAGGTAGGCATGGCCAGGCAATATACGTTCATCGTGCTGTGCCTCTTTTACAGCGACTGCACAAATATTATTCAGTCGTTTTGCAAAGGAGGTGGTAAACCCCGGAGGCATGTGCTGTGTCATGACAATAGCGGGGAATGAGGCGGGCAAGCGTACTAATAAATCCTTAATGGCTTCTGTGCCACCAGTACTGGCGCCGATACCCACGATCAATTCGGTGCCGCTGTATGACAGTTGGGTCTTGCTCACGTTTGCATCGATTGTGCGTTTCGATACATTTGCGCCTGCTGCGGCAATGATTTTTCGCGTGACCAGTTCCTGAAACGCCAGGAATTTAGCTTGCACGTCTATTTTGGGTTTTGGAATGAAATCGATAGCGCCCAACTCCAGCGCCAGCATGGTGGCATCTGCCCCTTTTTCGGTTAAGGTAGAAATCATCACTACCGGGGTGGGTTTTGCTTTCATTAAGCGGTCGAGAAATGTCAGACCGTCGACACGAGGCATTTCGATATCGAGGGTTATCACATCGGGCTTGAGCTTCTTTACCATATCCTTAGCCACATAAGCGTCAGGCGCTGTGCCTACCAGGGTTAAGTCGGGGTGCGACGCGATAATTTGAGTCATTAACGAGCGGATCAACGCCGAATCATCAACGACCAAAACAGATATTGTCATAAAGAGTTACTCAAATAAGTCTATTTCACCCGCTTTGGGCGCATCCTTAATTCGTAAGCGGTATTCACTCTCACGGTCGAGAATCGTTGTATTATGCATAACTTTAATTTTGCGTACTTTAACTTCTCCGGTAGCGGGAAAGAAATAGACCTTACGCGGGTACGGGCCCAATAAGTCTCGGGCGATGACCGGAATGCTTTCTAAGTTAAGATAATCCAGCACAAATTCGCTGTTTCGTTCGCCAACATTATGAACAGTTAGTCCTTGTAGTACTTTACCACCACCGAACACTTTCGCTTCTAAACGTTGGCGTGCGGCGCCCATTTTTAATAGTTCGTTAATCAGAACTTCCATGGCAAACGTACCATAGCGCGCGGAGGTATCCATTGTGCCATCCGTAATAAGCTCATCGGTGGGCAGCAAAAAATGATTCATGCCGCCTATTTTAGTAATCGGGTCGCGCAAGCATACCGATACACAGGACCCCAGCACTGTCACAATGATTGTTGGATCCCGTGTTGCGTAATATTCGCCCGGCAATATTTTAACTGCTTCACTATTGAAGTGACGATCAAAATATCGATTAGGCGCACTGTTGCCGGGTAACTCAATCATGCGCTTTGCCGATTAATTTGGTAAATGGTCTTGCCCAACGGGCGCATCAGATGAGTCAGATGTGAAAAGTTTTCAGAGTGACCGGCGATATACCAACCATCTGGCTTCATTTTATCCAAAATGCGTTTGAGGATGACCTCTTGTGTCGGTTTGTCGAAATAAATCATTACGTTACGACAAAAAACTATGTCGATACCTGATTCAACGGCGTAGTCAGCGTCGAGTAGGTTTTGCTTGAAATAAACAATTGAGCTGCGTAGTTCTGGCACCACTCTGGCTTTGCCTGCATTACCCCCTTTACCACGATGAAAAAATTGTTTACGTCGAGCTAGCGACAACTTCTCCACCTGATCTATCGGGTATATTCCCGCTTGCGCACGTGCGAGCATCCCGCTATCAATATCCGAGGCGACTATTTTTACGTTGTTCTTAAGTGATCCGCGTGCTTCGGCGCAGGTCATTGCAATAGAATAGGGTTCTTCGCCACTGCTGCTTGCCGCACACCAGATACGCACGGGACCGGAGTGACTGAGCAGGTATTCTTTTAACTTGTCAAAATGATGTGCTTCACGAAAAAACGATGTCAGGTTCGTGGTCAGTGCATTAATAAAGTGCTCAGTTTCCGACTGATTGGCATCAAGGTAGTCCAAATACCCATCAAAAGAGTCTATACCCAGCGCCCGTAACCGCCGCGAAAGGCGGCTATACACCATGTTGTCTTTGCTGTCGGCCAGGCTGATGCCAGTAAGTGCGCGTATCTTCTGGCGGACAGCATTGAACTCTTTAATCGAATACGCGAATGGCTTAGTCATTTGCTGGCTCGCATCTATTTAAAAGCTTTCCCACTCGTCATCATCATCGGGCTTGTCAGGGCTTATTTGCTTTGAACGAGGTGGTACACTCGCAGCGGGTGCCTTTGCCTTAGTTTGAATGGCTGGCTGCGATGAGACGGAGTCGTGCTCAATACCTAACTCAAAGAAGTTAACCCGGGAAATCAGCTGTGATGCCTGCGAGCTCATACTTTCTGCGGCGGCCGCGGCCTCTTCTACCAAGGCGGCATTTTGCTGGGTCATTTCGTCCATTTGCGAAATGGCTTTGTTCACTTCATCAATACCCGATGCCTGCTCCGCTGACGCGGAGGCGATTTCGGACATAATGTCATTCACCCGTTGAATCGCAGTCACGATCTCTTGCATGGTATCGCCGGACTTGGTCACCAGCTGATTACCGCTTTCGACTTTATTGACGGAGTCGGAGATCAGCCCCTTAATATCTTTGGCGGCATTCGCTGAGCGCTGCGCCAGGGTGCGAACTTCTGACGCGACGACAGCAAAACCTCGACCTTGTTCACCCGCCCGGGCAGCTTCAACCGCTGCGTTAAGAGCCAGAATGTTGGTTTGAAAGGCAATACCATCGATGACGCCAATAATATCTTCGATTTTCTTTGCCGAGTCGTTAATTTCTGCCATCGTACCAACGACCTGCTCAATGAGTTTGCCGCCATCAATGGCGACTTTAGACGCGTCAGATGCCAGACCATTCGCTTGTTTGGCATTGTCGGCATTGAGCTGCACGGTGCTAGTGATTTCTTCCATACTAGAGGCGGTTTCTTCAAGACTAGAGGCCTGCTGCTCAGTGCGGGTTGACAGGTCTGAGTTGCCTCTGGCAATTTCAGATGAGGCATTGTTAATATTTTCAGAGCCGGCGCGGATTTCAGTGATAATGCTGGCTAGATTGGTAACAAAATCATTAACCGACTCTGCTAAGAGAATAAACTCTCCTTCGTACTCACGATCCAGTTTCGACGTTAAATTGCCTTTGGACAGGGATAACATAATATCGCAAATGTCATTGATGGCGAGCTTGCGGCTAGTAATATCGGTGGCGTATTTCACTACTCTGAACACGTCGCCGTTATCGTCAACAATTGGGCTGTACGTAGCCTGGATCCATATTTCTTTTCCGCCATTTCCTATGCGCTTAAACTCACCCGATTGAAACTTTCCATTAGCCAACGATTCCCAAAAATCACGATACTCATTGCTAGCACGGTACTCAGCGTCAACAAACATACTGTGATGTTTCCCTTCAATGTCACGCATTGAATAACCCATTGCGTTGAGAAAATTATCATTGGCACTGAGTATTTTACCATTTGGCTCAAATTCAATGACTGCCTGGGAATTATTGATAGCTTTGATCTGCCCTGAATAATAGGCATTTTTGCGCTTTTGCGCAGTGATATCAGAAGCATACTTGACGACTCTGGTGACCTGGCCATCGCTGGTAGACACTGGGTTATATGAGGCCTGGATCCAGACTTCGTTGCCACTGCTGTCGTAGCGAAGAAACTCCCCACTGGCAAATTCACCGCGCTGTAATTGCGCCCAGAACTCTCGGTATTCGGATGATCTCGCATATTCCGGATCAACAAATATACGATGGTGTTTACCGATGACATCGGCGGCACTGTAGCCCATTAAACTTAAGAAGTTATCATTGGCTTTAACGATTTCTCCGTCTGGCCGAAATTCTATTACACCCTGGCTGCGGTCTAACGCGGCCAGCATGTTGGCTGTCATGTTGTATTCAGTTTTATCGACCCATTCAACCATGGCACCGTCGGGACGCCCGTTCTCGTCCAGTAACGGCATGAGTTGCAAATTAAAATTCACATCACCAACGACAATTGATGAAGACATTGGGCGGGTGAGTTCGGCTAGCATTCTGGCCTGATGTGCCGGATTTTTATGAAACTGATCAATGTTCTGACCCACGAGGTTTTCGGCAGAAAAATGCGGTAGCACGGTGCGAATTTCGTCCTCGTAACCTTTAAGTAATTTATACACCGCCTCGTTAGCGTAGATTATATTCCGGTTTTTATCGGCTACCATCACACCAGAAGAAATATTATTGAGTGCAATTTCGTAAAATGCAGGTTGTTTTTGTGTTGAGTCTGATTCTGGCTGGCCACCAAATAAGTTACGCAAGTTCATACTGAGCCCTCGTTTTGCTGATTCATGCTGTCAAAAATGCCGATTTCCTCACTGGTAATCAGACGTTCAATGTTGACCAGAATGACAAGACCGTCATCAACGCTGGCCAGGCCATCCAGGTATCGGCTATCAAATGCGACGCCAAACTCCGGTGGTGAGTGGATCTCGTCCTCGGTAACATTAATCACGTCGGAGACACTGTCCACAACAATGCCAACAATTCGGTCCTGTACGTTGAGCATAATGACAATGGTGAATTCGTTATAAGTGGCCTCACTGACATCAAACTTCACTCGCAGATCGACAATCGGCACAATATCGCCACGTAAATTAATGACGCCTTTTATAAAGTCAGGGGCGTTGGCGATTTTGGTGACCGGCTCATAGCCGCGAATTTCTTTCACCTGAATAATCGCCAAACCATATTGTTCCTCACCTAACATAAATGTCAGGTATTCCTTGCTCGCTCCAGCAGTGACTGCCAGCGCAGCATCCTGCGATGACACTGTATTCATCAGGTTAACCCCGCTTGATTGATTTGTTCATTTTTGACCAGATTATCAACATCAATAATCATGGCGACCTTGCCGTCACCCATAATGGTTGCACCAGAAATACCGGCTACTTTTTTGTAGTGCCGTTCCAGACTTTTAATGACTACCTGTTGTTTACCCAGTAGTTGGTCAACGATAATTCCGTACCGCTTTTTGCCAATTTCAACAAGTACGATAATGGACTCTGTAATGGGTTTCTGAATACCGCTGGTGTGCATCTGTTCGCTTAAGGAAACAAGCGGCCAGTACCGGTCGCGACTCCATAACATGGTGTCCTTGGCGAGGGTTTTAATTTGCTCGGCACCGGGCTGCAATGACTCAATAATATTAAGCAGCGGGATAATAAAGGTTTCATCACCTGCGGAGACACACATCCCATCAATGATGGCCAGTGTCAGTGGTAATTTAATCGTAAATGCAGAGCCTTGCCCTGGCCGGGATACAATGTCGATTGAACCTTGTATGGCTTCAATATTTTTGCGCACAACATCCATCCCCACCCCGCGTCCGGAAACATCCGTCACCGCATCTGCGGTAGAAAAGCCGGGGGCAAATATGAGTGACCATACTGCTTCATCGGGCATATTAGGGTCGATATCCATACCGCTGCTGATGGCTTTTTCGAGTATTTTTTCGCGGTTGAGACCGCCGCCGTCGTCTTCGATGCTAATCAGTATGTTGCCGCCGCGCTGCTCGGCCCTGAGTACCACAGTACCGGTTTCCGGCTTGCCAGCGGCCAGGCGTTTTTCTAATGGTTCAATGCCATGGTCGAGACTGTTGCGCACCAGGTGAGTGAGCGGATCAGCGAGCTTTTCAATCATGCTTTTGTCGACTTCGGTACTGCCACCTTCTATGACTAAATCAATTTTTTTATCAAGGGTCTTAGCCAGATCCCTCACCAATCGTGGAAAGCGGTTAAACACAAACGAGACTGGTATCATGCGCATTGACATGACGGCTTCCTGAATCTCACGAATATTTCGCGATAACTCGTCTATTGCGCCACTCAGTTTCTCGCCTGTATCGCCCTCAACATCTTCACCCACCATCGATAATATCGACTGAGTGATCACCATTTCGCCGACTAAATTAACCACAGTATCAATTTTACTGGTATCAACCCGAATCGATCCTGCATCGTTTTTCGCCGCTTTGGCCGCGCTTTGCTGCGGCATCGACGCCTTGGGGGCTGGTGCTACGGGCCTAACTGGCTGCGCGGAGGCAGCGTCTTCTGCAAAAAATCCATAGGCTTCTTTGTCGTCCATGGGTTCTGCAGGCTTGGGCTCTGTAAAGAAGCCAAATCCGCCTTCATGGTCGTCGTGATCTTGCTGCACCTGTGAGGGTGATTTGGGTTGTCCTGGTGCGTCATCAAAAAAACCGAACCCATCTTCTTCGCCATCTTGACTCGTCGCATCAAGCGAAGTGGTTGCGTCATCAGGCTGGCCGGGTGCATCATCAAAAAAGCCGAAGCCGTCATCTTCGTTTATCTCGTTAGACTCCGGGGACGACGCGGGGCTGTCCAGGGCCGCTAATATCGCTTCCAGTGCTACCTTGCCCTCTTCGATTTGTGGCCAATTAATGTCAGTTTGGTTTTGATAGGCCTGGAGAATATCACCCAGGGTGTCTGTGGTGGCAAGTAAGACATCCACAATTTCTGTGGTGAGATCCAGTTCCTGATTACGTGCTTTGTCGAGGATGGTTTCCATAACATGGGTGAGGCCGGTTAAGGCATCAAAACCGAAAATACCACTGCCGCCTTTTATGGAATGTGCGGCACGAAAAATACTATTAAGCTCTTCCGCGTCTGGTGCATCTGTAGAAATATTGAGTAGTAGTTCCTCCATCGTCTGAAGATGCTCCTGGCTCTCTTCAAAAAAGACAGTATGGAACTGGTTCATATCCACAGACATGTGTACTTACCCCAGTAACTGTTTAGCAACGGCCAGGAGTTTGGATGGGTCAAAAGGTTTTACCATCCAACCTGTTGCTCCCGCAGCTCTGCCCTGACTCTTTAAGGTGTCGCCCGCTTCGGTAGTGAGGACTACAATTGGCACCGTTCGGAAACTAGCCATGCCCCGGAGTGCTTTGATCAGGGTAATGCCATCCATGCGTGGCATATTTTGGTCAGTGAGTACAAAGTCGTAGCGCGTGGTCTGGCATTTATCTAATGCAGCCTGACCGTCTTCTGCAACATCGACCTGATAACCTGCACCCTTGAGTGTGACTTCGACCATCTGCCGAATCGACATAGAGTCATCAACGATTAATATTTTCTTACCCATAACAACTAATTCCTTTCGATATAAACTGTAGTTCGATTACCTTTAGTATTTCTTACTACGGTCTTACATATTGCATCCAGTAAGCCGAGTCCACGCCCACTAAGCCCCTGCTTGTCTGCAGAAGATTCAGAAAGAGAAAATCCTGCGCCGGAGTCTTCCACTGATACTTTTATAAAGGTAGTCGAGTTTGTAAAAAGTTCTATGATCAACTCATCATTTTTACTGAGATTTTCTAAACGTTCTTCACGTAAGCTTAAATAATTAGCAAATCCTTCTATGTCATTTTTGAGTCTAGAGTCTAAACGGAGGATGCCATGATCGAGGGCGTTGTTGACGAGTTCCGCCATGGCCGTAAATGCTTTTTGGCACAGACTTTTAGGCAGCCCGGCATATTGCATGATATGCATTGCCTGATTGAGCACATCCAGTTCTTTTAAAACGTTGCCGCGGACACAAAAACGGTAGTCAATCTCGCCAAACTCTTCGACAATCTGTTGTTCTTTAACCTGCAACTGGGCTCGTAACCTATCGCCGTTTATAACGCAGAGGGTGATATCGTCTTCTTCGGATTTTCCATCAGCAAATTTAATACAATAGTCCATCAAAGATATAAGATCGCCTTTCTGCGCCAGTATTTGTTTACTTTTGCTAAGGATTTTGGCTAACGATAAAGCATCACCGTCAGGATTGGTTTGTTCTATCAATCCGTCAGTGTAGAGTGCAAGTTGAGAAATAGCTGAAATCTCAAGTTGTTCGACTTTGATACTAAAATCGGCGGGTTCCAGAATGCCCAGTGGCATTGCCCGTGACTTTATTTGTTGCATCACGCCGGTTTGTAACCCACAAAGGATGGGGGGAAGGCCGGCGTTAATGAAGCTTATCGATGAGGTATAAGGGCATATTTCAATTCCAGCCAGTGCAACAAAGCGGTCATCAGGGATTTCGGAATACAGTTTGCGATTGATTTCGTGAAAAATTTCTTCAATGCTCTTGCCTTTATTTGACATAGCCCGTGCGGTTGTGACGATAGGAATAATACAAATAGCAGCTGCCAGGCCATGCCCCATTGCATCAGCCATTATGAGCTGAATTTTGCCGGATGGATTGTAACCCATAAAAAGTGTGTCGCCGCTGAAACTGGTCATTGGCCTGGACTCTAACGCCACAAAATCGGGTAAGTCCGACTCCGCACTCGCGATATTCTGATACACATGCTTTGCAAGATTTTCTTCCAGGGCTTTTTCGTCTACTAACTGCTGCAACAGTTGATTTTTGGTAGCAAGATCAACGTTTGCTTGCTTAAAAGACAGTAAATTGCGAATTTTTTCCCACAACAAACTCATGCTGACTGGTTTCACCATATAGTCGTGAATGCCAGAGTTAAAACCTGCTGAAATACTGGTCATATTGTCATCGATAGAAACCATAATGACATAAGGTCTTGGATCTAAAAGTTTGAGATGCATTAACAGCGACGTGCCGGAACCATCGGGCAGGTGATTATCTATCAGCACAATGTCAAAGCGGTATCGGTGAATAATCTCTTTGGCATCTGCCAGGCAGGAGGCACTAAATACCGTTAACCCTCGCAGAGTAAGTTCAGCGACGATCATTTCACAAAAAATAGGGTCATCATCTACCAGGAGTACTGAGTCTTTGTGGCTGAAGCGGTTTGGTGTATTCATACCAGTACCGGTGCCTAACGAATAGTGAGAATTTTGTCGAAGTTAGCTATTTGCAGCACTTCCAGCGCGGTACCTTTGGCATTGGCTATTTCTACGTTAGTGCCATTGGCTTTGGCGCGTTTTTGCAACAATACCACCATACCCAGTGCGGCACTGTCGAGGTAGAGCACCCGAGCAAAATCCAGCGTAATCAGACCTGTGGATTGTTGCTCAAGAATCTTATTGTATTGTTCGGTAAATGACTTGTGAAAGCTAAAGTCAAAACGTTCAGGAATCGCTATGGTTGTGCTCATGTATTTTTCCTTTAAAACAGCTCTATATCACCAGCTTCAACTGACGAAGATGATACTGGGTTGTGAAGATCCGCACACTCAGACTGTATTTTTTGTTGGAAGGCCTCAGGATTGTTTAAGATATCGTGTTGCTGTGACGGGTCCTGCAGGTCGGTCAGATTCATTTTTAACAACGAGATAACGCCGATGGTATATTCCATATACTGGCGATTGATATCCCCGAACTGCAAACTGCGCGTCGCATTATTTAACGCTGTGTCCAGCTCCGTTGATAAGGCTTGTAAGCCTGAAGTAACTTGTTGGTCCTGCTCAGCTTTCACAATGATGCCTTGCAGCGCATGGTTAATATCTTTTTTTGCTTCAATGACGTAGCTCACATCGTAAGCCGCCAATACGCCGATACGATCGCTCAAAGAAGAAATTTTCTCGTTAATGCCATTAATTTGGGCCTGGATTGACTCACTAAATTGGGCTGAACGACTTGATAAACTCCTGACTTCATCAGCCACAACAGCAAAACCACGACCATGCTCACCGGCACGAGCGGCCTCAATTGCTGCGTTTAAAGCCAACAGATTGGTTTGCGCGGCAATACCATCGATATCTTTAAGTGCTTTAATAACAGAAGGGACGGTGTCGTTAATGGCGGTAATTTGTTCAAGTATTTCCATAATGCCGGCGGACATGTCCACCGTACTTTGGATAAACCGGTCGAGTGACACACCCGTGCGCTCGGCGAATGCGCGCATACGTTCGCTGTATAGCTCTTCTGAATCAGCGTTGACGGTGATGAGCTGATGAATGGCTTCACTTTGCTGATCAACCAGGTCACGTAACCCCAGGAAACTCTGACTAAGGGTGTCAACCGCATCGTTGTGGGTAGAAAGAACATTGCTCAGGCTGGTTTCACAGTCTCCGAGCACTTCGGTACTGGTAGCTGAAATAGCGTCGATCGGATGAGTGTCGATACGGGGAATGTTAGTGTTGGCTGACTCTGCGTTAGCGGCGACAGGTTCGGCAGTAGTTTTGGAAGAATGCGTTTTGCTAATATAAAAATCATAGCCGAGTACAGTAGCGGCAAGCAAAATAACAGCCAGTACGCCGGAAAAAAGCCAGGCCACTGCTAGTGCAATTAGGGTTGCGCTCCCTACAACAACGTATTTATTCATGTCATTCCTAATTCACAGTTAACACGCTATGAATTGTAGTACATAAATTCGTCAGTGCAGGGAACTCTTTATTTTGCTAAAAAAATCCAGTAACTCATTGTTTTTAAGTGCTATTTACAATATAGATAATTGTAAATAAGGAATGCCTGTTCTTTTATTATTTATCTATGTAACGGATATTACTCTTTGTTCAGCGCATTCCTGACATGTTGAGCAAATGGTTCAGCCTTCATAAAGCCAGTTATTCTGGCCTGGGTCAGTTCATTCCCTTGCTCATCAAACAGTAAAATGGTTGGCAGCCCAAAAATAGTAAAGGCATCCTGAAAGGCTATGTTGGTAGGCGTGTTGTCAGTTAAATCAATCTGCATCCACACTGTATTATCGAGCGCGTTAATCACTCGGGGATCAACGAAGGTATACTTTTCAAATTCCTTACAGGCCACACACCAGTCAGCATAAAGGTCTACCATTACCGATTTGCCCTCGGCGTTGGCTGCCGCCAGCTTCGTCTCAAAATCCGCCAGGTTTTTTACCAGCATGAACTCAGGATGAACCGGCTTCTCAACCGCCGGAGCAGGCTGCTGTACAACTGTTTTGCTCAGAGGCTGCTCTTTATTGGCATCTGCAACGCTGCTGGCAGGTTCTTGCGGTTCAGTAACGCTTTTCTGACCCGCCGGAGCAGGCTGTTTTACAACATCTTCGTTTACAGGCTGATCTTTATCGGCGTTTGCAACACTGCTGGCAGGTTTTTGTGGTTCAGTAACGTTGTAATTAACAGCCTGTGGTGCATTGAAAAAGGTGTTATAGGCCAGCGTGGCACTGATAAACAGGCCCACAAAAATAACCAGTGAGCGCACCCCTTTGGCAAACGTTGGAGCCGATGACTGGTTGGTGACCTGATAATAACTAAAGGCCGACAAACCCAACAGTGACCATAACAGAATGCTGTAGTCAGAATTCCACATGCGTTCAATAAACACGATGGCCACGGCCAGCAGCATAAAACCGAAGGTAACTTTAACGATATTCATCCAGTTACCCGCTTTGGGTAACAATTTACCCCCGGTCATAGCAAAGATAATCAGTGGAATGCCCATTCCCAGGCTGAGTGCGTAGAGTGCCAGGAAACCCAGCGTGGTGTCGCCGCTCTGTGCAACAAACAGTAAAATACCGGTTAGCGGTGCGGTGGTACAAGGTGACGCAATAAGGCCCGACAGAATGCCCATGACAAACACACCTACCAGACTGCCACGTTGTTGGGAATTACTGACGCCACTGAGCTTTTCCTGCCATTTACTGGGTAGCTGGATTTCGTACATGCCGAACATAGCTGCGGCCAGTGCCACAAAAATGATGATGAAGGTGATTAATATTGCCGGGTGTTGCAAGGCAGCCTGAAACTGTACGCCGGCTGATGCGACCACTAAACCTAACAGGGAGTACATAATGGCCATGCCCTGCACGTAGACAAAGGCTAAGGTAAAGGCGCGCGACAGCTTAATGTCTTTACCCTGGCCAATCACAATACCCGATACAATGGGGTACATGGGGAATACACAGGGGGTAAAGGCAAGGCCAACCCCTAGTGCTAAAAACAGTAGTAAGGTAATGCCCAGATTTTCTTGTGACGCCAGCTTATTCGCCAGGTTGTATTGTTCACTGACCACCGGTTGTTTAGAGGCGGCAGTTTGCTCTGGTTGGGCCTTCGTTTCCGCTGCGGTAACTTCCGGGCTAACGGCGTTTAAGTAAATCACTTTAATGGTAGGCGGATAACACAGTCCGGCACTGGCACAGCCTTGATAACGCAGTTTTACGACGCCATCCTGTTGCGACTTCTCTATTGGGATTGTATAGGAAAGCTGATTATAAAATACGTCGGAAATACCAAAAAACTCATCTTCAATTTGCTCTGCTGTTGGAAAATCCGGCTCGCCCAGCGTGACGTTTTTGGTGGTGGTTTTAAACTGTTTTTTGTACAGATAATACCCATCGGCAATGTCAAAACGAACAATGAGATTATCGGCCTTTTGCTCAAAATCAAAAACAAATGCTTCTTCAACAGGCAGGAATGAAGGTTCACTTCCAAACAGATCCTGCATGCCGCCTTCGTTTAATTGTGCACTGGCAAAACCGTTAAACAAAACGGCTAAAAACGCCATCGATACTATTACAAGCCGGAACTGTTTCACCGAGATACTTCCTCTTTTATTCAACATTTAATTCGTGATTAACCCAACTGCTATATGCTTGGCTGGCATAGTGAGTATCAACCACAACCCATTGTGGCGTGTCGTAGTTGTGCAGCTTTTCAACCACTTTTTGTGCCGCCTTAGCATGCTGTTGTGTGGTTTTAATAACTAATTGAAACTCAGTATCTTTAACTATCTTATCCTGCCATCGATACACTGAAGTTATGCCGGGTACAATTTGCACGCAGGCTGCTGTCCGCGAGTCTATTAGCGCATCGGCAATGGCTTCGGCATTATCGCGCGTGTCAGTGGTGCAAAATACAATACATACATTACTCATGGTTTGTCTCCACCAGACCGGCTTTATCTCAAAAACTATTCAATTTGTCCTGAACGACGGCACTTTACCCAGCCGAACCGGTCTGTGACAAGTACATAATGGTGTTCGGTGGTTTAAATTAATTACTGGCAAGATGAGCTTCACCACAACCAGGTATTTGGTTATGGTAGCAATACGGAACAAAACCGTATATCGATGACTTGCTATTAGATAATTTTGCCCCATCTCCATACAGATAGATTCATTACAGCAACAGGAACATTACTTTGCGATTTTTATTACTGCTTTTTATTATTATGCCAATTGCCGAGATTTCGCTGTTGCTGCAAATGGGCGATCTGATTGGCGGCTGGAATACAATAGGACTCATCGTTGCCACCGCGTTTGTCGGCGCGTATTTAGTGCGCCAGGAAGGCTTGTCAACATTGCAGACCGCGCAATCCAAGCTGGCGCAAAACCAGGTGCCCGGCAATGAAATGCTCGAAGGCCTGCTACTTGTTATTGCCGGTGTTTTACTGGTAACGCCGGGCTTTATAACCGATATTGTCGGCTTTACCTTTGCGCTGCCATTTTCGCGTAAGTTTATTGCATCGCGCGCGGCCAGGCATTTAACAGTGCGCACTATTAATGGTGCTCAGCAAAGCAGCTATCAGCAATATACTGCGGGAACGCATACCTCCGGTAAAGAGACTGACGGCGAAACAATCGAGGGGGAGTACGTCGACAAATCAGCCAATGACGACTCCCGGCGACTCAAATAGCGCAGTGGTAGTGCGTAGCATCCAGGGCGATTAGATTCTTCTCCTCCATAAAAGCTTCAAAGTCCTGTTAGTTTTGCGTTGTGTTGCGAGGCGGTCAGGTCGAAAACCGAATCGCTAACCTGTGGCAGGTTTGCACCAGTTCAGCGCGTCAAGCATTCTCAGTATGCTAATTACCCGCCTCTTAATTTTCCTGGCAGGCCCTGGCCTGGCTTACCAATGACCAAAGCTGATGATTTTTGCAGCTTAAAAGTCGCGGTTGCTTTCATTTTTCAGACGTTTATACCCCGCCAGTGGCCTTTCGCGGATTTGTCGACTGGCACTTTATTATATTACGTATAGCTTTTGTCTGGTCATTTTAATCGGAAGCAAGAATAATCGGTTGACAATTGCCACCGGTGGCAATTACTTTAAATATTGTTAACATAGTTCGTATATAGAATTAATTCATTAACATTTTGCGCTCCAACGGTAACACCTACACTATAGTGTTTTAATGCTAACCATTACATCAACGATAGGACGGCTGATAGCACTAATACCAGTAAAGGGCGGATAGTCAATGAAGCGCCGGGCTAATGAATAAGCAATGGCTGAAGGCGAACACAGCAAAGCAATATCAACGCAGAATCGTTTGTCGTTACTCACCTTAACTTGCGGAACAGGTGTACAGCCAGAGTGCGTTTTTAGGAGTTTGAATTGATGTTAAAAAAGGCAATAAAGCTGACCGCTGCGGCATTAGCCGCGTTGATATTAGCCAGCTGTGATAGTGCATCAGATGATACAAAAACGGTACTGCGTCTTGGTCATACCCTCGACACCCAGCACTCAGTGCATAAGGCAATGGTGTATTTTGGTGAGCGTTTGTATGCACTGTCAGATGGCAGTATGGACGTGAAAATTTACCCAAGCAGTCAACTTGGCACCGAGCGCGAAATGATTGAGCTGTTGCAAATAGGTTCGCTATCAATGACCAAGGTATCAGCAAGCCCGCTTGAGGGCTTTGTACCCGCGATGAAAATTTTTAGTATTCCTTACATTTTTCGCGACAACGAACATTTTTGGAAAGTGCTCAATAGCGATGTAGGCAAGGGGTTGCTAACCGGTGTTGAGAAGTTTCGCTTGAAAGGGTTAGCGTATTACGATGCCGGCAGCCGCAGTTTCTATACCAATAACAAACCAGTACGCTCACCGGCCGATTTGTCTGGTATGAAAATTCGTGTACTCAACAGCCCTACTGCGGTTAAAACGGTGCGGGAATTAGGGGCTGCCGCTACACCAGTGTCATGGGGGGAATTGTATACCGCGCTACAGCAAGGCGTTGTGGATGGTGCCGAAAATAATCCGCCAAGCTATTATTTGTCCCGCCATTACGAAATTGCCCGTTATTACTCATTGGACGAGCACACCTCAGTGCCGGATGTCATGCTGATGTCGTTACGTGAGTGGCAAAACATGACACCACAGCAACAAGAATGGGTAACGCAAGCTATGGCCGACTCGGTGATTTTTCAGCGCAAAGCGTGGCAGGCTTCAACAGAAGATTCTTTAGCAAACGTTATTGCCGGCGGTGTTGAAGTGATTTACCCGGACAAAGGGCCCTTTGTGGAAGCTGTTAAACCTTTTCACGATAGTTTACGTGGCACCGAAGTTGGTGATCTCATGTCTCAAATTAAGGCCATGTAGTATGCGCAACATTATTAAGTATATTGATAACGCAGTGGCTGGCGGTTTGATGCTTGCCATGACGCTTATTTTACTCACTGTTATATGGCAGGTTGTTTCGCGTTTTATTTTGCAGGATCCGGCGTCTGTTACCGAAGAGATGTCGCGCTTTCTATTGATATGGATTGGGTTATTAGGCGCTGCATTTGCGTACCGGCAAAAAGCGCATTTAGGTTTTAATTTGCTTGTGGAAAAACAACCCGAGTATCGTCGCCGGTGGATGTTAAGTTTAGCGGAAGTCCTGGTCATTATATTCTGTGCCACAACCCTGACGTTTGGCGGCGGTCAACTCGTTTCATTGACCCTTGAACTGGAACAGATTTCGGCTTCACTGGGTATAAAAATTGGCTATGTGTATTCCGTCCTGCCCCTTTCGGGCTTGCTGATTATTGGTTACGCCCTGATCAATATTTATAATTTATGGTTGGCCGATGACGGGGAGGAGCTGTAATGGATATGACTGCCACTACGCTGCTTGTAACCTTTTTCTTGTTACTCATTTTAAATGTGCCTATTTCATTTAGCATCGGTATTGCCACACTGTTGGCTATGCTCATCAACGTAGATTTTACGCCTGCGGTAACAACTATTGCGCAGCGCATGGCGGGGGGGCTCGATAGCTTTGCCCTGCTGGCTATACCGTTTTTTGTGTTATCCGGCATGATTATGGGGCGGGGAGGTATTGCTAAGCGCCTTATCAATTGCGCGCTGGCGTTAATTGGTTCTTTGCCCGGCGGTCTGGCGCTGGTAAACGTGGTGTCCTGTATGCTGTTTGGTGCAATCTCTGGCTCGGCGGTTGCGACGACCTCAGCCATTGGCAGTTTTATGTTGCCTGAAATGAAAAAGCAGGGCTATGACGAAAACTTCAGTGCTGCCGTGACTGCAGCGGCGTCCACTACAGGTATGTTGATTCCCCCGAGCAACATTTTAATTGTGTATGCCATTGCCAGTGGTGGCGTTTCGATTGCAGCGTTGTTTATGGCGGGCTATGTGCCCGGTATTATGGTGGGTCTCGCGTTGATGATGGTGTGTTTTGTTCATGCTAAACGACATGGCTACGCGACAACTGCGCGTCTGCCATTGCGCCTTGTGGCAGACCAAGTCATAGCCGCCATCCCCAGTTTGTTCTTAATAGTGTTAGTGATAGGGGGCATTGTCGGTGGTATTTTCACCGCTACCGAGGCCGGCGCAATAGCGGTGGTTTATTCGTTAATTCTGGCGGTGGGGTTTTATCGTGAGGTAACACCTTCACAACTTCCTGGTATATTGCTTAAGTCGGCAGAAACGACTGCGATTGTAATGATGTTAATCGCGGCGTCCACGGCTATGTCGTGGATGCTGTCTTTTGCCAACATTCCGCAAAATATTAGCGCATTTCTGCTCGAGATCAGCGATAACCCAATTGTGATTTTGTTATTGATCAATCTGCTATTAATTTTGGTTGGGGCGTTTTTAGACATGACGCCGGCGGTTCTGATTTTTACCCCGATCTTTTTACCGGTAGCTGTGCAGCTGGGGATGTCACCATTGCAGTTCGGTATTATGATTGTTTTAAATTTATCGATTGGAATATGCTCACCGCCAGTGGGGTCGGTACTGTTTATTACCTGCGCCATTGCTAAAACACGTCTGGAAAATATTATCAAACCGTTACTGCCACTGTATATTGCTATGTTTGCAGTGCTAATGCTGGTGACCTATATTGGCTGGTTTAGTGAAGCCCTGCCAGCAGTATTCGGACTGTAGAAATTAAACAGCCATTGCAAACAATAAATAACAATCATATATGAGTGCTCGGAATGGACAAAAAGCCAACAATTAACGATGTGGCGCGTATCGCGGGGGTATCAAAACGTACCGTATCCCGGGTTATTAACGGCGCGTCAAACGTTGGTGCTGCCACCCGGGAAAAAATCCAGCAGGTGGTAGATGAACTTGGTTTTTCACCAGATAAACAGGCGCGTGGGTTAGCGGCTAGTCGGTCTTACTTAATCGGTTTGATTTACGACAACCCGGATGCGTTGTATCTCGACCAGGTGCAACGTGGGGTGTTAAGTATTTGTTCCCAAAAAGGCTATGAACTGGTTGTGCATCCTTGTAGTTACCGCGGTGACGAATTTATCAGTAACTGTATCAGCTTTGTGCGGCGCTCAAATATTGATGGCGTTATTGTGATTCCGCCGGTGTCAGAATCCAACGAATTGGCGTCAGCATTGGTAAATCACGACATAAACTATGTGCGTCTTACCTCAGTGGATATTGATACCAAACCCAATATTGTCGTGTCTGACGATCGCGCTGCGTTAAGTGATATGGCACGGTATCTGGTGTCGCTAGGGCATCAGTATATCGCAATTATTAGTGGCCCTAACCATTATTATTCTACTGTCGAACGTTTAGAGGGTATTACCGATACGCTCGAAGAGCTTGGTGTAACCATTTCTCCAGAATGGATTATTGAAGGCAACAACACCTACCAAAGCGGTATCGAGTGTGCCAGATCGTTGCTCAATCAATCGCCCCGCCCGCAGGTGATTGTGGCTAACAATGATGAAATGGCCGCCGGTGTACTCAAAGTTGCCCATGAACTGGGTATCGATGTACCGGGAGAGCTTTCGGTGACGGGCTTCGATGATAACCTGCTGGCGTCACGGGTAATTCCATCGCTCACTACAGTGCAAAGACCGGTTGTGGCTATGGCGGGTATTGCAGCCAGAAAAATCATCGCGTTAATTGAAAACAAGCCTGAAGAAGGGGCCAGTGAATACACGATTAAACCCCATTTGATTATTCGTGAATCAACGCGTAAAGCAGTAAAAAGAGAATCAAACTGACAATAACAGAGGGTTCTGGCGCACATAAGAATTCGTATTTGCCACCGGTGGCAAAGATGTTAATTGCATGGTAGTTTATCAGTAGGTCAAAGAGCGTAATAGATGAATAAGACTGCGCAGCGCAGTTGTACCAGTGTTGCCTGAACATTGCGTCAGGCCAGAAAACCTGTAACGAATAGAACGGTAGCCACGAAATAGCCTTTTGGAAACGTGGTGATACCCCGTAAATTAAGAGTACGATATGAAACCAATATTATTACACGAAGACAGACTTTTTCCGGCTGACAAAGCAACGCGCTCAGTAGCACGTTCACTGTATCAGTCGGTAAAAGACTTACCTATTATCAGCCCGCACGGCCATACCGATCCGCGCTGGTTTGCTTATGACGAAAATTTTGGTAACGCGACTGAGCTGTTTATTTTGCCCGATCACTATGTATTTCGGATGCTGTACAGTCAGGGCATATCGCTTGAGCAGTTAGGCATACGCCGTCGTGATGGCGGTGAAACCGAACAGGATCCGAAGAAAATCTGGCAGTTACTGGCAGAACATTATTACTTATTTGCCGGTACACCATCCAGGATGTGGCTGGATACGGTGTTTAAGAACGTGTTCGGCTTAACCGACATGTTGTGTAGCGAGAACGCGATGGAATATTACAACTTCATCACGGCAGAACTGGCTAAAGATGCCTACAAGCCGCGCGCGCTGATGGACCGCTTTAACATAGAGTTGATTGCAACCACCGAGGGTGCACTGGACAACCTGGAACATCATAGTGCTCTAAAAGGAACCGGCTGGGAGAAACGTGTTATCACGTCATTCCGTCCTGATGATGTGGTCGATGCCTCGCTAGATAACTTTAGCCATAACGTTGAGTTATTGGGTGAACTGACGGGTGAAGATACCACTAACTGGAACGGCTACCTTGATGCCATTCGCAAGCGCCGCGCAGTGTTCCGCGAACATGGCGCCACGGCTACCGATCATGGTCATCCTACCGCGCGCACTGCTAATCTCTCTGCTAGCGAGTGTCAGGCGTTATTAGACAAGTGCCTCAGTGGAAACAGCAGCGACGCGGATCAGGAGCTGTTTCGTGCCCAAATGCTTACCGAGCTAGCCGGTATGAGTATTGAAGACGGTATGGTCATGCAAATTCATCCGGGTGCTTTTCGTAACCATAACCTGGATGTGTTTACCCGGTTTGGCCGCGACAAGGGCGCCGATATTCCATTGCAAACGGAATACGTGAATGCGTTGAAACCGTTGTTGGATAAGTACGGCAGCGATCCGCGTTTGAATATTATTTTATTTACCCTCGATGAAACCGTGTATTCCAGGGAGCTGGCCCCGTTAGCAGGCCACTACCCTTGTTTAAAACTGGGGCCTGCCTGGTGGTTCCACGATAGTCCGGAAGGTATGTTGCGCTATCGTCACCAGGTTACCGAAACCGCTGGCTTGTTCAATACCGTTGGTTTTAACGATGATACCCGAGCGTTTTTATCGATACCGGCGCGTCATGATGTGGCGCGGCGAATTGACAGCCGTTTCTTAGCCAGCATGGTGGTAGAACACCGGATCAGCGAGGACGAAGCGGCCACTCTGATTAAAAAACTGTCTTACGACCTGGCAAAAGCTGCCTATAAATTAGGATGAAACGAGATATGTCTGCAAGCTTATCCAAGCAATCGTTGACGCAACTGTCAGCATCGGTAAAGGTACCACAATACCCGCGCGATGAGCGCAGTCGCGGTATTGTGCATATCGGGCCGGGCGCGTTTCATCGTGCGCATCAGGCGGTGTATACCGATATGGCCATGAAATTTGGTGGTAACTGGCGTATTACTGGTGTGTCCATGCGCAGCGCAACACTTAAGCAAAAGCTGCGCGAGCAGGATAACCTTTATTCGCTGGTGGTGCTGGATAACGACCCTTACGTGCAGGTTGTTGGCGCTTTCGATTCGCTATTAGTACTGAACGAGGATCGCGATGCCATTATGGCAGCGTTGACCGATGCAGGTACCCATATTATTTCGCTAACCATTACCGAAAAGGGCTACTGCCTGACCAGTAATGGCGATCTCGATACGTCTCATTCAGACATTATGCACGACCTGGCGAACCCGGAGACGCCGGTGTCTGCCATTGGATTAATTGTTAGTGCGTTAAAGCATCGTTTTGAACAGCAGCAAACCGATATTACGGTAATAAGTTGCGATAATCTGGCAGATAACGGTAAAAAGCTGCATAAAGCGGTTGTACAGTTTGCTCAGAAGTTACAACCCGCTTTAGCCGAATGGATTAGCGCCAATATTCGTTTTCCGTGCACCATGGTTGATAGCATCACGCCCGCTACAGACGAGGCGCTGGTCGAGTTGGCTGAACAAAAACTCGGTGTGTCAGACAACTGGCCTATTCAGCGCGAAGCGTTTACTCAATGGGTAATTGAAGACTCCTTTAGTGGCCCGCGCCCACAGTGGGAAAAAGTTGGGGTGACCTTTACCGACGACGTTGCCACTTTTGAGAATGCCAAACTGCGTATTTTAAACGGTACTCATTCAACGTTGGCGTATCTGGGCACATTGCTGGATAAAGAAACCGTTTTTGAAGCCATTAGCGATGACGCACTGGAGCAATTCATTGGTGAATTGCTGCAGAGTGAAATTTTGCCATCCATTAACGCTGAAGGCGTGATGGATTTAACCGCTTATGCCGATGCCATACTCAATCGTTATAAAAACCGTCATATTCGCCACAAGTTATCGCAAATTGCCTGGGATGGTTCACAAAAGCTCCCCTTCCGTATTTTAAATACGACTCGGGATAACCTGACACAAGGTAACAATGCGACGCTGTTATGCGTGCCTATTGCGGCGTGGATTTTATTTATTGCCAAGCGCTTTAATGATCAGGAAGAGCTGGTTGATCCGCTGGCAGAAACATTACTGGCGCTGGCTGAACAATATCACGGCGATATACAAGGGCTGGCATCAGCAGTGCTTAATCTGCCGCAGGTGTTTGCCGAGCTTTCGGCCAATAAGTGGTTTAAAGATACCGTGCAGTCGCATGTAGCGCGCTTAGCTGAGGTTAACGCTGACAATGCAGCACAAGTGCTTACAACGTTAAAATAACCGCATGTGCTGGTGGCCGGGTAATGCGCCGCATTACTGCGGTTTTTTATGAGTAAAAGAATGAATGTGAAGAAAATTGTCATTTTTGGTGAGTGTATGGTGGAGCTGGTGACTGCCAATGAGACGCAGCTTACCAAGAGCTTTGCCGGCGATACCTACAACACCGCTGTGTACTTAAAGCGCACTGCACCTCATGTGGCCGTGAGTTACCTGACTGCCATTGGTGAAGACTTTTTAAGCAATGAGTTACTTTTTGCCATGGGCAATGAGCAAATTAATACCGAGCAGGTGTATCGTAGTAGTCAGCGTAATTTGGGTTTATACATGGTGCGAACCGACCCACACGGTGAGCGCACGTTTGCCTACTGGCGGGCAAATTCGGCGGCCACGCAAACCATTAACGCTATGACAAAAGCCCCAGAGAATATCGATTACTTTTATTTTTCGGGGATTTCTGTCGCCATCCTGGACGAACCGCAGCGCATAAAATTGTTTGAACTATTAGCCACATTGCGCAGCAAGGGCTGTAAAGTGGTTTTTGACCCTAATTATCGACCGTTACTCTGGGCGTCCGGCGATGAAGCTAAAGTCTGGATGGACAAAAGTTATCAAATGGCCGATATCGCGTTTCCCGGTGGCGACGACCACCTGGCGCTTTATGGTCATGTGAATACCGAAGAGGTACTGGCGCATCTTGGCCAATTTGAGGTTGACGAAGTGGTAATGAAAAATGGCGCAGTTGGCGTGCACATTGTTAACTCTGACGGCCATTTTATTGTACCGGTACAGAAAGTCACCAATGTCGTGGATACCACTGCCGCAGGTGATGCATTTAACGGTGGTTACCTGGCCGCACGGCTATCGGGCCAGTCGGTTACCGACGCAGCCAGTCATGGCGCCATTGTGGCAGGTACCGTTATACAGCATCCTGGCGCGATTATTCCCGCCGAGGCGTTACGAAAAGTGGTCGCGCCGCTATAGAAGCTGCTGGCCTTTGTGGTTTGACCAAGGTCGGCTTGTTTGTATCCCCTAAAGCCACCAACCACAGTAACATGGGGCGCGGACCTCATATGATTGTTTTAAGGTTGTGATTCGCTGTAGTATCGCTGCACATTCTTACCACAACTCTGTTACTCTGAATTCGCGTGGTGGCGTAAAAATCATTCCGGAATGATTTTTGTATCATCGATAGCTTAAAATCAAATGGCAACACACAGGCAAGGGTAATAAGAATGGCAGAAGCGCTTTACGTACTCAGCGGGCTACTTATACTGACCGCGCTAGCCCCCCACCTTCCGGGTAAGCACTGGCTGATCAGGGTGTGGGAGTTTCCGCGAACCCAGCAACTGGTGGTCATCATTGCGTTGATCCTGGCCTGGATGTTATTACCTGTCGACATTGAGTTTGGCGGCGCGGTGGCGCTCACCGGTTTAGTTGCAGCCGGGCTGTATCAGTTATTCTGGATATTGCCTTACACACCGCTTTGGCGAACAGAAGTTCCGTCGTCGAAGCATAAACCAGCGTATTCACTTAGTCTGATGACAAGTAATGTTCTGATGCATAATGATAATAGCAAGGGGTTGATTTCACAGGTTAAACAACACCAGCCCGATATGTTGATAACGCTCGAAACCAATCAGTGGTGGGAAGATCAGCTAACACCTTTGCATGACGATTACCCACACAGAATGGCCTGCCCTCTTGAGAATCTCTACGGCATGCATTTATACAGTAAATTACCGTTCGAGAAACAAAAGCTGCGCTTTGTAGTAGAAGACGATGTGCCGAGCATGCAGGTGGACGTGTTACTGGATGATCTTCCCATCACCGTGTATTTTCTTCATCCTAAACCGCCAAGCCCGACTGAAAATGAAACTGCACGACCCAGAGATGTCGAACTGGCCCTTATTGGTAAAGAAGTGGCTGATTATGACAAACCCGTCATTATTGCCGGCGATTTGAATGATGTGGCCTGGTCACCCACCACACGTATGTTCCGTAAACTCAGTAAGGCTAAAGATCCGCGTATTGGACGCGGTTTTTTTAATACCTTTCATGCAGCGCACCCGTTGATTCGCTGGCCGCTTGATCATGTCTTTCATAGTAATGATTTTACGTTGCTGGAGATTAAACGACTGAAGGGCTTTGGATCAGATCATTTCCCCCTGTATACACACCTGGCGTTAACCGAACATGTCGATGCTTCAAAAAAGAATAAACAAGTAAAAACAAAGTCGTAGAGACAACAGTTCGTCGGCTGCCGGTATATGTTTGTATGGTTCAAGGGGATAAATGCGGTAACAAATTATCTGTAATCGCGACCAGCTATCCGTAAATTTTTACCGCCGAAACGGTATATCGACCACTTGTCATTTAATTTCCCCATTACTGATTTTTACAGTCATCCTATACACCACCGAAGACAAAACAAGAGGATGCAGTAATGATAAAGCAATGCGTGTTAGCGGTAATGGTCATGGTAATTGGCCTGTCAACGAGCCACGCCGAAGGCATAGCAGGTGACTGGCATGGTGAGCTTGAAGTGCAGCCAGGCGTTACCCTGCCGTTGGTTTTGCACTTAAAGCATAGCAACTCAGCATGGCAGGTTACACTCGATAGTCCCAACCAGGGTGCCTTTGGTATTGAAGGCGAAATGATGAAGGCCACAGATACACAGATTGCGGTTAAGTTTGCTGTGATTGGTGCATCCTATAAAGCTATGTTAGAAAACGCCAGGTTATCAGGTACCTTTAGCCAGGCCGGTACTGAATTTAAGCTAACACTCACTCGCCAATCAGCGGCACAGGCTGAAGAAAATAAGGCCGCTAGTGGCCGCCCTCAACACCCCACTGCGCCTTACGAATATGTGGTCGAAGACGTGAGCTATGCACATATGAGTGGCGAATTTGAGTTTGCCGCCACGCTGACCAGGCCTGCGGGGAGAGGCCCTTTTCCGGCGGTGATTCTGGTATCTGGTTCTGGCCCTCAGGATCGTGATGAAACCCTGATGGGACATAAGCCGTTCTGGGTACTTGCCGACCATCTAACCGAAGCAGGTATAGCGGTGCTAAGATTTGATGATCGCGGTACAGCGAAAAGTGGCGGCACGTACGAGGGCACAACTATTGAGGGCTTCAGTACTGATGTGGAGTCAGCTTTTACCTATTTACGCGGCCGCAGTGATATCGATGCAAATCGCGTTGGCCTGCTTGGTCACAGCGAGGGCGGTGTCATTGCGCCGCTTTTCGCTGCACGTCAGCCAGACGTTGCCTTCATTGTATTGCTCGCCGGTTTAGGGGTAGACGGTAAGACCCTGTGGGCAGAACAACAACGTGATATTGCAGCGGCTTATGGCAACCCGGATCCAGCCGGTATTTACATGTTAATGGAGAATGTTGCCCAGCAAATTATGGACGGCGTCAGTGCGAAAGAGATTAAACAACAGCTTCTTGACGCTGGATTTCAGGAGCCGATGGCGCAGCGTTACACGGGTTTAATTGCCAATGACTGGGGGCGCAGTTTTTTAAGCTACCAACCAGCAACAGTTTTGCCTAAGCTGACAATGCCGGTGCTGGCGCTTAATGGTGACAAAGACATACAGGTATCTGCAGCCAGCAATATCCCGGCAATGCGGAAACTGTTTGGCGAATCGGGAAACAACAATGTAACGTTACTAACATTACCGGGGCAAAATCATTTGTTCCAGGAAGCCACCACGGGGTTACCGGATGAGTATGGCAAATTGACGCAGACTATGGCGCCGGCGACGCTAGCGACTATTTCGCAGTGGATAACCGAACAGGTAAAAGATGAATTAGAATGAAACAATACTGGTGGTTCCAAATTATCGGCTGGGGCGTTTTTTATCTCAGCGATACGTTACTCAAAGTCACAGCAGGCATCGTTAACCTACCGCTTTTTATGGCCGTACTGATTTTATATGGTTACGGTTTGCTGGTAAGTCATGCCATGCGGCACTGGTATCGCAAGTGGCGACGACAAAATCTTGTTGTTGTGCTGCTGGAAATTTTTGCCGTATCGCTGCTTGGCGCAGCGGCCGCAACCAGTTTAATGCTGGGGACACTGGTGGTTATTCAGCACCCCATTATAGACCAGGCCGCCAATGCCCTGGATTTGTTGTTTTTAAATAACCTGTTAGTGCTTTGGGTAGTACTGGTGATTTGGAGCGGTTTGTACTGCTTTATTACCCGCCAGCGTAAAGTTGATGAACTCGAAGTGGCGCAGGCCGGACTTGAGCAAAACCTGCAACAAGCGCAACTCAGTGCGTTACTTACTCAGCTCAATCCGCACTTTATGTTTAACTGCATTAATAATATACGTGCGCTGATATTGGAAGATACTGGCAAGGCGCGGGACATGCTGGCCGATTTGGCCGATATGCTGCGCTATAATTTGCAATCTGACGCGGGTGAGAAATCTACCCTGGCGTCTGAGCTGACAATTGTTGCGACCTATATTAGTTTGATGAAAATGCAGTATGAAAAACGGCTGAGCTTTTCGGTAGACGTGGACGACGAAGTTAACAGGCAAAGTTGTGTACCGCGTTTGCTACTGCAATTGTTGGTGGAAAACGCCATTAAGCATGGCATAGCCAGGCTGGCGCAGGGTGGCCATGTTGAGGTGAAGGTGACTAAAAAACAGCAGATGCTGTGCATAAGCGTCACGAATCCGGGTGTGTTTGAACCCGGTGAGTCAGGCATTGGCGTTGCCAATATCCGGCAGCGTCTGCAGTTACTGTATGGCGGTCGCCAAACATTTACACTTGAGCAAGTGGGCAGTCAGGTTGTTGCCCGTGTTAGAATCCCTATAGAGGATGGTGCATGCGCGTAGTCATTGTTGAAGATAGCCGCCTGGCCCGTTTGGAGTTATGTGAACAACTGTCTGGCATTGCCAATGTGACGGTGGTTGGCCAGGCTGATACGGTAGACACTGCCGAGCAGGTTATTGCTGAAACCCGGCCCGACTTGCTGTTATTGGATATTGACTTACCTGGTGGCACTGGTTTTGACCTGCTGGCCAGGCTCGACACGCTGCCGCAGGTAATTTTTACCACGGCCTTCGACGAATTCGCAGTACGCTCTTTTGAGGTCGATGCCATCGACTATCTGCTCAAGCCCGTCACACTGCCTCGTTTGCAGAAGGCGCTGGAGAAAGCACAAAAGCTGGACTCGCTACAACAATCCCACTCCAGTGCGGACGAAGATCGCCTGGATGCAGAGAGTCAGCTGTTTGTAAAAGAAGGCGATGAGTGCTGGTTAATAAAGCTCAAAGAGGTGCAATTATTTGAGTCGGTTGGTAATTACACGCGGGTGTATTTCTCTGATCAAAAGCCCATGCTAAATAAAGCGATGTCGCACATCGAAACACGTTTGCCGAGTGCAACGTTTTTTCGGCTCAACCGCTCAGAAATTATTAATCTGGCGTATATAAAAGACATTGAGGTGGCGTTAAACGGCCAGTGGCAGGTCACCATGCAAAATGGTCGTATACTGGTGCCGTCACGTCGTCAGGCGCAGGCGTTCAAGCAACGGCTCTCGTTATAGTCATCTTCAGCCTAACCATTAAGGTGCCGGACATTGTAGCTGGCTGGCGGCCTCAGTTGCTAGCGCGCATTACGGCGACATCATTGCAAAATTAATGTTCAGCGTGTAGCCACTGGCACCATGCCAATGGCTAAACCCGCTTTACTTTTGCCAGCCTTATCCGCTGTACTCAAAAAAATTTCATTTTTTTTTACTAAAACCCTTGAGTTTGCCTGGCGACTCCCCCATTTATCCACGCAGTAACGATTTTACGGCTCACTTCGGGCCACACTAGGTAAAGAGTGCATAACTATTTGTGCATTCACTTAACACTAAAATTGAATAGTTGATTTATTCAGGAGATTTGAAAATGGCAATTCGTCCTTTACACGATCGCGTTATCGTCAAGCGCGCAGAGCAAGAAAGCAAATCTGCTGGCGGTATCGTATTGACCGGTTCTGCGGCAGAAAAATCGACTCGCGGTGAAGTTATCGCTGTGGGCAACGGTCGCATTCTGGAGAATGGCGAAATTAAAGCATTAGACGTAAAAGTCGGTGACACCGTTATTTTCAACGACGGTTACGGCGTTAAAACCGAGAAGCTGGACGATCAGGAAGTACTGATCATGAGCGAAAGCGACATCCTGGCAATCGTAGAATAATAACCCGTTTAACCGAATAGAGAGGAAATTTATCATGGCAGCTAAAGAAGTACGTTTTGGTGATGACGCCCGCACAAAAATGCTGAAAGGCGTTAATGTTCTGGCTAACGCAGTTAAAGTAACTTTGGGTCCAAAAGGCCGTAACGTAGTATTAGACAAGTCGTTTGGCGCGCCTACCATCACTAAAGATGGTGTATCAGTAGCCAAAGAAATCGAACTGGAAGACAAGTTCGAGAACATGGGCGC
>JABXHM010000118.1 GCA_013373625.1 Alteromonadaceae bacterium | reverse complement strand
CTGGCGTCGGTGAAGACTCGATGCGTTTGACGTCGGCACAGCTTGCGATGCTGTGGGAGGGGATCAACTGGCGACGTCCCGATTGGGGCGCGCCTCCTGCGCGTGTCGGTTAGATTATCTTTCTGGATTCCCTTGTTTTATCGACCCAGCGAAATCTGCTCAGGTTAAGTCGCTAATTTGAATGCCTCAGCAGGCGTGCGCATGGCAAGGGCCTGATGAGGGCGGCGGTTGTTGTAGAAGGCGATCCAGTCGCCGGCGACGCGCATTGCGTGTTGGATTGTCTCAAAACGGTGGTGTTGCACACATTGCTCCTTCAGCGTCCTGATGAAGCGTTCAACCATGCAGTTCTGTTGCGGGCAGCGCGGGGTTATGAACTCCTGCTTCAGCCCGTAGCTGCGGACAATTTTTGTGAAGTGGGGGTTGATGAAGACCAAGCCGTTATCCGACCTCAGCAGGAATTCCTTATCGACCTTGCCCAAGGTGCCGAACCTGGCAATCAGAGCGTGCTCGAGCGCCGCGCTGACGGTGGTTGCCTTGCCGGACTTCGACAGATGCCAGCCCAGAGGCTCGCGCGTGTGACAATCGATCACCAAGGCTAAGGAGGCCCAGCCGTCCTTGCCCGTCGAGATGCGCGCGAGATCGGTGGACCAACGTTCGTTAGGCGCGGCAGCTCGGATCGGCATCGGGAAGTGGATGACCTTCTATAACATAAGGCGCCCGCATTCGACGCTCGGTGGGCGAACACCCTTTGAGCTCCATCAGGGCCTCGATCTCAGGGCGGCAGCATGGTCAATATGCAAGCTTAGCGCCGCCGAAAAACTGTCTAGGAAATAGAAACCACCTCCGTGCAGGCGGGCGATGGCTATCGCTTTCGCAGGCCGATCCAGATCACCGGGCGCGCGAACTACGCCCGCTATCCCGCTTGGGCCAATGGGCCGGATTTCGAGGCGGTGCCCGACGCGATTATTGGCGACCCGTGGCTGGGCCTCTCGGCTGTTTGGTTCTGGCAGGCGGGCGCTGGGGCGAGCCTCAACGCCTATGCCGACACAGGTAATATCGAGATAATCACCAGACGGATCAACGGCGGGCTCAATGGCTACGCCGATCGGCTGGCCCCCTACACGCGCGCGGGGCTTGTCCTCTTGGGCCATTGCCCGACCGAAGTGCGAGCCTTTCAGCGACTGGCGGGTCTGGCCGTCGATGGCATCGCAGGCCCGGCCACGCGCGGCGCTCTTCACCAACATCTTCGCAAGCTCTGAAAAGATATCCCATGCTTGACGCATTGATCGCGGCGCTGATGCCGCATGTTCTGCAACTGGTCGCCTTAGCCATCATCGCTCCGGTCAACTGGATTGCCGCCGGGGCCAAGAAGTGTATCGATGGGTCAATACAGATCCTGCCAATTTATAAGCCAGACACCCTATTAATAATCTTTATCATTTCGAACTTATGTAGGGCGACATGTCCCTTCCCTGCGTTTCTTATTAAGCTTTCAATTTTGATGGGTTCATTAAAGTCTTTTTGCATTGCACCTAGTTCTGACAGGAACGTATAAACTTGGGTTTTTCCGTTGGGCTCATCGGAAAGGTCATGTAGTATTGTCATTTCAGGGAAATGCTTGAGGCGAGAAAATCGTTCAATTACAGAGAACCGATCTCTGAACTCTTTATTTAGAGCGTCCACGTCCCGCGTGCCGTAAATTGCATCGCAAAAATTCTCTACAGCACTTCTAATCGGGTATGTATATAAATCTGTTTGGGCAATGTCCGCTATGACTTTGCTTCCAGGGATCTTTGGTGCCACCATCAGAGCCCCAAATCCTCCGAGGGACGATCCCATTAGAGTTATCTTTTCTGATGGCACATTCAATTGTTTGGCGATGTCTGCTATGATATCGGCCAGAATATCAGCGTAAAAAAAATCACGCTCGTGAAACCATGCAGCGGCAAGGTTGTATTTGCGCGCTAATGACTCTTCAAAGCACCAGACATTCGCGTTTACATCCTCTATCCACTGCCATCGCGGCAGGTAGGGATATTGCTGATTTTTGACTGCATCTGCGGTCAGGGCTGCAGGAAAAAAGACTACGAGTGAGTCGCTCTGTCGATTTCTTTTAAAAAGTCCATCAATATAGCCGAATCCGTCGTCTAAACGAACGTGCTCGCAGACGTCTTCCTGCTTAAGAAGTGACGAGATCGGTTTGACGGTCGCCGCCGCGTTAAAACCTGCGATTATATTGCTCACTGTCTTTAAAGTCCATTTTTCTTACTTGGAATTCTCGAAGCACTAACTCAATTTGTTAAAAAAATCAATGCAATATGGAGAAAACGTCCTACGTAAACTTAGGCTTCTTAATTGCCTAAGGTGCTTCTGAAGTGGTTTTTTGGCTTCAATGATTTGTACGATTTCATGCAACTAACCGAAACTAGGGCCTGTTAACGTTTGAGCTTCCCCAATCGGTCTCTCTCTGATTCATGCTTGCCAACACGGGAGGCAAGCATGATCCGTATCGTTCTGACCGACGCCCAATGGGCGGCCATCGCTCCGCATTGTCTTGGCCGGGAGTGCGACCCCGGGCGCACGGGACCCGATCCACGGCCGTTCATGGAAGCGGTGCTTTGAATCGCTCGCACCGGCTGCCCTTTGCGCGACCTTCCTTGCGAGTTCGGAAAGTGGAGTTCGAGCGTCGAACAAATGATCCGGCGGAACGTTTGTAGCACAGAACGGTGTTTAAGCGCTTCCGCCGCTGGGTCAAAGAAGATGTATTTTGCATTATGTTCAGGTCGTTAGCCGAGGATGCCGACTTCGAATACGTGATGGTGGATGGCACCATCGTCAAGGTCCATCTTCACGGACAGGGTGCAAAAGGGGGGCTGAAGGCCAGGCCATCGGGCGCTCCCGCGGCGGTGTAACGACGAAAATCATGGCGCTGACCGATGCGCTCTGTAACCTGATCGACTTCCGACTGCGGTCTGGTCCGGCGCATGATTTGCGCGACACAGCCGCGCTGATCGAAGGGCTATCGGCCGGGCAAATGCTCGCGGACCGAGCGTTTGACGCGAACTGGTTGCGTGAGGCTCTGTTCAAGGCCGGAACCGAGGCGGTGATCCCGCCCAAATCCAACCGTCGCTTCCGAATGGAGTTGGACCGCGAAACCTACAAATGGCGCCATCTGATCGAAAACTTCTTCCGAAAGATCAAAGAAGACAGAGGTATCGCTACCCGCTGCTGCAAAATCGATACCAGTTTCGTCGCGTTCACGGCAACTGCGGCCGCGGTCATTCGCCTGTGGTCAACGTCCACAGGCCCTAGTGACTGCGACTTGTGGTGGTACCTCGGACGGAAATGTGATTTGGTCCAATTGGCATGCAATCCTGTGGATATTGCTATCTAACGTATATCGACGCGTGCTTTTCAAAGCGGCTGTCGTGTTTAAAATAGAATTGTATAGGTGAAATTTGAAAATCTCTGACAAAGAAGCTTCGTTTTTGGCTCATGGTCTGAGCGCGACCTGTAACCTGAGCCCCGACACTGTGGATCAAGCAGGTATCGGCAGGCTTACTCCGAGTTTAGCGAAAATGTTGTTCGAAGAAAGAGCTTCGATAAGTGCGGAGGTTATAGCTGAGCAGCACAGCTGCTTCATTGGTGCATCATCTTACATGAATTCTTACGGATATATTCGAGGTGATGTTTTCATCGGACGGTACTGTAGTATCGGACGACGCGTGACTATTGGGGCCGAGGCGCATTTGATGACCGGGTTATCCACAAGCCCTTCGTTGTCGGGTGGCCCCGCACAATCTAACTACTCTGCTGAGGCGTTGATGGAGCTTGGTTTTGACACCATTAAACACTCTCGGCGGCAAACGGTAATTCGATCAGATGTATGGGTGGGCGATGGCGCTATTATCCTTCCTGGGGTGACGATCGGCATCGGGGCGGTCGTGGGCGCTAATGCCGTCGTTGTACGCGATGTAGCGCCATACGAAATTGTAGGTGGCGTTCCCTCTAAGGTGATCCGGAAACGCTTTCCTTCAGGGGTTTGCGATCTGCTTTTAGCATCGGAATGGTGGGAACTACCCCTAGATTTCTTGAAAAAGCAGAATACTGGAAATGTATTTAAGTTTCTGGATGCCGTAGGAGCGGAGGGGAGTAGCGAAAATAAGGTGTACGAGACCTTTTCGGTAACCGCCTGATTGTCACCGCAGCTCAGCTTGGCTGCGCCCAGTTCCATGGAAGCAGCTCGTCAAGCCGGTTGAATTTGTGATCATGGATGCGATCGAGGACGTTGGCGAGCCAGGCTTGCGGATCGATGCCGTTTATCTTGGCGGTTTCGATGAGCGTCATGGCCCGGGCCAGCGTTTCACCACCGCTGTCTGAACCGGCGAACAGCCAGTTCTTCCGGCCGATACCGATCGGGCGCATGGCGCGCTCGGCGGGGTTGTTGTCGATGCCGACGCGGCCGTCTTCGAGAAAGAGCTCGAAGGAGGTCCAGAGGCTGAGACCGTATCGGAAAGCCTTGGCGAGATCGACCTTGCCAGGAAGGCGCAGCAGCTGGGCCTCGGCCCATGTCTTGAAGGCGTCGACCATGGGACGTGAGTGCTTCAGACGCGCGGCCTTTCGCAGTTCGGCGGATTGGCAGGCGATCTCGCGCTCGACATCGTAGACTTTGCCGATCCGGTCCAGAGCCTCCCGTGCGATCTCGGATTTCTTGCCCTCCCACACATCATGGAAGTCGCGGCGCAAGTGCGCCCAGCAGGCCGCCTCGCGGAACTGGCTGCTGCCATCCGCACGCAGCTCGTAGAGCGGGTTGAAGCAAGCATAAGCATCTGCCTGAAGGATGCCGCCACCTTCCCGCAGATGACGCTGGGGATGTTCGCCTTTCCGGTCAGGGGAGAAGCGGTAGACAACACCGGGTGGTGCGGTGCCGGCCCAAGGTCGTTGGTCGGAAACATAGGCCCAGACCCGGCCTTGCGTGACCCCCTTTCCGAGGCCGCGGTCTCGACCTGACCGGTCCAGCACGCGGATCGGGGTGTCATCTGCGTGCAGCACCGGCGCGGCCATCACCTCGGCCTCGATCCGCTCGATGACAGGGGCGAGCACCTTCATGGCGCGCCCGCACCAGTCCAACAGCGTGCTATCAGGGATTTCGGCGCCCATGCGGGCGTAGATCTCGTGCTGACGATACAATGGAAGATGGTCGTCGAACTTCGAGACAAGGATTTGAGCCAGCAGCCCCGGACCGGCCATGCTGCCGGGGATCGGACGGCTCGGGGCCGCAGGCTGCACCATACGCTCACAGCGGCGGCAAGACTTCTTCACCCGCGCAATCTGAATGACCTTCATCTGCGCCGCGACCAGGTCGAGAAGCTCGCTGACATCCTCGCCCACCACTCGCAGGTCACCCCCACAATCGGGGCAACAGGAGCCAGGGTCGAGCTCCCGGCGTTCGCGAGGTGTTGCGTCCGACACGCGCGGACGTCGGCAGGGCCTCGCCTCGGGAGCAGGAGCATCGGCCGCGGCTGGCTCATCGTCTTCGACCGGCCCGGCGCGCTGTTCAGCGGCGGCGACCAGCAGATCCTCCAGCGCCAGCTCCAGCTGGGCGATCTCGCGCTCGATTATTTCCGAGGATTTTCCGAAGGCCTGTTTCTAGAGCTTGGCGATCCGCAGGCGCAAGGCTTGGACCAGCTGTTCATGGACCTCGAGCGTGGTCGACATGCGCGCATTCTCCGCCTGAAGCGCGATGATCATCGCCTTCAGGATCGCAGGATCGTCGGAGAGAATGTAGGCGTGATCGGACATGCCGACTGATACCACGCGCAGGGCGTAATGACCTATAAAACAAGGGAATCCAGAAAGATAATCTAACCGACACGCGCAGGAGGCGCGCCCCAATCGGGACGTCGCCAGTTGATCCCCTCCCACAGCATCGCAAGCTGTGCCGACGTCAAACGCATCGAGTCTTCACCGACGCCAG
>JABXHM010000101.1 GCA_013373625.1 Alteromonadaceae bacterium | reverse complement strand
CCCGATTAGATACGGCTCTGTAGCTCTTTTGCTACCGCGTGGTCCTGAAGACCATTTTCGCTAATCCAGGCTTGTAACGTTTTACCGTCGTTTTCTGGTGCGGTTAAGTCGCTGCTAGGCATTTTCTTAACCAGTAGTGTACCAACTTCAACAGCATTGCTGGTGATAGCAGTTTTAATCAGGCTCTGACCGTTACAAGAGATACCTGAGTAGTAATCACGCAGTTTTAAACGGTAATCAGACTCTACTGCGCGCATTTTTTTACGCAGCTCGCCTTTATCGTCAGCGCTAACGATAGTGCAGATATTAGCCAGTGCATCTTCAACACCAGCAGTAGCCGTAGCGTTAATACCAAAAGAAGCAGTCAGTACAAGGGCAGCAGTTTTAGCAAATTTCAACATGGTTATTTCCTATATATTTCAGCAGTTAATGGTTTGGTTTGTTTCGTTTTGTTGGATGTATTACACATCGAAACGTTGAATGATTAAACAGCAACACCAATACATTGGTATGCAGACCTATACCTAATATGCGCTTGCCTTGCCAACTTTGTATCTGATCAATTTGATACACTCGTAACCTGAGGATGAGGAACTGTTACTCCCTTTGAGCTACACGCAGGTAAATCAAACGAGTCGACAATTCATCATTGTTATTTTGTAGTCACGCCCACAGTTTACTGACGTGTCCATTTTGTGATTTATTGTCATTTATGGCCACGATGAAAGTTTCATTATTGAATGACGTTGCTAAATAAAGAGGATGTTTTAATGAAAGTTCTGCTGAGTAGCTTGCTGGCCGGTGTACTACTTGTAGCTGGTTGTACTACGTTGCCGTCTGAACAGGAAATCAACCAAGCAAATTATGGTGAGTATCCTGACGACTACGTCAATATTGTAAAAACGTACTACGGGTATCATCTTACTCACCCGGATTCTGCCGAGTTTGCCAAAATTGACAAACCCAAGCGCTACTGGCTTGGCAATGAACTCGATGATGTGTATTACGGCTACCTAGTGTGTGCAACACTGAATTATCGAAATATGGTAGGTAAAGATACCGGTTTTAACACCCATGCTCTGTTGATTAAAGACGGGCTCGTGGTTAAGTATGTTAAGGATGCGCAGTGGTGGGGAAAGCCGTTGTGTATCTGACACCCAAGGGATAACGCGTCGCGGTACCGAAGTTTTTTTACGGATAATATGGCAAGGAGTTTTACGTTATGTCTTTTCGCTGGTTAGTAGTATTACTGGTACTAAGTACAAGCGCAGTAGCACAGCCCAAACTGCGTTCTGCGGTATCTCCGGACTTTCCTGTTGGCCTGCATTATGAACTGATTAACTACCTTGCCGCAAAGCTCGATGTGCCAGCCGATATTGCACTAATGCCATTCACGAGGCGCTTGTTAGAACTTAATAATGGCAGTATTGATTTAATGGTTGGCGTATCGATGGATACCCCCATTGGCGAGCACACGCAGCGCATGTCACCTCCCTATGAGTCACTAAATGTTGCCCTTTTTGTGCTGAGTGAAAACGCTGATCGACTGTCTACAAAAGCAGATCTTAAACTACTGAATATTGGCATGACCATGCGCTCCAGTATTGAAAGCATAATGATTGGTATCCCACAAAACAGAACTGTGCAGGTGCCTTCTATTGAACAAAAAATTGAAATGTTGATAAAAGGTCGCATCGACGCCTTTACCCATATTCAGCAAGGTGCAGAACGCAAGTTCAAAGAACTTCATTTGCAAAACAGGATTACGCTGGCTGACTATCAAATTGACCACGTCTTCGAACAATATGTGGTGATCAATAAAGATTCCTGGCTTTGGCCACACCGCAGCCGCCTAGAGTATATTATTAAAACCGGCGTTGCCAACGGCGACTTCGCCAGCATTCGCCGCCGTTACTACCGCAGTACTAGCAACTAACGAAACGTTGCCGACTGTTCTCCAAGCAGCTTTAGCAATGATGGGAAGGCATTACCAAGGTAAACGATCACCATTGCTGTGCCAAAAACCGCCGCTATTTTCCAGGTTTAAGGCGTCGATACGTGCCGCTAAACCGGCTGCCGCTTCTTCGGGTTCAATAAGGCCGTTATAGTTGACCATTTCCGTATTTACCCAGCCTGGGTGCAACAATGCAACCGCAACGCCTTCGTTTTTGAGATCAACCGACAACGATTTACCCGCTGCATTAAGCGCGCTTTTTGACATACGGTAGCCATAGCTGCTGCCGGAATCGTTGTCGTCAATGGATCCCATGCGACTGGTGATAAGGCCTATTTTACTGCCTCGGGATAAATTGCTTCGCAGCGCCGCCACCACACGTAAAGGCCCAATGGCGTTCACTTCAAACTGCTCGCGTATTTGCTCAATGTCCAGACTGTCGAGGCTGCTTTTCCGCAGTATGCCAGCGTTATTAATGAGTACATCTATGGTGCGGCCAGACAATTCGGTTTTGAGTTTTTCCACGCCCGAATCCTGACTCACATCAACCCCGGTAATTACCTCGGCGCCACTGCTATTAAGCTCATCGGACGCACTGCGGCATACGCCAATTACCGTATCGCCACGCGCCAGATATAATTGAGTCAGTGACAGACCAATACCCCGGTTAGCGCCGGTAATGAGTATGGTAGACATAGTAAACCTCCAAACTTACAGAATTTTTGTATGTACTAAGACATGGGGGAAGGAGGTAAGTTTTAAAGGTGCGTTGTGCAATTAGGCGGACTTACCGGATGCTATGTGTTATCTGGCGGTGTTTTTATTTCACTTTGTAAGTCGATGTCTTTGGGCAAATGGCCATATTCCTGCTTAAAACAGCGGCTGTAGTAAGCGGCAGAGCCAAAGCCGACTTCGAGCGCAATTTGCAT
>JABXHM010000093.1 GCA_013373625.1 Alteromonadaceae bacterium | reverse complement strand
TCACTGACAATGCAGCCGGGTTTGCCGTAGATCCGGATCAGTGCGCTGAGCTCGCGCGCGACCCGTGCGCCGGAGAGGCTGGTATCCGCAACACCTCGATGGGGATGGTCTCGCCAGGCGCAAGCAACCGCCTTGGATATCGCAAGGCACAGAGCTGAAGTGCAAAGCCCATTTTGTTGTGGGGGCAACGGCGCTGTTTGATCTGTTCAAGATCAAAGTCATCAAGTGTGTAGTGTTCATGAAGGTTCGCGGCATCCGTTGGTGAATCCAGAAGTCTGGCCTGCTGCCGCTTGGTCAGAATGCTTCGTCTTGGCAAAATATGTCCCCCTTGATCAAATGGCTAAAAGGGACAATAATTGGCCTAACAAAAACAAGCCATTATGACCGCTCAAACCACACCAGTTCAATTGGGACAGAAAACACCTGCTTCATCGAAGCGCGCCGTGATCTACGCGCGGGTCTCAACGTCAGACCAATCCTGCGAACGGCAGATTGCTGATCTAACCGATTTCGCCGTCCGCGCGGGATACGAGGTGCTGGACATTCACAAAGAAACGATCTCCGGCACCAAGACAAACCGGCACGCACGCAACCAGGTGATGGCCCTGGCTCAAGCCAGAAAGATCGACGCGGTATTGGTGACCGAACTGTCCAGATGGGGCCGCTCGACCCAAGACCTCTTGGACACGCTGAACCAACTGGCAAGCTGGAGCGTCTCGGTCGTCGCGATGTCCGGCATGACTTTTGAGCTCGACAGTCCCCATGGCCGCATGATGGCCACCATGCTGGCAGGCATCGCCCAGTTCGAACGCGACCTCATGAGCGAACGCATCAAATCCGGTCTCGCCGCCGCCAAGGCACGCGGCAAAAAACTGGGGCGACAACCAGGCCAACGCCCAAAGTCAGACCGCCTCGCACCAAAGGTAGTGGCGCTGATCGAAGAGGGACGATCCTACCGTTGGATCGCCCGCGACCTCGGCATCTCCAAAAATACCGTTCTGGCGATTGCAAAACGAGAGACCGAAAACCTTGAAACGCAACGCTGAGTACCAACGCTTACACAAAATGTGTCGCAAACACTGGAATGAGTTCGACCCCATCGGGGTGAGCGTGAACTTGGGCAGCGATGGCGAACCTGATTGGTTCCCGGACGACGAGTATGACAGTTACGTCCCACGAACGGTCAGGCTCGTCATGGAAGGCGCCGACGCGGTCAAAATTCGCAAGTACATCGAACACTGCTGCACCGTCAACATGGGCCTTGGCCCAACGCGAAAGGCGAACGAGGCGCTCGACAGGTTCGTCGATAGGCTTCTCAAGCTCCAAATCCCTTAGCGCAGGATTTCGCCCCTATCCGCAACTGACCCCAGCAAGTTCAGCGATGAGTTCAAGCAGGACGCGGTCGCGCAGATCACGGAGCGGGGCTACCCGGTCAGGGAAGTGTCGGAGCGTTTGGGGGTCAGCGCGTATTCCCTCTACGCCTAGAAGAAGAAGTTCGCGAAGGCGTCATCCGATGACGCTGAGAAAGAGGCCGAGATCGTCGACTCAAGCGTGAGCTCCTGAGGGTGACGGAGGAGCGGGATATCCTAAAAAAGGCGACCGCTTATTTCGCCAGGGATGCAAAGTGAGATACGCGTTCGTGGCCGAGCATCGCGGGCAGTTCTCCGTCCGGGCGATCTGCCGGTGTCTGCGCATCCAGCCGAGTGGGTTTTATGCCTGGCTGAAGGCGCCGTTGAGCAAACGGGCCCAGGAAGACCAGCGGCAGACCGAGATGCTAAAGGAGGCGTGGTTGGCCAGCGGCAAGGTTTACGGCCACCGCAAACTTCATGACGACCTTCTCGAGCAGGGCGAAAGCATCTGCCTGAATCGGGTCGCCCGCCTGACCAAGCTGGCCGGGATCACGGCGCAGATCGGCTACAATCGCCGACCGGGGAAGTATGGCGGCAAGCCCTCAATGGTCGTCGACAACACACTGGACCGGCAGTTTGAAGTGGCGACACCGGACAGCGTTTGGGTGACCGACATCACCTACATCCGCACGCAGGAAGGCTTTGCCTATCTCGCCGTGGTCATCGATCTGTTCTCGCGTCGTGTCGTCGGCTGGTAGGTGCAGAGCCGACAGACGACGGATGTGGTGCTGCAAGCGCTGCTCATGGCGACTTGGCGAAGGAAGCCCAAGCGGAAGGTTCTGGTCCATTCGGATCAGGGCAGCCAGTTCACCAGCATGGACTGGGCGGCTTTTTTGCGGGCTCACAATCTGGAGCACTCGATGAGCCGTCGCGGGAACTGCCATGATAACGCGGTTGCTGAGAGCTTCTTCAACCTGCTGAAGCGTGAGCGGATCAGGCGGCGAACCTACCGAACGCGCCAAGAAGCAAGGCAGGATGTATTCGACTACATCGAGATGTTCTACAATCCGAAGCGCAAACACGCCCGGAACGGAATGCTGTCACCCGCTGACTTCGAGCGGCAGCAGAAACTGAGACACGAAGGCGTCTAAGAAACGCGGGGCTATTCACATTGGATACCTCCGGTTTTTGTGTCCGGAGGGGAAGTGCGTCTGATGTTTTTGAGACAGAAACGCGCAGAAGCAGAAAACCCGAGATTTCTGAAATTTTTTCTGCGAGACGTTCGAACTTAGCTGGGGAGGCGGCTCCAGGCATCTGAAGATCTTGAAATCAGCCCCAAGCCGCTTGTGCGCCTCGGGGTCCGTTGTTTTTTTCGACAATGATCAGTCGTTGAGGGTCTCACCGATCAATTCGTCGAGCATGTCCTGGCCGCGTCTCATTTGGACGCGGCTCAGCGCTCCACCCTGATAGAAAGCCGCCGTTCGCGGGTCTCTCTGCGCATTGAGTGCGAGCGCCGCTTCGACACCCTCGGGGCCGAGCACACCGAGTTCGGTATGCACCCGACTCCGCGAGATGTGTGCTCCGGCTTTGAAGTGTTTGCGCCAGACTGACGAGGGGTACCCTTTCGACAACATCTTGCCGCTCACATCTCGAAACAATCCCGCGCCCACGTCGATCGCCTGTGCGCGCATGTGATCGGCATAGTCGCGATCGACCCCTCGACACGCCAAGGCATCGAGAAACGGTGTGAGCAGTTTATGCAAACGCCCTCGCAAGGGTTCATCCGCTTTGTTCGTCACGACATCGATGTGATACCGCTCGCCGTCGAAGCGGACATGCTCGCCCCAGATCAGCTTTCCATCCTCGAGCCGCAGAGGGATAAACATCCACAGCGCCACGGCGACAGCTTCATTCAGAAGCCGGATGCGTGTCCTCTTCGTCTTTGCCGTCACAGAGGCGGCAAGCAGATCCCCGGCGAGGGCCCAACTCTTCGCGAAGCTCGGGAGCTGCTCGAGTTTGCCGAACTTAAGCGGCACCTCTGCCCCCGTCTGGCTACGAAGAACCGCCTCGTGATTGCGGTAGGCTGACAAAACGAGCGGATCCTCCTCGAGGATTTCTCCGAAGAGCCGCAGTCGCAGAACGGCGGTATGCCGCGTCGCGACTCGATTACCTGCATTCGCGTGGCGTTTGTCCTCTTTGGCCGCGCTCGCTTGCGTTTTCGCGTCGAGCAGCCGACGCAGGCCGTCGACCGTGATCGACACCTCCGCGCCGGCATCCAACTGAACCCGCGCATACTCTCGGAGCACGTCTTCCATACTGTCGATCACCGATTTTGCGGGAAGCGCCCTGCCCGCCAGAGGCATGATCCCCATGCGTAGCTTCGTCAAGATGGCCTGCCAGTCGGTCGGCAGGTCTTCGAGAGCCACCCGACGCTCTGCGAGTGGTCGCGGCATTGTGCCAACACGAGACGCGCGGGCTGGCGATTTCGATACAATTGCCGCGTCGAGCGCAAGCAAGACCGGATGTTCCGGCAGGATTGTCATGAATACAGCCCGCAGGCTCCGAAGCCGCCGGCTCGAAGTGACATCGGCAACGAAGGCCAGAAAGTCGGCCTCCGTCGGCGCTGCGATCTGCCGCGCCTCAGCAAAAGACAGAAAGACAGACAGAACCCGCAGGTCTTCGAGCGTCACCTCATCAATACCGGGCAACGCCCGATAGGGTGCCATGACCTCTTCGGCGAGGATGACGTCGCGAGATCGCCGGTCGCAGACCCGCGAGCGCGGTTTCTTGGCCCGGATCGCGTCACGAATAGACTGCCGCACCCCTGCCCCTTCGGGCAGGAGCCGGTCAAAGGCCGTTCGCAAATCGTCGAGCGGTCGGGTTGAGGTCCCCTCATCCACGAACTTCAGGAAATCATCTACCGAAGGCACACCGATCCCCCGCGCCTCAGCGAACTCGATAAACCGGTCGAGCGTGCGCAATTCACGTTGCTCCACCTGATCCATGCCCGGCGCGTCCCGGAATGTGTCGAAACGGTGCCCCGCAAGGATCTCTTCGCGGGGTCTGGTATCGTAACGCTTACCCATCAATAAGCCCCGCTAGCAGATCCTGCCCTCGCTCGACGAGCTTCAGGCCGTTCAGCCAACCGTAGTATGTGCGCAGCGTGCTCGGATGATCCCCAATCCGTTTCGCGATGACTTCGATCTCGTTCGGGTGGGCGTCGAGCAGAAGCGAAGTTTGTCCATGCCGCATCTGGTGCGGGTTCATAGGAACGCCCGCGATCGACCTCATCCGCGACTTGAAACCTGCACGGAAGTGCTTTTCGCTCATGTGTCCGACCTCCCCGCGCAAAGAGGGGAACAGATATCGGCTCTGGTTGGCATGCGGGAATAGCGGACGAATAACGTCGACATACCATCGGATCACGTCGTAGTAGCCATACTTTCGGGGGGCGATCTCGAACTCGATCACCTCAACGTTCTTCACCTCCGCACTTGGAATATGAACCTTTATCGGCCTCTTCCGACTCGTTAGGAGGCGCAGTTTGGCGTCGTCGCCGACGATCGTGAGCTCAAGCGCGTTCTTCATCCGAACTGGCGCCCCACCAATCTCGATGGCCGCAAAACATGCGGCCACGCCGAGCATGCGGATCTCGGCAAGTTCGGACTTGGAGAGGTCGCGACCTTCCGCCTTGGCCTTGTTGAGCAGTGCTTCAGCCGCCGATTGAAGCGCGCGATGGGACCTAAAAAACTTGCGCCGCACAACCGCATTCTCAAGCAAAGTCTCGCAGAACTTACGATTCTTCGCGGTCATCGACTTTTCGGCTTTCTTGCCAGCCTTTGAATCCGTGTTGTTCTTGAGGATCTGGTCGAGAACGAAGGTATCGATTGCGAAATAGTCACGCGTCTGGATCAAGCCTTTGAGATACTTTCGAGCGCTGCGTGGCTCGAGATGGCCTTGCGCCTTTGAGCGATCTTTGCGAGCGAACAGTTCGCCCGCGACCGCCGTCATCTTGTCGTCGTCCGACAAAAGCGTCCTCAGATCGTCGTCGCGATCTGCGAGACCCAGTTGTAAGGCAGCCCGCGCCACCGTCCGTAGACCCGACTTGAGCACCTTCGCATGTTTGGTGTGCTCGGCCGTATACTTTTTCGAAACCGGGTCCCACCGGTTCGTTGTTATCGCATGAACCCAAACGCCTATCTCGCGTTCCCAAACATCGGGAAGTTTCCCAAGAGCCGGGGCCAAGACCTCCGGGGAGAAGGCAATCTGCTGTGCCGGCATAAGGTCGCGCGAAATATCGAATTCGAACAGTTCGTCGAACCGACGCAGTGCACGGATCGCAGACTCCCGTTCATTGCCCGAGAGCGATGCCGCAATTCGGTTCGCCGTCTCGATGCTTAGATCACGAGGCTGTAGGTCCAGAGCTCGCGCGGCGCGGGCCAGGCCTTTGAGCCCGACGAGTTTCATCGGATGCCAATAAGGGTCCGACGTGGTCTCACCCAGCTTGCCTTTTGTCAGCGGCTCGACCGCCGCCATGAGCACTGCCCAGTCGTCTTCGCGGTCATCAAGCTCGGCCCGTGCGTTGTGCCAACCAAGAAACTTTCGAAGTGCGCTCTGGATGATGCGCCGAAAATCACCGTAGGCCCGTTCAGTCGGCCATTCGTCGGCATCGGTCCACTCCGGGCCAAATCGACGCTCTACGAGATCGAGCGAAGCAGGAATTTGCTCCAGCGGGGTGTTCATGATCCGCCCGACACGGTCAAACGTGCGCAGCCACTTGTCCCGCGTCGAGGCAGCCAGGTCGCCACGTTTCTCGACATGAGCCCTGAGGTCCGAGAGCATCGGTCCTCGCTGTGGTTTGCCGCTGTGCGGGGCGACGAGCGCCCTCGTCGACTTGGAAGATTTGGATGTCAGGTCAAGCATATGTTCTGCCTCTTTCGTGTTGTTGCTGAAGGGAATTGATCTCTGCGGTTGGGCCGCTTGGACGCGCTTTCAGCCGCTTAAGCGCGTTCTGGACACAACCGCCTTGTGCGTTGCCGCCGGTGAAAAACCCCAGGTGTCTGTGTCCGGGCCGCCTATCCGATGTCGGGGCCGTTCGAGCGCAAATGCTGTGTCCGAGAAAGGCTGCGGTGGTCATGCAGCACCGCCTTTGCGACCCGGCAAAGCGCCGAACGCGGGCTCCAAGCGGACGTAGACGGGCTGCGCCTCTTCGCAGATCCATGCCTCGAGTTCGGCCCGACGCCAGCGGTGGTCGCGCTCGGTCTTCTTGCCGTTCCAGATCCTGATCGGTTTTGGCATCGGCCCAAGGTGCTTGGGGGCGTTCCCTTTCACCCATTTGTAGACGGTCGAGGAGTCGCGAACGCCAAGGATCGGCGCGGCCTTCTGTGCCGTCAGCAGCGGTTGCATCAGCTCGTCCAGTCGATCCGGGCAGCGCTGCTCATCGAACCCCATCGCCCGCAACACGACCGGCCAGCGCGCCTTGCCGTTCACCAGGCGAATACCCTGCGCGCTCAGAACGCGGGGCAATCCGCGGTCCGTGACGGCGAAGAAGTCTTGAAGGTCTTCGCGGGAAAGAGGGGCGTCGTAACTCATCGCCCGGGGAACTTAGTCGCCCGGTGGTCGTCCAAAAGCTGACGCTACGTCACCCAGAAAAATGCAGAAGCTGACCCGTTTTGATTTCCCGATCCTGGGAGATCGACCAATCTTCAGAATGTCAGCGGCCAGACCGGCCGTTGTTCCCCGCTAAATTGGCGGCTTGGATGTCAACAGGCACCCCATACCGCCAATCAACCTACCCGAGTCTCCGGCGATCCGGAGGCAACAATGGAGTCATGCCATGATGAAACTTCACTAAACCTCGATCCCCGACAACCCCAGTCCGAACACGTCATATCTGGATCTGATCCTCGCCGCCCTCAGAGCGAAGGACATGATCCCGGACCACGCCCCGAATGTGGGGCAGCTTCCGCATTTCACCTCGAGAACCTGAAGGCGTTCACGATTGAACGTGACGAGGGCAAGTGGTGCGCCGTGATCACCGCCGAACAGGCGCCGAAGGGTGAACCCCTCGAAATGGTCCTATCACCGAAGATTCCGGATACCACGGCGTTCGACGCCTTCATGAACGGTGCCCCGATCCTGTGCGCAATCGTCACAGGTGTCCCCGAACTGCCGTTTTTTACTGTCGGCAATGTGCTGATGTTCGGCACATATGACCCTGTCTCAGGCGCGAGCACTGATCCTTCATCCGATGTCGAAAACCGGCGTCCCTGAAAGGTCATTAGTATGAAAAACGCTGTCCCTCATATCACGCTCCAGAGCGGGCATTCGGCAATTCAGTGCCGGTCGATGGTCGATGACGAGGCCATCGCCGCCTGCAATCACGTGCTGACCTGCGCCCTCGTCGGAGGCCATCCTGCACTGCCCTTTGACGACGGCAGATGGCTCCTCACTGCAGACTGTGACGCAGGCAACCTGAAAGCGACCCTTTGGGCCGGGCCATGGGAGAAGCGCGAGGCGCTCATGACAACAGCGGTGGCACTCAACCCGTCCACCAGTCCCGTTTTGTGGTCCGAACTGCACACTATCGCGTTCCGAGCGGCGACAAATCCCAATCGCCCGCCAACCGTGCCATGGATCGCAGACGCACTCATGCCGAGGTTGATGAATCACGTCACCGCATCCCTATAGACGGGCGACTTCGCGCGGTGCATCGCTTGGGCCTGGATCGAGCGCAATCGCTGACGCAGGTGCATGAACCTCCCGGCCAAGAGGTTGGCCGGGAGATAAACCAGCCTTGTATGTACGCCTAGATAGGTCGGGTTGTCCGGCGAGTAATGAACGTAGATGCACAGTCCTACAAAGTGAAAGTGCTCAAGGTGGGTTTCCGACCCCAAGAGAATACGGCTTTTACCGGCCCTGAGCCGACCTTCGCAAGTGCATCAGCCGCCGCGGTGCAGCTTCAACAGACCCGCCATTCGTCCTTCGCGCAGCATTTGGGGGGGTGGAGGTCGGCGATGCGGACGAAGCAGACGCTGGAAGCAAACAGGCCGAGGTCAGCTTTAGGCGCTTTTGAGCATACGTCGCCAGCGCCCGGGCGCGATGCCAAAAATTGCCTTGAAGCGACGTGTCATATGGGCTTGATCACTGAAACCGGCATTGAGTGCTGCTTCGGCCAAGCCCGAGCCAGCCGAGATTTCTGCGCGGACACGATCAAGGCGGCGCATTGTCAGATAGCGATACGGACTGGTTCCATAAACTTTGTGAAACTGGCGAGTAAGCGTGTATCGGTCCAGGTCGGTCACGGCTTCCAGTTCATCCGATCCCACCGTAAGAGCGAAATTCGCATCGAGATATTCGCGCGCTGAGCGAACAGCTGGAAGGTCGGGCAAGAATTTCGCAGGCCGGCTAATTGAGGCGTCATTGGACGTCAGGCCATCTGCCAAAAGCGTCACGATTTCGGCGAGGGCAACCGGCTCCAGCACTGAATCCATAACTGAAAATGCAGTGTGGATGGCGTGCAGCAGGCTCGGGTCGCTGAGCACAGCGTCCTTTACGAAAGGCAGCGCTCTTACTGCCGGATCGAGGGCCTCTCGCAGTAGAGACGGCTCGATATAGAGCATCTGGTAGTGAAAGCCCTCGCTTGTACCAGCTTTTCCGTCATGAACCTCGTCAGGATGCAAGACAATGGTTTGCCCCGACACGCTGTCCGATCGAACACCGCGATAATCGAAGCTCTGAACCCCTTGGATCGTATAGCCTATCGAGTAGGTGTCATGCCGATGTGGCGCATATGCTTCGCCGGAGAAGAAGGCTTCGATGCGTTGGATGCCCGTCTGCCACGGGGCAGTCCGCACCCAGTCGGACGCGCACGAACGTTCAAGACCGGGCGTCAACTTTCGTGCTCTGTCAGCTGAGGCTCCGGGTTTAGCTGACACGAACATCTCCTTTCAGCTCGCTCGCGCTCTAATTGAAACGCGAACCAGTCACTTGGCTGGCTTCCATACACAACAGGCCATCGCAAAATGAAATCGGTAAACCTCAACGAAAAACTCGGTCAGTTCACAAGCCACTGGGACCCTCATGTGGTCGCAGAGTACAACAATAACGAGATCATGGTTGTCAAGTTCGTGGGCGAATACCCATTCCACAAGCACGATACGACGGACGACTTTTTCTATGTGCTGGAAGGTGAACTGAAGATGGACATCGAGGGCGAGACAGCGCGCACCGTCAGAGCTGGCGAGCTATTTGTCGTCCCTAAGGGGGTGGTGCATCGGCCGCGGGCCGAGAAAGAGGTGAAGGTTCTTCTTATCGAACCCAAAGGAGAACCGAACTCTGGCGATTCTGATAGGGAGCCGTCCCCGAAACCGCGCATCTGATGGGCGGCTGCGGCAATGAGCGGACGTTGGACATTGCCGCAGCATCCAACAAATTGGGCTCCAAGCTGACATGCGGCGGTGCCGCGGCCGTCTCGCATTGGTCAGATGATCTGCCCGGCAAATTCGGCCCTCTGCGGCCAGTCGATACGAGCACGATGCCGCCGCAGTTTCCCTGAATCGGTCACTCGTGCATCGCATAGCATTCTGTGGCGCCGAAGGTCGCTGATGCGGACCTTGCAGACCTTCGCTACTGCTGCGAATAATTCGCATATCGCCTTTCGAAATTTCTCTTTCCAACTGACACCACAGGACAAAACATGACTGAAACTGAGCGTGAGAAAATCAAATTGCGATCTAACTACCTGAATGGTGTAGCTTTGATTTTCTTGGGCCTAGGCGGGCTTGGGCCCGCTTTTGCCCTAGTAAACACCTATGAATGGAAAAATCTTATCGTGGCGCTGGCATGGTTATGGATGGGTGGGATGTCTAGTTGGGAACTCCATAGGATGGCAGAGCGTAACCTCGACCGCCTGTCAGAACCAAAATAGGCAGTAACAATTGCTGAGTTTGGGAGCTGACTGGCAAAACGATTAGCCAATTGACCCGAAGGTTCATTATGGACTCCAAGCCCCCTGTGGTGGTGAAGCATGGTCCACTTACACTTCGACATCGACCATCGACACGCCCGGCCCAGACCGGACGTTCGCATGGAGACGATTTGGTGTCCGTTTTCGGCTAATTAAGATCGCGACCACTTTCAGTCCAAAGTGATGGCATACACGTCGAAAGTTTTGGAGATCTGTGAAAACCGCATCGTGGCGTTACGCCAGCTGACGCTTCCAAAGAAACCGGGGCCGGGCGCTTCGTTACGGCGTTCGTAAATGTGAACACGGTCAGGATCGTTTGGGCCTGACCACTCCGTAGTCGCCGCAGAGGTCCGCGAGGACTGCGTGCAGGAGAGCGATGATTTCAGCGCGCGGCGCCGCCGTCCTTTCGACGATGCCGATCTGGCGGGTCACCTGCGGAACGCCGAAGGCCAGGCGCATGATGTTCAGATCCTCGGGATCCTGCAGAGCAACATGCGGCACAACCGAGATGCCCAGACCTTGCCGCACGCCCGTGACGATCGATCCGATGGTGTCAATTTCGGCGACGTCATTGGTGACGACGCCGAGACGGGACAACTCTGTATCGATCAGGTTCGCCAGCGGCACGGCGCTTCTGAAACGGATGTAGGGCCGGGTGTTCAACAGTTCGATCGGGTCGCTCGCTTCCATGCCACGTGGCACGATCAGCCATAGCGGTTCACGAAGGAAGGGGCTCCAGCGCAAGGTGTTGGGAATCCCGAGGTGTTCCGCGACGATAGCGGCGTCGAGCCGTCCGCCGGCCACGTCCGCGATCAGGGTTGAGGAAAGGGATACCCGCAAGCTTGGCTTCAGGTCCGGATAGCGCCCGCGCATCTGCACCATGGCGCGTGGCAGCAGGTTCAGTGCGCTCGAGCGGACCGATCCCAGCATCAGCGTCCCGGCGATCTGGTCGCCGCGCAGAATGGCCTTCGCGTCTTCTGCGCGGCGCAGGATATCCTCCGCCATTTCAATGACCTGGAGGCCATCGGGCGTGATCCGGGGCGGTCGCTTGGTGCGGTCGAAGATGGTCACGCGCAGTTCATCTTCCAGCGCGTGAACCTGCTGGCTGACGGCCGAGGGTGTCAGGCCGACAACGTCTGCCGCCTGCG
>JABXHM010000085.1 GCA_013373625.1 Alteromonadaceae bacterium | reverse complement strand
GCCCCAACATTAACGCTGGTTTTCTTTGAGAAATAGAATTCAGCGGACGCACTCATTGAATCTTCATTGTCGTCGAGTTCATCGCCATAAAAAACGGCGCTTGCTTTCACACTGATATACTGCTCAGTACCGACCTGTGTCAGGTACTTTGTATCCAGCGTATTAATGGCAAAATCTTCGTCAGTGTTAAAAGAGAAGCCAAGATAGTCGTTATTCTTAAGCGGAATGACGTAGTCAGCAGAAAAAGTGAATTGTGATTCGTCACTATCAAATAAATCACCTGCGCTGTCGTACGAGGTATTGGACACCGACAGTTTCAGATCCTGCGTTATAAAATAGCCCATTCCAACGGTGACACTGTCGTTATTATCACTAAAACTTGCCGCTCCACTGATTACCCAGTCACCAAAGAGGTATTCACCTGCCACCGCTTGAGCATCATAATCATCTTTAGAGAGGATAGAGCCACTAATAAAACTCTGCTGGTTGATAAATTGAAACTCTTTGTTTGGCCCCATGGTGGGGCGCGGCGTAAAGTAATAGGCTGCGTTGAGAGTCCAGGTGTCGGTGTTGTCTTTGTATAAAACATCCTGTTGCTCGAATTCGCTATCTCTTGCAGAGTAGTTTGCATTCAGAAAAGTTTGATAGCTATCTGCGCTGAAAGCATTGAGCGACATTGCCGCTGTCGTAATGGCGTAAAGAGATAATCTTTTTTTCATAAAAATCCTTTATGTGAAAGACGATTAAATACATCTTGTTGATAAACTTAAAGACTATGGTTGGGAGACCTGAATCATTAAGAGTTGCTTTGTATCATTGAGACCGGATTAGACAAACAGAAATCTCAAGATGAGTGTAAGTAACTGTGTCAATTGAAACTTTTAGAAACTCTTCGGTTTTTCAGCCCGTTAATTGACGTATTAAACGCATCAGAAGCCTGGTACTCGAGGATGTCAAAACATGTTTGCGTGCCTTATCATTGTGGCCTAACCACATTGAGCATAGATTTAATAAACTTTGAGATGGAGTTATTTCGTCTTTACCTGCTCTTGATGAGTCGCATTTTGAGTTAGGCAGCTCTGCTGTCAAACTTAGAAGATAGCACCAACGCAATAGTTGATGTATTTACTCAGGTATTAGATAATAACCGCAATTATGGCCGAAATAATTCGGCAAGTGTTTGAGGTGCTTATGTCTGTAGAAATGGCGTTACCAATCGACTTTTCTGATGCTGCCGCCAGCAAGGTGCGGGAGTTGGTGGAAGAAGAAGAAAATTCGAATTTGAAACTGCGGGTATATGTTACTGGCGGTGGTTGTTCTGGATTTCAGTACGGCTTTACCTTTGATGAAAAAGTCAACGAAGGCGATATGGCCATCGAGAAAAATGAGGTCACTTTGGTTGTTGATCCTATGAGTCTGCAATATTTAGTAGGCGGCACGGTTGACTACGTTGATGGCCTGGAGGGATCGCGCTTTCTGGTTAACAACCCAAATGCCACCACTACATGTGGTTGTGGGGCGAGTTTTAGCGTGTAAACGCTGTACAATTCTGTTGCACCAGTACAAGTCGCAATATTATCTACTTAATTTAACAGGTGAATACGATGATACTTTATGGCTCGACAACTTCTCCTTTCGTGCGTCGTATTCGTCTTTGTCTTACTGGTAAAACGTACGAATTTGTTAGTATGGACATCTTTTCCGGTCCGGGGCGTGAATTGCTCAAGGCAAAAAATCCGGCATTAAAAGTGCCGATGCTGGAAGATGGCGAGCACATTGTGTTCGATTCCCGGGTTATTTACCGGTATCTGCAGAATAAATTCAATGAGGCTCCTCTCACCTGGGACGAGGAAAACCTGCTGACTATCATTGATGCAGCGAATGACGCCTTTGTTCAGCGCATGATGTTAATGCGATCGGAAATATCTCACGCTCCCGACAAGCTCATTTTCAGACTGCAGGATGAGCGATTAGAGGCCACATTGTCCACCCTGGACAGCAGTGTTCAAAACGGTGACTTTGAGCGTTGGGACTATCCTTCAATGTGTTTGTATTGCCTGATCGACTGGGTAACCTTTCGAGAACTCTACAACTTTGAAAAATATCCTAACCTAAGCAAGTTTTGCGATCAGAATCAAAATAATGCCAATATTGCCGACACCGATCCGCGAAAGTAGCCATTGAGCATTCACTGTGTATACCAGGTGGCAGTTTAATAGCCCTTGTTAAAGTCCAAACGGTAGTTGAGCGCACTACCTTGTAGAAAGCGCTGCAAATTATCAGTAAAAATCATTGCCACATCTGACGCTTTGGATATTGCAGCCGTATGCTGAGTAATATAGGCATTGGACAGCCCCCAGTAAGGGTGAGAGTCTGGTAGCGGCTCTTCAACAAACACGTCAAGCACTGCGGCACGGATCTGCATCTGTGTCAGCGCCGCAATGAGTGCGTCGTCATCTATAACAACTCCGCGACCAGCATTAACTAACACACTGTGGGTAGGCATGGCTGCCAGAAAAGGGGCGTCGATGAAGTGACGCGTGTCATTGGTGTCAGGTAATAAGCACACCAGATAATCACAACGGCTTGCAAAGTCGAGCTTTTGACTGGATGTAAAGACGCTTTCATAACCGTCTTGGGCTTTGCCACTGCGGTTTAGTCCGATCACTTGCATGTCAAAAGCCTGAGCTGCAGCGGCGACTGCTGAAGCAATATGACCAGCGCCTGCTATCCCCAGCGTTTGCCCGGCCAGTGCGCTGAACTGAGGTGCTTGCCATTTTCCTTCAGGGCGCAGATGAGATTGCTTAAACCCCTCAGGATTGCGGGCGAAATAGAGCAGATAAGCAAATACATATTCGCGCATTTGCTGGCCAAAAATGCCTTTCACACCTGTGAGTTGATAGTCGCGCTTGGTCGCGTTTAATAGTGGCGCGTTACCTGCCCAGGTTGACTGCGCCCACGCTAACGAATGGCAGTCATCAACCACTTGCACCAGTAAGTCAGGTTCACCAAGGATAAGGTGTACTTCTGAGGTATCGATGTCTGCAGGTTGGTCACTACACCAACGCAACGACACGCCTTCGGGCAGAAGCGGCGTCAGCAGTGTGGAGTAGGTTTTATGATCGCGGCTTAAAATAGCCAATAACCATGGGCTGGGAGTAGACGTCTCCATAGTCAACGCTAGTCTTCCTTCATAAAACAATAACAATAATGCCTAAGGATATCATGATTAACGGAGCCAGGCCCTGCAGCAGTGGGAAAGCGCGCAAATACGGCATAAGGTATTTGCGCTGTGATCATTAACTTATGGCAGCAACGTCTTTTTTACCGCTCTGAGTCTGATAATCAGGATGGTCGCTGTAGCCTTCACGCCCACCGCCATACCAATGACTCGGATCGTCAAATGAGGCAAGCGGGTAATCATGCTTAAAGCGAATTGGCAGATCAGGGTTAGTGATCCAGGGGCGTCCAAAGGCTATCATGTCGGCATCGCCGTCGCTGATACGTTTCTCTGCAGTATCTTTGTCGTAGCCACAGTTACCAATTAACATACCATCGAAGACATGCCTGAAGTCTTTTAAGGTCATTGGCTCACCGCGCTCGTGAAAACCAAATGCCAGGCCGTCCATGACATGCAAATACCCTAACTTGAGTTCGTTGAGCCGGGTGGCCACAAACAAAAAAGTTTCGCGGTAGTCATCGGCACCCATGTCATTAAATACGCCATTGGGTGATAGTCTCACGCCGACCTTTTCTGCAGGCCAGACTGACAATACAGCTTGGAGTACTTCGGCAAAGAAACGGTAACGGTTTTCCAGGCTACCGCCATAGTCGTCATCGCGCTGGTTACTGCGACTATCTAAAAACTGGTTAATCAGATATCCATTGGCTGCATGCACTTCAACACCATCAAAACCGGCCTCTTTAGCGTTTACCGCTGCCAGGCGATAGTCCTCGACCGTACGATTGATATCTTCCACCGTCATCGCTTTAGGTACTTCAAAGGCTTTCTTGCCTTGTGCAGTATGAATTTCACTGCCGTCACTGATGGCGAGTGCTGAGGCAGATAACGGTAGTTCTCCGTCATGAAAATCGCTGTGTGACGCGCGGCCAGTGTGCCACATTTGCAAGACGATTTTACTGCCAGCATTGTGCACCCTGTCAGTGATATGACGCCAGCCTGCAACCATTTCGTCGGTATAAATACCCGGCGCATCAACCCAGCCGTTACCTTCAGGTGAGATGCTGGTGGCTTCACTGATCAACAGGCCACCCGATGCGCGCTGGGCATAGTAATCGCCCATGATTGTATTTGGAACGCGATCAGGTCCGGCACGTCCGCGTGTAAGTGGAGCAAGTACCATTCGGTTTTTTAGTTCATTGCCTGCCCAGTTAAAGGCAGAAAAAAGATGAGATTCGGACACAGATACTCCTATTTTTGTCTTTGCAAAGGCATCGTCGTTATTTATCCGCGGTAATATACGTACTAACGCGTTAATTAGATTGGTAGCGAGTTGCCACCGCTTGCAATAGTAATGGGGGTATCTGAAACGTATTCAATGCAGCACAAGAACTAAGTGTCAACGGCGATTGAGCCAATAAACCGGTCTGGCGTCTTATTTATGCTCAGCCAGCCGGAATAAAGCTTCCTAAAACCACCGCGCGCTCAGCGCCGGTAACTGATGGTACGTTACCCGGAACCTGATGCAAATAAGCCCAGGCCAACCAGGCAAAAGCAACACCCTCCACCCATTGCGGGGTAAGCTTGAGCGAGCTTGTCGCAGCAACCTTTACATCGGGTAATTGATCGGCCAGGTGGTTCATAAGTGTCTGGTTATAGGCACCGCCTCCGCACACATAGCATTCTTGTATTGATGCTAAGTTTTTAATGGCATCGGCAATCGTAGTGGCTGTTAAGGCTAGAATTGTGGCTTGAACATCAACAGGTTTAATCGGCGGTAACGCAGCCAGGTGTGCGTTGAGCCATTTTAGATTAAAGTACTCACGGCCGGTGCTTTTAGGCCCTGTCTGACTAAAATAGGGGTCGGCCAGCAACGCATCGAGCAAAGGTTTATTTGTCTCCCCCTGACCAGCCCAATTCCCCGATTCATCAAAGGGCTGGTTGCGATGCTTGAGACACCAGGCATCCATTAAAACATTACCGGGGCCGGTGTCAAAGCCTCTGATTAAGTTGCGGTCGGTGCCATGCAATACCGTAATGTTGGCAAAGCCGCCAATATTGACGATAGCCCGGTGCCGCCCTTCGCTGGCAAATTGAGCGGCATGGAAGGCTGGTACGAGCGGCGCCCCCTGGCCGCTAAAGGCGATGTCTTTACGGCGAAAGTCGGCAACGACATCAATGCCCGTCAGCGCTGCAATGGTATGGGGATCGCCGATTTGCAACGTAAAACCCGGACCATCAGGGGCTGATGGCGGTCCATCCGGGTAGTGGCGAATAGTTTGTCCATGGGATCCGATAGCCATAATATCGGCGGGTGATAAATGCTGTTCAAGCAGTAACTGATTTACCGCATCGGCAAAGGTCATTGCTACCATGCGATCCGCTTGTCCCATCAGATTAAGTTCATCTGCTCCTGCATCACAAAGCTGATGAAGCGTCTTGAGGAGTGCCGGGGGGTAGGCAATATGCGTGGCGGCGACTGGCGCTGTTGATTGCTCAGTAATATCGGCCAGGATGGCATCAACGCCATCCATACTGGTGCCTGACATCACGCCAATAAAGTAGGCCATGGCTTACTGCATGGCCAGCATTATGCGTCTTGACGTGTTTAACTGAGCCATACGATGTTCAGCAATTTGCATAAACGCCTCTCGCTGGCTGGCATCAATGGGTAATGCCTTGGGCAAGTCCACTGTGCGCGGGTTGCGGTGTACGCCATCAACCAAAAATTCGTAATGAACATGCGGGCCTGACGCTAAACCTGTACTTCCCAGGTAACCAATAGTCTGGCCCTGCTTAACAATGTCGCCTTTTTTTACAGCGCGCTTAGTAAAGTGCAAATACTTGGTGGTGTACTTCTCACCGTGCTGAATGAACACATGGTGACCATTGTATTTGTCGTATGCGGATTTGATTACCTTGCCATTCCCGGCGGCCATCACGGGGGTGCCTCTGGCGGCAACGTAATCGGTGCCCCGGTGAGCTTTCCAGCGCTTTTGTACCGGATGAAAGCGGGCTTTGCTAAAGTTTGAACTGACGTATTTAAAGTTGATCGGCGCGCGCAGGAAACTTTTGCGCATACTGCGACCTTCCGGTGTGTAATAGTTGCCGTCGTTATGCTGAATTGCCCTGAACTGCTCACCCTGGTTAATAAACTCAGCCGCGACAATATCGCCATAACCAACAAATTCGCCGTCTATATAGCGCTCTTCGAACACGACATTAAAGGTATCACCGGATCTGATTTCCATCGCAAAGTCGATATCCCAGCCAAAAATGCCCGCCAGATGCATAATTTGGTTGTCAGTTAATCCTGCGCTAACACCGGCATTCCAAAAGCTCGACGTAATTTCACCCTGAGCAAAATTATACCGGGTCTCGACAGGTTTGCTGTCTATACGGGAAATCAGCGATAAATTGTCTTTTGCCGGTTCAATAAAAAGGGTATCTGTTGAAGACAGCGCATAGCGCAGCCCGTGAAACTGGTTGTTAACCACGTTCAGGTCAAGTTGATCACCAGGTAAAAGGGTTACCAGTGTTTTTGCTTGCTCACCGGCGTGGCTTACTGCATGCGTATCTTTTGGGCTGAGCCCGGCTCGTTTAAATATTTTTGCCAGCGTGTCGCCGCTTTTAACGGTAAAAGTTTGCCATACAGGCTCTTCAACATACACAAACTCTTTGGTGGTTTCTGGAACAGTGATCGACAGCGGGTATCGCTTGCCTGTTTCCAGAACGAGAGATTCGGTATGACGCGACGCTTCAACCTTTTCAGAGGGAAGGGCAACCATTAAACCAATAAATGCACTCGCGGCGATCAGACCTATGCGGTGTGGCCGGGGCAATTGCTTAAATAAATCAGTAAGTAACTGAGGGTATATATTCTTTTTCATAACAGGCCGAGAATAGCGTTTTCGTGAATGATATGCCAGCGTAATTCGGTGAATTTTGGTTAAAAATTGCAGCCTGAAGGCAATTTTTGGCTGTCTTTGCGTTATAAAACCGATAAAGGGTTTAAATAGACCCCTAGCGGGCGTAAAATGCGGCCCAGAACAGAAGTTAGATGGAAACCATTAAAATGAGTGACTGGCAAGCAGCCCTGGCTGAAATTAAACGTGGGGCCGATGAAATTTTGCCCGAGGACGCCCTGATTGAAAAACTCAAATCAGGCAAACCACTGACCATTAAGGCGGGCTTTGATCCGACAGCACCCGATTTGCATTTAGGCCATACCGTATTGATCAATAAACTGCGTGCGTTTCAGCAGCTTGGTCATAAAGTGGTATTTCTGATTGGTGATTTTACCGGATTAATTGGCGACCCTACAGGTAAAAACGTTACCCGTAAGCCGCTGACGCAAGAGCAGGTGCTGGCAAATGCCAAAACCTACCAGGATCAAGTATTTAAAATCCTCGACGCCGATAAAACCGAAATTCGGTTTAATTCTGAATGGATGAATGAACTGGGTGCCGCCGGTATGATCAAACTGGCCGCCAGCCAGACTGTGGCGCGCATGTTAGAGCGTGATGACTTTAAAAAGCGATACAACAATGGGCAGCCGATCGCGATCCATGAATTCCTCTATCCGTTGGTACAAGGTTGGGATTCCGTTGCATTGAAAGCCGACGTAGAGTTAGGTGGTACCGACCAACGCTTTAACCTCTTGATGGGGCGTGAACTGCAGAAAGAACAAGGTCAGTCACAGCAAGTGGTATTAATGATGCCATTGCTTGAAGGTCTTGATGGCGTGCAGAAAATGTCGAAGTCACTGAACAACTACATTGGCATTACCGATGCGCCCACTGAGATGTTCGGTAAAATTATGTCGATTTCCGATGAATTGATGTGGCGTTACTATGATTTACTGAGCTTTAAACCACTCGAAGAAATAGCACAGTTAAGAGATCAAATGGCACAAGGGGCAAACCCGCGTGATATTAAAATCATTCTGGCCAAAGAAATCATTGCGCGCTTCCACAGTGACAATGACGCGGAAGCAGCACATCAGGATTTTATTCAACGTTTCCAGAAAAACGCGATTCCTGATGATATGCCCGAAGTGACGATCGAGCTCACCGACGGTGAAATTGCTATTGGCAACTTGCTTAAAACCGCAGGCCTGGTGGGTTCCACATCAGATGCCATGCGAATGATTAAACAAGGTGCAGTAAAAATTGATGGTGAAAAAGTTACCGATACCCGTATGACGCTATCCGAAAAAGGTGAGCAGGTGTATCAGGTAGGCAAACGTAAATTTGCCCGCGTAACGTTGGCCTGAGAACTGGCCAACTCAGCGAAAACGGCCTCCAGCTGTTTAACAGCTAAACACTAAGCTAAATTGCGTTGCGCAATTTAGCTTAGTTGACCTCATCAAACCTTAGCAGCATTTCCGCTGCCACACATTCGCAGGATTGCACGCAGGCCGGACAGTCGTAGCCTTCATAAAGCGCTGCATGCTGCCACTTGTTGGGGTGTTTTTTGATTAGTTGGCCGCCGTTTTTACTGAAATAACGATAAGCGCTATTCCCCGGGCTCGCCAACCAAATATGCGCTAATCCTGCGCTGCTACCTTGTTGTCTGGTGCGTTCAATCGCACATTTAAGCAACGCAGAACCTATGCCATAACCTTGCATGGCAGGGTCCACCGTATTGCATTTAAAATAGCACACTGTGGCTGGGTCGACGTTCCAGTCTGATGGTGTTGTCCATTTGTCTATGTCCCATTGACCCTGGGCAAAGGTCAGCCGGAACCCCACCATACGATCATTGTGAAAGGCCGCAATGCTGGCATTAACATCATCTTTTAAGCCTCGCTCATAATATTCCGTGAGATTATGCTGATTAAGGTAGCCATCTCCCTGTACTCGGTTGCCAAGCGCTAAAACTTGCGGGAAGTGAGCAGGTGTGAGTGCGGTATATTGAATGTCTGTGTTATTTTTTCTTGCCACCCAGGTCGATTCCTTTTAAATGTACATCGAGTGCGTCTAGGGAAATGCGAATTTCCAGGACAGATTGCCACAAGCTGTAAAGCAAAAAGACTAAACTTGCAGCAAATAACCAGTTTCCTACGTTCTGGTATGAGAGATAGATAGCCAGCATGGACAACACACACAAGAAAAAACTGAAGACACCGGTTTCCTGCATGCGCTTTATATAGTGAATGCGTTTTCGCAGGTTCTTTATTTGCGCCTGCGTGTTTTCATTGTCTTCACCCTTATCGAAATGGCGTATCAATGAAGCGAGAGTAAGAAACCGGTTTGTATAAGCCAGTAGTAACAACGAAATAGCCGGGAACAACATGGCCGGCGTGGCAATATCAATAGTCATAATGTGGTCTGTGCGGCAACAATGGCGACAATGATGCCGCGAAAAAACGGTTGTGTCTATGTTAGCGGCTCGGCATGACCCTCAAACGCTGTATTTCTAGACGTCGTCATGTATGCCCTGGCGGTCGTGACTCAGGGCGTTGCTCAGCGGCAGAAGCGCTGGTTGGCGAGCGCGGTACTAACGATATTGGTCGATCCCCTGGCACAGAGAGTCAATAGAATGCGTTATACGTAACGTAAATCGATGCAATGCATTACCATTGGCAGTAATCAGAGGCGCACTAATGACTTCGCGGTGAGCGGCCCAAAACTGTTCTAACGAAGACAAGCTTTGATCGCTGACGGCAATCAGTAGCGCCGGTTGACGAAGTAATACCTGCTTAACCGACACCTCCGGGTAATCAATAGGTGAATCATTAAATATATTTCTGGCCCCACAGACACTCAGAACTTGATTCGCCCAGGCGTCTTTGCCAATGGTCATTAGTGGTTGGCTCCACATGTAATAAAACACATCTACACGCTTTCGCTGGCTATACTGCTGGCGAATTTGCTGCAGGGTTAGCAGAAATTCGTCGCTCAGGCGTTGTGCCAAAGGCGTTTTATTGAGCAGCTTTGCCACCTCGTTAATTTCAGTGGCGATGTCATTCAGAGAAACAGGTTGTGAGACATAAACGGGAATACCCAGGCTTTTTAAGCGGGCGATATCCTGCGGTTTATTTCCACCGCCCCAGGCCAACACCAGATCAGGCTCAAGCGCCAGCAGCGTGCTAAAATCAACGCCCTGATAATCTGCCACTATGGGCAGTGAGATATTTTCGTCGGGGTAATTACTATAGGCACTCACGCCCACCAGTTGTTGTTGAGATTCGAGGCTGTATACCCATTCGGTTAAGTGGGGCGACAGGGTAACAATACGCTGTGCAGCACTTGCCCAAAACGGCAGACATAATAGCATCAACAGCAACGCTGTTGAGCGTCTTAAAAAATTACCAGATGTTTTCATAGTTGTAATTGCCAAAATACCAGCAGTAATAAAGTTAATAAGCTAACCAGCAGCCAGGTAGCGCGATTGACAGCACGGAGCGAAAAAGTGAGATCAGATAAGCGTACCTGACGAGAGCCGCCCACGCGAGTGTGTCGGTGAGTGATGCCGTCATAAATAGCCGGTCCCCCAAGGGTAAATCCCATCCCGGCACCAAATATAGCCAGAAGCAAAGAGGTAAGATCGCGCTGACCGGCATACCGGCAGCCTCTAATAGCTTTTAGTGGCGATGTACAAAGCACTAAGAGTATCGCGCCTACACAGTATGCTGGCACAATTAAACACTGGGTTAACCAATAGGCGGGCAGGCTGAAATACTTATTTTTGATATATTTGCGGTGCCACTGCCAGCGAAATTCGAGCAATAGCCGATAACTGAGAGCAGCTAAAGGACCCAGTATAAAATACCAAAACAGCACACCAATATACTGTTGTAAAAAACGCAGCAAATAGGCTTCTATTGCTGCTTTTGCAATACCAATATCCGACAGTGTTGTTGTTTGCCGGGCGACCAGTTGAATCAGCCGTTCCCGGGCCAGCAATTTTTTATTGTGACTCAAAGCCGCGATAACACGCTTGTACGTGCGCCGCACGGCATAAAAGTTCAGACACAAGAACAAGATGACTGCATCGAAAAACCATTGATAGTGGGCAACACTTAAGATTAAGGCGAGGACGATAAGAAACGGCACAGTAAGTACCATTATACCCAGCGACCCACTAATATAATGTTGTGATACCGGTGCACTTAACGGCGGGCGGACTTTCTTCGCCAGATTAATCACTAGCAGGCGGTAGAGCGTCAGGGGATGAACCTGAGCTGATATATGCCATACGCGATCAATGATGATCACAATAAGTGCGATCATCACTGCCAGTGTGAATGTTGGTGGCATACTAAAAGCGGTCATCAAGATTATGGCGAAGGCTAATGATTATCTGCAAGTACAGCAATCATGTTGATCACCAGCTCCGCAGAATTTTTGGCTGCTTCTTCTAAATAAGCGTTAAATGATACCGTTGAGGTTTTGCCGGCAATGTCTGATAACGACCGAATGACCAGAAATGGTGTATTGAGCATAAAGCAAGTCTGTGCAATGGCTGCACCCTCCATTTCCACCGCACTCATTAAAGGAAATTGCTCGCGCAGTTTTGCTGCAGCATCGTCGGAACCAATAAAGGCGTCGCCGGTGCAAATTAAACCGCGCTTAGTCACAACATGCAGCGCTTTACTGGCTGCTTTTTCTGCCGCGTTAATCAGTGTTTCGTCACAATCGTAAGTTACCGGCATTCCTGCTACCTGACCAAGCTCATAGCCAAAATGCGTTATGTCGACATCGTGATGCTGCACTGTATTGCCAATGACCAAATCGCCAATGTTCAAACTTTTATCAAAACCACCTGCTGAGCCGGTATTAACCACAAAGTCGGGTGCATAATGGTCGATTAATACTGTACTGGCGACTGCGGCGGCAACTTTACCGATCCCACATTTTACAACCACAACATCTACGCCATGCAAGGAGCCTGAATAAAATGTTAAATGTGCCCACTGCTCGGTGGTCATATTATCAAGAGACGCTTTGAGCAGCGCCACTTCCTGATCCATAGCGCCTAGGATTCCAATTTTCATAGTTTGCCTTTATTACGTTGGGTGTGTGGTGGTCCTGTCAGATGCCCCTGAAAGGACTTTAAGTCTACCTAAAATTGTGGAAAGTGTAATATGAATGGCGATTGGGGTACACACACTGAGGTATGAAAAAGCGCAGTAATACTGCGCTTTATAGATTTGCTGATAGTTCTGGTGGCCTAAACTTGGTTGAACTATGCCGCAACCTGTTCGCCGTTAGGCTGACGACTGGATCGCAGAGGCCGGGTAGGGCGTTTAGGCGCCGGTGGATTCATCTTGCTTGCCGCAATGCGCGCTTCTTGTTTACGCAATGGGATTAACTTGGTTTCGATACACTCTTTAACTTCTTCGATGGAATATCCCGACTTCACTTTAAAGCGGGCATGGGGAATCCCCGCGGCATCGAGGGCTCCCGACACAAACCAGTCGCGCTGGGTTTTATAACCTTCTTTACCCTGCTTGTGTACAAGATCTATCGCTAATACAGGTGTCATGTCTTCGCGTCGGCATAATACAAAGTCCAGTTGCTTGCCGCCTGCGCGCATAAGCGCCTGTCTGGCTTGTCGCTTGTTAGTACTATCACGTACTGCCAGCAAGTCATTTAATCGTACCCGCGGCATAATCCGAAATTCACGGCCAATAGCCTGTTCGAGTAAATTAATAAAAGAGTGCTCTACCTGGGTGAACAATTGCTGTTTCTTACGGAATGGAAAGCTCACACCGTGATCAGAAAGCTTAAGCGCACCGACGGTTACGACGATCAGTAACATGAATAAAACAATGGCTAGTTCCATAATCTTCCTCAACACATATTGAAATATCCGGTCGTCAAATTTATGACGCGACCGAATTGGATTTATTGCTGTTGAAGAAATTGCAAAGAAGGTGCCAATTACTCGCTGGTGCCTGAAGTGAGCCTGTGGTTGGCTAATACTAAAATATCAACTTGTGCGCCGTTATCATCCGGTGAAACAACTACCCTTATATTCTGGGTGTTATCTAGCAGCAGAACCCGCTGGTTATGCTCACTCTGGCGCGAAAGTTCAGGCATAAGAGTCAGGTAATAGTTTATCATCGCTTCAGGACTGACAGCGACAAAGTATATCAGCGAGGCCGGCAATTCAACGTCAAAAGGCTGACACAGTTTTGCCGCCTTATGAATAGTCACATTGTGAAACTGCTCAGGACATTGACTAATTTCAGGTTGCATCTCGGGGGCTGTTGTCGCCTGAGAAAGTGATGGTATGGCGACTATTATGCCCGCCAGCACAATGCGTAAAAAACCTGGTGACCGGATATTCATAATAAACAGCGTCTTCATTTTCATATACCCACTATAGGAGAGGCGCTACTGTGACGCAATTTCCCCGACACCAATTAACGTATGCAAACAATGAAGCAGGTATAAAAAAACGGAGCCTGTTGGCTCCGTTTCAGTTTAAAAATGATGTCGTGGCTTAAACGCCAACGTAATCAAGAATACCGTCAGCCGCTTTTCGACCTTCATCGATGGCAGTCACTACCAGGTCGCTGCCTCTTACCATGTCGCCCCCGGCAAAAATCTTCGGGTTAGAGGTCTGGTAAGCAAACTTGCCTTTAGCCGGCGCTCTGACGCGGCCTTTCTCGTCAAGTATAATGCCATAGTCAGCGAACCATGGTGCCGGGCTTGGTTGAAAGCCAAACGCTATAATGACTGCGTCGGCTTCAAGCACAAATTCAGAACCTTCGACCACAACAGGGCGGCGACGACCTGCCGCATCGGGTTCTCCCATTTCGGTACGAACCAGCTTAACGCCAACGGCTTTACCAGTCTCGTCAACGGCGATATCTAAAGGCTGAACATTGAATTCAAACTCAACACCTTCCTCGCGCGCATTAACGACTTCACGACGAGAACCAGGCATGCTCTCTTCATCGCGACGATAGGCACAGGTGACGCTGGTTGCACTTTGTCGGATAGAGGTGCGAACACAGTCCATAGTGGTATCGCCACCCCCTAGTACAACAACCTTTTTGCCTTTCATATCAATGAAATCAGCCGCGTCTTTTTCAAGACCCATCACCCGGTTGGTGTTAGAAATCAAAAATGGCAGGGCTTCGAATACGCCGCTGGCACCTTCATTATCAAAACCGCCTTTCATGGACTTATAAGTACCCATGCCGAGGAATACTGCATCGTACTGATCAACAATATCCTGGAAATCGATGTCTTTACCGATCTCCGTGTTCAATACGAATTCAATACCCATTTCAGTAAAGATTTCACGACGCAGTTTAATGACATCTTTTTCCAGCTTAAAAGAGGGGATACCAAAGGTTAGCAATCCGCCAATTTCTTCATATTTGTCATAAACGACGGGTTTAACCCCGTTGCGGACTAATACGTCGGCACAGGCCAGGCCGGCCGGTCCTGCACCAATAATAGCGACCTTTTTGTCAGTCCAGGTTACACCGCTCATGTCCGGACGCCAGCCCATCTTAAAGGCGGTGTCGGTAATGTGCTTTTCGATGGAACCAATGGTCACAGCACCAAAGTCGTCATTCAGCGTGCAATCGCCTTCGCATAAGCGATCCTGCGGGCACACCCGCCCACACACTTCTGGCAGGCTATTGGTTTTGTGCGACAACTCAGCCGCTTCAATAAACTTGCCTTCATTAGCGAGCGCTAACCACTGTGGAATATAATTGTGGACCGGACATTTCCACTCACAATAAGGGTTACCACAATCCAGGCAGCGGTCAGCCTGACCCTCTGCCTGTGAGTTGGTCAACGGATGATAGATTTCTGCAAATCCGGCTTTACGATCATTGATCGGCTTTTTCGGCGGATCAATTCTCTCTACATCAACAAATTGATAAACATTCTTTGCCATTATTCTCTCACCTCTCTATTGCGCCTGGACGCGTAGTTCCGCGCTGGAACGACTGATATGGCCCAACAGATTTTTAACGTCACTGGTTTTTGGCTTAACCAGTTTAAAGCGGTTCAGTGAACCCGCGAAGTCGTGCAATATATCTAATGCAAACAAACTACCGGTCTCTTCGTAGTGCTGGTTGATCAGGCCACGTAAGTGCTCTGCAAGAATGACTTTGTCATCAATATCCAGTACTTCAACTAACTCTGAGTTCACGCGGTTGCTTAAGTCGCCCTGCTCATCGTAAAGGTAAGCAAAGCCACCGGTCATGCCAGCGCCAAAGTTAATCCCTACTGGTCCAAGCACAGCAACGATACCGCCGGTCATGTACTCACAACCGTTATCACCAACACCTTCAACAACAGCGATGGCACCGGAGTTTCTCACGCCAAAACGCTCACCGGCGCGGCCTGCCGCAAACAGTTTACCCCCGGTAGCACCGTACAAACAGGTGTTACCCATAATGGCACTTTCATGGCCGTTAAATTCGCCTTTGCGCGGTGGGTAGATAACCAGCTTACCGCCAGTCATACCTTTACCTACGTAGTCGTTGGCATCACCTTCGATGCGCATGTTCAAACCACCGGCATTCCACACCCCGAAGCTTTGTCCGGCAGTACCGGTAAAGCTAACGGTAATCGGCATTTCTTCCATATCATGGTTGCCGTAATGTTTGGCAATTTCGCCTGATAATAAGGCACCTACAGAGCGATCCGTATTGCGAATAGGGTAACTCAGGTTGATACCGCAACCTTTCACCACTGCTTCTTTGGCGTCTTTGAGCATTTTCGCGTTCAAGACACCCTTATCGAGCGGTGCGTTAGTTGTTTCGCTGCAAAACAGCAGTGTGTGCTCGCCCGCAACCGGCTTCGCCAGAATTGGTGATAAATCCAACTTGTTTTGTTTAGCAGTTTGGCCGTCGAGCAACTCAAGTAGTTCTGTACGGCCAACCAGTTCGTCAAATTTACGAATGCCCATGGAGGCCATAATTTCGCGAACTTCCTGGGCCACAAACTTAAAGTAGTTCATGACCATTTCAGGTAAGCCGATAAAATGATCGCTGCGCAGTTTTTCGTCTTGCGTGGCGACACCGGTTGCACAGTTATTCAGGTGGCAGATTCGCAGGTATTTACAACCTAACGCCACCATTGGACCTGTCCCAAAACCAAAGCTTTCTGCACCTAAAATACCGGCTTTAACCACATCCAGTCCAGTTTTCAGACCGCCATCGGTTTGTACCCGTACTTTGTGGCGCAGACCGTTTTCAACCAGCGCCTGCTGTGTTTCAGACAGGCCCAGTTCGAACGGGCTACCGGCATATTTTACGGAGGTTAGTGGACTCGCGCCCGTACCGCCGTCATAACCAGAGATCGTAATTAAGTCGGCATATGCTTTCGCAACACCTGTGGCAATTGTACCCACACCTGGTTCAGACACTAATTTCACTGAAATCAATGCGGTAGGATTGACTTGTTTCAGGTCGAAAATTAACTGAGCCAAATCTTCAATCGAATAAATATCGTGGTGTGGCGGAGGAGAAATAAGCGTTACGCCTGGCACCGAAAAACGTAGCTGGGCAATATATTTATTCACCTTATCACCAGGTAACTGACCACCTTCACCGGGTTTAGCGCCTTGTGCCACTTTAATTTGAATGACATTCGCATTCACCAGGTAATGCGGCGTGACACCAAAACGGCCCGAAGCGACCTGTTTAATTTTAGAGTTTCGTTCAGTATTGAAACGCTTAGGATCTTCGCCACCCTCGCCTGAGTTTGATTTACCGCCTAAGCGGTTCATCGCAATAGCCAGTGCCTCGTGGGCTTCCGGGCTCAGGGCGCCAATCGACATCGCTGCGGTATCAAAGCGGGTATAAAGGTTTTCGGGCCCTTCGACCTCACTGATATCAATCGCGTCGGTGTCTGCTTTTAAGCCCATCAAATCACGTAAATGGGCCGGTGCACGCTCGTTCACCAGTGCAGCAAATTGCTGGTAATCAGAGTATTCACCCGACACTACCGCTTTTTGTAGTGTTTTAACAACATCCGGGTTGTAAGCATGATACTCACCATCATGCACGTATTTAAGCAGGCCGCCGTGAGACAAGTTTTTACGTTTAAGCCACGCAACACGGGCAAGGTTAACGGTATCTTGCTGGAAGTCGTCGAAAGAAGCGCCTTGCAAGCGGGACGTCACGTTTTTAAAGCACAATTCCATCACGTCATGACTTATGCCGATGGCTTCAAATAACTTGGCGCTACGATAGCTTGCAACGGTGCTGATACCCATTTTCGACATGATCTTATACAGACCTTTATTAATGCCTTTACGGTAATTAAGCATGGCTTGCATTGGGCTGACGTCTAAGTCGCCTTTTTCGCACAGTTGTTCAATGGTTTCGTAGGCAAGGAAGGGGTAAACCGCTGTTGCACCTAAACCTATCAGTACTGCAAAATGATGCGGGTCGCGGGCTGATGCCGTTTCGATAACGATGTTTGCATCGCAGCGTAACTGCTGATCAACTAAGCGGCGATGCACAGCACCAACCGCCATAGCCGCCGGAACCGGTAATTTATTATGCTTAATATTGCGGTCTGACAATACAACAAATGCCGCACGTTTTTGTTTTACCAGGTATTCGACTTCATGACAGATGCGTTCGATAGCTTTTTTGAGGCCTTCATCGGGCGAATATTGCAGATCAACTACCTCAGAATAATAATGTTCCGGATTATACTCACGCAGTTGCTTGAGATCGGTATACATTAATATTGGTGACTGGAAAAGTACCCGGTTGGCATATCCACTGGTTTCGCTAAACACGTTTTGTTCACGGCCAATACAGGTAGCCAGCGACATCACGTGATTTTCGCGCAGTGGATCGATCGGTGGGTTAGTCACCTGAGCAAACTGTTGCCTGAAGTAGTCGTACAGTGTGCGGTGTTTGGAGGACATTACAGCCATTGGCGTGTCATCACCCATAGATCCGACTGCTTCCTGGCCGTCTTTACCCAGCACTTTAATTACCTGATGAATTTCTTCGTAGCTGTAACCGAACAACTTGTGATAAACCGACATGGTGTCATCGTCGAATACACGTTGTCCAATCAGTGAAGCATCCAGTTTTTCAATTGGCGTTAACGAGCGAATATTCTTCTCTATCCATTCACGATAGGGATGGCGGTCCTTGAGATCATCGTCAATTTCAGTAGAACGCCATATTTTACCATTATAAGTGTCCACCGCGAGCATCTCGCCAGGCCCTACACGGCCTTTTTCAACGACATCTTCCGGCTGGTAATCCCAAATGCCGATTTCTGAGGCAAGGGTAATAAAACCATTTTTAGTGATTACATAACGCGCCGGGCGTAATCCGTTACGATCGAGGTTACAAGCAACGTGACGACCATTGGTCATAACAATACCGGCAGGTCCGTCCCACGGTTCCATGTGCATGGAGTTAAACTCGTAAAACGCCCGTAATTTGGGATCCATGGTGTCATTGTTTTGATATGCCGGAGGCACTAGCAGACGCATTGCCCGGAATAAATCCATACCGCCAGCTAAGAAAAGCTCCAGCATATTATCGAGTGAAGATGAGTCTGAACCTTCCGTATTGACGTAAGGTGCTGCATCTTTGAGATCGGGGATCAGTGGTGTTGCAAACTTACCCGTACGCGCCATTGCCCAGTCGCGATTACCTTTAATGGTGTTAATCTCACCGTTGTGAGCCAGGTAGCGGAAAGGTTGTGCCAGTGGCCACTTGGGCAGCGTATTGGTTGAAAAGCGCTGGTGAAATACGCAGATGCTGCTTTTCATATTTTCATCTGCCAGATCTTTATAAAAAGCCGGCAGGTCTTTAGGCATTACCAGCCCTTTATAAATGGTGACCAGTGCAGATAAGCAGGCTACATAAAATTCGCTGTCGTCTTCCAGACGCTTTTCGACCCGGCGGCGTACCATAAATAAACGGCGCTCTAGATCGCGTTTGCGCCAGCCCGGAGGGGCATTAACAAATACCTGTTCAATTTGTGGAACACCGGTTAATGCCAGTTCGCCCAACACGTCATGGTTGACTGGCACCTTGCGCCAACCGACCACCTGCAAGGTCTCTTTTTCCAGTTCTTCGTTCACGACCTCGCGCGCAGCTTGCGCCAGATCGTCGTCCTGATTCAGGAAAATCATACCCACAGCATATTTTTTGCTCAGGTTCCAACCATTTTGTTCTGCAATCAGACGGAAGAATGCGTCGGGTTTTTGCAACAGCAGACCACAGCCATCGCCGGTTTTACCGTCGGCGGCAATACCGCCACGGTGTTGCATGCGGTCCAGGCCTTCTATAGCCGTAGTAACCAGCGAGTGGCTCGCTTCGCCATTAATATGGGCGATCAAGCCAAATCCACAGTTATCCCGTGAATCATTGGGATTATATAAACTCATCTCTTAACTCCTTAAACCTTTGACTGGGTAAGGTATGCGCTGTTCTGAACACCAGAGGAGGCGCTTCACAGCGACGTTGTCACGCGTAAATGACTGAAAAACAATGAAAATCAGTCTGCGCCAGTTGTCGTTAATTATTATTAGTGGATACCAGTCTTATACCGCATTTTTATGCACTATTGCCAAGCGGGCCGTACAAAATACCCATATTAATGGGTAAAATCAATCGGAAAGTGAATGCTGGGTTGGTGCAAATCGTATACAATCTTTTATTTTCTTATAAAACAGTATTTTAACGATTGTCTTTGGTGGCTAAAAATTCAAAAAAAATCACTCTCAGGAAGAATTCCACGGCGGAGCGTGATGCTGAAGGTTAAACTTAAGTTGCATAAAAAATCGATAATAGTGGGTACTTACCCATTTTTAGTCGACGGTTTCAAACTCAGCGCTTAGATTCGAAAATTAACCAGCCATATAAACAACAAGATCTACACTACAACAAAATCGGTGCATAAACACTCAACAATTTTTATTGTTAACGCAAGAAGCGATTACCAGCATGTCATCTATTAAATCAATAAATGCTGTAAAAGCCCAGCCCCAGGGCGAATGAACCAAAGTGAGATGGCTCATCTTATACTGGCAAGCACATTCAACAACTGCTTGGATCTGACTATTCGGCGCGCTTCTATACTACCCTGAATAAAGTTGTAACTGATTGATTAAGAATTGCTTATTGCAGGAAAATCTTGTTCGGTAAAGTAGAAATTGTTGCTGCGTAGCCATTGCTGCGCCGCTTCTTGCGATGTGAAATGCTGCAACTGAAATAAATTGTCGTCATTTTTGAGCATTTTGTTGAGCTGATACTCTTTTAACATGTTATGACAGTAAATATGGGCTGCACAAACCAACTGATGTTCTGCGCACCAAACTCCCAACTCTTTAATTAATGGTTCGATCTCTGGTGTACCCAGTACCCATTTATCGAGGTATACAACGTGAGCCCATGGAGCATTAATAAGCGTAGAGGCTGTCTCCATGAAATCACGCTTGAAAGCGGTTGCTATTCTTTTATTCCAAACACCATGAATACTGGCATGCAGTAAATTATCAGTTATCCAAAGAGTGTAGCCGCCATTAGTTGCCATTTTCTGCTAATAGTAGTTGTTCAAATCATACTCAGTATAACTTAAATATGCCGTTTATATAAACTAGTCGCACATTATGCAGCCACGAAAGGGCCTGTGCCTGGTGACGTATATTAAGCAACAGTGGGGCGATGGCATGCGAAGCACCACCGACATTTATTTTCCTGATGACGAAGACCTGTTACGATGTGAGCACATTTATCTGAAGTATTTTGGCTATGCATCCTGAAACTCCTAACGATTCCTGGGCAATACGTTTTGCTCAGTTTGTCCAGCGCTTTGGTACCATTAAAGTCAGTGTTCTATTTGTTTTACTCACCCTCGCGTTTACTGTTGGCGGCTCTTACGTTATCCGCATCAGCCTGGGAAGTCATGTTGAGCCTGATGATTTTATCAGCGCGGTGATCCTGACAATGTTGTCGGCGCCCTGGGTACTCTATTTCTTTAGTGAGTTGGTTAAGCAACTGGAAAATTCGCGAACGAACCTGAAAGAGGTCGTTACACAGTTAGAACATTTGCGTGAGGAGGACGTCTTCTTAAATCGTGAATTGCAAAATAACATTCGTCAGCTCAATCATGAAATTGAGCAACGTAAGTACGCGCAAGCCGAACGTGAAACCGTATTCAAAGAACTGGAAAAAGAAATTCAGGACAAGTCAGAGAAAGAAGCCCAGGCACGGCGGCTGTCGACGTTGTTACGCTCAATCATTGATGCCTCACCTGATTTAATTTACTACCGTAATGAGGAAGGCCGGTTTGCAGGGTGTAACCGTGTAGCCGAGCAACTCACCGGAATGTCTGAGAAAGAACTGCTCGGACTGACTCCACACGACGTTTATGAAGAAGAGCTGGCCCGCCAGGTAGTGGCCAGTGATCATGAAGTACTTGAAACCAATGCCAGTATCACCGATGAGCTGTGGCTGCGTTTTGCGGATGGCCGTCGGCGCTTTTTCGAAATGCGCCGGGTACCGTTTTTTGACCACGAAGGAAACCGGCTTGGGCTGTTGGCCTTTGGTCGCGACATGACTGAGCGCAAACAGGCAGAAAATGCTGCAGCCAAAGCCAGTACTGATAAAACCCGGTTTATCGCTACCATTAGTCATGAGTTGCGTACGCCGCTTAATGGTATTGTTGGCTTGAGTCGCATGCTGCGCGATACTGAACTTAACGAAGAGCAATGGAGTTGGGTAAGTACTATCTACGCCAGCGCCATAACTCTGGGTAATATTTTTAACGACATTATCGACCTGGATAAACTGGATCGCGACAAGCTGGAATTATCACTTAAAACGGTTTCTCTACGGGATTTCACCGAAGAGCTTAGTTCTATTATCCAATTGCTAGCGCGCGATAAATCGTTAGAATTTCTTACCAATATTGTCGAGCCGCTGCCGAAACAAGTTGAAGTGGACGGTACGCGGTTACGCCAGATCCTGTGGAATATTCTGTTCAACGCGGTGAAATTTACCCAAAAAGGGCATGTATCACTGACCGTGTCAGCGAGCCGTCCTGCCAATGATATCTCCCTGGTAACCTTTGTTATAGAAGATACCGGCGTGGGTATTCCGGACAGCGAAATTGAAAAGATTTTTGCCATGTATTATCAGGTGGATCACCCTGATCACCAGTCTGCCACGGGCACCGGAATTGGCCTGGCAATCTGTAAACAAATGGTCGATCTGATGCATGGCGATATACGCGTAGAGAGCGAGCAAGGCCACGGCACACGATTTGTGGTTGAACTGCCACTGCAAATATCAAAACGCCCTATGCAAGTTGCGCAGTTGCAGGTGACCGACCTGAATATCCTGTTAGTTGAAGATATCGAACTGAACGTAATGGTAGCAAAAGCCTTGCTTGAGAAACTTGGTCAGCATGTTGACGTTGCGATGACCGGTCAGGAAGCGATTGATAAGGCCAGACAGCAAACCTACGATCTCATTTTACTCGATATCCAGTTGCCTGATATGAATGGCTTTGAAGTGGCGGCTACGTTGCATGAAGAAGATCTGGTGATGCAAACACCGATAGTGGCGCTGACTGCCAATGTCATTAAAAAACGTGAAGAGTATTTGCAAAACGGTATGGACGACGTCATTGCTAAGCCGGTGAAGAAGAGCCGGGTTGTTGAGGTGCTTAACCTCCTGTTTGCTGAGCCTGAGTCACAGGCCGCTGATGAAAAGGTCCCACAAGCTACACAAAGCAAAAAGTTAGACTCCACCAAAGTACTCACAAATATACTCGATATGGACTTGTTGCAAATGCTGGTGGATACCATTGGCGAAGATATGGTCAGGGCAAGTGTCAAAGTTTTCCACGAAAAGATGCCTGAGTATATGGAAATTCTGCAGCTAAGTTTAAGTGCCGATGAAAAATCAGAAGTGTGCGCACAGGCTCACAAAATCAAAGGCGCCGCCAGCTCTGTTGGCCTGGCGCGTGTGCAGCGCATCGCGAACCAGATACAGCAAGGCGACCATCCGGCGTGGTGGCAAAACGTCCACGACTGGGTAGAAGAGCTGCAAATGGCGGTACCTCATGATATGGAAAAACTGCATGACTGGCTGAATGAGCAAACCATTGACGACTAGCCATGCCGTGCTTGCTTACGCATTGAACGTTAGTGTTGTGGCCTGTGAGTTGCGCGTTGACAGGCGTTAACAACACTGTACGTTAAGTCATAACGGGTATCGCAGTCGCTGGCTTATCCTGTGGCGTTGACTAAAAGGCCAGAAAATTGAGCTGGTGGTCATTGAATTGCTCGCTAATACGGCAACGCTAGGATTGTTGCTGATGCGATTTGATGACCGAATCAAGCCAATCTCTGGCCTCTTCCCGGTCATCAAAAAATGCCACCTCATGACCATCCATTTGATAAAGTGCCTTAAACTGGTGTTTGGATAATTGTGGAGAGTTGACCTTGTCAAATACCGTGGCTGTGGCTACGCGTCCTGAGTCGACTTCTTTTATTATTTGCTTACGCAACAGTGTGAATGCTTCGGGAACGTAAACCGCTTCACCTTCAAATGTGGCCAGTACGGCCCAGGGTGAACCATACATTGCCTGGATTTGTTGCATCAGTTTGGGATCAGTTAATTGTAATGATTCAGAGTTCCATGGTCCTCTGCCACGTAACTGCACAATACGTCCATCGACAGAAATGTGTAATGTACCATGTTGCTTGAATTTTCCTGCCATATCGTTCCTTTGGCGAATCGATTGCTGGGTTTTTATCTACATTGTGGGTAATAAAAATAACTAATGTTGTAGACTTAGTGATGGCTAAATGCTGCATCTTCCTAACAAATTTATTGTGCAGCGTATAGCTGAAGATAGCTAGTGTAAACTGTTAGATAACATAAAAGAAGTGGTCAGCGCAGTCTGACTAACGCTGACCAGCTGGCGAGTTAAATATGAGGGTCAGGGATATGAACGCGTCCTTCCATTAATATGCGCGCAGAACGACTCATTACTGCCTTGGTAGCTGTCCATTTCCCTTTATTTTGTATTGCTTCGGCGCCCACGCCTAAGGTACCGGAAGGGTGGCCAAACACCACGCTTTGGCGGTCAACCCCGCCGGCGGCAATGTTGACCAGAGTACCCGGAATGGCAGCGGCTGTGGCAATGGCAACCGCGGCAGTACCCATCATAGCATGATGCAGCTTGCCCATAGAGAGGGCTCTGACCAGCATGTCTGTGTCGTCGATATCAATAACTTTACCACTTGAGGCCGTATAAGGGGCTGGCGGCGCGACAAACGCTATTTTAGGCGTGTGCTGACGCCCGGCAGCCTCACTTAAGTCGTTTATGAGTCCCATTTTGAGCGCGCCATAGGCACGCAATGACTCAAATCTTGCCAGTGCGACCGGGTCGCTGTTGATATCGTCCTGTAATTCAGTGCCGGTGTAACCAATGTCTGCAGCATTGACAAAAATGGTTGGAATCCCCGCGTTGATCATGGTTGCTTTAAGTACGCCAAACTCAGGTACTTCCAGTTCATCCACCAGGTTGCCGGTGGGGAACATGTCACCTTCAGCGTCTGCCGGATCCATAAACTCAACTTTCACCTCTGCGGCAGGAAACGTGACGCCGTCCAGATCAAAGTTACCGGTTTCCTGCACCACGCCATTGGTAACCGGCACGTGTACATTGATGGCTTTACCAATATTAACCTGCCATATGCGCACAACCACCTCACCGTTGTCGGGAATACGCTGGCTATCGACTAAACCATTGGTCACAGCAAACGCACCTACCGCGGCGGTTAAGTTACCGCAGTTACCACTGTAGTCTACGAAAGGCTTATCTATAGCGACCTGGCCAAACAAATAATCGACGTCATAGCCGTCGCGGGTACTTTTACTCACGATCACCGCTTTACTGGTACTGGATGTGGCGCCGCCCATACCGTCGGTGTGTTTGGCGTAAGGGTCAGGGCTGCCAATTATGCGCAGTAACAGCGCGTCGCGATAGGGCCCCGGTTGCTGAGCAGTAACCGGTAAGTCGGCCAAATTAAAAAATACGCCCTTGCTGGTGCCTCCGCGCATATAGGTGGCAGGAATTTTAATTTGTGGTGCAAACGCCATAATATCTCTCTGTAGGAAATCAGTTTTGTCAAGGTGGGGCATAAAGCCCCGGACAATGCTACTTAGTTAGCCTCTGCCTCTAGAAAGTCCTGGGCAAACCGCTGCAAAACACCGCCAGCGGCATAAATCGACACTTCTTCAAAGGTATCCAGACGACTGGTTACCGGTATTTCCAGAGTTTCACCGTTGCTGCGATGGATGATCAGTGTCAGCGTATTGCCAGGGGTATGTTCACCTGCCACATCGTAGATTTCCGAGCCGTCGAGGGCCAGCGTTTTGCGAGTGGTGCCAGGCTTAAATTCAAGCGGAAGCACCCCCATACCAATTAAATTGGTGCGGTGAATCCGTTCGAAACCTTCAGCAACGATAGCTTCCACCCCGGCCAGCCGTACGCCTTTTGCCGCCCAGTCACGGGATGACCCCTGACCGTAGTCTGCACCGGCAACAATGATTAGCGGCTGTTTACGTTGCATATAGGTTTCAATCGCTTCCCACATACGCGTTACCTTGCCTTCTGGCTCGATGCGGGCCAGTGAACCTTGTTTCACCTGACCGTTCTCGACCACCATCTCGTTGAAGACTTTGGGGTTAGCCAATGTTGCTCGCTGTGCCGTAAGGTGATCACCACGGTGGGTGGCATAGGAGTTAAAGTCTGCTTCAGGCACGCCCATCTTCGTCAGGTACTCACCCGCCGCGCTACTGGCCATAATGGCATTAGATGGCGACAGGTGATCAGTGGTGATGTTGTCACCCAGTATCGCCAGCGAGCGCATGCCAGTGAGCGTGCGCTCTGCTGCCAGGGCACCTTCCCAGTAAGGCGGGCGACGAATATAGGTGCTCATTTCGCGCCAGTTATACAGCGGGTCGATATGCTCGCCATAGTCCACCGACAAGTCAAACATCGGTTCGTACACCTGATTAAATTGTTCGGGTTTGACCGACGCTTTAACCACCGCATCAATTTCCTCATCGCTGGGCCAGATGTCTTTGAGGGTTACCGGCTCACCGTCGGCATCGTAGCCAAGGATATCCTTTTCGATATCAAAGCGCACGGTACCGGCAATGGCGTATGCGACCACCAGTGGTGGCGACGCTAAAAAGGCTTGTTTGGCGTAAGGGTGAATGCGACCGTCGAAGTTGCGATTACCCGACAATACCGCTGTGGCATAAAGATCGCGGTCGATAATTTCCTGCTGTATTGCCGGATCCAGTGCGCCGCTCATGCCGTTACAGGTCGTGCAGGCAAAAGCCACTACACCAAACCCCAATTGTTCCAGTTCTGGCAGTAATTGCGACTCTTCCAGGTACATCTTGACCACTTTAGAACCCGGAGCCAGCGAAGTTTTTACCCAGGGTTTGCGAACCAGGCCTTTTTGGTTGGCATTGCGGGCCAGTAAGCCGGCGGCCACAACATTTCGCGGGTTACTGGTGTTGGTACAACTGGTAATCGCGGCAATGATCACCGCACCGTCAGGCATGTTGTCACCGTCCTGTTGCCAGTGCCCGGCAATGCCGCGGCTGGCCAAGTCACTGGTCGCGAGGCGGGCATGTGGATTCGACGGCCCGGCCATATTGCGGGTCACGCTGGACAAGTCAAAATGCAGCACCCGTTCATATTCTGCGTTAGTCAGGGTGTCGGCCCATAAACCTGCCTGTTTAGCATAGGTTTCGACAAGCTCCACCTGCTGTGCTGTGCGTCCGGTCAGCGTTAAATATTCCAGAGTTTGTTCGTCGATATAAAACATTGCCGCGGTGGCGCCGTATTCGGGGGTCATGTTGGAGATAGTGGCGCGATCGCCTAAGGTCAGGTGTGCCGCGCCTGTCCCGTAAAACTCCAGATAGGCCGACACCACCCGCTCTTTACGCAGAAACTCAGTGAGCGCCAGCACAATATCAGTCGCCGTAATACCGGGTTGTGGTTTGCCGGTGAGTTCAACGCCCACTATGTGTGGCAGGCGCATGTAAGAGGCCCGGCCTAACATGACACTTTCGGCTTCAAGGCCACCCACACCCACAGCAATCACGCCAAGAGCGTCGACATGAGGGGTATGACTGTCCGTACCAACCAGCGTATCAGGAAAGGCAACACCGTCTTTGGCATGCACAACGGGCGACATTTTTTCCAGGTTAATCTGGTGCATAATGCCGTTCCCTGGCGGGATCACATCGACATTTTTAAAGGCCGTTTTGGTCCAGTTAATAAAATGGAAACGGTCGTCGTTACGACGGTCTTCAATGGCGCGGTTCTTTTCAAACGCGTCTTCTTCGAACCCGGCGTGCTCAACGGCCAGAGAATGATCGACAATCAGTTGCGTCGGCACCACCGGATTAACCTTAGCCGGATCGCCACCTTTGGCAGCAATGGCATCACGCAGACCGGCTAAGTCTACTAACGCAGTCTGGCCTAAAATATCGTGACACACCACGCGCGCCGGATACCACGGAAAATCCAGATCACGTTTACGCTCAATCAGTTGTTTCAATGAGTCGGTTAACTGCTCAGGCGGACAACGGCGTACCAGGTTTTCTGCATGGACGCGCGACGTATAGGGCAGGGTATCAAAAGCGCCGGGTTGTATGGCGTTTACGGCTTCGCGAGCGTCGAAATAATCGAGCTTAGTGCCAGTCAGGCTTTTACGGTATTCGGTATTCATGACATATCCTAATGCGTGGCAAAACGGCCGCTTCGACGCTTGGGAAGCGGCAATAAGGATTTAAGTACGTTCAGCAATGGGCGGTACCGGGCGCAGATCCTCGCCGGTATAATCTGCCGACGGACGGATTATACGGTTGTCAGCGCGCTGCTCCATAACGTGAGCTGCCCAGCCAGTAAGGCGAGACATGACGAAGATAGGCGTAAACAGCTTGGTAGGAATGCCCATAAAGTGATATGCCGAGGCATGGAAAAAATCAGCATTACAGAACAACTTTTTCTCCCGCCACATGACTTCTTCGCAGCGCACAGAGACCGGATACAGCACGGTATCACCTACGTCAGCGGCAAGTTTTTCCGACCAGCTTTTGATGATGGCGTTGCGCGGATCTGATTCTGAATATATAGCATGGCCAAAGCCCATGATTTTATCTTTACGCGCCAGCTTGGCCATCATTTCGGTTTCGGCGTGCTCGGGAGAAGTGAAGCTTTCAATGAGTTCCATGGCAGCTTCGTTAGCGCCACCATGTAATGGACCTCGTAGCGAACCAATCGCACCGGTAATGCATGAGTGCATATCCGATAATGTCGAGGCACACACCCGGGCCGTAAAAGTCGAGGCATTAAACTCATGCTCGGCATACAGAATAAGCGATACATGCATGACCTGCTCATGCAATGCACTGGGCTTTTTACCGTGGAGCATATGCAGGAAGTGGGCGCCGATTGAGTCATCATCTGTGTCGACCTCAATTTTGACCCCATCGTGTGAGAACCGATACCAGTAGCAAATGATACTTGGGAAACACGCCAGCATGCGGTCAGTAATCTGCTCCTGCTCACTAAAATCGTTTTCCATTTCGAGGTTGCCCAGCATCGAACAACCGGTGCGCATCACATCCATAGGATGGGCATCGGCGGGAATACGCTCGAGTACATCAGTCAGAGCCCGGGGCAATTTGCGCAGCCCTTTTAGTTTGGTTTTGTAGGCGTTTAATTCAGACAGTGTGGGTAATTTGCCCTTTAATATCAGATAGGCGACTTCCTCAAACTGACAGCTATTGGCCAGATCTTTGACATCGTAACCACGATAAGTCAGGCCTGAGCCTGACACACCTACCGTCGAAAGGGCCGTTTTTCCGGCTACCTGACCACGTAAGCCTGCACCACTGAGTACTTTAGCCATCGTTTATCTCCTAAAAATATTGTTTGTAGGGTACATTTTTGTTTTGCGCGCTCAGAACGCTGAGCCGCTATCAACACTGAATTATTTGTTCTTACCTTCAGCAAACAGTGCATCGAGTTTTTTCTCATAATCGTGGTAGCCAAGGTAATCATAGAGTTCCATGCGGGTTTGCATCATATCGACTACAGCTTTTTGGTCACCGCTTTCAAGGATTGAGGTGTAGACCGTTTCTGCCGCTTTATTCATCGCCCGGAATGCGCTGAGCGGATACAACACCATCGCCGCGCCCCATTCGCCAAGCTGCTGCTTGTTCCATAGTTCGGTTTGGCCAAATTCAGTAATGTTGGCCAGAATCGGAACCTCCAGTGCTTCAGCAAAGGCGCGATAATGTGCTTCGGTTTTCACGGCTTCGGCAAATATGCCGTCGGCCCCGGCCGCAACGTACGCCTTGGCGCGCTCAATAGCGCTTTGCAGCCCTTCCTGAGCAAAAGAGTCGGTGCGGGCCATAATAAAAAAGTCCGGATCGGTGCGGGCATCGACGGCGGATTTAATCCGGTCGACCATTTCTGCGGTAGAGACAATTTCTTTGTTCGGCCGATGGCCACAGCGCTTTTGCGCGACCTGATCTTCCATATGTACCGCGGCCGCGCCGGCTTTTTCCATATCTTTGATAGTTTTGGCAATATTGAAAGCGCCGCCCCAACCGGTATCGATATCGACCAGTAAAGGTAAGTCACAGGCTGATGTTATACGCTGCACATCAACGAGAACGTCGTTAAGCGAGGTCATGCCTAAATCCGGCAAACCGTAGGAAGCATTCGCGACTCCGCCGCCTGAGAGATAAATTGCCTGGTGACCGATATGTTTGGCCATCATTGCACTGTAAGCATTAATAGTACCTACGATCTGAAGCGGTTGATTGTCGGCTAATGCCTGACGAAATTTTTTGCCTGGGCTCATAATTACTCTCTCGGATTAGGGTTGCTGCAATTTGCGTTCGATGTTGTTCTTGGAATACAGAATGTGACGCCGCATAAGCATTTCTGCCAGTTCTTCATCGCGATTAGCGATAGCCTGAACAACGTGCTTGTGCTCATCAAAGGCGGTGGTCACCCGGGGGCCTGCCATGCCAAGTTGCACGCGATACATTCTGATTAAGTGATAGATACCGTTAACCAGCACTTCAATAAGATGTTGGTTTTTGCTGCCTAAAATGATGCGGTAATGAAAGTCCAGATCGCCGGCTTCCTGATAGTAAGACTCACCGTCTTTGACGGTTTGAAAATGATTATCCAGTAACGCTTTCAATGCCGTGATCTCGTCATCGCTCATGTTTTTAGCGGCAAGCCGCGCTGCCATGCCTTCTAACGCTTCTCGCACCTGATAAAGCTGGATCAGTCCTTCCGGTGTGAGCGATACCACCCGCGCACCAATGTTGGCTTTTCGTTCAACCAAATGACACGACTCCAACCGGTTAATGGCTTCGCGGATGACCGCGCGACTGACCTGGTACTTTGCAGACAGTTCGGTCTCGCTAAGTTTACTGCCTGCCGCAATGGCACCCTCAACGATATCTGCCCGTAATTGCAGGAAAGTTTTGTCTGCACTGGTTACGGCGTGTTCTGTAAACGCTGCAATAGTCACTTTGCTCGCCTCGTTTAAAGTTGTAATGTCGACAATTTAGGCGGTTTTTGTTAAATTGTCAATGACTGCACCGTCATATTGTCGACAAGTCGGGAGGTGGTTTGTGTGAGGAGCTTTTGTGCTCCGCGCCCTGAAAATACTGGCTGTGCGGCCATTCCTGCAATGGTATAAGTTGATTACTATAGCGTAAGGGGGAAGATTTAACGGAGGTTTACCACCAAAGTATTATGTCGACATATAAGTCGGCAGACAGGTTTGATAGCGGCGCCTCCTGGTGTAGAGCGCACAGGGAAAATAGCCGCGGCGTTTAATTGCAGGAAAACACCGGTACTGATTACTAGTAGATTTCGAACGCGCGAATGACTTTGGTTACGCCGTCGATGTGGCGGGCGATATCAACGGCGGCCGTGGCTTCCTGATTTGTTACCAAGCCCATTAAAAATACTTCAGAGTCTTCGACAACAATGGTGATCTGCGAAGCCGGGACATTGTCAGAGGCAAGTATTTTCGTGCGTATCTTGGTGGCGAGCCACTTATCATGCAGAACACTGGTGGCAGGGATGGCTTCACCCACACGAATTTGATTATGAATTTTACGAATATAATCTACGCTCTTAACCAGTGATTCTATGCGATTTATGGCTGCCTGGCTTGGCGCTTGTCCCGTTAATAACGCCACGCGGTTATACACGGTAATTTCGATGTTACTGTTTTCACTGACCCCCTCATCCTTGCTAATAAGACCAGTGGCTTTGCGTTGAGCGTTGAAATCGTCTAACTGCGTACCAGCGGTGCGGCGATCGTTAGACACCGACACTGCCGTTGCGCCAACGGCCCCAACGGCAACAACCGCGCAGCCTGATACGCTATTAAGCATTGCTATAGCAATGAGGGCTGCAAAACTGCGCTGAATATTTTTAATATGCATCGGGATCATGGGCCGGGAATAAGCTGTCATCAATACATTCACATAAGCAGTGTATCACCAGTAAGTGTACTTCCTGAATACGTGCCGTGCGGTTAGACGGCACGCGTATTTCTACGTCATGCTCACTCAGGAAACCTGCCATTTCGCCGCCGTCCTGACCGGTGAGGGCCACGATAGTCATATCTCTGGACAGCGCCGCTTCCATGGCGTTGATGACGTTTCTGGAGTTACCACTGGTAGAGATAGCCAACAATACATCACCCGGCTGGCCGAGAGCACGTACCTGCTTAGAAAATACTTCGTCGTAGTTATAGTCGTTCGCAATTGACGTTAACGTTGAGGTGTCGGTAGTAATGGCGATGGCGGGTAAGCTCGGCCGGTCACGTTCAAAACGGTTGAGCATCTCCGACGAGAAATGTTGTGCATCTCCAGCAGAGCCGCCGTTACCGCAGCTTAAAATTTTGTTACCCCTGATCAAGGCTTCAACCATCATGCTGGCGGCTTTATCAATCGCCGGTGGCAACATCTCTGAGGCGGCTATTTTGGTTTGAATACTTTCGGTAAAATTGGCTTTTATATTGTCTATCATTAACGTTGTATCAGTGTTGTCTTTGCTGAATGGCCACATCAGGTGATGCGCACACTATTTCTGAGCGCTACAGTAGCAAAATGGTGGCATCACACGCCAATGTTTTTTATCCATTCAATACGTTTATCGTCAATAACAACCGCATCAAGTCGCATCGCTGCCATCGTCGGGTTGATATTATGTTCAGTCAGGTAGCGCTGTAATGCGGCCCCCATACGGCGAATCTTGGCGGCACTGATGCTTTCTGCAGCAACCCCATGACTGCCCTGGCGTCGGTATTTTACTTCTACACAAACCCATGTGCCGTGTTCCTGCATGATAAGATCGATCTCACTGCCGCGATAGGTAATGTTTCTTGCCACAAAGGATAGTCCGGCCTCGCGCAAAAACTGTTCAGCCCGACGCTCATGTGATGCTCCTATCCAGCGTGCCAAAGCGTGCTACTCGGCAATCAGACTAATGCGCTCTTGTGTTACGACTGCTTCAGGTAACGTACGCACAATTTCTTTGTCCTGGTTAACACTCAGGCTGCCGGTTAAACCCTGGTACTGTAGTTGGGGTAACCATACTAAACTGTGCAGTCGTGGTATTAAATTATAGGCATCGACACCAAAAGCAAATAACCGCTGCAAAGAGGTCGGGCGCTGCGGCCATAGCTGTTGTGCCTGTTGCGCCAGTTCCGTGGCCGGGTTATCCGGCAGCACCCATGGCATATCTAAAAAATGCAAATTCTCTAAATCGCGCCATTGATTGGGGGACTGGGCATAGTCGATAGAACGCGAGGTGGCAAAAACAGGCACTTTCACGCCGCTAAACGGGCTTAGGCTTGCTTCGATTACAGGGTTCACTAATTCGGTTTGCTCGGGTGATGTAAACACAACGATAGCATCAATATCACGACGGTTGCGCGGCAGGTCATAGAGCGTCTCATTGGCGAAGCTCTGAATTTCTTTTATTCGGTCTTTACTTTGCGCAACATCAAGCGCAGTTAAAATGCCTTCCCGTAACGACGCATTATCGGTATAGGTTACCTGTGTGGGGGCGCTGTGCTGTCTTGCCGCTAAGGCGCTGGTCAGTTGCTGCCATTGCGTCATGAAAGCTTCCTGCATTCGCTGATGCAGGCTGTTCTCTGAGGCCACGAGAATTGGAGAGCGACGGCCTTGTAAAAACACCCGTGTTGCCAGTTGTTTTGCTTCATCTTCTGGCGCGAGCGCATAGTATATCTGACTACTGTAACTGGCCGGTAACAGCTCCTCGGGTTGGGATGTGTCGGCTAATACTCCCTCTTCCGAAGACATATTCGGCTGCGTATTCTCAGTGGCAGGGCGATTGAGCGTAAGGATCTTAGCCGACGCTGGCAGTTGGGATAAGAGCGCATCGACATTCTCTTTTAACAGCGGGCCAATAATCCAATCCGCTGTCGAAGATTGTTCGATAAGTTCAGCCGGTGTGGTATTGTTCGTATCAACAAACCGAAGTTGCGGTGGCGCAACGTCATTCAACTGGCGTGTTTCATCAAAATATGCAGCCAGTATACCTTCTTTTATCGCCATGCCTGTTACTTGCAAGCGTCCGCTTAAAGGGAGCATAACCACTATATTGCTGCGATTACCCGGTGACAATTTATCAAGGTGGCTAAGATTGTCTGGCCAGTTGGCCACTAACGGATGGCCTCTGAATACCTGTTGGAACTGAGTTAATTGCTGTTTTAGCTGGTCTGGGCTAAACCCATATTCGAGGACTAATTGGCGCAGTGATAGATAAGGCGCCAACTTGCTGTGTTGTGCTGATGCAGCCAACTGCGCAGGTGAGCTTTGATTTACCCATGTCCAGGCCTGCGAGATATTTTCTGGCGCTTGATCATCACTCATAAGCAGGGCATTTGCCGCTTCTATCCATTCCCCTAATCGCGCATATTCCAGCGCAATTAAGCGGTATTGCAGTTGCTGAGAAGCTGGTTCAGTTGTTGTCACCGACTGCAATAAATCGAGTCGCTGCTGACTGCCAACTTTGTTGTCATCACCGTAAAGCTGCGCGACTAACAGATTGTATTGATTGCGTAGTGAAGAATCAGTGAGTGTGCCACGCATGGCAAAAAGTATTTGACTGGCTTTCACCATTTGATCCGATTCAAGAAAGCCTTGTGCTGCGTTCAGTAATAATTCATTGCGGCTTCTCAGATCATTGTTTTGCTGCCAGTCTTGCTGCGCTTCTGCCAGCCACTCCTGCGGACGCAATGCCTGTTCCTGCTGGTGGGAGGGCTCAACTTTCACTACTGGTTTGGGCGGTGGGGCTGGTGATGTTTTGGGGGTAGAACCGCACCCGCTCAGGAGCAGCGTGGTAAATGTGCCAACGAGTAACCAGACTTGTTTTCGAATCATAACTTCCAGCTTGATGTGTGTCATTGCATCTTAGCGTTTAAGTGTATCGTACTGAAAGGTAAAAGCTATGGTTAGAATAAAAATCTGTACTGGCTGCCAGGCTAAAACAGTACTACAGCGCAAAATGTCAGCGCTTAAAGGCAATAACCACCATAAGCGATTTGCGTGCTACGCACAAACAGGTATATTGACAGCCTGTAACAGTTCACGGATTCTACCGCTATGACACCCGCGCCACTTTATATCGTTCCTACACCCATTGGTAACCTGCAGGATATTACTCAGCGTGCATTGACTGTACTTAGCGACGTAACTTGGGTGGCGGCAGAAGATACCCGGCATAGTCAAAAGTTGTTGCAGCATTTTAGCATTCAGGCGAAAACCCTATCGCTACACGATCATAACGAAGAAAAACGCACTGAAATGCTGTGCAAGAAATTGCAGGCAGGCGAGTCGGTTGCATTAATCAGTGATGCTGGCACACCGTTGATAAGCGACCCGGGTTTTGTGTTGGTGCGCGCTTGTCGGGCGCAAAATATTGATGTCATTGCTTTACCAGGGCCATGCGCTGCCATTACCGCATTGAGTGCCTCCGGCCTGTCGACAGACCGGTTTATTTTTGAAGGTTTTTTACCGGTAAAAACGCAGGCGCGTAAAAATGTATTGGAAACCCTGCTGGATCGCAGCTGTACCAGTGTGTTTTACGAAGCGCCGCGGCGAATTCTGGACACGGTAAAGGATATCAAGGCAACTCTGGGTGACGACCGGCAACTGGTGTTAGCTAAAGAGCTTACTAAAACCTTTGAGCGTTATATCTTTGATACACCGGATGGCGTACTGGCATGGCTAGAGGTCGACCCCGTGCATCAAAAAGGCGAGTTTGTGTTAATGGTCAGCGGTGCGCCCCGACAAACAGAAGCGCTGCCAGCCGACGCACTTGCGTTACTCAAGCGGTTAAAAGAAGAATTGCCACTAAAAAAAGCAGCAGCTATTGTTGCAGATCATTATCAGCTTAAGAAAAACGCTTTGTACCAGGCCGGGTTAGCACTAGAATAATTCTGGCAAGAGATACCATTTCGCACATTCATTTGTATTGCCCAGGTCAGAAGTCGCTTTTGGCTGTGCCCAAAAAATAGAAACTTATCTCTGCTGTTGAAATTCGCTGACAACACCGTCATGGTTATTATTCGGGGACACATCACTGTTTATCGGAGAGTCGCTCATGCGTGAAAAAACGCTCAATATAGACATGGACCACGGCAACTGGATGGTTAACATCATTAATGAACACGACGACAATGGCGTGTATGAGCTGGTATCACCGGCAAAATCTGCTGCGGTGCATTTGCATGATGATCACCTCAGTGGTTTTGAATACAGTATTACCGGTAAAGCTAATAGCCCCTTTACCATTCGATTAGATGATACGGTATTAGCCGAAGGGAAAATTAGCCCCAGCGGCATCAGCCGGGGCCGTGGTGTTATATAACAGCCTGGGCAAGGCTAACCAGGCTTTAAACCGCAGCGATCTATCCAGGTCACGGCTGTAGTCGGGCACTCTGAATTACCTTCTGAATCTGTATTGCAGAGTGTCACGTCGCGTGTAAACTGGCAAAACGATGAATCAGGCGCATTATCAGTATCAGTCCCCACATATGGGTTACCAAAACTGCCATCGCCACCGCCATGGGTGGGTGAGGCGGCACTTGGTTTGGCTAATTCGCTGAGGAGTTCTGTTAAACAACTGGATATCCCGCCATCTGTTAAATCAGCAGTGTTGCCGCCAAATAATTCACCATACTGAAATCCATCAATTTTAGTCGCAGCTTTGTGCAGCGTTAAATTAAAAAGAGGGTGGATTGTGTTGGCGGGATTATTGGCGAAGTTTACGTTAAATGCGACCCGGTTGTCGAAACTGTCTCCCCACAGCGCAAGTAAATTATGCTGTGCATACTGCGAAATAACACTACTATCTGCTTTGAATTCAGCGCGTAGACGAGAGGCCAGTTTATTTTTTATCTCTCTGACATTGCCCAAATTTTTAAAGTAATAAGCAGGGTGGTTCGCACAACGATCAGGTTGCGGCGTATTCTGAATGGCGGTGGTATAGTTCGTTTCATTAACGTTAGATTGTGCGAGTTCGGCGGTGGCTATGGAAACCTTACTCAACGCTTGCTCCAAATCCGCATAAAAGTCGAAAAACTTATCCATCACTGCACTTTCTTCAGGTAATACACGAGACGGTACAACGCTCACAACAGGCAGGTTCTGTGCATTGATACGGGTGGTTACTGTAAATTTAAATACCTCTTGGTTGCTGAGTACAGGAATGAACACATCTTTAGTCACTGGTTCACACACCGATGTTGTGGGGCGGCTTTTATCAACTTTACAATCATTGTCCGGTGCAGCTTCGATGGCAATCTTCTCAGCAGCGCGTATATCACAATTGCTGCATGCATAGGCCTGCGGAGGGACATGATTGCTATTTAAACCTTCATATGCACTAGCGGATGGGGGAAGAAACAGTAATACGGACAAAAAGCGGTATTCAGCATGGCGTACCATTTTTGATAATCCTTTATAAATGATAGTGATTTAATCATTAAATCTTTTAATAACACTAACATTGCTCACTGGAATATACCAGCAAGAGGCAGTATGGCAGAACGATAATTTGATGGTACTTTGGAGCCTGGTAAGACGCAGAAGATAGTGATGCGGATGATGCGCACCTGCTGTAAGCAAAAACAGGCGCGCCAAGTCTACAGGTAGGGCGTAAGTGAACAATACGTTTGTATCTGGCTTAGGATAACCGCGATTTAAAGTCGCTGTAGTCAAACTGTCGAACCAGTTCGAACTCACCGCTTTGCCGTAAAATACCAATAGCAGGATGCTGTACGCCATTGAAAAACGATGTTTTTACCATGGTGTAATGCATCATGTCCTCAAACTGCAACTTGTCGCCCACCTGCAATGGCCGGGTAAAGCTGTAGGTATCGATAACGTCTCCTGCCAGACAAGAGTTACCGCCTAATTTAATATCAAAGCCCAGTTCGCCTGGCTCTCCGGCACCTAATATGGTGGGTCGATAGGGCATTTCCAGCACATCAGGCATATGCGCTGTGGCTGAGATATCCAGGATGGCAATTGGGCCCTGATTGTCAACGATATCGACGACTTCAGCGATTAACGGACCGGTCTGCCAGGCAACCGCAGAACCCGGTTCGAGTATCACATCAAGGTGTGGGTACTTCGCTTTAAATGCAGACAGCGTGGCAATTAAATGGTCAACATCATAGCCTTCACGCGTCATTAAGTGACCGCCACCCAAATTGAGCCACTTTAATTGCCCAAACCACTGGCCAAAACGTTGCTCAATGGCGTCTAAGGTGCGGGCGGTCGCGAAAGAGTCACATTCACACAGGTTGTGGCAGTGAAACCCGTCGATACCGTCTAAGTCCACGCCGGTTAATTCCTCAGCACGAATACCCAGTCTCGAGCCCGGCGCAGCAGGGTCATACAAGGGCGTTTCTGCTTCCTGATGCTCAGGGTTAATGCGTAAACCCAAAGAAACACCGGGTAATTCTTTCTGGTAGCGCCGCCACTGACCGATACTGTTAAACGAAAGGTGATTTACCAGCCCTGCCAGTTCGGTAATTTCGGCCGGCTTGTAAGCCGGCGCGTAGGCGTGCACTTCTTTACCCATCTCGCTGGCCAGTTTCGCTTCCCATACAGAGCTGGCTGTTGCGCCATGTAAGTACTCACTAATGGTGTCAAAGCACGACCACATGGAAAAGCCTTTCAGGGCCAGAATAATCCTTGCGCCGGATTCATTTTGCACATGTTTCATTAGCTTCAGGTTGCTAGCCAGCTTCGCCTCCTCCAGCACGTAGCAGGGGGAAGGAATATCTGTGCGTTGGGTTAAGTTGGTCACGCCGTCGTCTCCGCTTATGGCTATTACTTACTGAATGGACTCTTATCGCACTCAAGTACATGCCAGGGCAGGCCATGTTTGTTGAGCTCTTCCATAAATGGATCCGGATCGAATTGCTCCATATTCCAAACTCCTGGTTGCTTCCATTTACCTTGTAACATCATCATCGCACCAATCATGGCCGGTACCCCGGTAGTATAAGATACCGCTTGTGCGCCAACTTCTTCGTTACACACAGCATGATCGCAGTTGTTATAGATGAAGATGGTTTTTTCTTTGCCGTCTTTAATACCGGTAATGTAGGTGCCGATGCACGTCATGCCGGTATAACCTTCAGCCAGTGAACCAGGATTAGGTAACACAGCCTTTAAAAATTCCAGAGGCACGATTTGCTGGCCCTGAAACTCTACGGGCTCGATGCTGGTCATGCCAATACCCTCTAACACCTTCAGGTGGTTTAGGTACGCATCGCCAAAAGTCATCCAGAAACGTGCCCGCTTCAGGCTAGGGAAGTGCTTAACAATAGACTCAAGCTCTTCATGGAACATTAAATATGACGCGCGAACGCCAATGTTCTGGTAGTCAAGGTCTTCACGAACACTTAGCGGATCAGTCTCTTTCCACTCGCCGTTTTCCCAGAACCGTCCGCGCTGAGTAATTTCGCGAATGTTGATCTCAGGGTTGAAGTTGGTCGCAAAGGCCTGGCCATGATCGCCACCGTTACAATCAACGATATCCAGATAATGAATCTCGTCGAAATAATGCTTGGCTGCATAAGCGGTGTAAACGTTAGTTACACCCGGATCAAAGCCGCTGCCGAGCAACGCCATTATGCCGGCATCTGTAAACTTGTCCTGATACGCCCATTGCCAGGAGTACTCGAACTTGGCAACATCTTTAGGTTCGTAATTGGCAGTGTCCAGATAATCGGTGTTAGTCGCCAGACAGGCATCCATGATCGGCAGATCCTGATAAGGTAATGCCAGGTTAATGACCAGATCAGGTTTTACGTTATTAATCAGCGCCTCAACGTCTTTTGCATTATCGGCATCTACGGCAAATACCGCTTTTACTCGATCGGCACCCACTTCTTGTTGCAGCACTTCACACTTTGATACGGTGCGGCTGGCAAGATATATTTCGTCGAAATATTCAGGCAGTCGAGCACATTTTTTAATTGTTACAGCAGCGACGCCACCGGCACCAATAATCAGAACACGAGACATAGGTTTATCCCTTTAAATGTGATTTTAAATTTGCGTTGAATGCTAACAGACAGCGTAAAATTGGCAAGCAAAGTTACGCGCTGAAAGTATTAAGGATAGAGCATTAACGGGGCCTTGCATGAATAACGTACAGGGTTATTTTTCGACTAGCGGAGGCGCCAGAATAATCTGTTGGTTTTTACGGTAATAAGGATATACGACAGAGCGCTCCGCCTTGTTTGGTTCGCACAGGGTAATGACAATTGCATCCTGAGCTTGTTTCTCGTTAATCTCAATTTGTGCCGCATACACCAGCGTGGCGTAGGCATCGTTATCGGTAATGTTATCAATGATTCGCCACTGCAGATGCTCAAGGATCTGCATTTCGCCAGGATTTTCCACGCCATAGTCTTCACTGAATAAACAACCAATACGGCCATTTTCATAAATAGCAGCGAAAGGATAAAAAGTGTCTTCCATGCGAAGCAGCGTTTTACACAGCGTCAGAGAACGGTCAATTAGCATCTGACTCGGACGCGAAAAAACGATATGGCCATCACTCATAGAAGCTCCCTTTAACTATTTTTAGATTAAAACGTCACTCGTCGCTTGCAGGATCAGAACGATTTCCTTGCAAACCACCTGTGTGTAAAATGACAATGTTTTCCCCCGGTGCAAAGTAGCCCTCTCCCAGCAGTTGTTTTACCGCATAAAAAACCTTGCCGGAATAAACCGGTTCTACAGCCAACTGATGTGCCTGCAATGATTCTTCGCACAGGGCTATCAGAGCGGGTGTTCGTTTTGCATACCCACCATGATGAAACTGATGCAATATTTGCCATTGCTGTGCAGGTAATGTTTCATTTTGCTGGTGACGCTTTGAAAAATCGGGCAAAAACTGCGCAACCAGATTTTCAAGATACCCAACCCCATTGAGAACTGCAATACCCAACGCAGATTGATTCGCAGTCAGGCCACTAATAATGCCAGCCATAGTTGCACCGCTGGCGACGGGTGCAATGATAGTATCAAAGGGTTGTTGGATCTCTGTTAGTAATTGACGAACACCAGTCAGTGCCGAAGCCTGGCTGCCGCCCTCGGGAATAATCAGCGCGTCTGGCGCTTTGTTTTGCAGTGCATTCAGATAGTCCTGATCATGACGACGGCTATACTCAGCTTTAGTGACATACTGAATGTTTGCTCGCCATTGCGCCAGGTCTTTTAGCATAGGCGTAGGGGTTGCGTGGTAATTGCCCCGAACAATAGCTGTAAACCTGATATCCAGTTGCCAGCAACACCAACCGAGCGCATGCAAGTGATTAGAAAAACCGCCGCCAAAGCTAATAATGTGCCGCTGTGTGGAAGACTGATGCTGCATATAGCGTTGCAGTTGCTCACTGAGCTTGCGCCACTTATTGCCTGATACGACAGGATGAATTAAATCATCACGCTTTATCCACATAGAGACTGTGTTGGCGCCCTGCCAATCAGGCCTAAATGGTGTTAGCGGAGAAGGTAAGCTCAGGCCCAAACGAGTGGACAAAGTATGTGTGGACATGGATGAATGCGGTTGCCTGACATTTTTATAAGCAGCAGAGTAGAGTGGAAAAGAACAAAACGCAATTGCAGTGATCACTAATAACGGATCAGGGGTATAAACAGGCATATCACTGAGGTAAACAGGAACATGTTAAGACAACTGTTATCGATAAGCGCTTTGTTTATGCTGCTAACTGCTGCTCTACCAGCAAACGCGGCAGTGCCACAAATAGTCTCTGAAGCAGTACCTGACGCAAAATTGGCTGGCCAGGCCCGGTATTCTTATTTATTTTGGGATGTGTACGATGCGGCATTGTATGCGCCGCAAGGGCGTTGGCAGCAATCCGCGCCATTCGCTCTGACACTCACTTACCTGCGCGACTTCGATGGTGCCGATATTGCCAAACGGTCGGTAAAAGAAATCCGCGCTCAGGGATTTAGTGATAACGATCGGTTGCAGCGATGGCAAGCAACCATGACAGACCTGTTCCCTGATGTAACAGAAAACGACACCATCACTGGTGTCGCTACAGCCGGGGGGAATACGCGCTTTTACCTTAATGACGCGTTGCTGGGCGAAGTCACTGAATCAGAATTTACACAATGGTTTTTCAATATTTGGCTGGGGCCGCAAACTACTGAACCTGAATTCAGAGCCAAATTACTTAATCTTAAGGAGTCGTAATGAATCGCATAATTGTTGTTTTTCTGGGCATAATGTTGCTTGGTGGATGCAGCGCATCCATTGATGGTGACACCTACGCGAACCAGACTCCGGCGTTATCATTGGAACAGTTCTTCGATGGCAACGTGAAAGCCTGGGGCATTGTGCAAAACCGCTCAGGTGATGTAGTTCAGCGTTTTACCGTGGATATAAAGGGGAGCATGGATGGCCAAACGCTGATACTGAATGAAACGTTTGACTACGAAGTGGGTGAAGGGCCGGACAAACGTATCTGGCAAATTTCTCCCAACGGCAACGGCAAATACACTGGTAAGGCAGGCGATATACTGAGTACGGCTGAGGGAACATCTTATGGTAATGCGTTTAATTTCCGCTACGAGATGGATTTACCGGTAGATGACACAACCTATCAGGTGGCGTTTGATGATTGGTTTTGGGCGTTTAAAGATGGTACGTTGATGAACCGTTCGTACGTTAAAAAGTTTGGCCTGGTGATGGCTGAGGTCACAATATTTATGCAGCAACAGCCTTAATTAATCAGGCCACCGAGCACTATTCAAGGAAGTAAAGAATGACAATATTTGTACTGTGTTTACTCATTGTTTGTATCATGCCATTTTTGGCTAAAATCCCGCTGGCTGTGGCCATGCATAAGGGAGGGGGTTACGACAATAATCATCCGCGTGAGCAGCAGCAGGCGCTAGAGGGGTTTGGTGCCCGCGCTAACGCGGCACATTATAATTGCTTTGAAGCGATAACCTATTATGCGCCCGCCGCGCTGACTGTACTGGCGTTATCGTCGGTCGGGGCGTTACATACATGGCTCGCGATAGCCTTCGTTGCGATCAGAGTCATTTACCTGTTTTGCTATTGGTATGATATTGACAAGCTACGCAGCCTGAGCTTTATTGCCGGGCTCGGTGTCAGTGTGGCGTTGTTTCTGTCGGTATTGTAAGCGCAGGCACGCGCTAGTCAGTACTGGTAGTTCGGTGGAAGCGCCGCGAACCCGGGTAAGGCGTGAAGTGGTGCACAGCGCCTTGTGCAACCTTTTGCTGAGTATTTTGCCAGTATTCGGGTGACATCAGATCGCCGTGTAACGTTTTGAGCAGGTCCTTGAAAGGGCGCTTACCCACAATAAAGTGTTCAAATTGTTCCGGGAACACATCATTGGGCGCTACCGATAGTGTATCCAATGCATACGGGTCGTCACTTAGCGGTATATTGCGAAAGTTTCGCTCATGCATCAGGCAGATTTCGTCGTAGTCATAAAAAATAACGCGGCCATGGCGGGTAATGCCAAAGTTTTTATGCAACATATCGCCGGGGAATATATTTGCCAGCGCAATCTGCTTTATACAGGTGCCCAGATCATCGATAGCATCATGCAGCTTTTGTGGGTCGGTTTCCTGTTGTAAGAAAATATTCAGGGGCGTCATCTTTCGTTCTATGTACAGATGCTTTATGACAAGTTCGTCAGCGGTGAGTTCGATGCTGGCGGCACAGGTTGCTTTCAATTCATTGAGCAAATCGGCGCTAATACGGGCGAGCGGCAGGCGAAAATTAACGTATTCGTGGGTGTCTGCCATTCGACCGACGCGGTCTGACATTTTAACCAGCTTATAGCGGTCTATGACATGTTCGCGGGTTATCTGTTTGCTCTCGCCAAATTCGTCTTTAATGATCTTAAATACCACACCGTAAGAGGGAAGGTGAAAAACCATCATAACCAATCCGCGGATCCCTGGCGCCACTTCAAACTGATCGTCAGACGCGGTTATGTGCGTTAAGAAATCGCGATAAAACGCTGTTTTGCCATGTTTGTAGTGGCCCAGTGCAATAAACAGTTCAAACACTTTTTTGTTGGGCAGTAATTCGTGTAAGAACGCCACGAGCTCTCCTGGGTACTGGGTGTCGGCCATAAAATAGCTACGGGCAAAACCAAATATGACACTCAGATCGTGGCGCTTAGTCAGCAAGGCGTCGACAAACAGCTGGTGATTATCATTAGTATGCAACGCAATCACAAAGGGAACAGACCGTTCCGGCAGGCATATCCGGCCAATAAGATACGCCGCTCGCCCACGGTAGAACACTGATTTTAGCATTTCAACCGCCGTTACACTGGCCAGTTCATCGGATGTCAGGCGCTGGCGTAATGCATTGTCTAAATGCTGCATGTCCCGTTCCCTGTCCTCAAAGTCAATGTTAAAGCGGTAACAGGCAAATATCGCTTCGTACATTTCTCTTACGGTAGTCGTGGTATCGAAACTATGAATCACCTTATGGCGGTCCTGACCGGCCAGAAAACAACGGCTGGACAGCATAAACATCACATCATCGTTAATAAACTTATGCCGGAAAACCTTGCCAATGACGGAGTTGTAGAAGGTTTCGGCCAGCTCATATTGCGGGTGGTTTTCGATGAGCATTGCATACGTCTTTTTCAGCTGTTGCCAAAATTCGGCATCTTTGCGGTGTAACAGTATTTGGTCATAGAGTTCAGCCACTGCATCTGCCAGGCTTTGCTCATACAGAGAAATGCGTTCCTTTGATGCATTTAACACCTGCTGCCACTGACCTTTTTCAAATCGCTCCTGAGCACCACGCGTAATCCGGCTGAACCAGCGATAGTTTTTATCAAAGCTGGTCATTAGCTGGTACGCCATTTTTTTTACTTGTGCCTGATCTGCCACTGCTCAGTTTCTCTGTGCTATGCGAAGCAATACGATAGCACAGGCGTTTGCACAGGAAAGCTGGTTTGCCGTGATATTGACATAAATCAGTATGAATGATCAGGCATTGGCTTACACTGATTGCGAATCACAGGAGGCACTTATGCAAAAAGCTACACATGGCATCGCGATTGGTATTGAGCGAATCGACCACACTTTATATGTGTCAATGAAGGCTATCGGTAAACTTACTCATCAGGATTACCAGGCTTTTACGCCCTTATTGGAAGGGGCTCTGGCGAGTATCGAGTCTCCACAAGTCAGATTGCTTTTTGATGCGACAGAATTTACTGGCTGGGAAATGCGAGCGGCCTGGGACGATTTTAAAATAGGCCTGCGCCATGGCAGTGAATTCAGCAAAGTGGCGATAGTGGGGCAAGCAAACTGGCAAGCCGTCATGGCAGCGGTTGGGAATTGGTTTATCTCGGGTGAAGTCAATTATTTTACGGATACGCAACTGGCGCTTATCTGGTTGTGCGAGTAGCACACTTTTCAGTAGGCAGTAGCTTTCAGAAAACCTACTTTAACCGCTAAAAGTTAAGTTAGGTAAATTAATTGTATTCAGCGCTGACTTTTCGGCAAAATAGCGGCAAATTATAATACTAACCGCCGGATTAGGCTTTAATCCGGGAATCATTTTCATGAGGGAAAAAATGGCATCGCCGAAATTTCATAATACATTGAGACAATATCATCGCTGGATTGGCTTTTTTCTGGCCGGCATTATGGCCGTTTATGCACTGAGTGGTGTCTTGCTTATTTTTCGCAAAACCGACTTTCTTAAGTTTGAACAAGCATCTTACCGTCAGTTAGAGTCTGGTCTCAGCGGCAAAGGTGTTGGCGAGCAATTGCGGATCAGAGGCTTTAAAGTGGTAGAAGAAACTGATGGGGTCATTACTTTCCAGCAAGGCCGCTACAATAAGCAAAGTGGTGAAGCGGTTGTGAAAAGCAAAGATTATCCTTTTCCGCTGAATAAAATGGTTAAGTTGCATAAAGCTACCACCAGCAGCCCGCTGTTTATCATGAATATTGCGTTTGGTGTGGCCTTACTGTTCTTTGTTGTGTCTGCTTTTTTAATGTTCTTACCTCGCGCTTTACCGTTTAAAAATGGCCTCAAAATAGCGGGTGTCGGATTTGTGTTCGCTGTGCTGGTGGTTTTGTTTGGTAGTTAAGGCAAGCAAATTAAAAGGTTTGTTGTTCAGCAAACAGTGTTGGTAAAAATGGCACTGTTAAGGCATGCACTATGCACTCCTGGTACGGGATACTCCAACTGGTTATATACAAGAGCATCCCGGGCAAAGATGGCGCTGGAAGTGGCGGCCTGTGTCGTGATATTATGCGCGGCCAAAATGAAGATTCCCGCTCGCAAACGAAAAGGGAACGGTCTTAAAATTGTGCAATGGCTGTTGACATATAGACGTCTATACGGCAAATTGACCACATGAAGACGATTATGAGCACCACCGGCATGATTATTACCACCTCTTGGAGGGCGGTCGCTGGCTAGTGCGCGTAAGCAAACAGACAACGAAAGCCCGCCCTGACAAGAGCGGGTTTTTTTTTGCGATAAAAAAACTAGGGGCGGTTAGCCCACAACCAATGCAGTCAAGGAGCATTCAATGAAAGTCTTAAAGTTTGGTGGTTCATCTCTGGCCGATGCACAGCGTTATTTGCGGGTGACGGAGATTAGTCTGATGACCCACCAGGCAAACGGTGCCGCCGTTGTGTTATCGGCTCCGAAAGGCGTGACGAACGCGTTGGGCGCACTGTGTGAACAAGCCGCTGCAGGGCAAGATTACCTGCCGTTGTTTGAACAGCTAAATGATAAACTGACCGGTATTGCCAGAGAATTACATTCACAGCTTGAAGGTTTTGACTATGAGCCTCTCAGCCGCTTTATTGACACGCGCTTAGCCGATCTTAAAAAGCAGTTGCAGGGCATTGCGCTGTTAGGTTGCTCTCCGGATCCTGTTACAGCCAGCATTATGAGTCTGGGCGAGTACGTCAGTGTTAACTTGTTTAGCGCTATTTTAACAGCGAAAGGCACGGCCAATCAGGTACTTGATCCTGTTGACTATGTCATTGCCGATGGCAATTATTTAGACAGCATTGCCGATGTTGCGTTGAGTAAAGCGAATTTCAGCGAAGTTGTTACCGACGGCAGCGCTTTATTAATTATGCCTGGTTTTGTCGCAGCCAATGAGGCGGGTGAGAAGGTTACCCTGGGGCGCAACGGGTCGGATTATTCTGCTGCAATCCTTGCCGCTTGTATCGATGCAGAGTGTTGTGAAATCTGGACCGACGTAGACGGCGTGTATAACGCTGACCCGAATCAGGTTGAAGGCGCGGTACTGCTGGACAAGCTGACCTACCAGGAAGCCATGGAATTGTCTTACTTTGGTGCCAAAGTATTGCATCCGAAAACCATCGGTCCTATCGCGCAGCATCATATCCCTTGTCTGATTCGCAATACCTTAAACCCCAGCGCACCGGGTACCTTAATCAGTAATGAAGCCAGTACCACCTGGACCAGCGTTAAGGGCATCTCGCAGCTCGATGACATTGCTATGTTTAATGTTGCGGGCCCTGGCATGAAAGGCATGGTCGGCATGGCCAGCCGTGTCTTTGAAGTCATGTCAAATGCACATATTTCTATTAGCCTGATCACGCAATCGAGTTCTGAATATTCCATCAGTTTTTGTATTTCAAGCAAAGATGCACCGCGGGCGCAAACGCTGCTTGAAGATGCCTTTGTGCTGGAGCTTCAAAACCAATTGCTTGATCCGATTGAAGTGCGTCATGAATTAGCCATTGTGACGCTGGTGGGTGACGGAATGCGTCATACCAAAGGATTAGCAGCCCGTTTCTTTAACGCGCTGGCCCAGGCTCGGGTAAACAACATAGCCATTGCACAGGGCTCTTCTGAACGTTCTATTTCTACCGTTATCGAAGCGAACCGGGCGAAGAAAGCCGTGAAGGTTATTCATCAGAATTTCTTCTCTGATCTGCATACAATTGACGTCTTCCTGGTAGGGTGTGGCGTGGTGGGTGCCGAACTCCTTGCACAAATCGCCAAGCAGCAGCCAACATTACTGGCCCGCAATATTCAGCTTCGGGTTTATGGCATAGCCAACAGTCGTAAATTGCTGCTCGACGGCCAGGGCATTAACGTCGAGGGTGACTGGAAAAGCTTGCTGACCGAAGCCAGTGATACGTTTTCTGTTGAACGACTGCATGAATTTGTAAACAGCAACGCGCTGGTTAACCCGGTTATTGTCGATTGTACCAGTAACGCCCGTATTGCCAGTCAGTATGTAGACATGATGGAAAATGGCTTCCACGTGGTTACGCCGAACAAAAAAGCCAATACTGACAGCCTGGCCTACTACAAGAAGTTGCGTGAAACGGCCTTGCAGACCAATCGCCAGTATTTGTACGAAACAACCGTTGGCGCGGGCTTACCAGTTATTGATAATCTGCAAAAGTTATTTATAGCGGGTGATGTGCTGCACCGTTTCGAAGGGATATTGTCAGGTAGCTTGTCGTATGTGTTCGGTAAACTTGAAGAAGGTTTATCGCTGTCACAAGCAACCACCATCGCCAAGGAAAATGGCTTTACTGAGCCGGATCCACGCGATGATCTCAGCGGCATGGACGTTGCCAGAAAACTGCTGATCATGGCTCGCGAAGCGGATCTAGAATTAGAGTTATCCGATATCGCAATAGAGTCGGTATTGCCCGATGGCTTTGCCACAGACTGTGATGTAGCCAGCTTTATGGAGCAACTACCGCAACTGGACAATGATTTTGCGGCAAGGGTTGAAAGCGCGGCAGCAGAAGGTAAGGTATTACGTTACATTGGTGCCATCGAAGGTGATAAGTGCAAAGTCACTATTCAGGCTGTGCCAACCTCGCATCCTTTGGCTGCGGTAAAAGATGGTGAAAACGCGCTGGCTATCCACAGTGATTACTATACACCTATTCCATATGTAATTCGTGGTTATGGTGCTGGCGCTACCGTAACAGCCGCGGGGGTATTCGCAGACATATTGCGTACTATGCCGTGGAAACAAAATGTGCATTAAACCGGTTTAGAGATTAAATACATGAAAACAACCAGAGCATATGCACCAGCATCAATAGGCAACATAAGTCTAGGATTTGATGTATTAGGCGCAGCCCTACAACCCCTTGACGGCAGTTTGCTGGGTGACGAAGTTATCATCAGCGATGCCGATGAATTTGGTTTGACGGTAGCCGGCGTATTTGCGCATAAACTGCCCGCTGATCCGGACGAAAACATCGTTACAGACTGTTACCGCTATTTTTCAAAAGCGATGCAGGCAAAAGGACTAACCGCCACGCCAATCCATATTACATTGCTAAAATCGTTACCTATCGGCAGTGGTCTTGGCTCAAGTGCCAGTTCTATCGTGGCGGCTTTTCATGGCTTAAACGAGCATTTCGGCCAGCCTTTCGATCAAACCACCATGTTAACCATGATGGGCGAACTGGAAGGGCAAATTAGTGGCAGTATTCATTACGATAACGTAGCGCCTTGTTATCTGGGCGGCATGACGCTGATGACCGGCAAGGATGACCCGGTAACCGTATCGTTGCCGGTGGTCAAGAGTTGGTACTGGGTAACGTGTTATTCCGGTATCAGCGTGTCGACCTCGGCGGCACGAAATATACTGCCGAATGCTGTGCCCCTTAAAGATACCCTTACCTTTGGCCGCCAGTTAGGCATATTCGTGCATGCTCTGCACACCGATGATTATGCAATGGCAGCCAGCGTAATGCAGGATGTCATTGCAGAACCCTATCGTAAATCGTTGTTACCAGGCTTTGATGATGCGCGCGCATACAGCATGGCAAACGGTGCCCTGGCGTTTGGTATTTCCGGTTCCGGGCCAACCGTGTTTGCGGTGTGCGATGATTATCGTCAGGCGAATGATATTTCAAGTTGGCTCAGTGAGCACTATATTCAAAATGAAGATGGTTTTAGCCATGTATGCCGAATTCCTGCCCAAGGGGCCGGTTCTCAGCAGGAACAAGAGTAAGGTAGAAAATACGTGCAATTGGTAAATTTAAAAGACGCAAGCGAACAGGTTTCGTTTGCGCAAGCGGTAAAGCAAGGTCTCGGACGTAATCAGGGATTATTTTTCCCCACCGACATTCCGAAGCTTGGCAATATAGATGAATTACTGGCTATGCCTTTTGTTGAACGCTCAACGGCTATTTTGTCGGCGTTTATTGGCGATGAGTTGGGTGCAGACACTGTCGCTGAAATTGTTAACGATGCGTTTACGTTTCCGGCCAACGTTGAACAGGTGAATGATAAAACGTTTTGTCTGGAGCTGTTTCATGGCCCGACCCTGGCCTTTAAAGATTTTGGCGGGCGTTTTATGGCGCAGTGCCTGGTGCGTATCAGCGATGGTGCGCCAATTACTATCTTAACCGCTACCTCTGGTGACACAGGTGCAGCGGTGGCGCATGCTTTCCATGGTCTGGATAACATTAATGTGGTTATCTTATTCCCGAAAGGCAAAATCAGTCAGTTACAACAAAAATTGTTTACGACACTGGGCGACAATATTCACACGGTGGCTATCGACAGTGATTTCGATGCTTGCCAGGCCATGGTGAAGCATGCGTTTGACGATCCGGATGTGTGTGAAGGCTTACATTTAAACTCGGCTAATTCGATAAACATCAGCCGTCTGCTGGCGCAGGTGTGCTATTACTTTGAAGCGGTTGCACAGCTTCCTGCTGACAAACGGGATAAAGCCGTTTTTTCTGTTCCCAGTGGTAACTTTGGTAATCTCACGGCGGGGATGATTGCCAAGGCAATGGGTCTGCCGATTAAACGTTTTATTGCGGCCACGAACCTCAATGATACTGTGCCTCGTTATCTTAAAACCGGCGAATGGGCACCAAAGTCGACCATTGCAACTATGTCTAACGCGATGGATGTCAGTCAGCCAAACAACTGGCCGCGTATTGAGGCGCTGGTAGAGCGCGGATATATTGATAAATCAATATTACGTGGTGAGTCGGTTGATGAGGACTATACCCAACTGGCCATGCGTCAACTGCTTAAAGAAGGTTACACCTCTGAGCCTCATGCCGCGATCGCATTTCGTGCGGTAAGTCATGATTTGAAAGACGACGAAGTGGGGGTGTTTTTAGGCACGGCTCACCCGGCGAAGTTCAGGGAAACGGTTGAAAACGTACTTGGGACGCCATTGAGTCTGCCTAAAGCGCTTGCCGATTGTGCCAATATGGATAGCCTGGAAACTGAGTTGGAAGCAGACTACGACACCCTAAAAGCCCATATGTTTGCTCAACTGAAAGGTGAGTAATGTCTAGCTGGCAGTCTGCATTAGGCGCACAAAAATCTGCAGATTACTTTGTGCGCCTGATGGCGCGAATTGAAACAGAAAGACAGGCAGGTAAAGTGATTTATCCGCCGCAGCCTGATGTTTTCAATGCCCTCAAACTGACACCACTGACGTCAGTGAAAGTTGTCATACTGGGGCAAGACCCTTATCACGGTCCGGGGCAGGCCCATGGGTTGTGCTTTTCAGTACAGCAAGGCGTGAAGACGCCCCCTTCACTGGTGAATATATACAAAGAGCTGGCTCAGGATATACCTGGGTTTACTATTCCATCTCATGGTAATCTCACGAGCTGGGCTGAGCAGGGCGTGTTGCTACTCAATACCGTGCTAACGGTCGAGCAGGGCGCTGCACACAGCCATGCAAAATGGGGATGGCAAACTTTTACTGACGCAGTAAATGATGCTGTGAACCAACATCAGCTGGGTGTGGTTTTTTTACTGTGGGGCAGTCATGCGCAAAAAAAAGGTCAGGCAATTGATACCAGCCGGCACCATGTGTTGACCGCACCGCATCCTTCGCCATTATCAGCTCATCGCGGGTTTCTTGGCTGTAAACATTTCAGCCAAACTAATCAGTTACTGTTAGCGCAAAATAAAACACCAATAAACTGGCAGGTATAAAAAACACCCGTCACTCAGCGCATTGCTGTTGTTACGACTGTTTTTAAAGCGCAGTACAAAGACCTGCTGTTTACACACCCTTTGTCTACCGTGATTTAGCGCCAACAATGCATCAGCAAAAACAATAACAAGGTGTACTATCGGAACAACACACTGTGCATTAACACAAGGTGAAACCGGCCCAGTATTGTTATACGTTTGCTGTATGTCTGCACCATCCAGGCACAACCTTGACAGCTGTGTGGCACGTGCGTATCAGCTTTATGTCACTTAAACAAAAACGACCATATCAATGATATGGTCGTGTGTAGGTTCAGCGTGCACTTTCTTCTAAAGCTAAGTCAAAACTCATGTCGATATCAGCGAGTTCCTTTTCGAGCTCATACCGGTCTTTTATCGCCTCGATTTCTCTCCACTTACGTTTCTTACTTTTCGTTTTGGTAGATTTTTCGTCTAGATTAAGCATTGCAAATAGATCTGAAGTATCCACGGAGATCTCCTTGTTATTACCGCTAACTACACTGTCAGTGTGTCAATAATGACCCCTGACAATTTTTGTATCACAGCTACCGTTAGATTAAAATACTTTTGTTTACTTTTAATTAACAATTTATGACGCTGTGATGACAATCCGTGGTGTTCTTTAAGGAAGGAAACCGGTAATAGGGCTTCCTTCCTATTTGCACATTATTGGCTCAGATAATCACCAGTAATGTTTATTTTGGTGCATTGGCCTGCTTAAACATATTGATCAATTGTTGAGTAGAGCTATCAAATGCGTCGGTATCTGATGTGCCCTGAATCCCTTCTAATACTTGGTTTCCAAGTACTTTACCTAATTCAACACCCCATTGATCAAACGAATTAACCTGCCAGATAACACCTTGTACGAACACCTTATGCTCATACATTGCAACCAGCGCGCCAAGTGTGAACGGATCCAATTTTTCAAATAAAATTGTATTACTCGGTTTATTGCCTGGCATCGTCTTATGCTGCGCTAAGCGAGCTCGCTCGTCGTCCTCAAGGCCCTTATCGGCCAGATCGGCATAACAATCTTCAAAGGTTTTACCCTGCATTAATGCCTGCGCCTGACCAAAACAGTTAGAGGCCAGCATAGAATGGTGCGTGTCATCCTGATTAGGCACGTTAAGTGGCATCAGAAAATCAACCGGAATGACACCATGACCCTGGTGAATTAACTGATGAAAACTGTGCTGACCATTGGTGCCTTCACTACCCCAAATGATGGGGCCTGTCTCATAGTCAATGGCATCGCCACTCTGGGTAACCATTTTACCGTTACTTTCCATATCCAGTTGCTGTACGTAAGCTGGCAGTCCGCGCAAATAATGATAGTACGGCAATAAGACATGCGACTGAGCGCCTAAGAAATTACGGTACCAAACACCCAGCATGGCCAGAATGACCGGTAGGTTTTTCTCGTTCGGGGCGGTTTTAAAATGCTCATCCATGGCGTAAGCGCCTTCAAGTAACCCTTTAAAGTTATCGAAGCCCAGTGCCAGTGAAATCGGTAATCCGATTGCCGACCATAACGAATAGCGGCCGCCAACCCAATCCCACATAGGGAAGATGTTTTCTTCGGCAATACCAAATTCAGTTGCTGCTTTGACATTGGACGACACCGCAACGAAGTGCTTAGCGATGTCTGTCTGAGTGCCTCCTGACTTCAAAAACCAGTCTTTGGCGGTCAGCGTGTTTTGCAACGTTTCCTGCGTTGAGAAAGATTTCGAAGACATAACGACTAATGTGTCTTCATGATCGAGCCCCGATAACACATCGGTAATGTGGCAGCCGTCTACGTTGGCCACAAAATGCACCTTTACTGCGCCTTGTTGATAGGGTTTCAGGGCTTCTGTCATAATTTTGGGCCCGAGGAACGAGCCGCCAATGCCAATGGCTACAACATGTTTAATCGCTTTGCCGGTATAACCTTTATGCTCGCCACTATGAATCAACTGAGTGAACGCTTCAATTTTTTTCAGTGTTGCCAACACTTCCGGCATCACATCTTCTCCGTCAACCATGACTGGCTTTCCGGAAAAGTTACGTAAGGCGGTATGCAATACTGCCCGGCCTTCGGTCTGATTGATGGTGTCACCGTTAAACATTGCGTCACGATGGGCGGCAACGCCTCGCGCATCAGCAAGGTCAAACAACGCTTTTAAGGTATCGTCGGTCACACGGTTTTTAGAAAAATCAAGGAACAGACCACAAGCCTCTGCATTCATGGTTGCCGCGCGCTTCTCGTCGCTGGCAAACCAGTTGCGCATGTGTTCTTGTCCTACTAACTGTGCTAAAGACTCCAGCGTTTGCCACTGGTCTGATTCCGTGAGAGTTGTCATGATTTTTTCCTACAAACTTATACCCTGAAGTTATTAAAGGTGAGCCTTATTACTGTGAGTGCTGCATTTGCATTGACACTCAGGTAATCAGGCATCACCTTTAAATGGCTCCGTTAATTGAGCAATTGATTACTTTTACACAATATTAATATTGTATTATAAATTAGCCAGCTTGTCTTTTAACATCGCTTCCAGCTTATCCTGGTCAGCAGCGAAGTTTCTGATACCTTCGGCGAGTTTCTCTGTAGCCATTGGATCTTCGTTCATGTCCCAGCGGAAAGCCGCTTCAGTAAGTTTTTCACCGGGTTGAGAGGTGGCGCCATTGTCTTTCAGCTTAGCAGTTAATTCACCGCTGGTGTTGGCAAGTTCTTCAAGCAGTTGGGGGCTAATTGTTAGGCGATCACAACCAGCCAGTTCGGTGATCTCGCCGATATTACGGAAGCTCGCACCCATTACGATAGTTTTATAACCGTGCTCTTTATAGTAGTTATAGATACTGGTTACTGACACAACACCAGGATCTTCACTGGCAGCGTAGCTGTCTTTACCCGTGCTCTTTTTGTACCAGTCAAGAATACGACCCACAAATGGTGAAATTAAGAATGCACCGGCTTCGGCACACGCACGAGCCTGTGCAAAGCTGAATAATAGCGTCAGGTTACAGTTGATACCTTCCTTTTCGAGCGCTTCTGCAGCGCGAATACCTTCCCAGGTAGAAGCGATTTTAATCAGGATTTTAGATTTATCGATACCCGCGTCGGCATACAGTTTTACCAGTTTGTGGGCTTTGGCAATGGTGGCTTCTGTGTCAAAAGACAAACGCGCATCAACTTCTGTAGAAATGCGGCCTGGAATACTACCTGAAATCTCTTTACCAATAGCAACGGCCAGCTTGTCAGATGCATCAACCAACTGTTGGTCTGCATCATCTGACTGCTGTGCGGCCCAGCTTACTGATTCGTCAATCAGCGTTGCATATTGCGGCAGGCTGGCGGCTTTGAGCAACAATGATGGGTTAGTGGTAGCATCAACCGGTTGGTATTTTTTGATGGCATCAATATCGCCAGTATCGGCAACAACAGTGGTGATTTTCTTTAGAGATTCTAGCTGATTACTCATGATGTTCTTTATCCTGAATTAGTTGTGGCCGTCACCGCTGTTTGGGTGAAGGGCCGATTGCACATGCACTGTAGGGCGCGTTCAATATTGGCTTGTTATTAATGTGTTTAAACGCCAGTGTATAACAAACTGCGCGATAGTTTAACCGTCGGTGGCGGTCAACACGGGCTATTTTCTTTGCCGCGTATTTTTCATAAACCTAAACCCAGAAATGTTAACGAAACCGCGGGTCAGTAAACGAAAAAATTGAAGGATTTAATCGATTTTTGGCAACTGATTGGCGTGCTGACAAATGTTATACTCAGTTCAAATTTAAGGAGTTAGCATGTTAGTAGTTGTTTCACCCGCAAAGAATCTAGATTTTGAATCAAGTGTACCGGTTAAAGAGTATACCCAACCGGCGTTAATCGATGATGCTGCGACGCTCGCTGCTGAATGCAAATCGTTAAGCCCGGCACAACTTGGTTCTCTCATGAAAATCAGCGACAAGCTGGCTACGCTCAACGCCGATCGCTTTAATGCTTTCAGTGTACCTTTTACACCTGATAATGCCCGTCAGGCATTATTTGCTTTCAACGGTGATGTATACACGGGTCTGGATGCCCACTCTTTGAGCGAAGCAGACATTGCCTATGCACAACGTCATTTACGCATTTTGTCGGGGCTGTACGGGCTACTTCGGCCGCTTGATTTAATGCAGGCGTATCGTCTTGAAATGGGGACCAAGTTAGAGAATTCACGCGGTAAGAATCTCTATGAATACTGGGGTCACGCAATCACCAATACGTTAAACTCAGCCATGGCAGAGCAGGGTGACAACGTACTGGTCAACCTCGCTTCTAATGAGTATTTTAAGTCAGTTAAAAAAGCCAGTCTGGACGGCATGATAGTCACCCCGGTGTTTAAAGACTGCAAAAACGGGCAGTATAAAGTGATTAGCTTCTTTGCTAAAAAAGCCCGCGGCCTGATGGCGCGTTATATTATTCAGCATCAGGTGCAGGACGTGGCAGGTTTAAAAGCGTTTGATTCTGCCGGGTATTATTTTAGCGAAGCGCAAAGCTCTGCAACGGAGCTGGTATTCTTGCGTGACGAGCAGTAAATGCAGATAACCGAGTGAATGAGTCATTGCACGTGCGCAGCAAGTTGCGTTCTTGCTGTGCAGCGTTTAGCTGATCATTAACACAACTAATTTACGGGGCGAGAAGTGTCAACAATAGCGCATTGCCGTGCTGATACGTTGTGCTTTGAGCGTCATGCCACTGTTGTGTAATTCGGCACTCTAATTAAACAGGACTATTTTTCCTAAGCCGTCTTAGTTCGATTTAAAGTACCCCTCTCTCAATTTTAAAGCTGTATTAAAAGATAATATGGCTGTATTATTGTGGGTTTTAGTTTACCTAGTGTTTTTAGGTAGTATTCAGGTGGGGTTTTGCAGTGGCAAACAAGGATCATAAACTTTATGAGGATGTATTAGGGCTTATTTGCGGTTCAATCCTGGTTTCTCTGGGATTAGTTTTGTTGAGCGAAAATAGCTTGTTATCACCAGGAACAGCCGGTTTGGCAATGGCACTTGATGCGTTGCTACCATTTAATTTTGGGCAGTTGTTTTTTGTTATTAATATTCCTTTTTATTACCTCAGTTGGCGACAAATGGGGTGGGCTTTTACCTTAAAGACTTTTATTTCGGTATCACTGGTTGCGTTACTGACCCAGACCATTCCGCTGGTTGTACAATTTAATCATATCTCTGTTGTTTTTAGTTCAGCGGTTGGTGGTGTTCTCATTGGTCTCGGTGTACTGGCTATGTTCAGGCATAAATCGAGCTTAGGTGGAATTGGTATACTGGCATTTTATCTGCAAAACAAGTACGGATTGAGTGCTGGAAAATTTCAAATGGTCGCTGACATTACCATTGTTTTCTCGTCGTATTTTTTAACCGACTTACGCGGTTTGCTATTTTCGATATTGGCAGCTTTTCTATTGAATTTAGTGATTGCGGTGAATCATAAGGAAGGTCGGTATATTGTGACGTAGCGTACTATTTTATTTGTAGTGTGTTTTGCCTGCCCTTGAATAACAAAGCGTTCAATACAAAACATCACTCTATTGTTTGTGTAGCCAGTTTTGTTGGCTGGTTACGCAAATGATTTAACTGCAAGCATCATCAGATGTTGAACTAGTTAAACCTGCCTCAACAATGCTAAGTATTAAAATGAAATCACTACGTTGTGATCTTAAGTTCTGATTTTATTCAAATTTTCTTCTATTTCTCTGCGTTTTTTTATTCATTTTTTCGTCGCAAAATTGTATAAAAAATATAATAAGGCTGTATTATTTAAATAAATGGCTGTACAAATGTGTTTTTTTACGGTTAAAGTGTAACCAGATTTGTATTGGGATCTGCAAATCAATCAGTGCTATGACGTACTCAATTAATACTAAGTGACTATAAAATAAAAACTAACAGTTTAGGGGGAACCACTGTGTCCGATTTCAAACAGAAAACTACATTACTCGCTATGATGTCTGTCATGTCAGCAATGACTATTCCATTAACCGCCTTCGCTCAAGACACAGAACAAGACAACAACGCCGAACCGTTAGTAGAAAAAATAACCGTAACGACATCGCGACGTGTGCAAACAATCCAGGATGTTCCTGCTTCGGTAACTGCTATTCAGCCCGGCGATTTTTTGGCTAGTGGTATCAATTCTATTGCTGACATCATTGACTACACAGCGGGCTTTAATATCAATCGCAGTGGTGGTCAGCGTGGTCGTGGGTCAATTACCGCGAGGGGTGTCAGCCAACAGGGGGCAACCGCAGTAACCGCTATTTATGTCGATGATGTGCCGATGACCAGCAATAGTGGTTTTGCCGATGGTGGCGCCTTGTTTTTTGACGGTTTGTTAGGCGATGTGCAGCGAATTGAACTAATCAAAGGACCGCAAGGTACTTTATTTGGCGCTACTGCAATTAGTGGTGCGGTGCGTTACATCAGTCGCGATCCCGCGCTATTTGAAACACGCGGAAGCGTAACCGCCGATTATTCTCATATTGAGGATGGTGGAAATTCCAAGCAATACCGCGGTTACGTTAGCGTTCCTCTGATCGATGACAAGCTTGGTTTGACGCTTTCAGGGTTTAAAGCTGACGACGCAGGCTACGTCGACCAGGTTGATCCGGCAACCGGCGAAGTGGTTAAGAAAAATGCCAATGACTCAGATAATTACGGGTACTCGGCAGATTTACTATTTGAAGCCAGTGCAGATCTAAGTTTCAGAGTAAAGGCAATTAAGCAAAAAACGTCCTTTGGACTCGATGCCAGTGTCAGATTGGCATCGTTAGAGAAAGAGGAGGTTTACGGTAAGTTAACCACCGATAACAGCTTTGGTAGTGACGAGATGGAAACTGAAATGTTTTCTGCCAGTATGACTTACGAACTCGACTTTGCCACGCTTGATGCCACCACCAGCAAAGTAGAATACAACAACGTCTCGGCTATTGATTTTACGAGTATTTACGGCCCCTTTTTGGATATGTTAACAGGTAATCCTGTCGGTACTACTACCAGTGCGCCAGTTACTTATGATATCTGGTCAGACAAAAACGTATCTGAAATTCGCCTTACCTCTAAAAACAATGACCAATATGAGTGGATAGCCGGTTTATATCACGCCGAAGAATCCACGGACAACCAGCAATCATTAATTGGACAACCGTTAAATATCGTTGGGCTAATTGCCTCTTTCCCCAGTGAGTATGATGAAACTGCTGCGTTTGGAAATTTCACTTATTATCTGACCAAAGATTTTGATGTCACGGCCGGTATGCGCTACGCCAAAACTGAATTGGCTTTGCGCTTTATCCAGGAGGGGTTATTGGTAGGCGGGGAGCCGTCTGATAAGCAACTTGATACTGCACAGGGTGATATTACAACATATTTATTTGCTGCTCGGTATCGTCCCCATGCTGATATGTCACTGTATGCGCGTATCGCCAGTGGGTATCGCCCGGCCAGTTCAAATTTAACCGTTGCTGATCCCGCTACTGGCGAAATCTTGTCGCAGCCTGTCACGGAGCAAGATGATTTATGGAGTTATGAAGTCGGCGCTAAAGGCGACTTCTTTGATGGCATGTTTAGCTATGATACCAGTCTTTGGTACATTGATTGGGATAACTTCCAAACCACTGTCTATTTTTATGGTCAGGGCACCGATGGCAATGCCAAAGATGGTATTACTGCATACGGCACCGAGGGCAGTTTTGTGTTTAATGCAGGCAATGGTTTTACGCTGAATACTTCTGTGGCCTACAGCCGTAGTACCTTGAATTCAGATGAACCTGAACTGTTTGGAGAAAAAGGTGCTGCGATACCGGGCGTGCCCAAGTGGCGTGCATCTGCAATTGGTCGCTACGAATTTGAATTGTCCTCCGGTATTGAGGCATGGGTAACAGCTGGCCTTAGGTATACCGACAGCAGCGACGGTGCCCTGGTAAATGGTGACCCTTCCAACCCCTTGTTTAATTTACCTTCCGATACCATCACGCAGGTTGACCTGAGTGCTGGTATGTCGTGGAACGAACTGACCGTAACAGCTTACCTTAACAACGCATTCAATAAATATGCATACAGTAACTACACCGCGTTATCGTTGGATGGGGTTAATGCAGATGTTGTTGGTGTGCCCCTTAAGCCACGCACATTAGGTGCAACTATCACCTATGCATTTTGATTCATAACAATATTATGGGCCGACTAACGCCCTTAGTACGACACGCTTTAACTGTCATTTGGACCTGGTTTTAAAGATCCAACAGAGAATGTATCAATGAATCAAACAACAACGGTAAAACTAAACGCTCCCTATCTGATTTTTTTAGGTGACGTAAACGATCTTATGAGTGCTAAAACCGGCGCTGGTTTAGTGCAATGGTGCCCGGAAAAAGTAGTGGGGCAATTGCGTACTCAGCCTGACAGCGTCGATTTAGGCGTTACAGATATGACTATTGAACAAGCCGCGGCGGCGGGAGCACGAAGTCTGGTTATTGGTGTGGCCCTGGTAGGTGGCGAGATAAATCAACAATGGACTGACATCATTAACCTGGCGGCGGCCAGTGGTCTGGATATTGTTAGTGGCTTACACACCTCATTGCATGATGTACCCGGCTTAGAGGAAACTGCCAGTAGCAGTGGTGTCAGATTAATCGATGTTAGGCGAGCGCCGGAAATCCTGCCGGTTGGGACGGGAAAAAAGCGCAGCGGTAATCGAGTGTTAATGGTGGGCACTGACTGCGCGGTGGGTAAAAAGTACACTGCACTGGCACTCACTCAATCGCTTAAGGACGCGGGCATTAAAGCGACATTTCGTGCTACCGGTCAAACGGGCATGATGATCGCGGGAGAAGGGATACCGATTGACTCGGTGAAGTCCGATTTTATTAGTGGTGCTGCCGAAACAATTTCCCCTGGAAATGACACCGGTCACTGGGATGTGATTGAAGGACAAGGTTCGTTATTCAATCCATCCTATGCCGGTGTCAGCCTTGGTTTATTACACGGCTCACAGCCGGATGCCATTGTGGTATGTCATGACGCGGTGCGTGCGACGGTAAGCTCATGCCCGGAATATGAATTGCCTTCAATCAACGACTGCATTGAACTGCATTTGCGCTGTGCGCGGTTAACTAATCCTGCCGCAGTGTGCATTGGAGTAAGTGTGAATACCTCAGGGTTGCCTGCTAACAAGCGCAACCCATATCTTGATAATTTAAGTAAACAAACTGGTTTGGTTTGTGTCGATCCTCTGGTCGATGGCTGTGAGGCTTTTGTCTCATCATTGATGGCTCTGAACCAGGTATAATGCTCAGTATTCAGAGAGGTTGCTATGCGCAAGGTGACGATATCAGTACAGCACTGTCTTTCAGACAAGCCTGTAGTGACTGAGGAGCGCTTACTTTACGGGCTTGATGTTCTTAAGGTTGCCATAAGTGAAGGGGAAATCACCGGTTATGGCGAAGCGACCGGGGTCTGGTATCTTGATGAAACTGCCGAAACGATGTTGGCGTATGCCAGGGCCGTTAAGCTGATTCTTGAAAATGACGTGTGCAATGACCGAATGCAATTACTGCGGTTACTGCCTCCGGGCGGAACCCGTAATGCAATTGACTGTGCGTTGTGGGATCTCGAAGCGAAAAAGGCGGGAGTGTCGTTGGCTGAATACAGCGGCATACCCCCTAAGATGTTTTCTCCAATTGAACAGGTTTCGCTGCAAACATCGCCTTGTACATTGATGTTAAAAGCGAAGCTGGTCAAATTATCTTTACGCAGTTTTGACAATCCGATACCTTGGCTGACTGAGTTTAATCGACATAACAGTGGTACTAAGATAATTGTTGATGCGAATCAGCATTGGCAATTTAAACAATTACAGGCATATGCACCTTTAATGCGGGAGTTGGGGGTTGTTGTTATTGAACAACCTTTAGCGCCAGCGCTTGATTCTGCTTTGGAAGGCTATCAATGTCCGGTCATCTTATGCGCGGATGAATCCTGCCATGATCGGAACGATTTACCATCGGTTGCCAGGCATTACCAGATGATAAAAATCAAGCTGGATAAAGCCGGTGGCCTCACCGAAGCACTTGCCTTAGCAAATGCGGCGCGTCAGCTTGATCTTAAGTTGATGGTGGGGAATATGTTAGGTACGCAGTTGGCTATGCAGCCCGCGCTGGTATTGGCACGATTGGCCGAACTGGTTGACTGGCAAAGGCCCCAATTAACCCCTTCTCGTGAAGGAGCAGAGGCATTTCCTGATATGTCGGTCTGTCCACTCCGTGAATCGGAAAAACGCTGCTCACTAAGATGATCATCTCAAAAACAAAAATTTAAAAATAGGGACGTCCGATTATGCTAAATAGCAGCATGTTTAATACGACGCGTTTTGCTGGTTTCACCCGCATTGTAGTGCCGGGGCTGGTATTTCAATCTGTTATTGTTGGCGGAGGTTATGGAACCGGTCGAGAAATCGCTGAGTTCTTTCTGTGGCATGGCCCGGTGGGCGGATTATTCGGCATGCTGGTGGCCTGTCTTGTGTGGGGCATAGTATTAAGCGTTGCATTTGAGTTCGCCAGAATCACGCGCAGTTACAACTACCGAACGTTCTTCCAACAATTGCTGGGCCGGTTTTGGCCTTTGTTTGAAGTTATTTACCTGATGATAGCTTTATTAGTGCTGGCTGTACTTGGGGCAGGTGCCTCCGAAATGGTCAGCTCCGTATTTGGTATTTCCGGCCATATTGGCGCTATGGTGCTGATGCTGGCCATCGGTGCTCTGGTATATCTTGGTGGTAAGGCTATTGAGAAGTCACTCGCCTTGTGGTCGGTATTGCTGTACCTCGTTTATGCCGTATTTCTTATTTGGATCATCATCGCCTATGGTGACAATATCCGCTCAGCCTTTTCTGGCTCTCATAGCACGGGTAACTGGTCGTGGGACGGTGTGCGGTATGCGGCTTATAATCTCAATGCGATGGCTGCAGTATTGTTTGTCTTGCCTGGGTTAAGCAGCCGCAAAGAAGCTGTATGCAGTGGCTTTTTAGCGGGTGTCGTTGGCATTATTCCCGGTATTTTTGTCTTCATCGCCATGCTCGCTCAATATCCGGCCATTATTGATGCGCCGGTACCAGTGAGTGTGTTATTGCAAAGCCTCAACGCACTTTGGTTTATGGTGGTGTTTCAGGTTATTTTATTCGGCACATTTATAGAAACGGGAGCAGGTATCATTCACGCCATCAACGAACGAATAGGCAGTGCCATGAATGACAGGGGCCGATTGTTCAGCCCTCGTCAGCGACTTGGTGTGGCAATCGTTATTCTTGGTGTTGCGGTATTTCTCGCAGGTAAATTCGGTATTATCAAATTGATCGCACAGGGTTACGGCTGGTTATCCTACGGTTTTATTGCGGTAGTGGTACTGCCATTGTTAACTTATGGCATGCACCGAATTATTCGCTATCGCACCGTGTAATTCGCTGGTTGTATTAAACTACTAAATCCTGCGTGTAAAATTGCTCGTGTGAGAATATAGCATTTAGAATGCGCTCTTCGGTTTGCACGATCATGTCATGAATCACACTATGGATTTTTTTAGGTTCATCGCTTTTTATAACATCAAGGATCAGGCTTTGTTGCTTACTCGAATAGGGGAATGACTGCCTGGTTTTTATGTATAACCAATATATCCGCATAGCGGTATCTTCCAACTGACGGGCCCAGTCATCGACCAGTGGGTAACCTGCCGGTGCGCATAAGGCCAGATTGAGCTGCTTGTTAATTTTAAGAATTTTTAGGGCAGAGGTATCATCTTTAAATGGTAATGCATTCTGAATTTGTTTATTAAGCTGATTGATCAAATCAAAATCAACTTTGGCGCCGGATAAGGCAATGATCTCAGGAAGCATTAGCTTGCGCAGCGTAAAGTTCTGTTTGATTTCCAGCAATGTGAGTGGTGCCACCTGGGTAACCCGTGGAGAAAGGGATACCAGAAACTGTTGCGCTAAGAGTCGCTCTATCAGGTTGCGAGAAATAGTTCTGCTAATCCCAAACAAATCACTGAGAATATTTTCTGATACTTTCTGACTGGGTCGAAGTTGTTGAGTGACAATAGCATCCATCACAATATCGTATGCGTCATTCACGTCATTCGTTTTAATCTGCGCTTTCTCTGCTTTCATTTCTGCTTGCATCCATCTTTTTCATTGCCAGAGGCGTTTTGTCCTAGCTAAATATAACATAAAACCTTTCTGTGTTGATATTCCGATAATTAAAACAGCCTTATTTATAAAAATGGCTGTACAAATGGTGATTGATATGATTAAAGTATAACCCTTCATTCAAAATGACAGCAGAGTACTGTCGTTCATAATTGTGGAAACAGACAAATGACGTACCGACTGAAAAACGTTTTCACAGCAGGAATTCTGTGGTGTTTGTCTGCTATCTGCTTTGCCCAGCAGGCTGATATTATGCTCAGAGGGGGGCGTGTCATTGATCCGGCAAGTCACCTGGATGCTGTGCGAAACGTTGTGATTGCTAATGGCAAAATCATTGCTGTTACTGAACAAGATGTAGATGCTAAGCAGGTTATTGACGCCCGCGGCCTGGTGGTGAGTCCCGGTTTTATTGATATGCATGCGCATGGACAATCATTATTGTCTGGCCGGGTAAAGGCGCTCGACGGCATTACAACCGCATTGGAGCTGGAGTCCGGTGCATTACCAGTAGACGATTTTTACGCCAAAGCAGAGCTGCAGGGGCGGGCAATAAACTACGGTGCCTCGGTGAATTGGGCGAATGCGCGTATCGCAGCATTTGTGCAAAATTTGCCAGAAGATAGCACAGAGTGGTTTGAAGCCAGTATGGGGAATATAGCCTGGCAAAGTAAACCTGCTAATAAAGACCAAATGAACGCAATACTGAACTCTGTGCAAAAGGGATTAGATGCCGGGGGCCTGGGGGTTGGATTTTTACTGGGCTATGCCCCCGGAACTGGTTTTAAGGAGTATTATCAGGTTTCTCGACTGGCAGCAAAGGCCGGTGTCCCCACGTTTACTCATGCGCGTTATTTATCTATGACAGAGCCTGGTAGTTCATTTCAGGCTATCGCTGAAATTATCTCTGTCGCGGCCTCTACCGGAGTGCATGCGCACATCGTACATCTTAATTCTATTAGCCTGAGTGATATACCGCTAATTAGCCCTATGATTAAACAGGCGCAACAACGTGGCGTGGCGCTAAGTACTGAAGCTTACCCTTACGGTGCAGGCTCAACCAGTGTCGGTGCCGCGCTTTTTCGGGGACCGCGTTGGCGAGAAAAGGTGGGTGGGCTGTCGGCGCATAATTTTGAGCTCAACGGTAAGCGCCTTACCGAAGAGCAATTAAGCCAGTTACAAAATGATGCACCAGGCACCGAAGTGGTGATCCATTTGCTGGACACATCACAAGCTGCTGGTCAGCGACATTTAGACGAGGCGGTTCTGTTTGATAAGGGCGTTATTGCCTCTGACAGTATGGCCTGGATGCGCGATGGTAAATCTGTAGAGCCGACTTTGTGGCCTCTGCCCGGCGATGCATATAGCCATCCGCGCAGTGCCGGCGCGTTTGCCCGCTTTTTACGGATTTATGTGCGTGAACGCCAATTAGTGAGTTTACTGCAAGCGATCGAAAAACTCAGCTATGGACCGGCTCGAATCCTGGAAAAAAGTATACCGCAGATGCGCAACAAAGGGCGCATCCAGGTTGGTGCTGACGCTGACATCGTGCTTTTCAATCCCGCGACGGTATCCGACAAAGCAACGTTTTCTAAGCCTGCTCAAACCTCGGTTGGTTTTGAGTATGTGCTGGTGAATGGTGTGGTACTCGTTAAGGGCGGTGAGCTCAATACAAACGTTAAACCCGGGCAACCAATACGTAACCCGATTAAACATTCTTCTTAACTAACAGTAAGCCAGTTATGACTTGGTGTAGGTTTGTTAGCCTGCACCAACAACACAATAATAAAGGAGTCATTCAATGAAGCGCTTTTTAACCTTTCGCTATGTCACACATGTGCTGTGCGTTCTGATAGGATTGTTCTCACTATCAGCCAGCGCTCAGACGCAACAAGCTGAATCAGAGCCCTTACCCGGACTGGAATCCTTCATGGATGGCCTGATGAATGCACAACTCAAAAGCAGCCATATTGCAGGCGGTACAGTATCCATTGTCAAAGACGGAAAAGTGCTTCTCGCCAAAGGGTATGGTTATGCTGATGTTGATAAACGCAAACCAGTCAGTGGCGAAAAAACGTTATTCCGCCCCGGCTCAACCTCTAAACTGTTTACCTACACGGCCGTGATGCAATTGGTCGAACAGGGAAAAATCAATTTAGATGACGACGCCAATATATATTTAAGCCAGTTTCAGATCCCGGATACCTTTGATGAGCCAGTGACGGTGCGAGATTTACTTACTCACACTGCAGGTTTTGAGGAAATGTTTATTAATATGATCGTGTTTGACGAAAAAGAGCTCGAACCCATGGCTGACTTTTTGAAAAACACGTTACCTGAGCGTGTGCGTCCGGCAGGTAAAAATTCCTCCTATTCAAACCATGGTGTCGCCATAGCTGGTTTGATTGTCGCGAATGTGAGTGGCGAGTCTTTTAATGAATATGTTGAGAATCACATCTTCAAGCCTTTAGGCATGCGCAGCACGAGCTTTCGGGAGCCACTACCAGCGAATTTGATTGATGATATGTCGGTCGGTTACGCCTGGGATGAAGCCTCGCAGACCTATATAGGGCAGAAATTTGAAATGGTTGGTAAGTTGGGGCCAGCAGGCTCTTCGTCGTCAACGGCTGCTGATATGGCTAAATTTATGCTCGCTCATTTGAATAATGGCAGCTTTAACGGTACACAAATTTTATCGCCTGCCACCACTAACCTTATGCATACTCCCTTGTATTCTAAAGACTATGGCGGTAACGCAATGGCTTATGGTTTTTATGAAACCAGCTATAAGGGTTTGCGTATGGTAGGGCATGGTGGAGACTTAATTTATTTCCATTCGGATTTGTATCTGCTGCCGGAAGAAGGTTTTGGTATCTTTATGTCGTTTAATACCGCAGATACCGGCGATACGCGTAATATTGTTATTACATCTATTTTGGATGAGTATTTCACTGATAAGCACATTACCCCGCCTGTTTCGCCAGAGAGCTTTGAGCAAGAAGTGGCGAACTATGCTGGTGAGTATCAGTTTATGCGTCATTCTTCCAGTGATATGACGAAAGTTGCCGGTATCCTTGGCGGCACCCTAACGGTCTCTGCAGGCGACAATAATACGCTTCTAATCAGCCCAATGGGCGGTAAGTTTGCGCAAGTGAATGACAACTTGTTTGTTACGGTTGATTATAATTCGCCAGATTTCAGTAAAGTGACTTTCGAAGTGGATCAGAACGGCGAAGCCGTTGAAATGTATTTATTGCCTTTTATGCATGCCAAAAAACTGGGGTTCTTTGAGAAATCGTCTACACATCAACTATTAATTGGCGCATTGCTCATTGGCTACCTCAGCGTGTTTGTCAGTGCTTATCGTCAGCGTAAACAGCAAAAGGGATTACCAGCACAGCAACGGCTCTTACCCCGCATGTTGTTAGCAGTGGGGGTGATTAATATCCTCTTTATCATCCTGTTTACCCTGGCTTTTGCTCTCAATTATCCTACATTGTTTGCCACCTCTGCCGGTGCATTTGTACTGATACCCTTGTCACTGACTTTGATGCTGGTGAGCGTGGTGGCTACATTGCCGTTAATTTATGCGACGTATCTTGCGTGGGCTAATGGCTACTGGACTCTGAAGCGCCGGATAAGTTACACCTTAGTCAGCGTGTTGACCCTGCTATTTGTTCTGTTGGCGTATTATTACAACCTGATTGGTTACTATTACTAAGTCACATTACGCCTATAAAAAGCCGGATATTTATCCGGCTTTTTTGTACACCCAGCGCTATTGCTTGCCAAATCCCTCGTCGTTACCATCAATACTTATATTGTAACTCTGCCATCATTTTCTATTAAGGCTGTCTTATTTTAATAAAAAGCTGTACAAGGCTGTATTGTTTTGTTTAAAGTATATGCAAGAACAGGCTCAAATTTGCATAGAGTCGTCAGCAGAGCCAAACGGCAGTAAGGCTGATAATAGCGAACCGGTCCAGACGTCAGTGGCTGACAGGAGCATTGTTTCACTTTGGCAAATTCAAACGTGCGCTGGCCGGGGAATGGGCCGGGTAGCGTCATCAAAAATAAGGGTACCACTATGAGTGATCGTGGCTTGATTCTCCGCTTGTGTCAGCGGCAATACTTTTTTGTGTGGTTGTTGATAGTGCTGTGTGGCATAGCCCGTGCCGACACTGCTCTTGATATTAACAATCCGCAGGTTGTCGAAGCCTTTGTCGATGGGGTGGTTATTCCCAGCATGAAAACGCACCACAACCCATCAGGTGTGGTAATGATCATGAAAGACGAAAAGATTATTTTTGCTAAGGGTTATGGTTATACCGATTTGGAGAAAGGTATCGCAGTTGACCCCTACACCAGCTTGTTCCGACCGGGATCTATCTCAAAGTTATTTACCTGGGTCTCCGTAATGCAACTGGTCGAACAGGGCCGGTTGGATATGGATACTAACGTTAACGAGTACCTGACGCAGTTTAACGTGACCGACAGCTGGCCTGGACAACCCGTTACGTTGCGCCACATTATGACTCACACCGCCGGATTTGAAGACGGCGCTTTGGGTTACTTAATTACTGATGATCCAAGTCGTATTTTGCCTCTGGCTGAATCATTAGAGAAATATCAACCGCAACGGGTTAACCCGCCCGGAGCACACGTATCTTACTCCAACTGGGCCACTGCGTTGGCAGGCCTGATCGTCGCGAATGTGTCTGGTCAGCCCTTCAATGAGTATGTGCAGGAACACATATTTGACGTGCTTGGCATGCAGCGTTCAACCTTTGTAGAGCCTTTACCACCAGAGCTCGATAAAGACATGGCCAAAGTCTATCGTTATGAAGCGGATAGCTACGTGCCAATGCCGTATGAAATTGTCTCTAACTTTGGGCCGGCTGGTGCATTAGCGACCACAGCTTACGATATGTCATTGTTTGGTCGTGCGCTACTCAGTGATGGCGCATGGCAGGGACAGCAAATACTTAAAGCGGAAACCTTAAAGCAAATGCTATCCGAAGGTTTCAGTCATGATCCTCGCGTAAGGGGAATGGGGCTGGGTTTTTTATTGCGCCGCTACGGTCCCGATGGCTTTGACAACTTTGGTCATGACGGCGGCACCAGCGCGTTTGCTTCGCATTTTGGTTTGTCGAAAAAAGAAAATCTGATGTTGTTTACGTCATTCAGTGGTATCCCCGATTACCATGGTCCACACACTGAATTTGTCAGGGCCTTTTACGACGCGTTTTATCCTCATCCCGTTAAGTCGGTGACACCTGCTGATGATTTTGCTGAGCGAGGTCAAAAATATGAGGGGACGTACCACACATGGCGGAATAACTTTACTCAGGCTGAATCGTTGGCTGGCATGTTTGCTGCCGTTAAGGTAACTCTGATGGCAGACAACACGCTGATGATTGGGGACAGTCGTTATGTTGAAGTGGCGCATAATTTGTTTCGTAAACTCAATGACTACGATCGCATCGCCTTTCAGGAAGATGCGGACGGCAATATTGTCGGATATGTCATTGATGGTTTTGGCGTGATGCAATACTACAAAGCGCCGTTTTATGAAACGTTGAGCTTTAATGCGCCATTATTAGTGTTGTCGCTGCTTATTTTAGGCTTTGTATTCATTCGGTTGGGCTACCAGTTTAGTGTATATCGCGGTCTGCCAACTACAGAGAAAAACGCGTTTCGCGCTTCAATACTGGTTGCCATTACACATTATCTTTTTCTGCTCACCTTTATGCTTGGCTTAAGTGTGGGTACAACACAACTATTGTACGAGCTCCCCACGCTATTAAAAATCGCGTTTATTTTTCCAGTTTTAGCTTTGTTGGCGGCGCTTTGGCACGTGTACCAAACCATTCAGGTATGGCGCCACAGCTTACTGGCTAGCACGTGGGCGCGCATTCGATACACCTTGGTGTGTGGCGTGTCGCTGTATCTCGTGTGGTTTTATTTTTACTGGAATTTAATGGGTTTTCAGTATTTTAGCTAACGTTTGTCGAATTGACCACAGACTCTTTGCAAGAGCGTTACATTGCAAATTTTTGGCACTCAATTTTTTATTAATCGCTTCTCGGTTGTAGTGAGTTTTAGAGCATGAAAATAACACAAGTCGCCGTTAGCCACTTAAATGTGGCACTGGCCCACCCCACCCGAACCCCTATTGGGGTGATAGATGCCGCGCGTAACGTGGTAATTCGCATTGATACTGATAGCGGTATTTCTGGCTGGGGAGAAGCCAGTCCGTTTGCGCCAATTACCTCAGACAGTCAGGACAGCAACTACATTGCTGCACAGCAAATTGCCGCGCTGTTAATAGGTCATGATCCGCGCGAGATTGAAGCTCGAATGACGCAGATCCATCGGTTTACACTAGGTGAGCCATCCGTTAAGTCAGCATTTGATATGGCGCTTTATGACATCGCAGCGAAATCCTGTGATTTGCCTCTTTACCAGTTTCTGGGTGGTAATAAACGTGCAATGCGTACCGATTTGACTATTGGCATGCAGGAAACGGTAGAGCAGACTGTCGCTCTGGCCCAGGACATTCTGGATGCCGGATTCGACGCCATCAAAATGAAAGTGGGTCGTGCTGATTTACAGGATGTACCGCACGTTAGAGCGGTACGCGAACTCGCCGGTCCCGAGGTAGCCATTAAGATTGACTCTAATCAGGGCTGGGATTACCCCACAGCAGTGGCCAGTTTACTGGCAATGCAGCCGCTCAATTTACAATATTCTGAGCAACCACTGGCGGCATGGGATTATGAAGGTCTGGCCCGTTTGCGCGATAAGGTAAGTTTACCTATTTGTGCTGATGAAAGTGTGTTTAATCACCATGATGCACTAAAGCTTATTAAGCTTGATGCCGTAGACTACCTCAATATCAAACTGGGCAAGGCTGGCGGGATTCATACCGGCCTTAAAATTAACGCCATTGCTGAGGCGGCCAAGGTAAAATGCATGATTGGCTGTTTTGGTGAGAGTCGCCTGGGTCTCTCCGCGGCTGCGCACCTTGCCATGGCGCGCCCTAATATTACCTTTTTAGACTTGGATTCTGCTTATCACTTTACTGACGACCCTGTTGTGGGGGGGATTACTTACGACAACGATATTGGTGGTTTACTGCACTTGCCTGACGCGCCTGGACTGGGCGCCGAGATTGCGCCGGAAAGCCTTAAGAATACGCAGCTTGTTGGTGGTTAAAATCTGTACGTGTACAGGCTAAGGAATAATGATGTCTTTGATTCAAGCGCAGAACGATGTGCTGATGCTGGGCGCCGTGTTAACGATTGTGGCAATTGGCTATTGGTGCGAGCAATATCAGTGGGGAAAGAAAATTTCAGCCCCGTTGATTATTTTGTCACTGGGTCTGTTACTGGGTAATTTGCAGGTTGTGCCGGTGCAGGCACCTTTATATGATGTGATTCAATCTCTGTTGGTGCCTGTGGCCATTCCGTTATTACTATTTCGTGCCGATCTTATTCGGGTATTTAAAGAAAGTGGCAGTATGTTACTGGCCTTTGTTCTGGCAACGGTCGTTACCATTATCGGAGCATTTGTGGGCGCGTCGCTGGTGGGCATGGGCAATAGTGAGGCACAAATAGTGGGCGTATTAACCGCCAGCTATATAGGCGGCAGCGCAAATTTTGTGGCAACAGCGCAAGCGATTGGTTTTAGTGATTCCAGTTTGTACCTGTCTACGCTGACTGCCGATGCGCTGGGAGCCACTTTCTTTCTGGTCTTACTCATGTCGCTGCCAGCCGTAAGTTTTATTACAAAACGCGTGCCGTCGAAATACATTGGACAGAGCAAACAAATTACGGCTGATGAATATCACCAGTTGCATCAGCAGCAGGCAAGTATGTCCGGTGTAGTGAATGCTCTGGTGTTAAGTACTTTAATATGTGTAGTGGGGGGATGGTTATCCTCACTCGTGTCCATGCCAGGCAGTTTTATTGTCTCTATAACCGTCTTATCCTTATTGGTGGCGACGTTTGCAAAGAAGCTGATAGCCAGAATTCAGTTTGACTTCGAACTGGGCACCATTTTTATGTACTGCTTTTTCGCGACGGTTGGTGCGGGCGCAAATGTCAGTAATTTATTCGGTCCGGCTATGTTGATTGTATTATTCCTGATTATTCTGGTCGTTGTGCATTTGGTGTTGTTAGTCACCTTTGGTGCATTGTTCAAGTTAGATTTGGCCGAGTTAATGATAGCGTCGAGCGCATGTATTTTAGGGCCTGCTGCAGGGGCGGCATTGGCCGCTGGGCAAGGCTGGCGGACTCTCATTACACCGGCAATGCTGGTGGGGATCCTGGGTTACGCTATCGCGACAATCATTGGTATTGGTATTACGCAGGTCTTGTCTTAGGTCGTTACCGTAAGAAAAGGTTTCTGCCTAAGCAGATGATAAAAGAATAACAGGAACTATGTTTTTGCCTGGATACAGTTTTAGGAATTAATGAGATGTTTATCAATATAAAGCCGCTTGATGTGGCGAATCGCAGAGGATGCCCTGATGAATTTAGCTTTGGGGCAACATTTTCAGACCATATGTTTACCCAGGAGTACGCCGCAGGAAAAGGCTGGCACAATGCAGAGGTGACACCTTATCACACGCTGAGTCTGGATCCGTCTGCGGCGGTGTTGCATTACAGTCAGGAAATTTTCGAAGGCTTAAAGGCTTATCGCAACCCCAACGGCAACATTAATTTATTTCGGCCGTTGGAAAACTGTCGTCGCTTTAATCGCAGTGCAGAGCGTATGGTAATGCCAACGGTTGATGAGAATTTTCATCTGGAGGCACTGAAAGCACTGATTAAACTCGATCATGCTTTTGTGCCTGATAAGCCCGGTGCATCGCTCTACATCCGTCCGACCATGATTGCAACCAGCCCTAAGCTAGGCCTGGGGGCGAGTAAAAGCTACCTGCATTTTATTATTACCGGGCCAGCTGGCGCCTATTTTCAGGGTGGTTTTAATCCCATCTCGGTTTGTATTGCTAACAAATACCGCCGGGCTGTAGCGGGCGGGGTTGGTGAAGCTAAAACGGGCGGTAATTATGCGGCCAGTTTGTATGCGTCAGAGGAAGCCGCGAAAAAAGGCTTTTCACAGGTGTTGTGGCTGGACGCCATTGAAGGCCGTTATATTGAAGAAGTCGGCGCAATGAACATTTGTTTTGTATATGAAGGCAAAACCATTGTTACGCCTTCACTGAGTGGCAGTATTTTACCTGGCATTACCCGCAACTCTATTTTACAACTGGCGCCCACGTTAGGTTATGACGTAAGTGAGCAGCGCCTGGATGTAAACCAGATCGTGGATGACATCAAAAGCGGTAAAATTACAGAATGTTTTGGCTGTGGCACTGCTGCAGTCATTTCGCCAGTAGGTTCACTTAGTTACATGGACGAAGACTACGTTATTAATGACAATCAGACTGGCACTGTTTCGCAACATCTATACGACCATTTAACCGGTATTCAATACGGTACCATTGCTGATCCTTTTGACTGGATAGTTGAAGTGCCGGTGAAATAAGTGGGCATATATGGAGTAACCATTCATGGCAGTCCAATACTTAGTATCACCGATGTGTTAAACGTTAGGATATACCGTTATTAACATTGCAACGTCGTGCGGTAAGTAATTACCCATAGATTACATTTACGAAAAACTGACAGGCTCTTTATGCGCACACCTTTAATCACAATAACGCCTCACAACGCAGCTGTTTGCAGCATGCGTATTGTGCTCGTGGTGATTAACGTGGTGATTATTGCAGCGCGCGGGGGCGACTGTTCGATTTAATCAAAGATTAAACCAAACACAACCCCCGAACGAAAGTCCGGGGGTTTTTTGTTATTAGGGAGAAATAAAATGACCGGCGCTGAAGCCATACTCGATTTTTTGCAACGCCAGCATGTTTATAAAGTGTTCGGGTATCCGGGCGGTGCCATTATGCCGCTGTACGATGCGTTACTGGATTTTGACATTAAACATTATCTTGCCAGACACGAACAAGGCGCGGGGTTTGCGGCCATTGGCTATGCCCGCAGTACCAATAAGCCGGGCGTCTGTTTTGGTACGTCAGGGCCGGGTTTTACCAATTTGCTGACCCCGCTGGCCGATGCCATGCTTGATTCAGTACCACTGTTGGTAATTTCTGGTCAGGTGGCTTCTGCCTCAATGGGCAGCGATGCCTTTCAGGAAGTCGACAGCCTGGGCTTGTCGCTCAGTGTGACCAAACACAGCTTTCAAATTACCCACCCCGATGAAATACCAGAAGTGATGGAACAGGCTTATGCGCTGTGTATGTCAGGCCGGCCGGGGCCAGTACTGGTTGATGTGCCAAAAGATATACTGATGTCTGAGGTAACAGAACAAGCCTTTTTGCAGGCTACTCACCCGGCCGCGAAAAACGAGCCCAGCTACGGCGAAGCGTTAGCGCAGGCCAATGATTTATTAGCAAGCGCCGCAAGGCCACTGCTTTATTTAGGCGGCGGTATTGCCATGGCGGATGCACTGACTGAGGCGCGCCAGTATATAAAAATGACAGGCTTGCCGCTGGTAAGCAGCCTGAAAGGATTAGGTACAGCGCCACCAGATTATCCGCTGGATCAGGGTATGCTGGGTATGCATGGCCTGCGTCCGGCTAATATGGCCGTTAACGAATGCGATTTACTGCTGGTCATGGGCGCGCGCCTCGATGATCGTGCTACCGGCAAGCTAGCGGAATTTGCGCCTAGCGCCAGGGTGATTCATATCGATATTGATGCGGCTGAGTTGGGCAAACGTCGCCAGCCGGACGTCAGTATCAATGCCGATATCAAATGCATCTTCAATCAGTTGTTTACAGAATTTGAGGTGCCGGACTGGTTACAACGTATTGAGATGCTGCAGGCTCAAGGTCAGCCTTGCAATGCGGACCAACAGGGTGATGAGCAAAAAGGGCTGTCTGCCGAAGCTGTATTGTCTGCGTTGAATACCGCCACGGGCGGCAAGGCAATTTATACCTGTGATGTGGGGCAACACCAGATGTGGGCGGCGCAATATCTTAAATTTGCCAGTCCACGACATCACCTGACCAGTGGCGGGCTGGGTACCATGGGATTTGGTTTGCCTGCGGCGATGGGGGCACAGGCGGCCAACCCGGATGCCACTGTTGTCACCATTAGTGGTGATGGCTCTTTCATGATGAATATTCAGGAGCTTGCTACCGCTATTCGCTATGATTTACCGGTTAAAGTTGTGCTGTTTGATAATCAGCGCCTGGGCATGGTAAAGCAGTGGCAGGAGCTGTTTCACGAACAGCGCTTCAGCGAAACGGATCTCTCTGATAATCCGCCCTTTACTGACATTGCGCGCGGTTTTGGCTTTTATGCCTGTGAACTAACGCACGGCGACAATATCGACGCAGTGGTTGCTCAACTGATTGAGCAAAAAGGGCCAGCATTACTGCACGTAAAACTCAACCCGCAAGATAACGTATGGCCGATTGTGCCACCGAATACTGGTAATGCACAAATGCTAGAGCAGCAAATGGTAGAGAAAAAGATGACGGAGCAGCAGTATGACTAACACCTTATTTATCACCTTACAAAATGACGCCGCAGCCATCGAAAGAGTACTTCAGTGCGCACGCTTCAGACGCTTTACGATATATACATTTTCCGGTGAAAGTACCAAAGAACAAACGTTTTTAACCTTAAAAGTGTCGGGCAGCAGTGCGATTGAACACCTCATCGCACAAATGCGGAAAATGCATTGTGTGCGTGAGGTACAGCTGCAGTAAAAAATCGCTCCCAGACTGTTATACCTATTCAGACCGATTACGTTGTTTTGGGGCAAATACATTGTTATTACAATACTCGTCACAACAAATATGGGAGCGATAGCGATGACAGAATTGCTCGGTGTTTACACATTTAATTGGATTTATGTTTTTTCTTAGGCTCTTTTTACTACAGTGCTGGACTGATTCTAACAGGCTGCTATGTACGTATTGCTGCCGTTCGGCCCGACAGTCATTTCATGTATTCGCTTTTATTTTCACTCATCAGTTTTGCGAACTCCTAAGTATATGACTTGGTTGTGTAAAGCTGTACTATACCAATAGTGATTTATTTATATGCGAACCGTTGTTCGCATATAAATAAGTTCGGAAAATATTAAAAGTGATGTAAGTGTAGCCACAGCAAAGGACAGCGGGAAATGGCCCGGTATGACAAAAATTAATAAGCGGTTCTTAGGGTCCGCTTCATTTAAATGTTAGGTTTTCTATGCGTAGATTGGTGTTAATAATTTCGATTTTGGTTTTAACGGCTTGTAGCTCTATGAGAGCAAAAGTTGACTATCCTGCACCTAGTGAAAATTACATTGATATCGAAGGGCGCATTGTTGACACCTTGACCTACAAAATTAAAGTTCAATATGTAGCGAGAAGTGAATCCAAAGCCTGCAAAAACTACAATTGGTTAGCAGGGTTGCATGTGTCGCAATCAACTGAATTTGAATATCGCCCAACTATTAATGATGGTCGTCACAAACTGCATATACCACTAAAGGAGCTAGATCCTAGTACTGAATGTAATTGGGAACCGAATGTTGTCTTTTTGTGTGTAGCAAGCGCTGGCAGTGATCCTAGTTCGTGCAGTAGTTTATTCTTATTACGTGGCCAACATGACAACAACTCAGAGATCAATATTGAGTGTGCTGAATCAAACTTTTGCTTTAGAGATCCATTTGAACTTCATACTGAAGATATAAACATCCTAAACAAGGTTTACTCAGTGAACATCAAAGAAAAGAAAACCTAACAAACTGTTTAAAGTGGACAAAATTACGTTGGCTTGGTTTCGCTCCGCTTCACATTTTAGCCAACATAATTTTGCCCATTAACAGGGCGTTATAAGTCTTAAGGTTGGATATGCCAATATTTGCTCAAGTGCTGTTATTTGTTGGTTTTACTTGCGTCATGATATCAACGGTATTGGTGTTCGTTTTTAAGCTCCCCAATACCAGCGCACTTAACCTTTTGTCTAAAGGCAGTTTCGCTTTTCGGGACTTGCAAAATCATGTGGCAGTAAATTGGGTTAAACCAATATACTCAATAACCTACTTTGGTTTAAGTTGTATATTAATAGCAATTTTGGGTGTGCTGTTAGTCAATGTATAAGACTTATAACAAGCCAATGTTGTTCAGCCAGCAAGCTGGCTTGGGAAAATTACTCGCTGCCACTTCGTGGCAAAACACTCGCAATTTCCCCAAATTGGGGCGTTATACGCTATGAGCATCAAGGATTGAAATGGAGCTTAAAAAACCAAAATATATTCTCGTCACTCAAGAGGTAGGGTTTAAGTTACCATTCGCTTGGTGTCTTTCAGCTCTCATAATTGGCATTCTTACTCAAGAAATCGCAGCAGCAATTTTCATTTCCATTGCGTCGCTTTTCCTAGTTTGGTTTACCTTCAAACTTGCCGCTTTTTTCTTCAGTTTCCAAGAACACAGCGGCATTTTGAAAAACCATATTTACGACAACGTTCTGAAAGCAATTTGGTTTATCTCACTTTTTTGCCTCGTAATGAATTTCGTTAAATCCCTACTGTTTAACACAGGTAGTGAAGCATTTTTAGACTGCGTATTCTCTATAGTCTATTTTGGGTTTATGCTTTCAGCATCAAGGCGTTGGGGTATGCACTTCGTTGAAAAACGCGTATAAAAATTAATAAGCGGTTCTTAGGGTCCGCTTCATTTAAATGTTAGGTGGCTTAGGCCTCCGTAAATTTAGGATAAGCACATGAATGAACCAGAAATTGTGTGGGCTCTAGTAAAAGATAACTTTGAGCATGCTAGGGCGCATGAAACCTATCGCTCAAATGTTACTGCATTGATAGTAACATTATCCGGCGCGCTACTAGGCTCACTCGCATTTTTTGCTGAAAATGGTAACGATGCAAAATACGTATTCTTAGCGCTTGGGCTAATTGGTACATATGGTGCGCTCGTGAATGCGAAACACTATGAAAGATTCAGAATGCATGTCCACATAGCAACAAACTATATATCACTGCTAAAGGATAGTGGCACCCTGACAACCGACCTAAATTGTAAATTCAGTGAACTTCAACGAGATCGTAAATGGAAGCATTCGTATCTCGCAAAGATAGACTTGAATTGGCTTTGGAGCGGATTTCCAGCTCTAATTGGTATCGCAGGTTTTCTGAGGTATCTTTGCTAACGTATCGGACATGGCAGGAATGCCACCTAAAAATTAATAAGCGGTTCTTAGGGTCCGCTTCATTTAATGTTATATTTGAGGAGCAAAAATGGAAATTAATGCAATTCTGGAGCTTCTTCAGAGCTTCCTTAAAGTGACATCTGGAATAAGTAAGCTAAGCAAGGACAGTAGGGATAGAGTAAGAAGATTTTTGTTGGAAGCTAGTGAGACATTAGTTCGATTTTCGGAGTATAGAGAAAGCAATAAAAATACTTATTTCGAATGCGCACAACTATCATTATATAGCAATAGGCTCCCTAAAGATGTTGCGTTGCTACTGGGAAAAGAAAGAACAAGAAAACTTCTTTTAGAACTCGCCAATCTATACAATAGCCCACGCATTCCGAGGATTGTTCATGGCGAAGAAGTTGAAGTAAATGAAGCGGACATTTTGAGTTTAGCTGGTGAACTAAAAGGTATCGCAGATACTTTATAAATATAACAATTTGCTGCACGCGGACACATACTGCTACGCTCGTTTTTGTATGTCGCTGCGCTCCATTTACACAAAAACGCTCTCCGCTGTATGCGCCGATGAGCAAAGCGTTGAGCGTCCGCTCTTTGTCTCAAGGCGCCCATGATAATTCTGAGCCGAAGCGTACATTAAACTGTAACTCGTTTTTTCCAGACCAATTTTGAGAAAAAGTTTACTCTGACCTCAGTAAGTTTTTGCTAAAGGTAGCTGCATGCCACGACCACAACCGTTTGATGAAGGATTGTTAGAAGTCATTAGCAAAGTAGATTATGACGAACCGTTTGACGTTTATTATCGTCGCGTAGAGCCTCACTTGATAGGCTTTCCGAAGGAAGTAGTTTCTGAGTGGTTGTACAGACATGACAACTTTATCAGTAGGTTTGGACATCATGATTTGTCACAATGGAGCTTTGAAGAAGCGATGTTTACGACACAGGAAATTCTGGAAGTTGAATTGTTTCCCAGTAAAAAGGCAAGTGTTATCGATGTCGGTAATCACATATTCCGCGAACAATGGATAAGAGAGTCTGAGCCTGCATTATCGTTACGTAATACAGGAACATTCCCAAGCCCGATTATACTATTTAAAAATGCTCAAAAGTATTTTGATCATAGTGGAGAAAATTACTTAGGTCCTTATCATCTTGCTGAAGGTCATAAACGTTGGGGATACATAAATGCTATCACTAATTGTCCAGAACGTTGCGAGCTTACAAAGCCGTTAAATGCAGAACATAAAGTCTACTTGCTAAAGATGAATGGTGATGTCTAATTAACATGGCCGCAAGAGCCAATGTCTGCTCTTTGTCTCAAAGGGCCTGTGGGACCGGATCGTACGTAAAGCGGAAGTTGGGGTAACAATAAATTAAAGGAAATGCGGTTAATCAGATTTTGACCTGACTCGACTATTCGTATTTTTTTGTGTTCCATGTTTTGCGAACTCCTAAGTGTATGACTTGGCAGCGTAAAGCTGTACTATGCCAATAGTGATTTATTTATATGCGAACTATGCTTCGCATATAAATAGGTTCGCAAAATATTAAATGTGATGCCAGCACAGGCACAGCAAGGGATGGCGGGAGTAAGCCCAGTATGATAAAAATTAATATG
>JABXHM010000084.1 GCA_013373625.1 Alteromonadaceae bacterium | reverse complement strand
GTCAACGTGGCCCGCGGCCCGCTGATCGACGAAGCCGCCCTGATCGCCGCCCTGCAATCCGGCCACGTCCACTCCGCCGCTCTCGACGTCTTCGAGGTAGAACCCCTCCCCGCCGACAGCCCGCTCCGTGACATGGACCGCTGCATCTTCGGCTCGCATAACGGCTCCAACACCGTCGACGCCGTCATCCGAGCCAGCCACGAAGCCATCACAAAGCTCGCGGGCTTTCTTGCATGAGTGATACAGTGAAGATCTTTCTGTATCCCCCGATTTCGAACCAAGACGATGCGGACAAAATCGTTTCCCGGCTTGCATGGTATCTAGCACCGCATCTCGAAGGCGTTGAGGGCATTTACCTCTGCGAGACGCGACCGGGCCTAATCGATAGCGCCTCGCTCGCAGAAAACCTTGATCCTCTCGCGGCCGACCTGATGCCAGATGTCAAACGTGTTGTTCGCAACGTGCCGCGCGAAGCACTCGTTGAAGGCATCAAGTCCGCGAACGTGTCAGAAGATGTGTTTTTCATCTGGAATGCAGAGGTGCGCGACGCGCCAGAGCCGTGGCTCGACCAACAGGTAAATGCGTTTCGTGCGAAGGGAGGTTTCTACGAGATCGACCCTGACCGTACACGTATGGAAGGCTCTTTCCTTCTCTGGGCTGGGTTGAATAAACTATCCGACGCGAACGCTTTGACGGCCGAACACAAGTTGCGGCTCGAAAAGATGGTGAGTGACGTCGGCCAACACGAACGGGCCTACGTGTTCGGCACGGGTCCGTCATTTAGTGATTTTGTCAGCTCTCATGATTTTTCCGACGGCCTGACGATCGTTGCCAATTCGATCGTTAAAAACGTCGAGGCGCTCGAAATCCTCAAGCCGAAGATCATCTGCGCCGCCGACCCGATCTACCACGCTGGCGTTTCGAGCTATGCAGGTGCCTTCCGCACCGAACTGATCGCTGCTCTTGAAATGACGGGTGCTTGGTTTGTGTGTCCGATGCGGGACTTCCCGATCTATCAATCATGTATGCCGGTGCACCTTCGCGATCGCATCGTTGCCATCCCGTTCAACGCCAAAGTTGCACCACCAATTGATCTGACAGAAACGTTCCACCTCAGCCCGTATCCGAACGTTCTGACCCTTGCGCTTCTCCCGCTTGCGTCGACCTTCGCGGACAAGATCTCGGTAATCGGATGTGATGGGCGCAAGTTACTCGACGATGCTTTCTTCTGGTCCCATGACAAGAAAGTTCAATTCAACGACAAGCTAGTCGAAATCCAAGCGGCGCATCCTGCTTTTTTTAAGATCGACTACAACGACTACTACATGGATCACTGCCGTGACCTCGAATTCGTGCTTAACGAACTCGAAGAAAGCGGCAAGACTGTTGAGAGCCTCACACCCTCACTGATCCCTGCACTGGACTACCGTTATACAGATCAGCATGCTGTTCCTCACGGCAAGCTCGCGTGTTTTGCGATGATCGATCCCGATGCAAAGGACGATTGGGGACATTTCCTCGCTTATGACAAGCGGATTGGGGAAACTGTCACATCCAAGGGCGTCGACTTCGCGCTGATTTGTCGTACCGAACTGGACTACAAATTCCGCCCAGAAACGGCGAAGCATTTTCTTCCGGTGTTCAATACTCACAGCTGGACGATCGGTAACAAAGTGCCGGTTGAACGCTCCAAGGTGCTCGAATTTGCGAAATCGTTGGATACAGCCCTTTCGACTCTAGAAGCGGAATACGAAACCGGCATTATCGAACTCTTTTTCTATGTCGGAAGCGTCGAAGCCGCTGAAGCGATCGAACATCTTTTGACATTCCATCCGCGAGTGAAAGCTCTCATCAATCTATTCTGGTCGTACAACTTCGACCAAAATGCGTCAGCCTACCGGAAGGTCTGGCGCCCGCTCGTGAAGCGTCAGAACAACAGCAAGCGCGTCACCATTTCGCACTCGACGCCGCAAATCGCAGAAGAGTTCAAGCGCGACTGGGGTATCGATATCGATGTACTTCCGCATCCAAGTACAACATTTAGTGACGACGAAGCAGAAGCACTTTCGCGCAAACCTCTGACAGGGGGTACAAGTGCGAAAAAACTGAAAGTTCTGTTCCCTGGCGGCGCACGGAAGGAAAAAGGATTCATCCTTTCTGTAGATACTTGCGCATCACTGAAACAAGACCCGAATATCCAGCCATTTCTGCGAGCGAGACTGGATAGAGTTTCGGGCCCCGAGTTGACCCGAGCATTTCATCACCTCGATAAATCCGGTATCGAGGTAATCGACGGTGATCTTTCTGACGCCGAGTTTATCGGTATGTTGGAAAACGCAGATATCGTCGTGATCCCATATTACGGCGAAGCATTTCGGCGGCGGACATCGGGCATTCTGGTCGATTCAATGCTTCTCGGCAAACCTGTGGTCGTCCTCGAAGATACTTGGCTGGCTGATATTGTGGCGGTCGAGGGGACGGGCCAGGTTGCAAAGGCGACGCCCGATGATGTCGCACGAGCCGTCCGGGCCGCACAGAGTAATTTCGATCTCCATAAGGCCAAGATCGAGGTGGCGCGCAAAGACTACCTTGGGCATACATCATGGTCTTCGCTCGTCGACTTTGCATTCGCCAAGGTTGGTGCGCAGCCCCAACTTTCCGAGCGTTTGCTCCACTCCATGCTTCTGAAGGCATCAACGCTGTCACTGATTGCGGCAAATAGTGAAACGTCGGGCCTCCGCTCGGCAGTCATCGCTGCTGAAGGCATCATCCCCGAACACGACCAAGTTCTGTCCCATGCAAAACGCGTGCTGAACTTGCGAGATGTCGGATAATCACGATTTTACAATAAGTTAAGAACATGACCAAAAAAGCACTTATCACCGGCGTTACCGGCCAGGACGGCTCTTATCTGGCCGAGTTCCTTCTGGAGAAGGGGTACGAAGTTCACGGCATCAAGCGTCGTGCGTCCTCGTTCAACACGCAGCGGATCGACCATATT
>JABXHM010000074.1 GCA_013373625.1 Alteromonadaceae bacterium | reverse complement strand
CCACCGACACGAGGATTTTCAATCCACTGCTCTACCCCTGAGCTACCCGGGCACGGGAACGACATCGTCGCTGGGTGAGGGCAAAATTCTTATAAAAATCTATTATTTATCAATACTATAAAGAGATACGCCACGTGCAGCAAGAATTATTGGCTTGCGGTGAATTGCAGGCAACAGCATCGACCTTGTAGCATATTTGTAGCATATTTGTAGCACAGGAAGTAGCCGGGCATGGCGAAGGAAAAACTGACAGACGCTCGGATCCAGAAGCTCAGGCCCGAAGAGAAGGCACGCGAGATTTCTGACGAAACCTGTTCTGGTCTTCGCATCCGCATTACCCCAGCTGGCACCAAATCTTTCCTCTGGGTAGGACGCACACCCACCAACAAGGTCAAAAGCGTTGCACTTGGTCGCTACCCGGAGATGACCCTTCGACAGGCAAGAGATGCCGCCAACGAAGCGAGAAGCGCTATTAGAGCGGGTCGAGACCTCGTCGCAGAGAAGCGCGCCCTGCGTCAGCCTATGGCAGGCTATGCGAGTGACGTCACCCTGCGCAGCCTCATGATGGAATATGCTCGGTCGGCAGGCGCGACGAAAGGCATCTGGCAACCTCGAAGCAAGTCGACAGGCCGTTCAACTGCGCAAAACGTCATCGAAAATGTCTACGCTGACCTGCTAGACCGCGAGCCGACCTCGATCACTGTCGACGAATTTGCTCTGGCGACGAACAGCTACGTTCCGAAAAAGCCTCTGAACGGCAAAACCACCGCCAACGGACAAGCCTCGAAAGCGCGCCTCTACCTCAAGCCTGTGCTCGACTGGGCGGCGGGTCGCGGATCATTCGCTAAGGTCGGCGCTTCAAGACGCAGCCACCTTGATGTAGCCGACCTGGCAGCACTTCATGACCCTGCGGCCAGCGACGATAGTATTCGAGGAAAGCGCGAGAGGATCCTCTCGATGGACGAGCTAGAGGCTATACTACCCCTACTCACATACCCCTCGCCTCAGATTGGACGGCTCAAAGCAGACCCCGCGACGGACTTCAGACCAATCGCTTGCAGGTTTCTTCTCTACACTGCCGCGCGCCTCGAAGAGATGGCAACGATGAAGTGGCGGGATTTTGATCGGCGAAATGGTGTCTGGAGAAAGCCATCTATTAAGTCGACTAAGGGTGGTCCGCGCTCACAGGACCTGCCCCTCTCCGACGCGGCAATCGCTATTTTACGATCGCTGCCAGGCTGGGAAGCAAACGAGCCTGACCGCTACGTTTTCCCGAATTCGACAGGGAACGGCCCACTAGGCAACTGGACGCGTTTTCAGATCAACCTCTACGAAGCGACTGGGACCTCGGGATGGCACCGTCACGATCTTCGCAGAACTGCTTCGACGTTGATGTATGAGTTCGAAGTCCCTCCCTCGACGGTCGAACAGATCCTAGGTCACAAAGACCCGTTTCGGAGCCAGAATTTGGGCGGTTCAGTGAGCCACTACATTCAGTTGACTAAGATCATGCGGGATCAACGCAATCCTCAAGCTGAAGCACTCGACACCCTTGCCGCAGCGCTTCAGCTCATTGAGAACGGCCAGATAGCCGCAGAGTAGCCAGAGGCTTTCTGATCGGTCCGCCATTGCTTGAAAGTGACACAGACCTCCTTCGAAAGCGCATTCGTCATGCGGTTCAGCATTAGACCCAATCGAAGGTGCTTTTAGCAACATCAGGGTCGGAAAGATCTGACGCCTGCACCTCGGCAATGCGCTTATCGATCTCTTCCAGCTTGTGGGAGTGAACTTTTTGGGCCAAATCGTCTGCTGCAACGATCAGGCCCGAAATCATCACTTCGGCCCGGCCAAGCGACCTGCCACCTTCGGGACAAAATCTTCCTTGGCGTCCTCATCCACGGTATGGATTTCAGGCCCCTCGTCGTCGTCGAACACTGGGCAGTAAAATCCCGCCAGTTCCAGAGCAATGCCAAAGTCACTGGTAACATCAAGGACGCCAAACTAAACCTTAGGAGAATCGCGATAACCTCTGGACCTATTCAGGCGAGTGGTTACAGTTAGCGTCGAAACGATGAAGATCGTTCATTCTCTGCTGCCACTCGCTATTGATTGAGAGTGGCGAACGAATTTTGCCGTTTTGCATTTTCGCAACAGCCATACTGCGGCACTCAGAAGTCAACAAATTAAGTCAAATGTAGATGTCATACTCCTCCCAATCCATCGGAACCACCTTACGTCTCGTTAACTCCAAATACTTCCTACCGGCCATCCAACGGCCCTATGTGTGGAATACGCCACAACTGATTGCTCTATTTGACTCTCTCATGAAAGAGTATCCGATCAGCAGTTTCATGTTCTGGAATATTGAAGACGAGACCAAGAAAGAGGTCCAGATCTACAAGTTCATTGAGAACTACGGTCAAAACGTTCTCAACGAAACAGCCACACCTGACGGAAAAGACATCACGCTTGTCCTCGATGGACAGCAGAGAATGACATCCTTGTTGATCGGCCTGCAAGGAACTTACTCAGAGAAGGCCAAAGGCGCGCGCCGCACAACCGCATCAGCTTGGACGGCCAACAGCCTGTATCTCGATCTCCTTAAGGATCCGGACCCGAAGCATACCGAAGAAGATCCCGAGGCGGATTTTGGCGTGACATACGGGTTTTCGTTCCTCGCCAAGCAACCTGTAAACAACAGCAAGAAGCACTGGATCAAGGCTTCGAAGATCATGGATCTCGAAGACCCCGAGAAGCTAGAGATCTTCATTGAGAGAATGGTCCGAGACTTCCACCCTGGTGTTTCCGAGTGGGAAAAAAATCTAGCGGTTTCGACACTGCGGAAGTTTCACGCCGTCATCTGGAAAAGCGATTCCGTCAACTTCTACACGGAGTTTGATCAATCGCCCGATCGTGTGCTTGATATCTTTGTCCGGGCCAACGACGGAGGTGTGAAGCTTTCGAAAGCAGATCTGCTCATGTCGATGATCACCTCGAAGTGGTCCGCCACATCTGCACGTGATGAAATCGAAGGGTTTGTGAAGCACCTTAGCGTTACATACGGGTTCGGCTCAAAACTGAAAAAAGACCTCATTCTAAAAGCTTGCCTCGTCTGCTGCGAACAAGACGTCGTCTACAACGTCAAAAACTTCACCCGCGACGTGATTAACGACATCGAGGAGAACTGGGACCGCATCAGGAGCGCGATCCAAAATACGTTCGACCTTCTCAACCGGCATGGAATCAGAGGCGACAACCTTGGCTCGCTGAATGCCACACTTCCGATCGTCTACTACCTCTATCGAACTCAGGGCTTTGATTTTCGTGGAACATCGGAATTCGAGCGCTTGAACGCCGAAGAGATTCACTACTGGCTACTCAATAGCTTAATGGTGAGTGCGTTCGTAGGGCACTCCGACCAAACGATCGCCACTGCTCGCGCTACAATAAGGACGCACTTGGAGGGCGGAGAGCGAAGCTTCCCGAAAGAGAAACTATTCAGTGCTATGGCTCGCGGCGGCCGCTTATCGAAAGTAGATCATCGGACCATCGAAGAAATTCTCTACCTCGAATACAAGAGCCCGAGAGCGTTTATTGCGTTGTCTTTGATTTACCCAGATCGCAACTGGTTGAATGACAGCTACCACGTCGACCACATCATTCCTCAGTCGGATGCGCAAAAGAATATTCTTCGCGGCCGCAATATCTCGGAACACCTGATTACTGATATCATGGGATCTGTTAATCGGCTCGGCAATTTGCAGCTCCTCCGGTCAGATGAGAACATTGAGAAGAGTGACCTGCCCTTTAGGTCGTGGATTACTGGACGACATCAGGGCTACTACAGTGACCACATGATCCCACAGCAGCTTGAACTCGCAGATGTGCTAAAGCTCCCAGACTTTGTGAGAGCACGGGAAAACCTTATGCGGCAGCGACTGGAAAAAGTGTTGGGTCTTGCCGATGCCTGAGATCACCATTAGCCGTCTTGAATTTAAGAACGCCTGCACAGCCTTTCTGGATCAGGTCGCTTTGGAACATGCCGCAGGGCATCAGGGAAAATTGGCCGGTCGATATACACTGATCGCCGACGGTGGCACGCGTATTGGCATCATGTTCGAGAAGAGTGAGAAAACCCAGGCACACTGCTGGGTGGAGGCGCGCTTCGCCGATAGTATTGGTGATATTGGCATCGAGCACAAACGCTACATGGCCAGCGATCTCTATAAAAAGAACCCGAAAACCGGCAAGATATCGTATGGCAGACATGCGGCGCTAAAATCGATGCGTGACCTGTGTAATGCGGACCTAGTTCGCTTTACTCCCGTCGACGCTGCCGAATTGGAAAGACTCGTAAATAGGCTGAAGGCGTATGAGCCGATTACGGTCGGACTGTGACGGCAAAGCTAGCGTTTTTGGCAAGCTACATAGCTGCGGTGGGCGCTAGCTCTAGGCCATACGCGTAGAACATCGCGACCAGGTGTAGGATCGGCTCGAAGCAAAGGCGACAACATATGTTGAGGCCGCCTTTGCATCCGACGTCCAGGCTCTGGATGCAGTGATCTCAATTGCGCTGCGTGATTCACGGCTCCAAAAACGGAGCGGCGACATAAGCGATCTCTACTGGCTGACCGACGGGACATACCTCAGGGCCCACCGAACGGCGAACAGCATGGCCGATGGACGATCTCTGCATGAACTTCTGGCTTGCTCAATTCTTCTGACTTCTTCCGCTTCTGCCGCTCGCTGTATTGACGGACTTTCTCGGCATTGGCGAGTGCCATGGTAGACCCAATTGGTTGCTTCAGGTCACGGTCACTTGCACACCGATACCTCGCCGTGAGAACACTCGTCATTTGAGAGCCGAACCGAGCGTCAAACGCACCTGTTTCATAATTGCGTAAATTCACCAATTCACTAATGTCTGCTCATCCGCACTCGCTTCGGTTGTTTCGATAGCGCGTGCTGACCGTCACCGTCCGAATTTTTACGGGAACCGGAATGAGCATTGAGAAGACCCTATTCACTGCCGCCGACAAGATGCGCGGCGCCATGGATGCAGGCGAATACAAGCACATCGCACTTGGCCTCCTTTTCCTCCGCTACGTCTCTGTGGCCTTTGAACGCCTCCATACAGAGCTAGCGAGCGATGGCATCTCTGACCCTGAAGACCGTGACGAGTATCTAGCAGAGAGCGTGTTCTGGGTGCCTGAGACGGCGCGCTGGTCGCACATCGCCAAGAACTCGAAGAACCCCGAAGTCGGCGTCATGATCGATAACGCCATGCGCGACATCGAGGCCGAGAACCCCAGCCTCAAGGGCGCCCTGCCCAAGGTGTTTGGCCGTGAGAGCCTCGACAAAGCGATGCTGACGGGACTGATCGAGCTCTTCACCAACAACATCAAGCTGGAAGGCACCAAGGCCGACTTCGACCTTATCGGACGCATCTACGAATACTGCATCGGAGAGTTCGCAGGCAACGAGGGCAAGCGTGGTGGCGAGTTCTATACGCCTCAGCCGGTGGTCTCGACCCTGATCGAGATGATCGAACCGACCAAGGGCCGCGTCTATGACCCCTGTTGCGGCACTGGTGGCTTCTTCGTGCAGTCTGAGCGCTTCATCGATGCACACCAAGGTCAGTCCAACGACATCGCGATCTACGGTCAGGAGCGCAATCACACGACATTCGGCCTCGCTCGCATGAACCTCGCCATTCGGGGCATCTTCGCGGACATCCGCTGGAACTCTGAAGGCACGCTGTTGCGGGACGAGTTTCCGGATGAGCGCTTCGACTTCATTCTGGCCAATCCGCCTTTCAACATCTCCGACTGGTCGGGCGAGTTGCTGCGCGAGGACGTCCGCTGGAAATACGGCCCCCCGCCGAGCGGCAATGCCAACTTTGCTTGGATCCAGCACGTCTACGGTCACTTGTCCTCGCGGGGTATCGCAGGCGTGGTCATGGCCAACGGCTCCATGTCTTCCATGTCCGGCGGCGAAGACGACATTCGCCGCGCACTGGTCGAGGGCGACGCTATCGACGCCATGGTCGCCCTGCCGGGGCAGCTGTTCTACGGCACCCAGATCCCGGCTTGCCTTTGGATCATGGCCAAGGACAAGTCGAATGGGATCGCCAAGGACGCCAAGCTGCGCGACCGGCGCGGCGAGGTGCTGTTCATCGATGCCCGCAAGATGGGCGCGCTGGTCCCCGGCAGCCGCAAGCAAAAGGAGCTGTCAAAGGACGAGATCGGCAAGATCGCCACGGCTTACCATGCCTGGCGGGGGGAACCGGAGGCGGGCGCCTATGAGGACGAGCCGGGCTTTTGCAAATCCGCTTCGCTGGAAGAGATCGCCAAGCACAACTTCGTCCTGACCCCAAGCCGCTATGTCGGCGCAGGCGCGGCAGAGGATGATGGCGAGCCCTTCGAGGAGAAGTTCGAGCGCCTGATGGGCGAGCTGCGCGGCCAGTTCGCCGAGGGGCGGCGGCTGGAAGCCGAGATCGAGGCGCGGCTGGGGGCGTTGGGATGAACGGCTGGAACCAAACAACGATAGGCGATCAAATAACTCTTCAACGCGGCGTTGACATCACGAAAAAGGAAACAGTTTTCGGGAAGGTTCCGGTTATTTCGTCGGGCGGCATTTCTGCATGGCACAATCAACCCATCAATGAAGGGCCTGGAGTTGTGATCGGTCGAAAGGGATCCCTGGGAACAGTTTGGTGGTCAGAAGGTCCCTTCTGGCCGCACGACACGACATTGTGGGTCAAGGATTTCAAGGGCAACAACAGGCGTTTTGTTTATTATTTCCTAACGACACTCGACACAAAAGGATTGGATGTTGGTGCGGCGAATCCCACCCTAAATCGAAATCATGTCCATCCGCTTCCGATCGTTTGGCCCACGCGCTCGCAGCAAGACGAAATCGCGGCGGTGTTGGGGGCGTTGGATGACAAGATCGAGCTGAATCGCAAGACGGCGGCGACATTGGAGGCGATGGCGCGGGCGCTCTACCGGTCGTGGTTCGTCGATTTCGCCCCCGTCCACGCCAAGGCCGATGGCCGCACCCCCGCCCATATGCCCCCCGAAACCGCAGCCCTCTTCCCCGCCCGCTTCGGCCCCGACGGCCTGCCGGAGGGTTGGAATATGGAGCCGCTCAAGTTGCATGTAAACGTGCAGAAAGGCTTGAGCTACAAGGGGGCATTTCTTGCGAGCGAAACTGATGGCCTCCCACTGCATAATCTCAACTCAGTAGCCACTCACGGCGGCTACTCAGACCAAGGGATCAAGTTTTACAATGGGGAATACCGCGAACGTCATGTGGTCCAAGCTGGCGATCTGATCGTTGCGAACACCGATCTCACGATGAATGAAATCGTAATCGGGTTCCCTGCGATTATCCCGAAGCGTCTCGGTCCGAGTGGTCTGTTCAGTCATCACCTGTTTAAGGTTGAGGTTGCTGAAGGAAGCCCACTTTCTGTTCCATGGCTTTACTGCGCTTTGTCTTCGTCGTGGATAGGTCGCAGCGTCCGGGCATTCGCAAACGGAACAACCGTCAACATGTTGCCAAAGGACGCTTTCGAGATTCCAGAAATCCCGTGCCCACCCAAGAAAGTTGTCGAGACATTCGACGCGGTCGTCGCGCCCATGTTTGAAAAGCAAGACGACCTGCAGCTCGAAATCCAAACCCTCGCCCAACTCCGCGACACGCTCCTGCCCCGCCTCATGTCGGGAGAGCTGCGCGTCGGCGAAGCGAAGGAGTTGGTTGAGGACGTGGCGTGACTACCTCGCAGCGCGCTTCTGGAGCGGAGTATCGTGTGCACTCTATCAAGGCTGCACCTTCTCAGCTGATCGCCATGCGTGCCTCCAGGACGCGCGCTCAGCGCCTTGTCACAGGATATTTGGCACACCAAACGGGCCCGAGACAGTCGTCCGCTGCTCTGCCCACGTTACACACTGCTTCCATCCGTGGACGTCTTGCCGCTGGTGAGAACGATTGCGCACTGGGTCCGGTCGGCGTTGCTATGCCTCGCCGCCCCCATCAATCGAAAATCCTCATTTCCAAACGAAACGCGCCATCTGCCGTTCGGATGGGCGTTGCCGACGCAAACGCCCGACCAATATTTCTTTCGATCGCTTAGGCCGTATTTCATTCAAAGAGTAAGAGAGTTTGTTCAAAGTAGACCTCGCCGCCAACCGTATCCAAAGGCTCGACAGCACGAGCTTTTCTTCCCAGAACCTCCGTGAGCGCGACAACCTGCAAGAGTGGCTCGCGCACCAGCCGGACGCGCTCGGTGAGGAGCTGTTGATCATCCAGAAGGAGTTCGACGGCTTCGCCGATACACGAGAACGGCTCGACCTGCTTGCTCTCGATACGGATGGTCAGCTGGTGGTGATCGAGAACAAGCTCGACGACTCCGGCAGGGATGTCGCATGGCAAGCGATCAAATATGCCGCCTACGTATCGAGCCTGACGAAGTCGCAGATCATCGATATCTACCAGACCTACCTCGATCGCTATTGCGGCGGCGGCAACGCAAGCGAGAACATCAGCGAGTTCCTGAAGGTGGATACCTTGGACGGCGTCGTGCTGAACGAGGGCCACGACCAGCGCCTGATGTTCATCGCGGCCAATTTCCGTAAGGAGGTCACGTCAACGGTCCTCTGGCTCCGCGAGCACAAGATCGATGCGCGCTGCCTGCGGGTGACGCCATACCGGCATGAAAATGACCTCTTCGTCGATATCCAACAGGTCATCCCCACTCCTGAAGCCGCCGAGTTCATGATCAGCATGGCGAAAAAGGAGATTGAGGAGAAAGAGACCAAGGGACAGATGCGACTAAGCCACCAGATGCGCCTCGCCTTCTGGGAACAGCTTCTGGAGGATTTTCGGCGGCGTGGCCTGGAGAAGTGGCAGAACATCAGCGCAGGCAAAGATAATTGGCTATTGGCGCGGACAGGGGTCGCTCAAATTGCCATCGGACTACTCTTCACGAAGGATGAAGTTCGTGTGGAGCTTCAGATTAACAAGCACGACCCGAACGAGAATTTCTGGCTCTTCGACCGGCTTTATGCAGAGCGTGACCGGATAGAAGGCGCGCTTCAGCTCTCTCTCGATTGGCGCCGCATGGACGATAAGCGGGTCTGCCTGATCGTCTCGCGATTTGCCGTGCAGGGGTTTGTCGAGGAAAATTGGCCTATGATGAACGACTGGCTGGCGGAGACCTACTGCAAGTTCGAAGCGACCTTCACCGACCGGGTCCATAGGCTAGCGGCCGAGCTCAAGAGTGCTCCGCTGGAGGCCGAGTGATGGCGTTTCTCACCGAAAACGATCTCGAAAACTACCTGCTGGACGAGCTTAAGGATCAGGGCATCCCCTACTCACACGGATCGCTTGCTGTGCCGGACCTCAAGGACCCGCTCAGGTCGTCGTTTCACCAAACCATCTTGGAGCCGGTCTTTCGCGCTTCGCTTGGTCGGATCAATGCCGGCCTGCCAGAGAAGGCTGTGAATGAGGCAGCCAACAAGCTCCTCGACGCCGTTTTCACGACAGATCTCCTCCAAGAAAACCGCCGCGTTCACCAGCTCATGGTTGACGGTATCAAAACGACCTATTTTGATGGCGGCGAGGAACGAAACGCCGTGGTCAAGATCGTCGACTGGAACGACGAAAACAACGACTGGCGCGCCATCAATCAGTATGATGTTGTCGGCCTGAACTCGCGCATTCCTGATGTCGTCATCTTCCTCAACGGCCTGCCGTTCGTAGTGATCGAACTCAAAGGCACAGAGGGCAAAGACATCGAAGCCGCATGGAGGCAGATCGAGACCTATAAGACCGACATTCCCGACCTATTCCGGTCATCGCTACTCAACGTCATCAGTGACGGCCACAGCGCGCGATACGGGTCGCTTTCGGCAAATTTCGACCGATACATGACGTGGCGGACCCTTGATGGCACGTCGCTCGTCCCGAGCGGGTCCGATCTGGCACTTGATACATTGGCGAAGGGCTTGTTGAACCGGACCACGTTGCTGGACTTGTTGCGGTGGTATGTTGTCTTCGAGGACGAGGGTCGCGGACCTATCAAGAAGGTCGCGGGCTACCATCAGTTCTTTGCTGTCAGGAAGGCCGTAGAAGCGATCCAGACAGCGCGGGGCGGGGATGGTAAGGCCGGGGTCATCTGGCACACTCAGGGGTCCGGAAAATCGCTTCTGATGACGTTCCTTGCCGGTAGGGTGATGCACCATAGCGCGCTAGAGAACCCGACCCTGCTCGTGCTTACAGATCGCAACGATCTCGATAGCCAGTTGTTCGGGACGTTCGCGCGCTGCAAGGACATACTCGGCGAGGAGCCCGTGCAAGCTGACAGCATTGCGGAGGTGAAGTCGCTGCTTGCACGCGAGGTCGGCGGCGTCGTCTTTTCGACCATTCAGAAGTTCCGACCCGATGAAGGCGAGACGTTTCCTGAACTGACCGATCGCTCCAACGTCATCGTCATGGTCGACGAAGCCCACCGCACGCAATACGGCTTTGATGCTAAGATCACCAAGTCTGGCAGCGTGCGCCACGGGCTTGCCTACCAGCTGCGCCAAGCGTTGCCCAACGCCGTCTACGTCGCTTTTACAGGCACACCTGTAGATCTGGTCGGTGCGAACACGCGGGGTGTGTTTGGCGACTACATTGACGTCTACGACATCGCACAGGCGGTCCAAGACGGCGCGACGGTGCCGATCTATTATGAAGCCCGTGTCGCGAAGATCGACCTCGACGAGTCGGTAATCGCGGGTATTGATGATGAGTTCGATGAGGCAACCGAAGGTCTCGGCGAGCAAGAAGCCTCATCCATTGCCAAGAAATGGACGCAGGTTGAAGCCCTCGTCGGAGCCGACAAGCGCCTCGATACCGTTGTCGCAGACATTCTGAAGCACTTCGATGCGCGTATCGAGGCGATCGACGGCAAAGCGATGATCGTATGTATGAGCCGCCGCATCTGTGTTGAGGTCTATGACCGGATCGTGAAAGCACGACCGGATTGGCACGGCGACACCGACGATACCGGCTCTGTGAAGGTCATCATGACCGGCAGCGCCAGTGACGAGCAATCGATGCAGCCGCATATCCGGTCCAAGAACAGGCAAAAAGCCATTCAGAACCGCTACAAGGACGTGAAAGACCCCCTCAAAATCGTCATTGTCCGCGACATGTGGCTCACGGGCTTCGATGCACCATGTATGCACACGCTCTATGTCGACAAGCCGATGAAGGGGCATGGGCTGATGCAGGCCATTGCGCGAGTTAACCGGGTCTTCAAAGGCAAACCGGCAGGTCTGATCGTAGACTATATAGGGCTCGCAGCGGACCTCAAAGCCGCTCTGGCGCACTACTCGCAATCCGACCAGGCCGAGACAGGAATTAGCGAAGCTGACGCTGTAGCGGCCTTCCTAGACGCTCTCGACGTCATCCGGCACGTGATGCACGGGTTCGACTATGGCCAAGCCCTCGACGAGGACCCGCGACAGCGCTTGAAGACGCTGACAGCCGCAATCGAATACATCATGCAGAAGAAGCTGGATGATGAGGCTTCTTTCAAGCGATACCAAGATGCGGTCGCAGCCCTCATCAAGAGCTACAAGCTCGCTTCCGGCAGTCCGCAAGCGACAGAACACGCCGTTGAAGTAGCCTTCTTCGTTGCGATCCGCTCGGGGCTACAAAAGCTTGGCGTCGGTGACGGGAGCCAGTCTAAAGTGCGTCCCGACTTTGCGATCCAGCAGCTGGTGAACAACGCGGTCGCATCGACCGAAGTGGTCGACATTCTGGAGTCTTGTGGCTTTGACCGCCCCGACATCAGCGTGCTCTCCGAAGAGTTCATGATCGAGCTCCAGAACATGGAGCACAAGAACGTCGCCGTAGAGGCTCTCAAGAAGCTCTTGAATGGCGAGATCAAAGCTCGGACCCGTAGCAACGTGGTCAAGAAGGAGGAGTTCTCAGGGCGCTTGGAGCAAGCCATTGCGCGTTACCATAACCGCAGTGTGGATGCCTTGCAGATCATCCAGGAACTCATCCAGATCGCGCACGATTTGCGCAGCCAGCCGGAAGATGGCCTCACACCGGAGGAGCGGTCATTTTATGATGCGCTCTCACAGAACAAGAGCGCTGTAGAGGTCATGTCCAACGAGGACCTTCAGATCATCGCGACCGAGCTGGTCAATACAGTCCGGAACAATGCCGGTGCCGACTGGTGGCGCAGAGACAACGTGCGGGCGAAGATGCGCGTAGCCGTGAAGAAGATCCTACAGAAATACGGATATCCACCGGACCTCACCTTGGAGGCGGTAAAAACCGTGCTCAAGCAAGCCGAGACCCTTGCAAGCCAGATGCGCTGACCCGACTTAGGAAGGATGACCATCTGCATCCGGAACGCGAACTTCGCGCGCCGGCTGCCTTAGCCCTATCGACGTTCATCAACCCTATGACCAAGCTCTACGCGCCACTGCATACGATCAAAACCGCATCCGTTATTCCTTTTCTCGAATTTGAGGCTAGACCGGCGAAGGGAGGACAAGAGCGGAAGAAAAATCGCCGCATCTTGCATCCATGCCTCGACCTCAACTCCTATAAGTTCAAGGCAGTCATTGACTGGGTCGAGGTGATGATCACCTTGGGCACTAAGAGCCAAGTTCAGCACATCCAGAAAAGCCTCTTATTGTCTGATCCGCGCACCTGCTATGTCAAAGAAATCGACGGTAATGGGCGTGGAACATCCGAGAGCTTCCGGATCAGGTTCCAAGAGCCCAAATCCATGGCTGTGATCGCCGAGCGTCTGGAGGCGCTCGCCAAAAAGCATCCATTCAGCTCCGCACCGCAAGTCATGCAAATTGAGGTCAGCGTTGATGCATATTCAAAGGCAGGGCTCCAGTCCGAGCGTCAAATGTTGGTCGGCTTGTTGATGCGGACATTTTCCGTGGACGATAACCTCATACGACAATCTCAAAAACGTCCAAGGTTTGCTTGGGGAACCGGTAGTGTAGAGACCGCGTTCGTAGCTCCGAAACCATCTGGGAAGCAGGCGGAAGGGTTTCACTACCTCATAGAGAGCTACAATGCGCCGCCAGTTGATGCGACGTTTTATGCTGGTGCGAGGGCATCCGGCGCGCTGGTTCGGATCATGGACAAAGTGAAGGATACACAAAAAGGTGGGACCTTCACTGACTTACCAGACGCGGAGAAGCGAGCTCGTATCGAAGTCAGGGTGCCCGAACAATGGTTACAGAGCGAAGGCTACACCAACCTCGACGCGTTCAAGGATTTCTCCTTTACCCAGTTGCAGGGCGATTTCTTCCAGTTCCGGCTGCCGCTATTTAATCAGGTGTGGTTCGAGCGAAACCAACATCACAGCCAATACAACAATGTGCAGTTTTTCCTGAAGTCCGGCACCGCTGCACTCCAGGTCATGAACATCTTGAAGGAAGTTGATCACCGCAAGATGAGGAAAGCTATTCGAGAGCAGCTCGGAAGCAGGGGGCAAAGCATGACCGACCACTCCTTCAAAAAGGTCGGCGCGATCGATTTTTTGGCCTACGAGGAGTTGAGTAGGAAAGTCTCCATTGCATTGCAAAACCTGACTAGCAGAGAGAAGAGAGCGTGGAATGCAATGGCGAGTAAGCACGCTGTATGAGGTGTTCTATAGGGCTCTTATACAGTTATTAGGAGCTGATCGCAGCCAAATGGCTTGTGTAGCTATGTAGCTTGCCCTCGATAGAGAGCGAATTGACCGAGCGCGCTGGGAAATGATGGAAAAAAGCCGCCAAGCGACACATCGGGAATTACTGTTCTGAAGTGGAGATGCTGCTCAACGAAGGGCGGTAAATTCGCCCCAAGCGTGTGAACCGCAGCTAGATTCTCGGACAAGCGCCACACTGCTATATCCTGCTGCAATCGCCTATGAGGCGCGACCATCCGGACGTGGTCGAAGCAAGGTGGAGGATTGGTGCGAACTGCGGCGTGTATCACACATCAGGGCCGCCAGCACAACCTACCCCTAGTCGATTGCTTCTGGCTGCGTGATGGTCGTTTTCCATGCCTGCCAGAGCTTCTGACCTGCCGTAGCGAGACTGATTTGAGAGCTCAATTACCCATGCATTGGCTAAAGCGTGCATGTCCCAACGAGGCTCCCTGAAGCGTATAAAGCCTATTGTAGTCGAAACACCCACCGAGGATGTCACTAAGCGACCTACGCGCGTTCGATTGCCTGTCCGCAATTTCGATCAGCCGCTTCTCCCTTCCCATTGACCGACAAAACCCCAATAACCGCTTTTTCGTGTAACAGTTCGTCAACATAGCGCTGCCACGCCCAGTAAAATAAGGGCAGTGATGTTTACACTGACCTAAAAGTGTCAACTTAAAAGCGCCATAAGTTTACAGTTTTAGTCAGAAACTGTTACACATTGCCGTTTTATGTTTACACTTTTTGCGAAAGTGTTGACACATTGGGCCCGAGTGTAAACATCGTGTCAACATATCGCGCGGCTTAGATGACCCGTATGTTATTCCTTGTATGCGTGATATAGCTGTAAGGGATCATATATGAGTCTTGCCCCCATGCTTCCCATTCCCTCGACTGCTCAAGACGTTCAGGACATCATCCGCATCAACATGCGCTCGCTGCGACTTGCCCGCAACTGGACACAGAAGGACCTCTCGGAGCGCTCAGGCGTTGCCCTTGGCAGTCTGAAACGGTTCGAGTCTACAGGCGAGGTTTCGCTGGTATCCCTTTTGGCTCTGGCGGAGGCGCTGGGCGCTCTTGATGAGTTCACGCAGCTCTTCCCTCTGCCGGACGCACGACGACTGGATGAGCTGTCAGAGCAGCAGGTCGCACGTCAGCGCGCATCGGGACGCAAACCATGATCAGTCGCCTCGCAGCCGACCTACGCTTCTCAGCAAAAGACGAATACACCAAGGTCGCCCAATTGGGATGGGACACAGCGCAGCGCGAAGCTGCGGCTGAATGGGACGCTACGTTCGCCGCTTCTCCCCTGCCCCTGAGCCCGCTTCTCGTGAAGGATCACGCATCGCTCCTCCGGTCCAGAAACCGCGCCTTCGGTGATTTGCCCGGTTTGTTCGGTGACAGCCTTCCTGATGGGTGGGGACGCTTGCTCGTGGACCGCGAGCTTGCGGCGCGCGGCAAATCTCGTAGCTCCATCACCGACCTGGATCGCCTATCGATGGTCGGCCAGCATGGGATGGGTGCTTTTGTCTATCGACCGGAAGAGGTTGCAGGCGTCGAGAACGAGATAGACCTCGACTGGTTCGAGAACCTCGCACCAGAGCTTGGCAGCGACACGGCTGCCGAGGATCTGGAGAAGATGCGGACGATGGCGGGCGGCTCACATGGCGCACGGCCGAAATTTGTGGCTCAGCTCTCGGCGGACAGAAAGAGGCTGCGAGATCACCGCCTGCCGCTTGAGGAAGGCTGGACGCACGTTCTGGTGAAGCGACGTGCCGCTCACGATGACGTTGGCTCAATCGAGGCAGAGGCAGCATACGCCGACATGGCACGCTTGGCAGGCATCGACATGATGCCGGTGACGGTTCTCCACTCTTCATCAGGCGAGCCCTACTTTGTCACAGAGCGGTTCGACCGCAGCGGTGACAACCGTCTCCATATGCAGACAGTCGCCGCCCTGCTGGATGTCGACTTCCGGTCTGCCGTTCTAGACTACACCGACCTTATCAAAGTCGTGAAAGCCCTCACCCGCGACCACAGGCAGACCGAAGAGATGTTCCGTCGCATGGTCTTCAACGTGCTCACCCACAACAGGGACGATCACCTGAAGAACCATACCTTCCTGATGGATGCCTACGGCAGTTGGCGGCTTGCTCCAGCCTATGACGTCAGCTTCAGCAACGGTCCCGGCGGTGAGCACACGCTGCTCGTGGCCGATGAGGGCCGAAATCCGACCAAGGCGCACTTTGACCGCGTAGCGAAGGTCGCAGGCATCAAGCCCACCAGAGCCGCACAGCTCATCACTGGTGTGCGTGAGGCCGTTTCTGGCTGGAACACTCACGCGGAGCAGCGAGGCGTCCCTACGGGGCTAAAATCGACCCTAGAAGCGATTTGCTCTCACCATACAGCCTGACTGTATATTCACCGCACATGGTGAAACGCCCTTTGAATTTGCACCGCTCTACCCCACTGTTAAGCAATGCGAACCACGTCTGCCCCAAACAAGCGATCAAATATCATAGCTGCAATATATGCGGCCCTCTTTGCTTCGGCTTATCTTGGTATAAGCGTTTTGGAAGATTGGCTAACCGGGGAACTGGACGTAACCATGCTACTGACCTTCGCCTCATTTCATATTTTGTTCGCTACCATGATTGGCGCAGCCGTTTCATCATGGTGTTTTTTTCCACTGCTTGGTGCTGGATCTGGCGCACGAGGCGTCTTACGCGATCTAGGCTGGGTTGCTTTAGCCTTGTTACTTGCAACGGCACTTGCTGGGACGCTTGTTTTTCCCGGCATCGCAACAGTCGGAATGCCCGTGTTCTTTGTCTTGCAAACTGCCTCATCGGCAGGGGCCGCCATAATCCTGACCCTGGGCGTTATCTCCACTTTAGCCTTGGCACGCCGTCAGCCATGAGAAACCGGTTTATAGGTCTTCGAAAGCCACGCTTTTTTGTAGCGCTGAAGCAGCGAAGCTGAGTAGCATGATCGAATACTGCGCATGACATCAAAACCTGTTCGCACGCGGCGCAGCATTCAGCCAGGACTGGTTGTTCCAAGCGGCACCAATTGCAAACGCCGGTGTCGGCGGGTTTATCTCGAAAATCATGGGTGGTCACGACTGACACACCAAATGGCCACATCTTCCCGCTCCGGTCGTCCGGAGCGGGCTAGGCTATTTCGGGAATGTAGGTGGAGGGTTGCCTGCCCCAGTGCTTCGGGCGATGGAAGCATCCCCATCGACCAAGCTTGTTTCTCCTAGGACTTCGGTGGACGCCTAGGCTCGTTGGCGCATATGCATTAGCACGGGTAATCGAGCGCCCGGCTCCACAGCCCACAACCGACCCAATGGTGATCTTATTATGTTGCTTGTTT
>JABXHM010000043.1 GCA_013373625.1 Alteromonadaceae bacterium | reverse complement strand
TGCCTCCGGAGGGCAACGCTCTATCCAGCTGAGCTACGGGTGCGTTGTGGGTAAACGGCTTGGAACCGTTTGAGTGGCGCATTATAGGAGTTCATTGGCCTAATTTACAGTAAAATATGAAATAGTGCGTGCTGATGTTTAAAAAACCGTCAACTTTGGCTTTTGCTTACGGTTGTGAATTAGCTTAGTCTAGGTTGAACGATTAAGGATGACATCTGTATGCCCCGAATTTATCTGGTTATTTTTTGTGGATTGCTAAGTTTAATAGTTTCGGCTTATGCGTTGGCTGATGAGCAAAGCGATTTGGACTTTTACCACAATGTGTTTAGCGCGCCGCCGCTGTTACCCAAAAGCTTTCGGCCGGACTGTGTTAAACCCGCTTGTAGCGCGGAATTGATGCCCGGTATGTCGATGTTTCGAGCTGAGCCTAACCCGGCGTATTTTACTGTTGCGCAATCCGGCACTGCTGCCGGTTGGGAAGAACGGGTCGCGAGCGACTGGCATTATTTTACTATCCCTGCCTCAATGGGCAAAATTACCCTGATTGATTTTGGCGCCACACCCGATGGCACTGGTTATCGCTATCTGGCCAATGCCAATACACAGAATATACTATACGAGCCCTGGAGCTCCTCTAAAATTATGGCCTTTGCCGGTGCGCTGGCGACGATTGGCCGAGATGTGAATGCTTCTACTTTAGTGGGTGACGTAACGCTTGGCGATCTGATCACTAGCATTAACAGTTATGCGCCTTCCGGTAACGCAGATGGCAACTCCAACGCCATTGCCACCTACTTTGCGAACATTGCCGGGCGAGAGTTTTTAACGGGCCTATTCCACAATAAATGGCTGAATATGAATAATCCGGCCATTCGCTTTCGGGGAGCTTATGGGCCTACTGCGTTTTCCCCGACCTCTGCAGACTGGCAGTTCGATTTACGCAATAAACTGGCGGTGGAGCCGTTTGAAGAGGCCAGCGACGATCCTTTCTATCAGTCTTACCGCTGTGATGAGTGCGGCTTAACAGGTAACAAGCCCATGACCACACTGGCTCAGGCTGAGTTTTTAAAACGCTTGGCAACCCATTACTCAGAGCCACAAACCCGCTTGCCGGGATTCAATGCCTGGCATTTGTCGATGTTGTTATACGGTGATGGCCACAGTAATTCGGTGGTCGATGCCGGCGGCATGCAGGCGGGAATTGGCGTACTGTTGGCCCAGGCCATTGCCAATGCACTGGCGCCAGGCTCTGATGCCTCGGCAAAGGCAGTTTTGGATGAACAAACTGGCGGCAGATGGCGTATTTTTCAGAAGATTGGGGCCGGGCCCAGTGAAACACGCGGGCAAAGCGAAACCGTGTTACTGGCTCATGTGCTGCTGCAATTAAATAAAGGCCCCGCGCGGGAGTTTACCCTGGCAGTACAAACTGAGGTAAAAGGCAACAGCGAAGCCGGTGTTGGCCGTGCCGCGCAAAAAATGCAGGAAGTATTGAATATCAGTATGGCTCAGTTACTGTCATCCAAGTAAGGTTGTAAGCCGTAAAAGTCAGTGTTAACCAATGGGATTAAGCAAAAAAGCCCTGTTTTTAACGTATTTTATGACGAGAAGACTAATCAATTAGTCTCAAATAGTTGTCGCCGCTGGATTAACCATTATAATCATGCGGATTATTTAAATTTCAGACCAAATTGCCTGGAGACGATTGTGAAATTAAAAACGTGGTTAGGTATGGGCGCTGTTGTACTGGCAGTTTTTGCGGTAAACGCTCAGGAAATGTCAGATGAGGCGATCAAAGAACGTATTAAACCGGTTGGCTCTGTGCATGTTGCGGGTGCCGCAGCAGCTGCACCAGCGGGCGCAATGTCGGGCGAAGATGTTTTCAACAAAGCTTGTGTAGCATGTCACGCTGCCGGCGTGTTGGGAGCGCCAAAAGTAAACAATGCTGCCGATTGGGAGCCACGTTTAGAAAAAGGTTTTGATGCGGTACTGGCAAACGCGATTAATGGCTTTAACGCCATGCCAGCACGTGGTACTTGTGCCAGCTGTAGCGACGACGATATTAAAGCCGCTATTGAGTACATGACTGAAGAACTCTGACAGGGTGCGCTATGCAGCGCACTAACTGTTTTATAAACGTTAATCTACGCTTTTTGAGGCCTCCCCCGGCCTCTGAGCGCACGCCTGTGCGCTGACGTTATAGCCAAAACTCTGGCAAAATCTTCGCCGATAGGGTAGGTTAACCGCTTTAAATGAGTAGATTTTCGGCTGCAACCTTACTATGTCAACTGAGTCATCCAAATATGAGTTGTCAGAAGCGGAGTTAAGAGAACTAATACCGCAACTGCAGCAGCTAACTGACAAATATAAACGTGCTGAACGGGTTCAGAAAGCATTGTTTAATATATCAGAGCTGGCCAGTTCAGTGAGCAACCTGTCGCTACTCTACCCTGCTATTCATGAAATCATTGCCGATTTTATGAGCGCCGAAAATTTTTACGTTGCGTTTCATTCTCCCGACACAAGCATGGTCGACATGGCCTACTTTGTCGATGAGTACGACGAACAGGTTATCAAGCAAATCCCTGCAGATCAGCTCAAAAAAGGCCTTACTGGGCACATACTTGCCACCGGCGATCACGTTTTTTACAGCAACAACAGTGAAGATGAAACCTATAAAAATCCAAAAATAGAGTTTATTGGTAGTCAGCCACATGGGTTACTGGGTGTACCGCTCAAACGCGGTAGTCAGGTGATCGGCGCAATGGTTGTTCAAACCTACGACGAGAAGGTTTCGTACTCACATGAAGATCTCGAAGTGTTGTTGTTTGTGTCACAACACATTGTCACTACCGTCGATCGGGTTAAAAACCGCGAACTCACCGAACGTACTATTCGTGAACGTACGCGCCAGCTGCGACAGATAAACGACGATCTGCAAGAAGAAATACTGGAGCGACAAAAAGTAGAAGCGCTGCAACAGGCATTGTTTGAGATTTCCGAGCTGTCAGCTACCGCCAGTCGCAATATGAAGTCGTTCTACTCCAGCCTTCATGAAATCATTGCCCGTCTTATTAGCGCACCTAACTGTTATATTGCCACCCTCGATGACAGCGGCCAGTTTCTGAACTTTCCCTACTTTAGCGATCGCGTAGATGAAATACCCGAAACACGCCCGTTGGGCTTTGGCCTGACAGAATTTGTTATTCGTCGCGGTCAGGCTGAGCTGATTGATCCTTCGCGCATTTTAGCGCTTACCGAAGCGGGTGAAATTGATGTTTCAGTTGCTCAGAATATACTTAAGCAAGCTAACTCCTGGTTAGGCTCCCCGCTCATTATCGACGGTGAGGTGTATGGTGTGATTGCCGTACAAACCTATGGTAAATCAGCCAAATATACGCCGCGCGATTTAGAGTTAATGCGCTTTGTATCGCATCATATTGCGGTAGCGCTGGAGCGTAAGTTTCGTGCCGAAGCCATTCATAAATATAATGAGCAGTTGGAAGAACGGGTTGCCGAGCGTACTGATGAGCTTAACCGGGCTAACGATGTATTGCGCCAGCAAATCGAAGAGCGTAAAGACATTGAACGCAAGCTTATTCACGACGCCCATCACGATGCCTTAACCGATTTGCCCAACCGTTCGATGTTTGCCAGCCGCTTAGAGCTTGCTGTCGCCAATAAGCAGCGGCACCCTGAAAATATGTTTGCGGTGCTTTTTATCGATCTCGACAGATTCAAAATTATTAACGACACCCTTGGCCACCATGCCGGTGACGAGTTTTTAATTGAAGTATCAAAACGCATTACCGATTGCATCAGGGGTCACGATTTACTGGCCCGCCACGGTGGTGATGAGTTTGTACTGCTGCTGGACAATTTTGAGTTGATCTCCGATGTAGAGGAAATTTCGGCGCGCATCATCGACTCGATCTCAAAGCCGTTTTTTCTTGACGACAAAGAAATGTACTCCGGTGCCAGTATTGGTATTGCGCATGTTGATAGCTACTATCGCAGCGCCGACGAAGTAGTGCGTGATGCAGATGCCGCCATGTATCAGGCCAAGTCATTAGGCCGTGGGCGCTATGTGATCTTCGACAAGAGCATGCGTGAGCGCTTACTGGAAGAGCTTGAGCTTGAAAACGAGTTTCGTCGTTCTTTGCGTGAGCAAGAATTTGAGTGTTACATGCAGCCAGTGTTTCATCTTGCTGATAAGCAGCCGCTCTATCATGAAATGTATGTGCGCTGGGCGCATCCTAACATGGGCAAGATATCACGAGAGCAGTTTCGCCAGGTGGCCGAGCATAGCGGCCTGGTCTTAGATCTCGATATGTATCAGCTAAAAATCGCGTGCGATTTATTAAAAGAATGGCCCTATGCCAAGCAGAATAACTACACACCACGCATTGCTGTTAATGTATCAATTAATCACTTATTGCAACGTTCTTTGGTCAATAAAATACTCGATATTATTGAAGAGGCGGGAATACCTGCCAGCTCACTGGTATTTGAATTTGACGAAAACGACCTGAATCGTCGCAGCCAGTACATTCTGCCGGCCATTAAAAAACTCAAACGCGCTGGTGTTACGCTGGTGTTAGATAACTTTGGCAGTGGCCTGGCGTCACTCAGTTACTTATTTGCCTACCCGTTTGACTACATTAAAATCGACCATCGCTTTATTAAATCGTTGCCGCGTTCAATGCGCAATTTAAAGCTGATTCAGTCGATTATGCTTATTTCTGACCACCTCAACTTTAATGTCATTGCCGAAGGAGTTGACTCTTTCTCGCAGTTTGAAGCCCTGTCTGACATTGAGTGTTCGTTTGGACAAGGTAAGTACCTTGAGGAATCTCGCCTGTTACCGGCCGCAATTACCTCAGAGACATCAGATTAGCTTACCCACAGCCTCATAGAGCTGCGCCATATCACTACGACTTACCCAACATATCACGGATATTAGCAATACTGGCCTGGCCTTTCTGTTGACGCTCTTCAGCGCTTACTTTGCGTTTTTTCTCTTCCCAGGCAACGTCATCGGCCGGTAGTTCATATAAAAAGCGGCTCGGTTCCGGCTGAATAACTTCGCCGTACTGGCGACGCTCCTTGGCGAGCGTAAATATTAACTCGCGCTGCGCTCGGGTAATCCCCACATATGCCAGTCGACGCTCTTCTTCAACGTTGTCTTCATCTATGCTGCTTTGATGAGGCAACAGGCCTTCTTCCATACCCACTAAAAAGACTATCGGAAATTCCAGACCTTTTGAGGCGTGCAGGGTCATTAATTGCACCTGATCCGCGTCGCCTTCCTCTTCGCCGCGCTCCATCATGTCACGCAAAATTAACCGGTTAACCACTTCTGGCAAGGTCATGGGCGGGTTCAGTTCATCGCCTTCGAGCATATCGGTTACCCAACCAAATAACGTACTCACATTCGCCATGCCCATTTCAGCGGCCTTGGGGCTGGTACTGTGTTCGTACAACCACTCTTCGTAACTCATCGCTCGGATCATGTTTCTGAGTACTGCGGTGGTGTCACCACGCACCGCTTCATCCGACAACGACACAATCCAGCGGGCAAAGTTATGCACCGCTAAAAAGCCTTTGCCGCTCAATACCGAGTTAAGGTTGTCATGACACGCCGCCTCAAACATCGACACGCCAAGCTGATTGGCAAAGTTACCAAGTTTTTCCAGGGTGGCGCGGCCAATACCTCTTGAAGGCGTGTTAATAACCCGCAATAACGCGTTGTCGTCGTCCTGATTCACTAACAACCGCAGATACGCCATGATGTCTTTCACTTCGGTACGGCCAAAGAACGACATACCGCCACTGATTTTGTATGGAATGCGGTTACTCATTAAGAGCTTTTCAAACAACCGGCTTTGGTGGTTGCCGCGATACAAAATGGCGTAATCTTTAAACCTGGTACGCTGGGTAAACTTATGCGCCAGCAGTTCGGCCACTACCCGCTCCGCCTCGTGCTCTTCGTTTTTAGCCATGATCACCCGCAAAGGTTCGCCATAGGCCAACTGCGAAAACAGGGTTTTGTCGAACATATGCGGGTTGTTCTGAATAAGAATATTAGCGCAATGCAAAATACGCCCGGATGAACGGTAGTTCTGCTCTAGTTTAACCACTTTAAGCTGAGGAAAGTCCTGCTGCAACAGTGTGAGGTTTTGCGGCCGCGCACCCCGCCAGGAATAGATCGACTGATCGTCGTCACCTACCACTGTAAATCTAGCTCGCTCGCCCACCAGCAACCTTACCAGTTCATACTGGCTGGTGTTGGTGTCCTGATACTCATCCACCAGTAGATAACGAATTTTGTTTTGCCATTTGCTACGTGCTTTTTCATCCGCCTTGAGCAGTAACGTAGGCAGCATGATCAAATCATCGAAATCGAGGGCGTTGTAAGCCCGCAAATGATTTTGATACTGGCGATAATATTCGGCAAATTCTTTTTCGCCCTGACTGGCGGCTTTTTTAAGCAGTAACTCGGGCGTAAGCAGGTCGTTTTTCCAGTTTGAAATACAGCTTTGCAGTAAGCGCAGCTGGTCTTTGTCGCCATCCAGCGTATCACTGGTTAAATCGTTGAGTAGCGCAATGCTGTCTTTGTCATCAAACAGTGAAAAACCGGCTTTAATGCCCAGTGCTTTTACCTCTGACTTAATGATATTAAGCCCAAGCGTATGAAAAGTGGATACTTTGAGACCCCGCGCTTCCACCTTGCCGAGCGTTTGCGCCACACGCTCTTTCATTTCGCGCGCCGCTTTATTGGTAAAGGTTACCGCGGCAATATAACGTGCCGGCATATCACACTCGCGTACCATGTAGGCAATTTTGTTGGTGATTACACGGGTTTTACCGCTGCCAGCACCCGCCAGCACCAGGCACGGGCCCGACACATATGTAACAGCAGATTGTTGGGCTGGATTTAGCTTCATGTAGTTAGGATCTCAAAACGGGTGGCATGGGATATATCGTTGCGTGCGCTATTGTAATCGACGCGCCGCAATAATCCGAGTAATGATTGTGTTGCATCGCACAGGAATAGATTTAGAATAAATATGCTAATACATACCTCATCACAGGAAATGCCATGTTTGACCCGAAAAAAATTGAAGATATCGCACGCCAAATTGCCGATTCTGTGCCGCCTGGCGTTAAAAACATGGCAGAAGAAGCCGAAGGCCGCGTAAAGCAGGTATTGCAAACCCAACTGTCTAAACTGGATTTAGTCACCCGCGAAGAATTCGATATTCAAACTCAGGTATTAATAAAAACCCGCGAAAAGCTGGAAGCCATGGAAAGCCGCCTGGCCGCACTGGAAGCGCAACACAATGCGGCGTCGGAAGCTGACAAGTAAATTTGTCTGCCGCGCCCGCTTAGTTACTTCAGACAATCACCAAATCAATAAACAACCCTATCGCCACAACCATTCCCACGTAGTGATTGTCTAAAAACGCCTTAAAGCAAGCATCGCGGTCGCGGTGACGTATGCAATAGTGCTGATGCGCGAACAGCATCACGGCCGCCGCTAAACCTAAGTACGCAAATACCCCTCGGTCGGTGAGCAAAAATACCGCCACCAGTAAACCCAGGGTCATTACCTGAAGCACGCCAACAATCAATTTGTCGGCGCTGCCAAACAAAATGGCGCTGGATTTGATACCCACCACTAAGTCGTCATCGCGATCAACCATGGCATAAAGGGTGTCATAGGCAATAGTCCACAATAAATTGGCGACAAATAGCAACCACCCCCACTCAGGTATATCCCCCCGCACCGCCATTACAGCCATCGGAATAGCCCAACCGTAAGCTGCGCCCAATACCGCCTGAGGCAAGTGTGTGTAGCGCTTCATAAAGGGGTAAATTGAAGCCAGCACCAATGCTACGCCCGACAACAAAATTGTCGGCCAGCTGAGCTGTATAACAATAAGAAACGCGATCAGGATCAACACGCTGAATAGTTGCAAAGCCTCACGGGCAGTAACATCGCCTGATACGAGCGGACGGCTGTTGGTGCGCTTTACTGCACCGTCTACATGACGGTCTGCATAATCGTTAATAACACAACCAGCGGAGCGCATTACCACTACGCCCAACACAAACAAAACCAGCTCTTTAATGGGCGGCATCCCGTTGGCGGCGAGCATCAGCGCCCACAAGGTTGGCCACAACAATAAATAAATGCCAATGGGTCTGTCCAGCCGCATGAGTCTGGCATAATGAGGTATATTGTGTCGGGACAGCGCCATAGAATTCCACAGGTATAATTTTAACGCGGCAAGTTTAGCACTGGCCTTAGCTATTCCACAACACAGCTAAAATAAGCGATCCACATACCAGGGCCATTAAGTTTATACGAATGTTTAATCTACATGGAGTTGTGCGCTATACTCCTCTCAACTAACATTTATATCAATACTAATTACTGGATCCCATTAATGAAGCAATTACTTTTGTTGGTGATGTTGCTGAGCGCTTCGCTGCACTTGTCTTCAGCCACAGCACAAGAACAAACGTCGTATGCTTATATCGGCATAGAGCCTGAGATTGTCACC
>JABXHM010000015.1 GCA_013373625.1 Alteromonadaceae bacterium | reverse complement strand
GTCAAAGGGCTGTGACAAAGAGTAAAATGCTTTCATGACGACCCCTTCGGGCAGCGCTTGTGCGTCATTTATGCTGCGTTGTGTGTTTTTGATTTAGGCCCGCTAGACCTGCAAACACCCGCCTTGCCTAAATGACGCACAAACTGCTGCAAAAATGCACAGAAAAGATCAACACGCCCTAGCGTTGTGGTACCAACGCGACTCTATAGCGCTCTGACAGTTGTGTTGCCTTATAGTGGACTATTCATAATAGTCAATTGACTGTTCAGCGCCCTCTTTTATTATCTGTTGTTAGCGTTGTATCGCCGCTGCTACAGCGACACGTGCCTTGCCAGCGCCTTTGCTCAATACACAAGGAATAACAATGAGTAGCCATCCGAACACACTTTTTAGCCCTTACACTGACGGTAAATTAAGCCTCAAAAACCGTATTGTGATGGCGCCAATGACCCGCCAGTTCTCACCAGATGGCGTTCCCGGTGACGACGTCGCAGCCTATTATGCGCGCAGAGCACAAGGCGGCACGGGCTTGATCATTACAGAAGGCACCACGGTAAACGACAAAGTGGCAACCATGTCGGCAAATATTCCACAGTTTCATGGTGAACGCGCGTTGGCCGGGTGGCAGAAAGTCGTGACTGACGTGCATCAGGCTGGCGGGAAAATCATGCCGCAACTTTGGCACGTTGGCATGGCGCGTGTGGCCGATAAAGCGCCATATTCAGAGCTACCCAGTGCCGGACCATCAGGCTTATTCAAACCCGGCAAGCAGGGTGCTGAACCCATGACGCAGGCGCATATTGAGGCAGTGATACACGCCTTTGCCGAGGCGGCTGCCGATGCCAAACGTATCGGCATGGACGGGGTTGAAATTCATGGCGCACACGGTTATTTGATTGATCAATTCTTTTGGGAGGGAACCAATCAGCGTAGTGATGCCTGGGGCGGCACAATGGAAAAGCGCGGTCGTTTTGCGGTAGAAATTATCAAGGCTATCCGTGCAGCGACCGGGCCAGACTTCCCGATTGTGTTTAGATTTTCTCAGTGGAAACAACAAGATTATGCCGCAAAACTAGCGCAGACCCCACAAGAGCTGGCGCAGTTTTTACAGCCATTGAGCGATGCCGGTGTGGATATTTTTCATTGCTCACAACGCCGTTACTGGGAAAGCGAGTTTGCTGACAGCGACATGAACCTGGCAGCCTGGACCAAAAAGTTAAGCGGCAAACCAAGCATCACGGTGGGCTCTGTGGGGTTAAACGGAGACTTTTTCGGTGCCTTTAAAGGGCAGGGGGCGAATACTCGCCCTATCGATGATTTGTTATCGAGATTGGACGCCGGTGAGTTTGATCTGGTGGCTGTTGGTCGTGCGTTACTGCAAGATCCACAGTGGGCCAACAAAATTAAACATCAGCGCAATGATGAATTGCAACAATATTCCGCCGATGCTTTGAGTACCTTGTCGTAGCGTTTGTTTATCACACACCGACATGGCTGGTGATATTGTTTTGTGCGCGTCTATGATTTTGGGCGGCAATCAGATGATGTCGCCCGGCTCGCGGGCATTGTTGACTTTTATGAGAGCGGCGGGGCAGTGTTGCCCCGCAGAATGCTTAGCACGTAGCTGAGTTAAGATTTATCTGTGCTGGTCGAAACCGCTTTTTCAAACAAGCTGCAAAAAGCGCTAAGCCCTTCAGCCAGTGTCGCGTCATCTATGGTGAGCGGTGGCAAAAAACGTATAACATTGCCGTAAAAGCCGCAGGCCAGCAGCACAAGTCCGTGGTTCATGGCTTCACCAATGACTGCTTTAGTCAGATCAGTATTTGGCGCATGAGCATCACCATCGCTCATCAGCTCCATAGCGATCATGGCGCCTTTACCGCGAATATCACTAATTAACTGTGGATACTGGGATTGCAGTTTGCCCAAGGTTTCAAAGAACTGGGCTTCGATAAACCTGGCGCGCTCAATAAGCTGCTCTTCGTCTATGACCTCCAGTACCGCAAGAGCAGCAGCGGTAGCCAAAGGTGAGCCGCCGTAGGTACCGCCTAAACCACCGACTGGTGCCGCATCCATAATATGCTGTTTGCCCACTACCGCGGAGAGTGGCACGCCACCGGCAATGCCTTTCGCCATGGTCATAATATCCGGTTCAATACCCGCATATTCAGTACAAAACATCTTGCCGGTACGCGCAAAGCCTGACTGAATTTCATCGCAAATCATTACAATACCGTGTTCGTTACAAAGTGCACGTAACGCTTGCAAGAACGCAGGCGAAGCTTCGTAAAAGCCGCCTTCGCCCTGAATGGGCTCAATGATCAGCGCTGCCACATCAGCTGGTGCAATATCTACTTTAAACAGGTTGGTGAGGGCCTTCAGTGAGTCTTTTTCACTAATGCCGTGTATCGCAATTGGAAAGGGCACATGAAAAATGTCGGCCGGGAAAGGGCCAAATTTATCTTTATAGGGCGTAATCTTGCCGGTGAGCGCCATGGTCATGTTAGTGCGGCCATGAAACCCGCCGTTAAAGGCAATTACGCCTCGTCGGCCAGTATAGGCGCGGGCTACTTTAACCGCGTTTTCCACCGCTTCGGCACCGGTTGTCACAAACGCGGCTTTTTTAGGCGTATCGCCCGGGGCCAATGCGTTAATTTTCTCAGCCAGGGTTACGGCAGATTCGTAGGGGTTTACCATGACACAGGTATGGCTGAACTTGGCCATTTGATCAGTCACTGCTTTTACCAGCTTGGGGTGCGCATGGCCGGTGTTACAGACCGCAATGCCGGCACCAAAATCAATATAACGCTTGCCGTCGACATCCCAGATCTCAGCATTTTTGGCGTGATCGACATAGGCTGGATACAAGGTGCCCTGACCTGAGGCAATTGCCGCGTTCTTTCTGGCTTGTAGTTGTTGGTTGTGTGACATATTAAATACCTCCTAAGCAGCGGTATTGGATGAACGAATAATCATCCAGACCATATTTTGAACCTTCGCGACCGTAGCCCGATTCTTTGACGCCACCAAAGGGGGCGGCGGGGTTAGATATTGCCCCTTCGTTAATACCGACCATACCGAATTGCAAGGCATCGGCAAAGCGGTGAATGCGACCGATATTCTGAGAGTAAAAATAGCTGGCCAAACCATACTCGGTGGCGTTCGCTAAAACAGCGGCTTCGGCGTCGTCAGAGAAAGTCATAATGGTGACTACCGGGCCAAAAATTTCCTCGCTAACGATATCCATATCAGGGCTAACACCGGTGAGCAGCGTGGGGGGATAAAAGTTACCTGCCGTCCAGTTCCCACCGACTCTGAGTAACGCCCCCTGCTCGATGGCTGCGGTAACCAGCTTATGCACATTTTCGGCAGCATTGGGGGTGATCAACGGGCCAATTGTGGTGTCACTGTCCATGCCATTGCCCATTTTTAGCTCAGTAATTTTCGCCGTTAGCCTGGCAGTAAACTGTTCCTCAACGTCTTGATGGATAAGGAAACGATTAGCACATACACAGGTTTGCCCGGCGTTGCGAAATTTCGCTAGCATCGCACCATTTACTGCCGCATCAATATCGGCATCATCAAATACCACAAATGGGGCATTGCCACCAAGTTCCATACTGACTCGTTTCATGGTGCTGGTACAATCAGCAGCAAGCAGTTTACCAACCCGGGTTGAGCCGGTGAATGAGAACTTTGCCACGTCGGGCGATTCCGTTAACACTTTACCCAGCGCTTTTGAATCGGTACCGGTTACCACATTAATTACACCGGCTGGTATGCCGGCCTCTTTTGCCAGCGCCGCTAATGCCAGCGCCGACAGCGGCGTTTCCCTGGCTGGTTTAACTACAAAGGTACAGCCTGCTGCCAAGGCCGCCGCCGCTTTACGGGTGATCATGGCATTGGGAAAATTCCATGGCGTAATTGCGCCCACCACGCCAACGGGGTGGCGGGTAACATGGATGCGCTGGCCGGTACTGTTGGCAGGAATAATGTCACCGTCGAGACGCCGCGCTTCTTCGGCAAACCATTCAATATAGCCGGCGCCATAAGTAATTTCGCCTTTAGCTTCAGCCAGCGGCTTACCCTGTTCCAGGGTGAGTAATTCAGCTAATTCATCACGTTTAGCTATCATTAGCTCATACCATTTTCGTAGCAGTTGTGCCCGGTTCGGCGCCGGTAGTGCTGCCCAACTGGCAAAGGCTGACTTTGCCGCTTGTACGGCTTGTGTCATATGCGCCTGAGATGCATCGGCGACGTCTGCTAATAACTCACCGGTGGCTTTGTTGGTTACTGCAAAGGTTGTGTTGCTTGTTATCCACTCACCACCAATAAAGGAGGCGGGTTTAAACAGGTCTGATGTAGTGGGTTGCATAAGGGCTACCTGACGAAGATATATGTTTCTATTGAAACAGGCCGTATAACAAGGTTAAATACCAAACATTAAACCTAAAGTTTGATGTTATAAAACATATGAAGATAGCGGGAAGGGCAGTCACCGAGTACGATATTAAGTTGTTACAGGTTTTTAAATCGGTAGTTGAAAATGGCGGTTTTGCTGCGGCTGAGAATGAACTGGGATTAACCCGTTCGACCATCAGCATTCATATGAATAACCTCGAAACCCGCTTACGTTTAACGCTTTGCCAGCGCGGTCGGGGTGGGTTTGTATTAACGCCGGATGGCCGGCAAGTGTATCAGGCATCGTTGACTATGTTTGAAGCGCTTAGCGATTTCTCTCACTCGGTATCGCAGCTTAGCCAGCAGGTAAGCGGCGGGTTGGTAGTGCTGCACTCGGATATTCTCGATGAAACACGCAGTCGATTGTTGGCTGATGTGGTGGCTTACATGAATGATAAAGCGCCAGAATTACGCATTACTATCGATGGTGATCGCATTGAAAATATTGAACGGGCGCTGATTAAAGACAAAGCCCACGTGGGGTTGTTTCCAGACTATCGGCGTATGGCTGGGTTGCGCTACAAAGCGGCCTTTGATGAACAAATTTTTTTATGCTGCAGCAGCTCTCATCCGCTCTTTGCAGTAGCTGAGTGTGACATTGATGACAGCACCCTCCTTGCGTATCCGGCGGTAGTGCCAGGTGTAGAAATTAGTCAGGCTGGACGAGCGCAGCTTAAAAAGCTAAACGCTGCTGCAACCGCGTATCAGTTTGATTCACGTAAAGCTCTGATTGCCTCAGGCAGGTTTATTGGCTATTTACCGCAAAGTTACATGGAGAAAGAGATCCGAGCCGGTAGTTTTAAGGTGTTAGCGGCGAATCGGTATGTCTATCACTTTTCGCAATCAGTGGTGCACAAAGAAGTGCCAGCTGAACCTAAAAAAGTACGCTTGTTTATCGACGCGCTGGCGCAATGTGCGAGGGATTATCCGGAAATCAGAGATACTAATCTTCTGCGCGGCTAAATCGTCATTGTTGCCCTGAAACGCCTTAGCAAAAGGGGCTTTTCAGCACATTTGTACGGCACATTTAAGCACAGTTACCTTTATATTGGTCAAATCAGTAGCGGAATTACCCAGCCGCCCACTTCAAGTGTCTACTGTAATAAAGTAGCCGCTATTTGGACAGCGTGGTCAGGTGGCGTAAAAACAGTGAGAACAACTCAGAGTTGGAGCGTAGGTTAAGTTTGGCGTATACCTTGGCACGATGAACGCGTTCTGTGCCCGGTGAAATACACAGTTTATCTGCCGCGGCTTGTGAGGAATAGCCAGAAATAATGAGTTTGGCAATGTCTCTTTCCCGCTCAGTTAATATACCTTCACCAAACTGATCCAGTACCTGTTTTACTCTCTGATTAACGTGGCGCGATAGAGCTACGGCCTCAGTTTGGGCTTTGTTACCGGTGAGTTGGTAGTGTTTATTGACGAACCCCAATATCAATGTTTCTAGCGCATACAAACTTTCCAGATCGCTGGCGCTAAACGGCGGGTTAGGCGAATGCCGACCTAAACCGAGTTGAATATGTACTCCCGGTGCGGGTTGGCAAAACACATAAACCAGATCTTCTATCTGGCTGGCCTGATAGTACGATTTATAAAGGTCGGATTTGCGAAAGTCATCGGGCATCAATGCCGACCATAAATATACGCCAGGCTGACTGTTATCGATAACGCCGCGGTAAGACGGGCTTGCCACATATGCGCCATCCATAAAACGGGCAAAAAAGATTGCCCGTTCTTGTTCTGTCAGTGCTTCATAGAGCAGTTTGGGCGGTTGTTCCTGCGCATAAGCAATAACCGATACGCTATCTACCGCAAAAAAATCACCCAGCCAGTCAATAAGCGCGGCGTAAAACCCGCTGCTATTCAGTTGCTCTATCACCGCGGGCAATTTCTCCAGTGCGCTTTGGAAGTGAGGTTTTGCAGGGAGTGTGGTCATTAGCGATCGTCTTTATGGGTGAGTAGCCACTTGCGAAACTGGCGTATGGCATAATCTTCCTGACGTTCTTCGGGGTATAGCATATAAAAGCATTCTTCAGGGGTGTAAGTTTCGTAGCAGGCTAATATTAGCTCACCGGAGGCCAAAGCATCCTTTACCAAATACTCCGGAAAGATCGACACGCCCAAATGACTTTTTACGGCCTGCAGCAAATACATAAAGTACTCAAAGTTTTGCCCGCCCATCTGTGAGATTTCTTTGTCGGTTAAGCCGGCTTTTCTTAGCCATTCATCGGTGGTCGAAATAGCACTGCTTTGGTGAATGAAATTAAATTGCGTAACGTCTCCCATGGTACGCGCAGGCTGTCGGCCTTTCATATAGCGCGGCGTAGAAACCGCTAGATACGTATCGCGCCGATAGGGCTCGGCTTTATAGTGTGGCCAGTCACCGTTGCCCCATAAAATGGCGAAATCACTTTTGCGAGTGTTACGGGTAACGGTTTCGTAATCGGTACCGAGGGTAATTTCTATGTCTGGATAATTAACGTAAAACTCCGTTAAACGCGGCATTAGCCAAGCAATGGCGAAGGTCGGTTCTGTCACGACCTTTAATTCTACCGCTTGCTTTGAAATTTCATTCAGCGAAATTTTTTGCGTTATTGTATCCAGGCTTTTGAGTATTTTGTGCACTTCCTGGGCGTATTGTTCACCGACAGGGGTCAGACTCAACTGATTGTCCTGGCGGTAAAATAGAGGACGGCCAATGAACTCTTCCAGGTTTTTTACCTGTCGGCTAACGGCGCTTTGAGTAAGGTGCAAAGCGTCCCCGGCGTAGGTCATATTAAGATGACGGGCGACTTCGTCAAAACATTGTAAAGAAGTAATACTTGGCAGTTTTCTGGCCACTACAACACCTCTTCTTGATGGTTAGGTGGCACGCGGGTGCCATTGATGCTCTGTTCGATAGTTTATTGCAGCCCCTTGGCGCGGTTACCGTCCGCCTAATGACAAAAAAACGGTGTTAAATGAAGCGCAAACGCGCGCCAGCCTTGTTATAACTCAGGGCCATCAGGAGGTAACAATGGTAAACAGCTTACCACGAACAAATCCTGTCACGCCTATATTTCTGAGCTGTATTGTAGGCAATGCAAGGTAAACCCGTGGCATTACATTTTGGAATGACACTACAAATTTTGATCGTTTGCTGGTGTCTGGTTAGCTCCCTAGTATGGATTTGCCAAAACGAAAAACGATAAAAATAACTGTCATCAAATACTAATTCTTTATTGGGAAGCAAGAAATGTTGAAGCTGAGTAAAGTGAATATCGCCATCAGTTGTGCGTTACTGGGATTACCTGCGGGGGCCATTGCCCAGACCTCACCAAATGATGCGCCAGAATCAAGTAACCTGGAAGTGATTAGCGTGACCGCTACCCGCCGTGAGACCACTATCCAGGAAGTGCCTTACAGCATTTCGGCTTATGGTGGTGAATCCCTGGAAGAAAATGGTATTACGGATTTTTCTACCCTGGCCCGCAATATTCCCGGGCTAACACTTAATGATGTCGGTCGCGGTAAAAACGGTATCTCAAACAGTATTTTTATCCGCGGTATTAATGCCAATGCATCTAACGCGGAGAACTTCGGTTCTAAAACTGATCCGGCTGTGTCGGTTTATTTAGGCGAGACCCCGATGTCGGCTAACCTGGAGCTGCGCGATATTAACCGGGTAGAGGTCTTACGCGGTCCGCAGTCTACGCTCTATGGTTCCGGGTCGTTAAGCGGCACCTTACGTTACATTCCAAACAAACCCCAGTTCGATTCATTCAGCGGTACGGTTAATGGCAAGCTGGCGAAAAATGCCGAGTCTGACGGCCTTGATTTAGATGGCGACGTGGTAATGAATATTCCGCTGTCTGATACCTTTGCAATACGCGGTGTCGTAGCCAGGCTGCACAACGCCGGATACATCGATGCTGATTATCTGGAAGGTCTCGACGACAACAACCAGCCAACCGGCGACGTTTTCTCTGCCGACGACATAAACGAAGAAGATGTCATGATGGCCCGTATTGCCGCCCGTTGGGTACCCTCTGCACAGACCGATATTCTGCTCAGCCATGCGTATCAGAAAGATGACGTTAAAGGGTCTACAGCCACCTCTGAAGGACTGGACGGCTATAATACCGGGGCCAAGCTGATTGCCGACTTTGAACGTGAGGTGTCAATCACGTCGCTGGTTATTGATCATGAACTGGGCGATTCAGCCATGTTGACGTCATCCAGTTCGTTTACGCAGAACGACGCGACCAATATGCATGACCAAAGTTACGGCTATTCTTATCAGAGTTTTTGGGAGTTCTATGCCGGTATTCCCCGCGAAGTTGTGCGTGGTGTTAAAACCTATGAAACTGAGACATTCACTCAGGAAGTGCGTATTACCGGGTCACTGGACAATATCGATTGGCTCGCGGGTGGCTATTATGCTGAGCAGGATTATGATGAAACTGCAGAAGACTATATTTATGGTGTGGACGTGTTTTATGGCATGACTAATCCGGCGCTACCCGACCTTGGTTATCGCAATATTCAGGCCACCGAATTTACCGACCGTGCGGTATTTGGTGAGCTGACCTACCATATCACTGACGAGTGGCAGGTCACGGGTGGGCTGCGATATTTTGATCAGGACTTCTCTGCATTCCAGTCAGTTATTTTACCGCCTTGTGGGGTGTTTTGTGGAGAGGGAGAGCTCGGCTACAGTTCGGGTGCCGGTGAGCGCAGCTTTAGCGACACTTTGTATCGCTTAAACACCTCTTATGATATCGACCTTGATACCAAAGTGTATGCAAATATTGCCCAGGGCTTCCGTCATGGTGGTGCCAATGGCGCACCCGTAGACGATTTAACCACCGCTGTGGTAGAAGGCGGCGTGTATGCTGAGCACCCGGATTATCTGTATTTTGATCCGGATAAAACCACCAACTACGAGCTAGGTGCCAAAGGTATGTTGTTCGACGGCGAACTTAACTACTCCATCGCCTTGTTCTACATAGACTGGCAGAATCCTATACTTAATTTTAAGACCCCAAATGGTGGCTTTCCGGTCATGTTTAACGCTGATGAGGCGGAATCTAAAGGCATAGAGTTAGAGGTCAATGCCAAACTGACTGATGCTGTAAAACTCAACCTTGGCTGGAGTTATACCCGGGCTGAACTGACCAAAGATTTTATTCGTCCTAATGTCGCATCAGGCGAAGCGTCATTTGCCACCATTGCCAGCGCAGGCGACACCATGCCCGGCGTACCGGAAAATACCCTTGTTGCGAGTTTAGTACATAGCACAGAAGTGCTTAATGGCATGGCGCTTAACAGTCGTATTGGCGTGTCTTACAAGGGCAGTTTTATCACCGGTTATGACAGTCTGAGTAACGATACGATTGATAGCTCATTGTTACTGAACGCTTCGGTTGCGATTAGCCAGGGTAACTGGATGCTACGCGTCTTTGCCGATAACCTGACCAATCGGGATGACATGACCAGCAGCGCGAGTGATACGTTTTATTCCGGTGAAAAGTTTGGTTTGCAATATCCTGATCAGTTAGGTGATCCGGCTTATCGTGTTCGCCCGCGAACCATTGGCCTATCGGCCAGCTATTCTTTCTGATTCAATCACAAGTGCACGACTGGCGGTTGGCCAGCCTGTGCACTTGGTTGTTTCAGTTGAATTCGGTCGGAGTTGATAAATGAATATAGTAAGCCGTTACCGCAACATAGTTAACCTGCTGGACAAGGGGAGCCTTGATACTGCGGCGGCTGACTGTATTCAACTGGTCAAAGAATACCCTGATGATGCATCCGCTTGGTTGTTGTTATCAAAAATCAGTGCGCGTTTAAAACAAAATCGTATGGCGATTAACGGCGCACTGAAAGCCTTGAGCATCGCTCCTGACAGCAGCGAATACCTACTGCATCTGGCCCGCTTGTACAGCGGTTTTAGTGCGTGGCAGGCCACCCGAAAAGTGTTGCGGACGTTAAGTAATATGAGTGCTTCGTTAACTAATGAAGAGCGCATTGAACTTGCGTTGTTGTATTATCAAAGTGGTCAGGTGGACAGCGCTATCGCGTTATATCAGCAGGTGCTCCATGAGGAGCCTGACAACCATCAGGTACGGTACAACCTCGCCTCGTTACAACGCTACAACGGGCATCTTGACAATGCGACAACGAACCTGCTTGCCGTCATAAAGGCGTACCCACAAGACTATGAGGCGTGCAGTGCGCTGGCACACGTGAAGCCACATCCAGAGCCTAACTCAGTGCTGGCACATCTGGACCATTGCCAAACGTATTACAACAGTAATGATTCTGAAAACGCCAAATCTGCCCTGGCGTCACTTCATTATGGCAAAGGAAAAGTGCTTGAAGATGCAGGCCAGTACTCATCAGCTTTTAAACAATACGCATCAGGCGCAGCGCTCAAGCGCGAGTTACAAAGCTTTTCAGGCGCCGATGAAATTGCCCGTATTAAAACAATGCAGACGTTGGTAAGAGAAGGGGCATTTACTGTGGCCGCGCAAGGCGGGAGTGATGGGCCGGTCTTTATTGTTGGTATGCCGCGTACAGGTACAACGGTTGTCGAAAGTATTATAGGTGGCCATTCGCAGGTCAGACGTGGTGGAGAGCTAAACTACTTGCCCATGACTTTGTTAGAAGCTTCAGGTGAAAGTTGGGATGCTGGGCCACAAGCGCTTACCGGCGAACTACTCTCCGGAATAGCTCACGTTGACATGAAGGCTGTAGGAGACCGCTATATGGCCCTGAGCCGCGATTTTCTTAATTGCCACGGGGTATTTACCGACAAGCTGCCACTCAATGCGCTATTTGTGCCAATCATTTTAAGTGCAATACCGAATGCGCGGGTAATACAGGTAGAGCGCAACGCCATGGATACAGCGTTCAGCAATTTTAAAATGCTGTTTAAACATGGATATGAGTATTCGTACTCACTCGCTGACATTGCTGCTTATCTGCCTGCTTATAAGAATATGATGAAGCAATGGCAAACGGCGTATCCACAACGAATATTCACCCTACGCTACGAACAACTTGTTGCCCAACCTGAGGACATCAGTCGTCAGTTAATGCAGTTTTGTGAACTGCAGTGGGAGCCCGGATGTTTGCAGTTTCACCAGCAGGCAGGCGCTACGCAAACGGCCAGCGCCAGTCAGGTCAAAGACCCATTGCATAACCGTTATGTAGGGCAATGGCGACGATTTAAAGAGCCCCTTACCACACTCAGACAAACTTGGGAAAAACAGCGGCTCAGTGCGTTAACTGAAGAGGATGTAAAATGGTAACACTGGATGTATTTCAGTCTATGTGGGCAATGGAGTTTAAACGCCCCGATGGGTTTGAATGGACGCTGCGGGAAAAGATTGAAAAAATTGCCGGCGCAGGTTTTAAAGGGGTGAGCTTTGATATTGGCTACCACAGCGAGGAGTATATTCGCGACGCAATGCCGCTGTTGCAGGAATTTAGCCTGGATCTTTGCTACAACGCATTTGTAAAAAGCGTGCCGCATTACCGCGATATTGTAGCATTTGTGAATACCCAGCCAGTAAAACCCCGCTTCATTGCAATTGTGGGTCAAATCGAACCATGGGATCTGCATCAGGTGGCTGACACTACCCGACAATGGCTGAGCATTGGCGCTGAAGGCGGGGTGGAAACCTACGTTGAAGTGCATCGTAACTGCATGACTAACGATTTACTGTTTACCTTGCAACTGATGGAGGAAGTGCCTGATTTGCTCATGGTGGCCGATTTGTCACATGTGCTTGTCAATCAGGAATGGTATTTGCCTCTGCATGAACAGGCGCAGCAGCGAATGTCACAATTTCTCACCAGAGCACACGCGTTTCATGGCCGGGTGGCCACACGTGAGCAAATACAGGTGCCCATCAGGTTTACGCAGCACAAACCATGGTTTGAACTTTTTAAAAGCTGGTGGCAGGAAGGGTTTGATAAATGGATCCTTCGTCAGGGTGTTGAGTCTGACAGTCGTTGCGTTTTCTTAAGTGAACTTGGTCCGCCGGTTTATGCTATAACCGGTGAGAATGGCTACGAATTAAGTGACCGCTGGGACGAGGCGCTGCTGTTAAAGGAAACCGCTGAACAGCTTTGGCAGGACGCATTACAGAATCATCGCCAAGCCTGATCCCTTTATGCATAGCCAGGTTATGGCGATGCATTTTAATCTGATCAGAGCGTACCAGGTTTGCCTGCAATGTCGCAGGCAGTCGTCAGGAGCACCGAAAACGGTCAACTGGCTGCATCTACTTGGTGCAACCGGCTCGACGATGTTTATAAAAACATCAATAAATTTGCGGTGTTAAGTTGAGTCGTTCGATACAAATTCAATTTTTCAGCGCCTATCAATTTGGGGCGTAAATCGTACCCACAGGGAGACTAAAGATAACAGTATGGCTATAACCAAGACCTGTGGACAAGCTCTGGTAGAGCTTTTAAAAAATTATGGTGTAGATACTATTTTTGGCATTCCGGGTGTGCATACCATTGAACTCTACCGCGGATTAGAAAACGCCGGTCTCAAGCATGTAACACCACGTCACGAACAAGGTGCGGGCTTTATGGCTGACGGCTTTGCCCGTGTAACGGGGAAGCCTGGTGTATGCTTTATTATTACCGGCCCGGGCATGACCAATATTGTTACTGCCATGGGGCAGGCGCTGCAAGACTCTATTCCGATGCTGGTGATTTCCTCGGTTAACCGCACGCATCAGTTAGGCATGGGCGAGGGACGCTTACATGAACTGCCGCACCAGCATGGCTTAACCTCACAGGTGTGTCGTTTCAGTCATACGTTACTCAGCGCTGATAACCTGCCCAAAGTACTGGCGCAGGCATTTTCGGTATTCTCCAGCCAGCGGCCGGGGCCTGTGCACATTGAAATTCCATTAGACGTGTTAGCACAGGATGCCAGTCATCTTGATGTCAGCGCCTGGCCATTGCCAGCACCTCCCGGACCAAACCCAACAGCCATTGCCGAGGCTGCAGAATTACTTAACGCGGCCGAGTGCCCGTTAATGATTTTAGGCGGCGGGGCAAAGCAAGCCGGCGCGGCAGCCCAAGCGCTGGCAGAGCGGTTAGATATGCCGGTTATTAATACCTGCAATGCCAAGGGCGTGATGGCCAAAGATCATCCGCTGTGGGTAGGCAGTACGCCATCGCATCCGGCCATTCGTAATGCTATGGAAAAACAGGCTGACGTGGTAATTGCAGTGGGCACTGAACTGGCCGAAACCGATTACGACTTTTTCTTTTTAGGTGATGTGGCCATACAAGGTAAGGTCATCAGAGTTGATATCGATCCGGCTCAACTATTGCGCAATCATCGCGCTGACGTCGCAGTGTATGCCGATGCTAAGCTGGCGCTGGAAGCGATTGCGGAACAGCTGCCTGCAGGTGCTAACGGGGCTGGTGCGAGCCGCGTGACAGCGCTACGCGCGGCGGTCACTGATGTTAAAAAAGCCCGGTACACGGCGTTTTTCGACGTTATCGACGAGGTGCTTGGCGAGTGTGTGATAGTGGGAGACTCTACGCAGCCTGCCTATTACGCACAGGCCTATTATGAAACTGCTGCGCCAGGGCGTTATTTTCACTCTACCACCGGGTACGGCACCTTAGGGTATGCATTCCCGGCGGCAATTGGCGCCGCAATTGGCGCGGGTAACATGCCGGTAATTGGCCTGACTGGCGATGGAGGCGGGCAATTCTCACTCAATGAAATTATTACTGCTGTAGAAAATCAGGTGCCAGTAATTTATGTGGTCTGGAATAACACCGGGCATGGCGAAATTCGCCGCTTTATGGACGATGCCAGCGTGGCACGTGAAGGCGTTAACATTGCCCCGCCTGACTATCAGGCACTGGCTGAATCGATGGGATGCAAAGCTTACCAGGCTGATAACCTCGAGCAATTCGCCGCGGCCCTCAAAGCGGCAAAGCAAGGTGGTACTACAGCACTGATTAACGTCAGTGAGGAAGGCCTCAAAGCTGGCTATGCGTTTTAAGGAGGCGAACTAATGAGTAATAACGAGCAGGCTCTCAAAATGCAAAGTGCAAGCAATATGATGACGTGGATAAAGTTACTTGGGTGTTCATTATTTGGGATTTTATTCTTTCTCACACCGATGTATATCGACGGTGCCTGGACTATTGCACTGGGTATCCTGACCGGCCAGATTACGCTGTGGCTGGGTGACAACATGGGCGTTTTTACCACGAGTTGCTTCGTGATGGCCGCTATAGTGTCGGTTATTTACAATGTATCACCAAAGCACATGGCCATGAAATTGCCCATGTCAGATCGGCTTATCGCTTCGCACTGGTTGTGGGTAATAGTCAATGTGAGCGCGGCGGTAATGGCTTGTATGACCCTGTTTCAGGTTGGTCCGCAATGGCTAATCTCTGAACAAACCGGGGTTACCGCTTATATCGATGTCGCTGGAGCAATATTTTTACTGGTGGGGCTGGGTTGCCTGTTGCTGCCATTTTTAACTGACTACGGTTTGCTGGAGTTTGTCGGTACTATGTTGCAACGACCGTTTCAGAAATTATTTAATTTGCCGGGCAGAGCGTCAATCGATACGGTTGCCTCGTGGGTAGGCTCATCAAGTATTGCAGTAGTTCTGACCAATGCGCAATATGAAAAGGGCTATTACAGTGGCCGTGAGTCGTCGGTTATTGCAACGAATTTTTCGGTAGTGTCGGTACCCTTTGTGTTACTTACCGCCAATGTGGCTGGACTGGGCAATTACTTTTTACAATTGTACGGCAGTATGTTTTTAATCTGTACCTTATGTGCGGTGATTACGCCGCGTTTGCCGCCGTTACGCTGGATAAAAGATGAATATTATCCTGCGCAGGGTAAAACCCTCAATGAAGATGTTAGTCATGACGAGTCGCGCTTTAAAATGGCCATGAGCCGCGCTTATAGCGTGGCGGCAACGTCACCAACACCAAAAAAGTCGTTACAGCGCGGCTGGCATTCTATGATGGACATCTACCTGATGATGATGCCGGCAGCCATGACCATTGAGCTGTTTACACTGGCAATTTACTATAACACGTCACTGTTTCAAACCCTGACTTATCCTCTCAGTGTATTGCTGGAATTAATGCAAATTCCTGAAGCACAGGCAGCTGCACCAGGTCTGCTACTGGGTTTATTTGATCAGTTTGTACCGACCATTATTGCCAGTGAGTTAACCTCACTAAAAACGAAATTTGTGCTGGCCGGATTGTCGGTAACCCAGCTGATCTTTTTTGCTGAAAGTGCCATTTTGATCATGCGTTCGTCGATTCCGCTGTCGGTGCGCCACCTGGTGGCTATTTTCGTTATCAGAACCTGCATAGCATTACCATTACTGGTCCTGATTGCCCATTTGCTGTTTTAGCGTTTACGTTGGCATGTCAAACGCCAGTGGGGTGTTTTGGGCTTCTTTTTGATCAGGCAAAGCGCCGTAACACAGTGCAAAACATAACATTCTGCGTATACCCGGCGAACAGCGATTGTGTTGTGATAGGTAAACAGAATGACACGTATAACGTAATAACAGGCAAGTAACCATGACCAGTACAATTAAGGTAAAGAACATTCAAAGTGATACGGTAACCCAACGTGGTTTACCCGGTTTTGTGTTTGCAGAAAATGATGTCTACCAACAAGAACAGGACAAGGTATTTGCGCAGGGCTGGGCGAGTATTGGCTGTGCGCAGCAACTCAAAAAGCCCGGCGATATTCTGCCGGTATCCATTGCGGGTGCATCGTTAATTGCAGTGCGAAACAAAAACGGCGAAATCGGCGTTTTTCACAACGTTTGTCGCCATAAGGCGGCCCCTCTGGTGGACGCGCCGTGTAATAAACGCACCCTGGTGTGTCCGTATCATAAGTGGTCTTTCAAGTTAGATGGTGAGCTAATGGGGGCTCCACGTTTTTACGGACGTGACAATACCCCTATTTCGGCGGCCGATAAGGCCGACAAAGGCCTGCTGCCGGTTCGCTTCGCGATTTGGTGGGACATTATTTTTGTCAACGTATCAGGTGATGCACCACCTTTTGATGAGTTTATTAAACCTCTTGATGACTTGCTAAGCTGCTATCCGCAGCAGGATATTCAAATGATCAGTGCCACTGATTATCGTGGTGACGTTAACTGGAAATTGGCCGTGGACAACTTCCTTGACGGCTACCACGTGCCCTTTGTGCATTCCCAGGCGTGCACCGTGGAGTCGGTACTGGAACAAGAAGATTTATTCTTGTCCGATGATATTGTGGGCTTGCGGCTGGCGAATGGTGCCAGTGACAAACCGGCCAAAACCGCCAAACAATTACCGCATTTTGCAGGACTTCCCGCGGAGCGTCAGGGGACACAGCAATGGTTTGGTATTTTCCCCAACACGCTGTTTTTTGTCGATCCGTGCTGGGTGCAAACCATTGTGGTTAAGCCTACCGGCGTAACGGCCACCGACGAAACACTGTCTGTGTACGTGACCAGCAAAGATGCTGCCAGCGAAGAATATGCTGAAGAACAGCAGCGCTTAAGCGAGGTACTCAATGAGGTCAATCAGCAGGACATTGAACTGCTCGATAAACTACAACAGACCAGAACGTCAAAGGTAGCGGATCAGGGCAACCTGGTGGCGGCCTGGGATCAGGTGAACATGTCGTTTCACCAAATGTGGTTACGAAAAATGCAGGGCGAGTAGCGTCCCAACTGTATTCAATATCCTCTGTTAAACAACGATTTTTCGATATCTCAGGGTGTCGAACTGGAGAAGAACTATGCCAAATATTACCTTTATACTGCCGGATGAGAGCATCAAAGTTGTCGATGCCATCGATGGCGATTCTGTCATGCAGACCGCTGTGGATAACGACATCGAAGAAATTACTGCCGACTGCGGCGGCAGTTGTTCCTGCGCAACCTGCCATTGCATTATCGATGATGCATGGATTGATAAAGTCGGCACCGCTGATGAGGCAGAAACAGCGGTAATGGAAAGCGCCATCGAGATGACGCCAAACAGCCGTTTATCTTGTCAGATTAAGGTAACTGACGCGCTAGAGGGACTTATCGTGCATGTGCCTGAGAGTGAGTGGTGAGGTTATCACAAGTACAACAGACCGGCTAAAGGGCCTGGGTACGCATGGCGTACCCATTGCGTTTTAACTAAATAATCAATGCCTTGGTTTCAGTATATTCATGCAGCCCACTCAGACCCCACTCACGACCATTCCCCGATTGTTTGTAACCGCCAAAGGGCGCATCAGTATTAAACAGCGCCCCTTGAATATAGCACTGGCCAGCGCGAATATGCCGGGCAATCTGCTTTGCCTCATCGGTGTCTTTACCATATACGCCTGAAGACAATCCGTAAGGCGTGTCATTGGCGATAGCAATGGCTTCTTCAAGGGTGTCATAAGGCATGATGCACAACACCGGGCCAAAGATTTCTTCACGGGCAATTGTCATGTCGTTAGTGACATCAGAGAAAATCGTCGGTGCTACATAGGCACCGTCAAGCAGGCTGTCATCAAGCGGTTCGCCGCCACAAATCATCCTGGCGCCTTCTTTAATACCCTGTTCGATGTAGTGTTTTACCCGCGCCTGCTGTGCATGGGAGCTTAACGGACCCATCATGGTCTGTTGCTCCTTTGGATTACCCGGCCGCCACTCACTCGCTGCTTCAGCGGCGATACGTTCGACAGTCTCGAGCTCAGTCGCTGGCACCAGCATACGGGTCAGCGCGCAACAGGTTTGCCCGGCGTTAATCATCACATCTTCCACACCATAACGTACCGCCGCGGCCAGATCGGCGCCAGGGGCGATGATATAAGGGGATTTGCCACCTAACTCCTGACAAACGCGCTTAACGCCTGGCGCTGCGGCTTGCGCCACTTTAACGCCGGCCAGGGTAGAACCGGTAAATGACACCATATCGACGTCTTTATGGCTGCACAGATACTCGCCGACGTCAGCGCCAACAGCGGTTAGCACGTTGACGACGCCCGCAGGCACGCCGGCCTGATGAATAATATCGGCGAGAATGAGATCCTGCACCGGTGTTTGCTCCGCAGGTTTCAATATTGCAGTGCAGCCAGCAGCCAGAGCCGGGCCTAACTTACCCACCAGTTGTGAAAGCGGGTAGTTCCAGGGATTGATTAGGACACACACACCCACCGCTTCTTTCATGGTGATAAAGTTATCATGAGTGTCGGTGTCGTCCATGTGTTGTGTCAGACTGGCAAAGCTTCGAAAGGCGTCGATGCTGCCCTGAACCTGCAACTCATCCGCCAATGCCGCCGGGCACCCCATGGAATGGATGATTGCATCAATAAGTTCGTCCTTACGCGCTTGCATACCATCGGCAATTGTATTGATCAGGTCGGCCCGGTATTTTGCCGGGGTCGCAGACCAACGGGGAAAAGCGGCTTTAGCTGCGTGTATCGCAGCATCAATATCATCAGTGTTGGCGCTCGGTACCGTGGCATAGAGTTCGCCATTGGCTGGGTTAACAACGCGTATCTGGCTGTCTGAATGAGGGCTGATCCATTGCCCGTTAATGTAAAGTTGTTGATAGGCGGCTGTCATTCTCATACGTCCTTTTGGCTTAGCGCTGTCGCTGATAGATTAATGTAAGTATTTGGCGTTAACCGTTTGCCATAGCCAGTACTGCGCCGAGCAATACATTGCAGCCGGCTTCAATATCCTCTGGTGTGGCGTTTTCCGCTTCATTGTGGCTAATACCCTTCTCACAGGGAATGAAAATCATTGATGTAGGTACCACCCGTGAGGTGTACACAGAGTCATGCCCAGCGCCAGAAAACATTTCTTCATAGGCATAGCCGTAACGTTCGGTGGCAGCGCGCACGGCATCTACGCAGTCGCTGTTGAATTCTACGGCGGGCGAATGCCATTCATCGCTTATTGAATAGGTTAAGTCGAAGTGTTCACAGTGTTTTTTAGTAATTTCGCGAAACCTGGCGTCCATATCGGCCAAAACCTGTTGGTCCGGATGGCGTAAGTCTACTGCCATGGTGAGTCGGGCAGGCACGGTATTGCGCGACCCGGGTTCGGCCTTTATATCGCCAAAGGTTGCGCGAGCTAATGGCGAATAGCTGGCGGCCAGTTGATAGAGTTCACTCACAATGGCGCACTGCGCCATAAACGGATCGCGACGTTGCTCCATTGGTGTGGGGCCAGCGTGCACCGGTTGGCCGTCGATAATTAAGTCGTACCAACGCATGCCCTGAACGCCTTTAACGACACCGATGGGTTTTTGTTTAGCTTCTAATATCGGGCCTTGTTCTATATGTAATTCAAAAGCGGCTTTGACAGGGAACGGTTGGCATGGGGCGCTGCCAGCAAAACCGGTGTGTTGCAGGGCCTCACCAATAGTAACACCTTGCTTATCGGCTCGGCTGAGGCCGTATTCTAAGTCGAATTCGCCACTCCATACGCCAGAGCCAATCATAGCGGGTGAAAAGCGCGCGCCTTCTTCGTTAGTCCACACCGCCACTTCAATGGGGTGTTGGGTAGTGATACCTGCATCGTGCAGGGTACGCAGGACTTCTAAGCCGGCCAGTACGCCATATACGCCATCAAATTTACCGCCAGTAGGCTGCGTATCCAAGTGGCTGCCCATCAGTACCGGGGGGAGGTCGTCATTACTGCCAGCCTGATGTAAAAACAGGTTACCCATTTGATCCACCCGCAAGGTACAGCCAATCTCTTTACACCAACCGATAAATAAGTCGCGGCCGGTTCTGTCTAAATCTGTGAGAGCCTGGCGGTTACAGCCGCCTTTGTCAGTGCCACCAATGGTGGCCATTTCCATCAGCGTTGACCACAGACGTGCTTTGTTTATAGCAAGTGCCGTCATCCATTCTCTCCTATACGTCTTTTCTACTGAGTGGCTGACACATGCAGTGCACACCGCCGCCGCCAGATGTAAACATGGACATATCAGGGCTAAACACCTCCAGTCCATGGGCTTTGGCTTTTTCTATCAATTCTGTACTGCCTTCAGGCACCAGTACGCGATCGTTCCCTAAGGCTACAACGTTCACGCCCAATTCCAGTACCGAGCGGTAAGATATATCAATGATGGCAATGCCGCGTGCGCTAAACCAGTCGAGCAGCTCTTGTTCCACTGCTTGTTTACATACAGCAGCCAATTTATCTGACAGCATAGCGACTTTAACGTCAAGGTGTAAAAAGTAAGGGTCAAATTCGTAGGCGTGAAACTCCCATCCTTCTCTTTCAACCCAGCCGCGCATTTGGTTTAAACCTGCCTTACTGGTGCGCTCACCCGTGTAACCGCAGAGGATGACACCCGGCTCTAACACCATGAAATCGCCACCTTCAAAGGTACCTGCGGTGATCACATCAAACAGAGGAATGTCGTGTTGCTGGTAAAACTTAACCACTTCCAGCCATTCGCCGCGACGCCATGGGCTGTACATTTGTGTTACCACAGGCCCCCAGGGGGTCATCACCGAGGAGTCCCGCGCGTACAATTGGTATGGTAATGATGAGTCCGCACCTAAAAAATGTGTGTTCACACCACAATGCTGATAAATATCGACCATTTCCTGATACTGTTTTTTCGCCACTTCTTTATCAAAGTGACGGCCTAGTCGCATTGAACGGCGTGACATGGCGTTGCCGGTTTGCCAACTGTAGTGGTCCATGGGGCCAATCAATACATCCTGCAATACACCATATTCAGAATCCATGCCCCAGTGCGGCATTCGGTGAGTATTGCCAGTCAGGCTACGGCGGCGGAAAAAGTCAGTATTCATCAGTAATTACTCTAATAGGATTGATGTTTTATCCAGTTTATGGTGTTAATTAGTACATTCAAGCAATGAATTAACACCACCTTGGTAACAATATGAGACCAGAACAGTCGCCTTACCTCGATTTAAGGCAGATTCCATTAACCGCCCTTAAAGCGTTTGAAGCTGCCGGGCGACATAGTCATATACGCCGCGCTGCACAGGAGTTACATGTATCGCATTCGGCACTGAGCCGTCATATACGCCAGCTTGAAGACCGCTTAGGTATAAACCTTTTTCATCGAGAAGGTAATGGCGTACAGTTAACTGCTGCGGGTCGGCGATTGCTGACGTCGGTACAAAGTGCCTTTATGGAAATCAATCGTGGTTTGCATTATATGAACCCCAGCCAAATTGCCGGCGAGCTGATTATCGCCTGTACCGCAACGATTTCGATGAACTGGCTATTGCCATTGCTCACTCTGGTGCAACAGCAATATCCAGAAATTACCTTGCGAGTAAAAACCGTTGAGCCTCTGCAAGAAAGCCTTTCACAAGAGTTTGATATAGCCCTGACGCTGGGCGCGCCTGCCGATAAAAGCCGGGTGGTTCGCAAGCTCTACGATGAATATTACGTTCCGGTGTGCAGCCCCAAGCTGGTTAACGGGCAGCGCCTTGCATCTCCGGGGGCATTACTGGCGCATCCGCTTTTACACGACCGCTTAAATCAGTGGCGTCAGTGGTTGTCCTCGCATCAGCTTGATGCGTCAATGGCAAAGCAGCATACGTATTTTGATTACGCTTATCAGGCAATTGAGGCGGCGCGATTGGGCATGGGGCTGGCACTGGCAGATATTATTGAAGTGCGTGATGATATACAGCAGGGGCGGTTAATGCAGATCATTGAAACCGACTATCACATTGGAGAGTCGGTGTATCTGGTTACTGAACCCCGCGAACGCATGAATCAGCGAACCTTGCTGGTGCTGAAAACCATCATCAGTAGTCTGGAAAAGAGTGGGGCAAGGCTGGATCGTTCGGTGTACGCAGCCATTGCTGATGAAGGGTAGCCGCTGCCACTCCCCTTATCTTCAGGGTATTCCAAAAGTGCATGCCACTATTCAAAAACACTGATAGCGCCGGCACTTCTGGCACTCTACACTGCACGCAATGAAGGCTTAAACAATATGGCATTATGACAAGGCACATTGCAATTGTTGGTTGCGGACACGTTGGCGCGTCACTGGCGCAATCGCTCATCAACAAAGGGGCGGTCTGTGAGCTGACGCTTATTGATACCAATACCAGAAAGGTCAATAGTCACGCCCTTGACTTAGGTGATGCGTTGGTAGCCTTAAATGAACAGGTAACGATAAGGGTTAATGATACCGCTGCAATGTTGAGCGCAGACATCATAGTCGTTGCAATCGGCCCGGATGAAATTAGCTCGCTTGACCGTCTTGATGAGTATACCCGCAACAGAGCCGGTATTATCGGCTTGGCGCACACGCTGAATGCCGCGGCCTACGACGGAATAGTGCTTAATATTACTAATCCGTGTGATGTGATCACGCAGATTTTGCAGCAGGCATCGGGTTTACCCACCAGTCGTGTGTTTGGCACCGGTACATCGTTGGATACGTTGCGTTTAAAAAGAATGCTGGGTGAATTGTTGGGCGTGAGCCCGGCAGACGTCATGGGTTTTGTGAGTGGCGAACACGGTGATTCACAATTTATTGCCTGGTCATCAGTGCGCATTGTTGGCCAGGCTGTCGAACAGCACCTGTCCGCGGAGTTAAAAGCGCAATTGGAAAGGCAGGTTACCGACGTTGCTAGCGAAATTTACGCGGGTAAACAATGCACTCAGTTCGGTATCGCCGCAATAGCAACCAACATTTGCCAGGCCATCCTGGCAAACAGCAAAACGATTTTTTCGGTGTCAGTGTATGACGCTGAGACCGGTTGCTACATTAGCCACCCAAGCCAGGTGGGTAGCTTTGGTTTGGGCAAACGATTTGCGCTGAAATTGAGCGACAGCGAGCAGCAAAAATTTAACCACTCGGCAGATATCATTCGCCAGCACGTGGCGTCTTAAGAGATACGCGCTAAACCTGGCCGTTGGGTAGCACAGCTCAGATATCATGATAAGTTTCATTGTGGGTTTAAAGGTCGCAGACTGGCCTTTTACCTCTCCGTACAGACCCGCATATTGCGGGTCTTTTTTTGACCAGGGATGGAAAGCCACTCACTGTTGGTAAGAAGGATCAATGCGGTCTAGCTTCCTGCGCATGGCTTGCCAAATCAGATCGACGCTCTGGGCCTGATAGACCGGGCTTGAAGCTTGCTGTGCAACGTGCTCGGCAATGTCGTCCGAGGGAATTAACAATTTTCCACCGGTTTTCATCGTCTCGATTTGAATCTCGCAGGCTTTATTGAGGTAGTACATACGGTAAAAGGCTTCGGCTACGGTTCGTCCTACCGTTAATAAACCGTGATTACGTAAAATCATACTATTGCTGTTACCCAATGCCTTAACAATTGCGTCGCGTTCGTCACACTCCAGTGGGATCCCCTGATAATCGTAGTAGGCCACACGGTTATAAAATTCCATGCTGGTTTGGTTTAGCGGGATTAAGCCTTCCGCCAGCCCCGCGACTGCCATACCAGCCATGGTATGGGTGTGCATAACGCAGTGAGCATCATGACGAGCCATGTGAACCGCACTGTGAATAGTAAACCCGGCGGGATTGACCGATGCAGGATTAATCCCGGCATTATTACCATGTACATCCACCTCTATCAGGTTGGATGCGCAAACTTCTTCTGGCAGTAAACCATAACTGTTGAGTAAAAAGCGATCATCTGCATCGCTCGTGCGCGCTGAGATATGGGTAAAGATAGTATCGCTCCAACCTTCCAGCGCGAGTAGCCGATAGGCAGCGGCCAGGTCTGCACGCAGACTTTGTGCCTCACTGGTATAAGCGCCGTTTTGCGCAACCATAGTAAGTTCCTTAACTGTTATTAAGCGGAGGTTGCTCAGACGGTAAAACAGTCGGGCTGATCTACCAAACTATTTATTTTGGTAGTGGTATACCAAAAAGTCATAGTGAAGTGGCGCGCATAAGACTGACTACACAACCTTGCAGATCGGGCTATGCTGTCATTTTATCGGTAAATTTGTTTAGATGATGGGTATTCAACTCACTGAGTACTATGTGTCATGGATCTTAAAACGTTGTCATCGCAAATCGAAAATCTCGACGCGGCACCGCCGTTTGACCAGTGGCACCCGCCGTTCTGTGGCGATATCGACATGACCATTAAAGCGGATGGTAGCTGGTGGTACATGGGTAGCCCCATAGGGCGTGAAAAGTTAGTTAAGCTGTTTGCCAGTGTATTGCTTAAAGATGGCGATGATTACTATTTAAAAACGCCAGCCGAACAGGTAAGAATTCAGGTAGAAGATGCCCCATATATCATTACTCAATGGCAACAACATCAAACAGACAAAGGCGATGTAATAGAAGTAAGCACAAACTTAGGTCATAAGGTGCTACTCTCAGAAAGGCACCCGTTAAGCTTTGATGGCAGTAACCCTGATAATCCGCGTCTGTATGTTGATATACACCGCGGCTTAAAGGCTCTGGTTCATCGCAATGTGTATTATCAGTGGGTAGCCCTTGGCCAACAACAGGTTATTGATGATCAAACCCACCTGATGCTGTTCAGCGGCGGCGTGGGATTTAGCCTGGGACAGTGCTAGTTGATACCTGCCATGGCGTGATAAACCATGCGTCACAAAGCAGGCCTGTTCCCCGGCTGCAACAACCCTGTCCACAAGTTTCCCCAAACAGGCGCGCATAATCATAATGCGCCATATTGACCATCACTATTAACGGTCGACTAACACTTTGATTTTATATGAGTGGTATTGATTGAATGTGATTGATGGTGTATTTTGTTGGAATCGTGTTAATGATTGGTGGTGATGCCCGCTGCCCCAGGAAATGGTCAGTCAGCTTATACTGGCCTTACTTAGCTGTTGGAGTTTCGCAATGTTGCAAGCTGTTCTCGATATTGGCAAAACGCATATTAAACTGTTGGTGATCGAAAACGGCCAGCCTGCTGCAAGCTTTAGCAGTAAAAATGCGCCGCTCATGGGGATGTACCCACAGGCTGATGTAGACGGCATTTGGCGATGGTTAACCGAGACGTTAAAGTCTTACAGTCGAACCGCCGAGATAAGTGCAATCGTTGTTACCACCCATGGTGCGACGGCGGCGCTGATTGACAATAGCGTCGGTGATCGGGAACAAGCGCTTGCGTTGGCGGTGCTCGATTATGAGTACGATGGCATAGCGCAGTGTGAGGCAGATTACGCCGCAGTGCGGCCTGACTTTAATGAAACTCTCTCGCCGTCGCTGCCTGCCGGGCTTAATTTAGGCCGCCAGCTGTTCTGGCTGCAAGCCATGTATCCGCAGGCGTTTTCACGGGTCACACATATTCTTATGTATCCGCAGTACTGGGCCTGGCGACTTGGCGCAGATCTGGCTTCGGAAGTCACTTCTTTGGGTTGCCATACCGACCTGTGGCAACCCGCGGTTAAAGACTATTCGTCGCTGGTTGAGCGCTGCGGTTGGCGACACTTATTTCCACCGCTTAAAAACGCCTGGGATGAGCTGGGTACGGTAAGCCAGACTGTATCACAACAGACCAGTTTGCCGGCTGATTGTAAGATTTATACCGGCATTCACGATAGCAACGCCAGTTTATTGCGTTATATCTTGCAGCGTGCTGCAACAGATGAAAGTTTCACGGTGATCTCAACCGGCACCTGGACGATTGCGATGCAAGCCAATGGTGATGTCAGCCAATTGGGCGGCCACCGCGACACACTGGCGAATGTGGATATTTTTAAACAACCGGTAAGCTGTGCCCGTTTTATGGGGGGACGTGAGTACGAAACGATATGTGCACGTCTGGGCGGTAATATTAGTATGGCTGCGCAGCCTGCCGATATTCAGCAAGCAATTAATGAACGCTGGCTGGTAACACCAGACTTCAGTAACGGGAATGGCCCCTATGGCGGTGCAAAGCCGGTGTTGGCGTGTCCGGCGCAGCCGCCGGCACCGCAGGCAATTGCCACGCTCTATTGTGCGTTGATGATTGACCAACGACTGAATGACCTTAACGCTACCGGCCCCATTTATATTGAAGGCGCGTTTTTAAAAAATACCTTGTTATGTGAATTGGTAGCGCAACTGCGCCCTGAGCAAACGGTGATGTTGTCACAAGATAATACCGGTACCGTGATGGGCGCTGCGGCGCTAATCGGTTTCGACAGTGATACCGAAATGGCTCTGGCGCTGCAACCGTGCCGTGCTTCAGCATTTACTGGCCTGGACGCATATCGACAAAACTGGTACCAACGAATAAATCAATAAGCAATCAGTTTCAATTATGAAACATTCACAAGCAATCACCAATCTACGTTTTTGATTGCTTGCGTGGGGATAGGTAATTATATTAACTTCCTACAGTCTAATAATGATGATAAAGGAAGCACTATGCTGGAAAAGCAGCGACACCAGCTTATTTTGGATATTCTTGACGAAACGACCTTTGTTAGCGTCAGAGATCTGTGTACCCAGCTAGATTCCTCCGAAGCAACCATTCGACGTGATCTGAATAAACTCGCCGATGCTAATAAGCTTAAAAAGATCCGAGGCGGCGCTCAGGTGCTTGAAGACCGCTCTGTTGCCAGCTTTAAGTTATCCGGCAATGCGTTTTTGGTTGACCGGGAGCGTAATGTCGATACCAAAAGAATGATTGCCAAAGCCGCAACCGAACTGTGTGAAGATGGCGAGTCGGTCATCATCAACGGCGGTTCGTCAACCTTTATGATGTCTGAGTTTCTTACCGAACGGCGGATGAACATTCTTACCAATTCGTTTGTACTGGCCCATGAGTTACTGGAAAACAGTCAAAATCAGGTCACTTTACCCGGCGGTGAAGTGTATCGGAAGCAAAGTATTATTCTTAGTTCGTTCGAAAACGATACCACGCAAAATTATCGTGGCAGCAAAATGTTTATGGGAACGCCCGGTCTCAGCGAGTTTGGCGTAATGGAGAGTGATCCGCTGTTGATCCTGGCTGAACAAAAGCTGCGTAAGCGGGCTGACAAACTCATCGTCCTGGCCGACAGTACTAAGATCGGTGTAAAAGGTAATTTGATATTCTGCGGACTGGACGAAGTGGATACCATTATTACTGACAGCAATGCAGAACCGGAAGCCCTCGATAAAATTCGTCAGCGCGGCATCAATGTCGTGGTGGTAGAAGCCTGCGGTTAGTCATTTTCTGGCCCGGCGGCAACGTCGGTACCTGCCTTGCTTTATTCAAAGTTCTGCACTTTTATCCCGCCTGCTAATCATCCGGTGTAGTGTTAAACGAGCGATTGCACTGCCTGACGGCCGGTTAATTTTTAATCGGTTTTCTGATTGTATTTTCAATAAATTTCACTGATAAAACAATTGTAAAAATGTTGTTATATATTGATTGAATATGATTGACAAAGATTGATTGGGATGTATATTGAATTTAAATGAACGGTAATTATCAATAGCCGTCAAAACCGATTACTTGAATTCACAGGACTCCGCTATGCCTTTTAAACCCGATGAATACAAACACGTCAATTATTTGTGGGAAGACCACATTGCAGACGAACTCAGTCCCGTTGATAACCTCGTGTATCGCTCTAATAAGTTAGGTGAGGATCAGCGCATAACCAATACGGGTGGGGGCAATACGTCTGCCAAGCTGACGGAAAAAGACCCGCTCACCGGTGAGGACGTGGAAGTGTTATGGGTAAAAGGCTCAGGGGGGGATTTACGCACCTCCAAACAGGAAAATTTTTCGTCGCTGTATCAGGATAAACTCAATGCGCTGGATGGTGTGTATCAGGCCTATTCAGATAAAGGTTACAAATCGGCAGGTGAAGACCGTATGGTCGGCATGTTCAAGCACTGTAATTTTTGTCTGAACCCGCGAGCTTCGTCTATTGATACCCCGCTACATTCAATGATCGACGAGAAGCACGTTGATCACCTGCACCCCAATGCGGTGATTTCGGTTGCCTCATGTAAAGATCAGGAAGCGTTAACCGAAGTGATATGGGGCGGCAAACTTGCCTACGTGCCGTGGATGCGCCCAGGCTGGGAAGCTGCCAAGCTGTGTGAAGACACCTATGCCAAACATCCTGACATATGGGGCATTCTGCTTGGTCAGCATGGCCATACCAACTGGTCATCAGAGAGTAAAAGCTGTTACGAAACATCACTGTGGGTAATAGAAACCGCCGCCCGATACATTGAAGAACATGACAAGGGGGACCAGACCTTCGGCGGTCAGAAATATGCGGCACTGAGTGAAGCAGAGCGCACCGAACTGCTCACCGGATTTTTACCGGTTGCCCGCGGTCTGGTTTCAAACAATGTTAAATTTATTGGTACAGTACAAACCGACGACGCGACCCTGCGGTTTGTAAACAGCGTTGATGCCAAGCGTCTTGCGGCATTAGGTACGTCCTGCCCGGATCACTTTTTGCGCACCAAAATTAAGCCACTGTTTGTAGATTTTGACCCGCAAAATGATGATATGGCAACGCTTATTGAAAAATTTAAGCAGGGCCTTGAGCAATATCGCGAAGACTACACCGCTTATTATAATGCCTGTAAACGCGACGATTCACCGGCAATGCGTGATCCGAGCCCAACCGTTATTTTAATTCCGGGTGTAGGCATGATTGCCTGGGGTAAAAATAAGAGTGAGTCGCGGGTAACGGCCGAATTTTACAATTGCGCCATTGAAGTAATGCGCGGTGCTGAAGCCATCTCTGAATATACGGCGCTGCCTGCGCAGGAGGCCTTTGATATTGAATACTGGGCACTTGAGGAAGCCAAGTTGCAACGTATGCCGGCGGAAAAAACGCTGGCACGTGATGTGGTAGTGGTCATCGGTGCCGGTGATGGTATTGGTAAAGCGACGGCTCACCGGGTGGCAAAAGAAGGCGCTCACGTGGTCTGCGCCGACCTCAAGCTGGAGAATGCCGAGCAAACTGCAGCCGAGTTAACTACTATTTATGGTCAGGGTATTGGCGTAGCCGGCACAGGCATTTCTGCTTGTGGACCTGCCATTGCGCTGGCGGTAGACATTACCAAACGCGACACGGTAGAGGCGATGTTTAAACAGGTCCTTTTGGCATACGGTGGCATTGATAAAGTCGTTGTTACTGCAGGTGTATTTGTCGCCGAAGGCGCTGATATGGCCAAAAATGATGATGTGTTTGACTTAAGCTTTGGCGTTAACGTGAAAGGCGGTTATGTGGTGGCCTCAGAGGCCAACAAAATCTGGCAGCAACAGGCGCTTAAAGGTGCAATGGTGTTAACCACCAGTGTCAACGCCGCTGTATCGAAAAAGGGGTCGCTGGCATATGACACCAGTAAAGCGGCGGCCAATCATCTGATGCGCGAGTTAGCCGTCACTCTGGCTCCCCTGGTAAACGTTAATGCGCTGGCTCCGGCAACGGTAGTACAGGGCAGTAACATGTTTCCCCGCGACCGCGTAATTTCATCGCTTAGCAAATACAATATTGAATTTTCGGAAAGCGAATCAACCGAAACATTACGCAATAAACTGGCTGGGTTCTATGCACAACGCACCCTGACCAAGCAGCCCATTACACCGGATGATCAGGCAGAAGCTGCCTATTTATTAATATCGGGTCAACTGAGTAAAACGACAGGACAGGTTGTGAGTGTAGATGGTGGTCTGCATGAAGCCTTCCTGCGCTAGGAGTTCATTATGTTAAGAAGAATAGATTCTGCCATCATCAGCGCTGCAAACAGCAAGTTGCAAAGCGACTTAGACGCCGATTATGCCGCACTGGGCGACAAACTGGCCCGTCAGGACATCGATATTGACACCCTTACCGAAGCGGCGGGGGAGTTTCAGATTGCCGTGCCTTCATGGGGTACCGGCACCGGTGGTACTCGTTTCGCCCGGTTTCCGGGCACCGGCGAGCCGCGCAATATTTACGAAAAACTCGAAGACTGCGCGGTTATCAATGAGCTCTCAGGTTGTACTGACTCGGTGTCGCCTCACTTCCCCTGGGACAAGGTTGACGACTTTAGTGAACTGAAACAGCAAGCTGATGAGTATGGTATCAAGTGGGTATCGGTGAACTCTAACACCTTTCAGGATCAGCCAGGTCAGGCCGTTTCTTATAAGTACGGTAGTTTAAGTAATACCCAGGCGGCATCCCGTGAGCTTGCCATTCAACATAATCTCGATTGTATTGAATATGGTAAGCAACTTGGTGCAAAAAGCCTTACCGTGTGGGTAGGCGACGGCTCTAATCATCCCGGTCAGCAGCATTTTCAGCGTGCTTTTGAGCGTTACCTTGCCAGTATGGAAAAGATTTATCAGGGCTTACCCGATGACTGGGAAATGCACATTGAGCACAAGATGTTTGAGCCGGCTTTTTATTCGACCATTATTCAGGATTGGGGATCGAATATTCTGGCGGCCATGCAACTGGGGCCAAAGTGTAAGTCGCTGGTGGATCTTGGTCACCATGCACCTAACACTAACATCGAAATGATCGTATCGCGCCTGATCCAGTTTAAAAAGCTGGGCGGCTTTCACTTTAACGACAGTAAGTACGGCGATGACGATCTGGACAGTGGTTCGTTGCATCCGTATCAGCAGTTCCTTATTTTCAATGAACTGGTGGATGCCGAGTATCGCCAGCAAAGCGAGTTTAACCCGGCTTATATGCTCGACCAGTCACACAACGTGACAGACCCGGCAGAAAGCCTGATTAACTCAGCGATTGAAGTGCAACGCTCGTATGTTAAGGCGTTGTTGGTTAACCGTGAAAAACTCTATGGTTACCAGGATGACAATGACGCGTTAATGGCTTCACTGGAGCTTAAAAACGCGTTTAATCTGGATGTATCGCCAATTCTTGCCATGGCGCGATTGCGCAAGGGGGCCGCTATCGATCCCCTGGGCGTATACCGCAGTATCGGTTATCGCGCCAGTATGGCCGAGGCTCGTCCTCGGGATCCGAATGCCACCGGTTCAGGTATCGTATAACGACGAGACCCGTTTACCGGTTCGGTTTTCTGTGTCGGTTTAGCAAAAGGTGTGCTTGATCAGCTAGCTTCGTTTTTTTACTTCCTGGTTTTAAAACGTAGTTGGCTGGTCGTTTTTTGCCTTGGTTTTAGTCAATACTGGCGTTTTTATTGTATCGTTTCAGAGCAACTAACATTCACTCAGTACCTGGCTGAATTTACGGGCCCACATGCTATATGCTTAACCTTTGCTGTGTTATTTCAGCCATTAATTACGGACAATCAGCATGCGATTAAGTCAGTGTTACAATTTTCATGATTTCCGCAAACTCGCCCAAAAGCGACTGCCGGGGCCGATCTTTAACTATATCGACGGTGGTGCAGATGATGAGACGACGCTACGTCGTAACTCAGCAGCTTTCGATGAATGTGATCTGATCCCGCGAGTGCTGAACGGGGTTAAAGAGGTCGACCTGAGCGTTGAGGTTATGGGCCAAAAACTTGACTTGCCGGTTTATTTGTCGCCCACCGCCTTGCAGCGATTGTTCCATCACCAGGGAGAGCGGGCAGTCGCCGGCGCAGCAGAAAAGTACGGTACTATGTTCGGCGTATCTTCGCTGGGCACGGTCAGCATGGAAGAGATAGCCAAACAATATGATACGCCCCAGGTCTATCAGTTTTATTTTCATAAGGACCGTGGCCTTAATCGCGCCATGATGGAACGGGCCAAAGAATCAAACATTGAGGTCATGATGCTGACCGTCGATTCAATCACTGGCGGTAACCGTGAACGTGATTTGCGAACCGGCTTTTCTATTCCGTTCAGGCTCAATTTAGCCGGACTTTGGCAGTTTGCCAGTAAACCAATGTGGGGAATAAATTACCTCACGCACGAAAAATTCTCGTTGCCACAATTAGATGCGCATATCGATATGGGCGGTGGCAGCAGCTCTATTGGTGATTACTTTACCAATATGCTCGACCCGTCCATGAACTGGCAGGATGTAGAGGAGATGGTCAGGTTCTGGGATGGGCAGTTTTGTTTAAAAGGTATAATGAGTGCCGATGATGCGAGGCGTGCAGTCGATATTGGCTGCACCGGTATTATTATTTCTAATCATGGCGGTCGCCAGCTCGATGGTTCGCGCAGTTCCTTTGATCACCTGGCTGAAATTGTTGATGCGGTAGGTGATAAAATTGATGTGATCGTCGACAGCGGCATTCAGCGAGGAACACATGTTCTTAAAGCACTCGCGCTGGGCGCCAAAGCGGTCGGCCTCGGGCGGTACTATTTGTATGCATTGGCGGCAGCGGGACAACCCGGAGTAGAACGGGCCATGCAACTCCTTGTTGCCGAAATTGAACGGGATATGCGTTTAATGGGGTGCAGTAAGATAAGCGATCTCAATCGAGACCATATTCGCTTCAGATGATCTGACGACGCAGGCTTCTGCGGCATAGCATGTGACTCAGGGTTCTTGGGTTTGCTTGGACCCGGTTGACCTGAAATTGGCGATTACTGCTTGTATTCAGTGCCGTATTCACTATCATTTTATGTAGTGTTCGAATCTATGCAGACCCTCTCGTGACCACCTATTTATACGTTGGCAGTAGTACCGACAGACAGGACATTGATGATCAGGCTCAGATCCTCATCAATAAGTATCCCTACGATATTGTTGTGCGAGAGCCGAATGCTGATCCGGGCGAAAAACCCAAGCTGAACCGCTTATTAAAGCGCCTGAAAAGTGGTGACAGGCTGATTGTTCATGATATTTCACGGCTCGCCCGCAGTATTGCCAGTGCGGCAAAGATTACCGCACAGCTGGAAAAACAGGGCGTTATGCTGGTGGTAGATAACCTTGAATTTGCCTGTAATCCTGCGGTCGATATTTACACGTTGATCGCCAGCGCTGCACAAATGGACAAAGATTTACTCACCGACCGCCAGGCCATTGGCATTGCTAAAGCCAGAGCAAAAGGCAAATATAAGGGACGCAAAGCCATTTCGCCAGCACTGGTTAAACAAGCCAACACGTTAATTGCCAAAGGCATGAAGAAAAAAGATGTCGCCAGGCAGCTCAATATTGGCGAGTCTACGCTGTATAAATATCTCGCTGCTCAGCGCCAGTAGTTGTTAGCTGAAGCGTTAGTATTTAGAAACTTTATCGACAGAGGGTACGGCCATAATTGCCCATCATTCGCTTTTACCGCGGCGATAATGGCAAACAGAAAATTAAGCACAGCCAGCACGATTAGCCCCACTACACCAATAAAAACGATCGCCAGTACGGTACAGATAATTGTGTAAATAACGCAGCTGATTACCCAGTCCTGGCGCAACAATGCTGGTTAACTGACTCAAATGAATCATCATGCAGTAAGACTTTAGTGACATGCCCCAGTATTCTTCTTGTTGGTCTAACATTTCGCTCTCCTTACTTATCGCTTAGCGTTGCCTGATATAACGCAAAAAATGGTACGTGAACAAAATAGCCTGATCGTCCAGCTTTAGCATAGCTGCTTTTGCATTCAGTACTAAGCACCACCAGCGGTGAAAAATTTGCTTAGCCAGAGCTGGTCAGTATGGTGAGCGGCAATTTTACACAAGGGTAGCAACGTGACATCGGGCTCGCTCAAACAACAGACACAACACTTAACCTGTTAGCAGAAATCTGGCAGACTGGAGAGCAGATTAAAATACTTTCAAACGTTGGGTAGATGCAGCGACCACTGTTAAAACATATTCGCAATCATGAGGCGTTGTTTTTAGACATATCCAGGCTCCGGGATAGCGCGATAAAACAATTAGGTCTGGCCGGCTATGAATTCTGGAAGACCCCCAAATTTATCAGCGAAACTGGTGAACGGCTCACCATCGAGCCGGAGCGCAGCATTATTCTACCGGACTATCGCACTTTTAAAGATCTGAAGCAGAAACTGGTAAAGGCGGTTCCTGGTCTGACGATTGTTGAGCAAAGCGACTGCGGATACCGTTATCCTACCGCCGCGTTAGCAGGCCAGGATGCGCCGTTTATAAAGCGGCTGCGATCGGAGTATTTCCACCGGGTCGATGAGGACCGCAGCATTTGTCGGCCGGTCAACTTATCTTACGGCATAAAAAGTCGTGGCAAGGCGGATAACCGTCTGGAGTATGAAGTCTGGGTGCCTGACAACCAAATCGAAACCAATCCTATGCCGCTGTTGGTAGAAAAGTATGGCGAGGATCTGCCCGATGATGTTCGTCACTTTGCCCAGCAGGAGCCCTTAATTCACGGTTGGATGGGGGTAAAGCGCGCGGCGTTTGAAGCGCTGTATCATAACCCCATGGTGATGGGGGAGATAGTCATTTGTATTGGTTTATCGGTGGATGCCTATAATATTGGCGCCCGGCCGGATTTGTCATTTTCACCGGCAGTAGAAAGCTCCATTGCGGTGAGTAACGCCGAGCTCGAATGGGAAGTGATGGGCTATTATGCTCCGCCCGGCGCGCATTATGAGCACGATGACTTATGGGCGGCAATTAATCATTCGCTGGAGGCGATTGGTGATCCTGTCAGCGATATTTACGCCAACGACATCCTGCCGGTTATGGAAAGCAAAACAGAGCGTATTCTCAGCACAGTGCATGGTCAGGGCGTAACCACCGACGAAATTAAGGCGTTGGATCTTCAGCCCTGGGAGTTTTTACAAACCACCAGCGAGCGTCGTGTCAAACCTCACGATCCCAGTCGTAAGGTAAATTTTTTAGGGCGTTTAAACCGTTTGTTTTATCAGCCTGAACACCAGCTACCGTCGATAGAATTGATGCATGATCTCATTGCAGGCTCAAATTAAATCGCTAACCACCGGAATCATTAACAGACTATGCACGACATCGACGATTACGATAAGCAGATCCTCAAACTGTTGCGCGATAACGGCCGACTCACTAATCAGGAGCTCGGCGAAATGATTGGCTTGTCTGCTTCGCAGATCTCGCGCCGCCGTATACAGCTTGAACAGCATAATTTTATTATTGGCTATAGTGCGCGGATTTCGCCGGCGGCACTAAACCTTGATATCTCTTCGATACTCGAAATCACCCTGGCCGAAGCCTCGCCCGAGGCAGTGAGTGCGTTTTATGACCTGGTAAAACAAACTCCCGCAATACTGGATATGTATAAAACCACCGGCAATGCCGATTTTATACTGAAAGTGGCTGTTGCCGAACTGAGTGACTTGTCGGCACTGATCAGCGAATTGGCCGCGCATAAAACCGTTGGGCACATTCGTACTGCTGTAGTGCTGGAACGTCTCAAGGAAGACGGCGTTTGGTTATAGTAAGCATTAGGTGGAAGCTAGCGCACAATATGTGCATATTGCATCAAAATATGCATATCATGATTCATTTTATGCTATATTGCTCATTATTTACTATTTCTGAATTTTGAGTGCGAGCGTAGAGCATCATGAGTGAAGCAACCATCACAGAGCCGAAATCGGTAAGCCATAGTTGGGTGGAAGACATCCTGGCATTATTAACCGGCACACTACTGGTGTCTTTTGGTGCCATATTGTTGGGTGAAGTGGGCGCATTGACCGGCAGTACCGCCGGTATGGCGTTCTTAATTAATTACCTCTCGCCCATGTCGTTTGGCCTGGCGTTCTTTCTGATAAACATTCCGTTTTATGTTTTGGCGCTGAAAAAAATGGGTCTCACCTTTACCCTGAAAACCTTTGCTACCGTGTCTTTGGTGTCACTGTTTACCCACATTCATCCGGCGTTTATTCAGTTGGGCGAACTGGATCTGTTTTATGCCACGTTGTTTGGCAATCTGCTGATGGGAACAGGTTTTGTTGTATTATTTCGCCACGGCGCAAGTCTGGGCGGCGTGACGATACTGGCGCTGTATATTCAGGACAAAACCGGCTTTCGTGCCGGGTATCTGCAAATGGGCGTCGATATACTGGTGGTGTGTGCGGCGTTTTTCGTCGTGAGTATTCCTGCACTGATTGCGTCGGTATTAGGCGCTATAGTGCTGAATATCTTAATTGCCTTTAACCACCGCAAAGACCGTTATCTCGCCTAGCCAGAGTTTAATACATCAATAATGCGTGTATTATTCACCGCCAAATAATAAGTATAAGGAAACCCTATGTTTGAACATGTCGATGCCTACGCCGGCGACCCGATTTTTTCGTTGATGGAGAGGTTCGTCAGCGATCCGCGTCCACAAAAAGTCAACCTGACGATTGGTTTTTACTTCGACGAAAACGGCAAAGTACCTGACTTTGGCTGTGTGGATGCAGCAAAAGCCTGGTTGGCAGATAACCCGCTAGCGAGTCCGGTGTATCTACCCATGGATGGCATGCCGGACTATCGCGCGGCGGCGCAGAAGCTGGCCTTTGGTGCATCGTTACCGCAGGTGCAAGAGCGGTTAAGCGCAATACAGAGCCTGGGCGGTTCGGGCGCGCTGAAAGTGGGGGCCGACTTGCTCAAGCGCTATTTCCCTGACTCACAGGTGTGGGTCAGTAATCCAACATGGGATAACCATCACTCAATTTTTCAAGGCGCAGGTTTAGCCACCAACACTTACCGTTATTACAACCCACAGACCAGGCAGCTCGATTTTAACGGTATGTTGGAAGACTTAAGCAAACTGCCAGCGCAATCGATAGTGCTGTTGCACCCCTGTTGTCATAACCCCACTGGCATTGATCTCACGATGGAACAGTGGCAGCAGGTTATTGCCATTATTACTGAGCGCAAGTTACTGGCATTCTTTGATATGGCTTATCAGGGCTTCAGTGAAGGCCTTGATGAAGATATCAAAGCCATTCAATTAATGGCTGAGTCGGGTCAGCCGTTTTTATTGTCTCAGTCGTTTTCGAAGATTTTCTCACTTTACAGTGAGCGTATTGGCGCTTTGTACGTGGTGTGTGAAACTCCCGAAATTGCCCAAACAATACAGGGGCAGCTCAAGTTTACCGTACGCACCAATTACTCCACGCCGCCGTCGTACGGTGCCAGGCTGGTCAATCATGTACTTGGCAATGAAGCGTTAACCAGCCTGTGGCAGGCAGAACTCGAGCAAATGCGTCAGCGAATGCACGACATGCGCCAGCAACTGGTGAGTAAATTAACCGGGCTCCGCCCTGACTGCGACTTTAGCTATCTGGCTGTGCAGCGCGGTATGTTCAGTTACACCGGTTTTAGTCCGGCTCAGGTGGCGCGTTTAAAAGACGAGTTTGGCGTTTACCTGATTGATAGTGGCCGCATGTGCATTGCTGGTTTAAATAATAAGAATCTGGATGCCACAGCAGAGGCCTTTGCCGCAATCTGCTGACTAACTGAGTCGATGCATGAGTGCCCCCGGATTGCAAAGCAGCGGCTTCGGGGGCATGATGGAAGAGGACTAACATCCTTTTCACCCGTATAAGGGAGACGCGCCATGGCAGGATATCGTTATCAGTTAGGTCAGCGCACCTATCGGTTTAAAGATTTAGCCGGGGTGATGGCTAAGGCATCGCCGCTTCGCTCCGGTGATCAGTTGGCTGGTGTCGCGGCGACTACTGCCGAAGAGCGCGTGGTTGCTCAAATGGTGCTTGCCGACTTACCGCTGACGACCTTTCTTAACGAAACGGTAATTCCTTACGAACAAGACGACATTACCCGCCTTATTTTAGACACCCATGATCGCGACGCATTTGAGCCTGTTGCGGGCTTAACGGTGGGAGAATTACGCAACTGGTTATTGCTCGAATCTACCGATGCTGTGGTATTACAGGATGTGAGTCCCGGGTTAACGCCAGAAATGGTCGCTGCAGTGAGTAAAATCATGCGTAATCAGGATTTGATTTTAGTGGCGCGAAAATGTGAGGTCATCACGGCCTTTCGCAATACCATTGGTATTCCCGGGCATTTTTCGACTCGTTTGCAGCCGAATCATCCCACCGATGATCTTAACGGCATCGCCGCATCGATTTTTGACGGACTCATGTACGGCAGTGGCGATGCCGTCATCGGTATCAATCCGGCGACCGACAACGTGGCGCAAACTATCAACTTGCTGCATATGCTCGATGAACTAATCGCTAGTTACAATATTCCTACCCAGTCCTGTGTGCTGACCCATGTCACCAATACCATCGAAGCCATAGAGCGCGGTGCGCCGGTAGATTTGGTTTTTCAGTCGATTGGCGGTACGCAAAAAACTAATGAGAGTTTTGGTGTTTCGCTGGCCATGCTGCAGGAGGCAAGAGAGGCGGCACTGTCGCTCAAACGCGGTACGGTTGGTCACAATGTTATGTATTTTGAAACCGGGCAGGGCAGTGCGCTGTCGGCCAACGGGCATCATGGGGTAGACCAACAAACCTGTGAGGCGCGCGCTTATGGTCTGGCGCGGGTACTTGACCCGTTGCTGGTCAATACGGTGGTGGGTTTTATTGGCCCTGAGTACCTGTTCGATGGCAAACAAATTATTCGGGCCGGGTTGGAAGACCATTTTTGTGGCAAATTACTGGGCTTACCGATGGGGTGTGATGTGTGTTACACCAACCATGCTGAAGCCGATCAAAACGATATGGATAACTTGCTGACGCTACTGGCAAGTGCGCATTGTCAGTTCATTATGGGCATTCCAGGCGCCGATGATATTATGCTGAACTATCAAACTACCTCGTTTCACGATGCCCTCTATGTGCGCCAGTTGTTTGGAGCAAAGCCGGCGCCAGAATTTGACGCGTGGCTAGAAGAGCAGAAAATTTTTACCAGGAGTGGCAACTCATTGTTGACCGACGAGCTATCGCAACGCTTTGCCGCCATGCTGCCCGGAGGAAATGCCAATGTCTGACCATCAGACTAAAAAACCGGCGCGTCACAACGAGCAGCACCTGCATGTAGACCGCTGGCAGCAACTGCGCCAGTTTACAGCAGCGCGCATTGGCCTCGGGCGTGCTGGTACCAGCCTGCCTACCAGTGAGTTATTAAGGTTTCAGTTAGCGCATGCGCAAGCCATTGACGCTGTGCACGCATCGCTCGATAGCACGCAGCTAATCGATGATTTGCAAGTACTTACTTACATGAATGAGCCGCTAAACATATTGTCGGTGCAGAGCGAAGCAACAGAGCGCCTGATCTATTTACAGCGACCCGACCTGGGCCGCAACCTCAGTGAAGCAAGTGCATATCAATTGCAACAATATCGCAGTGATTCGCCTGTTGATGTGGCTATTGTTGTTGCTGATGGGCTTTCTGCCACTGCCGTGCACAAACAGGTTCCGCCATTTTTATCGGCCTTATTGGCCCGGTTAACGCGGGCCAATAAGGCCTGGCAATTGGCACCGCTGTGTATTGCTCAGCAGGGCAGAGTCGCCATTGGCGATGATATTGCTGAGCAACTAAATGCGCAAATGGTTGTGGTTCTCATTGGTGAACGACCGGGTTTAAGTTCACCCGATAGTTTAGGCATTTATCTTACCTGGGCACCGAAACGTGGTTTTGATGATGCCAAACGAAACTGTATTTCAAATGTCCGGCATGCCGGACTAACGCCTGACAAAGCAGCCCATCGCTGTGCGTACTTAATGGAAAATGCGCGTAACAAACAGATCAGTGGCGTGGCATTAAAGGACCGCTCCGATGATGCGATTACTGACAAGTTACCGCTGAGTCGTGTATTTATGTTGTCTGCACAATGCGTTGGTGATAATACTGAATAATGCTTGTTTTAGTTTGGATTTATGGCGCCTGACAAGCTTTAGGCTAGAGTACTGCGGTGGTGAAAAGTCACCAAGATTCTATATTTGAATATATAAATCTCAGAGAGAAATAAAATAGCGGGAGTTTACTTTCATGGGCAAGTGGCTGGTTGGTGTTGTGCTTGTGTTGCTAGCGGGAGCTGGCATTTTTTATGGCCTTAAAAAGGTTACCCCCGACATTGATCATGAGCCCCTTGGCTTTCTGCGCGAATACCTGGCACAACATCTTGAGCATGCTGATCGTGCAGAGTTTTTGCAGATACACGCCTGGCAAAATGGTGAGTTGGCAGGTCAGGTATCCTTAAAAAGTGATAAGGGCTGGCAGTTGCTCCTCAACACCGCCATAAACACCCTGAAAGAACTCGAGTTTGAACAGCTAACGCTTTGTTTTGGCTATAACTTTGTGCCGGAAGCTACGCCACTTAAATCAAAAAACAGTTTTCAGACCTTAACCGGCGTGAAAGGTGTAGAGTTTGAATACAATGGCAAAAAGGTTAACTATTGCGGGTTAGTTGCCGTTGCAACCAACCGGACGCCGTGGTTAATACTTGAAGATTTCACTTCTCAGCTAGGCGCCGAACTAAGCGAAGTCAATTCATCACAACTTATCATGCAAACCTATGACAACGAACAGTTCTATGCTGACGTAGCACGTAAAGAAATTACCAGGCTTTATCGCGGTAACACCCTCGTGCCAATCACTGATGTCAGTAGAGACAGTGTAACCCGAATGAGCAATAGGTTAGCCAGCTGGTTGGTTAACAATACCAGTAAAACAACCGGCGAAACCCAATACAAATACTGGCCGAGCCTGGATGCTTTTTCTCAGTCCAATAATATGATTCGACAGTTTATGGCCAGTTATGCCCTGCAGGTATGGGCTAACAGGCAACAGGATGAATCATTGCGTTCGTTAGCGCAGCAAAACCTGCAACACAATCTGGATGCGTTTTATAAAACTGAAGAGGATATTGGCTACATAGAATATAACGGCAAGCGTAAATTAGGGGCCGCTGCCCTGGCAGCTCTGGCCATATTCACTTCCCCGCAACGTGATGATTTTAGTCAGTCTTACAATGGCCTGGCGAATGCTATTGCCGGGCAGTGGCAACCCGACGGCATGTTCAGAACCTTTATTCGCCAGGAGCGCAACGATGTGCATAACTTCTATCCTGGCGAAGCCTTATATTACTGGGCTCACGTCATCGAACAGGAAGGGCCCACTTCACCGCTGTTAGACAAATTTATGAAAAGCGCCAGAACTTATATGGCCTGGCACAAAAGCGCCCGAAACCCGGCATTTATACCCTGGCACACACAGGCTTATTTTAAAGTCTGGCAGGTAACAAAAGATCCCTTCTTAGCGCAATCTATCAAACAAATGAATGACTGGCTGGTGGTCGTCATGCAGGGTTACGAAGAGCATTTAGGCTATGAATATCCTGATTTTGAGGGCCGCTTTTACTTTCCTGATGGTGGCTTTGGGCCTCCCCATGCATCTGCAACGGGTGTTTACCTCGAGGGGCTCATTGATGCCTGGTTGTTGGCAAAGTTAACGGGCGATGAAGCCAGGCAGGAACTCTATCGGCTGGTTATAGTGAAAGGAATTCGTCATGCCATGCAACTGGAGTTCACTGATGATGCCCAAATGTACTACATCAGGAATAAACAAGCGGTACTTGGCGGGCTGCGTTCGCAGGTATATAACAACGAAATCCGGGTCGACAATGTGCAGCACAATTTACTGGCATTACTGAAAATTATCGACCGCTTTTCTGCCGGAGACTATCAACAGCCAGCGCCGTAAACGCCTTAAAGGGGTTTTAGGGTTGATACCTTGGCACTATTATCAGTACTGTACTGGCGTGACAGGCGGCTAATGGCGATACCGCCAATCACGCCCGGCAGAATCCAGAACGCATATTGCCACGCACCAATGTCACTCAGTATGGTACGGCCACCAAATGAAGCAAACGCCGTGTAGGCTCCGATGCCCGAACCAATATAGCCTGCAAGGTGTTCAACCAGCCAGGCTTTAGGACCGACCTGCTGTGCAAAAATAAACCGCAGCTGGCCGATACTCAATGCCAAGCCTAATGGCGCAAACACCAGCATAAGCACATGTTGGTGCAGTATCCCTACTATACCAATCATGATACTCGTTAACACCAGCAATACCGATGGGGCAACGCGTGAAATGCTGCGCAGTGACTGACGGCTCAGTTTAGTGTCCAGCGCCCATTGCCCCATCATTACTGACGCATACATTTGTACAGCCAGATGTAATAGAAATAAAGCAAAGCGCTGTAAGTTAGTGGTTAGTTCAGGCTGACCGGCAAGTTGCGGTTTTACCATGACAGGAATAAACAACCAGGCGAATGCCATGGCCGTGCCACTGGCGATGGTAACTAGCATTATACGGCGGTAATGTGCGCCGAAGCGGCGATGGTTTAACGATCCTTTGCGCGCGGTGACTGGCACCCAAAACAATATAAGGCCTAAGGCCCCGGCCAGAATGTGACTCATTAAAATGGTTTGGTATAAATAACTCATCGTTATCTCCTTAACTACCTGGAACCCGTTGATCTTTGCTGTGTATTTTTGCACTAGCCGGTGTGTCATTCAGGCAAGCCGACTGTTTGCTGGTCTGGTGTTAATAAGATTAGCGATAGAGTTGAACTGGCAGTAGTGGCAAAAGTCACGCTGTAAAAGATGACTTTTGGCCTATTCCAAAATCAGCGTAATTAAACAATACTGGCAACCATGAAATTATTCCGCATACATATCGCCCCGGAGCAACTTGGTGCGCTGGTCACCATTTTCGTCGTGGCACTGGCTAACGCTTGGTTATTAGCTGACTCTGAGCGCTATAGCATGGTTGACATTGTCCCCGTGCTGGTGTGCTTTGGGTTATTTGGCTTATTGTTTTTGCTGGTTACCCAGGATGAACCTTTTACTCACGATACCCGGGTTCGCTATACCCTGATAGGGCTTGAGTACCTGTTAGTGTTAGCGGTTTTCAGCCTTAGTCCGCTCGTTTTTAACGCTATTCTGCTGGTGATTTGGTCGGCCTTGCTTCCCTACTTTATGCCGTTTAAAAAGACCCTGTGGCTGTCTCCCCTGTGGTCGGCATTTCCCTGGTTATTGTACGTTTATGCGTGGCAACAAAATGGTGGGTTATGGATCACAGCCATTTTGTTTTGGACATTCAATTTGTTCGCGTTGGTGATGATGGAAAGCCGCAACCAGGCTGAGCAAGAGAAGCAGCGGGCCGAGCAGGCAAACCGCGAATTACGGGCATTACAGGACTTAATGCAGCAAGCCAGCCGTAAAGAAGAACGCACCCGCATTGCACGTGACATTCACGATCTGGTCGGCCATCATTTAACCGGATTGTCGCTGCATTTACAGGTGGCGTCGCGTACAGTCCCGGCTGAGCAAAAGCCGGTGATTGATCAATGTTTAACTATTGCCCGCCTGTTATTGTCGGATGTACGCGAAGCTGTGTCTGATATGCGTGAATTTGGTCAGCTTGATTTACTGCAGGCGATGCAGGCCCTGATTGAGCCATTGCGCGAAAAAATTCAGGTTAACATTGTTTGCAATACTAATATCAGTGGTTTGAGCCTTTTACAGGCCACCAACTTACTGCGGTGTATTCAGGAAAGTCTGACCAACAGTTTACGTCATGGCAGAGCGGATACGCTGGATATCCATATTTATCGGGTAAGTGACGCGTTATTGATTGATATTACAGACAACGGCGCTGGCAGTGCCAACTTTATTGAGGGTAACGGCCTGAAAGGAATGAACGAGCGCATGGCAGAATTAAACGGTAGCGCGACCTTTGATCACAGCGAAACGGGCTTTCACGTCCGTCTGCGTTTACCGGAGCAGCAATGATACGGGTATTGGTGGTCGACGATCAGCAGCTTTTGCGGCAGGGGCTGTGCAGTTTGCTGGCGTTGTCCGATAAGGTTGAAGTTGTCGGCCAGGCCAACGATGGTGAGGAAGCGCTGCAGTGGTTGCAAAGCCACGTTGATGGTGTGGATGTTATTCTGCTGGATATACGCATGCCGCGCATGACGGGTATTGAGCTACTTAACGCGCTTAAGCAGGCCAATACGTTGATCCCTACTATCATGCTTACTACCTTTGATGATCATGAAAGTCTGATGGGAGCACTTAGTGCAGGCGCTAAAGGTTATCTGTTAAAAGATGTCTCTCTGGAAACCTTAGTGGCCGGCATAGAGGCCATCAATAACGGGGAATCGCTGATACAGCCGGCGATTACCACAACCCTGATTAACAGTTTACAAGGTTTGAGTTCGCCCTCGGATGCGCCTTGTCTGACAGAGCCGTTATCGGCGAAAGAAAAAGAAATTTTGCGCTTAATGGCCTCTGGCTGCAGTAACAAAGAAATTGCCACTGCTCTGTATAAATCTGAGGGAACCGTAAAAAATCAGGTATCCACTATTCTCGCAAAGCTTGGTGCCCGCGATCGCACCAGAGCGGTCTTGCGCGCCGTTGAGCTGGGTATTCTGGGCTAAGTCTCGCTTACCATGCGTTATAGTGCTTTTTTGGTGGGGTACACCACATTGGCAAAAATGAGTCCGGCCACCAACGACATAAATATTAAAAATACATCCTGCCCAATGTGTTCGGCATTGACAAAGTCCTGCCCGGACACAAACGAATTCAAACCAATGTAGGTTTTAGAGCCAGGGACCAGCACAATCAGGCCATGCATCGCGACAATGGTAGCCGGTTGATTAGCAATACGGGTGAATACATTGGCAAAAATTCCCAGCGTAAATGCGCCCATAAAGCTACCAATATTTTGCGGCAGAAAATCTGAACTCAGTGCCGTGGCGCTATAGCCGATTAGCGCAGCAGCCAGTCCCCAGGGAATGTGTTTGGCACGGGTTTTAAAAATAGCGACCAGGCCAAACCCCAGTAATACCACGGCCACAAAGGTAGACCAGTACGGCAGCGATTCGGCAGGCGCGTAAGTGTTTTCACCAAACAAGCTGAAACCTGTAGCGACGCCTAAAAACGCGCCAAAATAGAGTTTAAATAATTGCATCATGGCGTCCATAATGCGCGCGGTGCCAGACACCATATTACGCGAAGAGAGCTCTGCCAGCCCCATAGTCAGGGCTAAACCAGGCACAAAAATGATCACCGACGATAAAATTATGAGCGGTATATTTATGCCCGGATCAAAAAAGCGGCTGGCAGCACAGGCCAAAAAGGCAATCATGTATGCCATAACCGGTTCCATCATCATTGCCACTCGTTTTGAGCGCTCTGACCACAACACCCAAAAATAGGCCACAAAGCCAAACAGCCCCGACCACAGTACTTCTGACCAGGCACCGCCCATTAGCATGCCAAATGCACCGGTTGAAAGCCCGTAGGAACAACCGGTAATCAGTTTGCCATAGGGGCTCGGCATGGTGTCTATTTCATCGAGACGTTGGTCGGCTTGTGCCAATGTCACCTGACCTGTTAACAGCAGGTTAGCCAGTTCATCGGTCAGTGACAGTGAGTTCAGATCAAGCTCACCGGGTGCGAGACGGGCATTATGGCTGTATTCTTCTTCGTGGCGGTCACTCCATATCACCACAGATAAAGAGGTGGGCGTAGAAATAAAAGAGGCGTGCACACCCAGGTAACGCGCTACTTCGGTTAAGTATGCCTCCAGCCTGAATGCCGGAGTCCCGTATTTGTGCAACATTTTGCCGAGCTTTAATATAAACCGGCGAACCTGAATAAACTCTTTAATATCCAATTTTTAACTCAGTCAGTCATGCTATAGGGAACGAATAATAATCATGGAACCATTTTCGGTATCTCTTGCCCAATGAGTATAACAAGCTTGTGTCGGAGCGTATTGATGAAAAAGATGTTTATTCTGTTTGCCGTAGTATTTTCACTGACCAGTTGCACCTCAGCGCGGCTCAGCAACAGTGAAATGGTGTCTTTAATAGAATCCTTTGTTGAGCAACAAGAACTCGAGCGGGATCGTACCGTGAGCGCTTTCAGACTCAATAGTTACGCGCAGTTAAGCGACGAATATCTCGTTTTCAGAAGTTCACCGTCGCGTCATTACCTGATAAAACTTGTTCCTCGCTGTAACGAAATTGCATTCTCTGCCGGCTTGTTACTGCACCGCCGTTTCGGCAACACATTAAGTGAAGGATCGGATTTTGTGTATGTTCCCGACTCGCTGCCATTTAAGTGTTACATCAACCGGATTTACCCGCTCAACCGCGAGCAGCATGAGTTACTGCAAGCCACTATTCAAACCGAAATAAAAGAACAGGAGCTGAAAGAGCAACAGCTCGAAGAAGCAGAAGCCGAAGGTTAATCAGGGCTGTTTCGCGACAGCGAAAAGCCGGGTGAGTTCGTCATCCAGGCTGTTTGCCGGCATTGACTGTCCGGCTCGCTGATACCAATACCGGGCGTTAAACTCATCGCCTTCTACACGGTGCAAATAGCCATGAATAAGGCAGGATAACTCGTCGGTGAGATCCTGCACCAGCTCATGGGCAGCGTCCCAGTTGCCCTGTTTAGCATGGTCGAGTGCTTCATTATGTAATGCTGCCATTTTTCACCCTTTTTCATTGAACCGTCAATTGCGGGGCTGCTGCCAAGTGGCCCGGCCCCATAGTATTGTTGTGCTGGATTGTTATTGGTAAGGCGACAGGCCACCCTCGGCAATAAAGCGTTCTACCTGCTGTTCCAGCACACTAAGTGGCACAGAGCCCAATTGTAAAATCATGTCATGAAAGTGACGGATGTCAAAATCCTGGCCAAGCGCTTTTTCAGCAGCAGCGCGGTGTTTAACAATGGCCATTTGGCCAAGGTAATATGACAACGCCTGTCCGGGCCAGGCAATATAGCGGTCTATTTCAGTGGTGATTTCGTGCACCGACAGCGCGGTATTGGCCTTCATGAAGTCCTGAGCCTGCTTGCGACTCCAGCCTTTGGCGTGAATACCCGTATCAACAACTAAGCGTGCCGCCCGCCACATCTGATAGCTGAGCATACCGAATACTTCGTACGGGGTGTGATAAAGGCCCATCTCCTCGCCCAGTAGCTCTGAATATAACGCCCAGCCTTCACCAAAGGCTGAAATATAGCTTTGACGCCTGAATTCCGGTATGTCGGTGTTTTCCAGTGCCAGTGGCATTTGAAAAGCATGGCCCGGCGCCGACTCGTGCAGGGTGAGAGCCGGCAGTGAATAAAGCGGTCTGGAGGGCAGATCATAGGTGTTAACCAAATACACGCCAGGGCCACCGCGTCCGGCAGTATAGAACGGCGCGATGTCAGCGGGCACCGGAATAATAGCAAAACGCTTGCGGGGCAGGTGTCCAAACCAATCATCTGCAACGCCATCAAACTCCTTGGCTGTCCAGGCCGCCCGATCAAGCAGGGCTTGTGGTGTATCTACGTAAAACTGTTCATCGGTACGCAAAAACGTTAAAAAGTCCTGCAGCGTGCCATCGAACCCGACGTCTTTCATGATGTTATGCATGCGCTGGCGAATGTTAGCGACTTCTGCCAGGCCAATCTGGTGTATCTCTTCGGCAGTGAGCGCCAGTGTGGTGTACTTTTTAATTTGCGCCTGATAATACGCTTTGCCATCGGGTAAATCGTAACCCGCTATTGAGGGCTGAGCACGGGGAATGTATTCCTGTTGCAGAAAGGTCAACAGGGTTTGATGGGCTGGGATCACATATTCGGCAATGACGGCTTCGGCTTGGGCGGTCAACGCGGCTTGTTTTTCGCTGCTTAGACTGTCGGGCATTTTTGCAAAGGGTTGATAATAAGGGTTATCACTACCCTTAGCGTCAACCACTGAAATCACCGACGCATCACGCCCCTGCAATGAGATTTTGGGTAGTGTAAACTGGCGAGCCAGCCCCAGTTTCATATTTGCAATTTGTTGGTCAAAATAGCGGGGCATATCCTGCAACCAGGCCAGGTAATTTTCAAAATCCTGTTCGTGGCGCAGTGTTTGGCGCGCCTGATACGTCAGATTGCTCCAAAATGCGGTATCTCCCAATAAGGGTTTTTCGTAGGTTTTAAACTGCTGATCTGCTATCAGCGTTTCAATTTGCAGGCGGTATACGGCGTAGTTAATTTGATTCGCCTCTGACAGCGCCTCTACATCAATAGTATTGAGTTCATCCAGTGTCGCCAGCCAGCGTTTACGGCGTTCTTGCTGCACCGGAATACTGACATCGGGCAAGCTGGATGGCGCGTAGCGGTTGTTACTCTCAGCGTCGCTGTCGTCTTTGTGCTGGCGCCAGGCCCATTCGGATTTATAAAGGGTCTCGAACCGGGTGTTCGCATCGCTAACTTCTGCATCAACCGCCGTTACGGCTGTTGATGAGCAGGCATTAAGTGCTAAGCCTGATACGGCCAGCAAAGCCGACAGCGTTGTTATTCTTACAATACAAGTGAGTCTGTTCATCCGCTTCTCTTGTTAATTGTTGTATTCCGGGAGGCTCAGAATGGTAAAAAGTCGGAGTTATACTGCCGCAACAAGGCGCGCGTGGCGAGTTAAAACCGTTAAATAGCGCGTCAGGGGAGATCAGTAAACGCTATTGCAAAGGTCTTATCAAGTCGTTGAATGCGGTATCATAACGCGCAATAGTCGAAAATATTCGTGGAGATAGTATGCAACAAGGTATAGGTGGCCTGACAACACAACAAGCGCTGGCAACACTAAACGATATGACACAAAGTGCACTGGCCATTGAGCCCAGTGAATATGCGGCGCGTATCGCGCTGGCACAACTGTATATGCGCAATAACAATATCGCCGCCGTATACCTCAATGCTGGCACTAACCTGAGCTACTTTACCGGTCTGGACTGGTATGCCAGTGAGCGATTGGTGGGCGCCATTTTACCTGCCAGAGGGGACGTGGTGTTTATTGCACCCACGTTTGAAATTGCCTCTTTGCAAGAGCGTCAGGTTATTGCAGGTGATATCGTCGGCTGGCAGGAGCACGAGAGCCCTTACGCACTGGTCGCTGATATGTTGCAGAATAGGGGGGTAAAGTCAGGTGATATTTTTGCGGTGGACGAATCTACCGCGTTTTTTATTGTTGATGGCTTTAACCAGGTACTCGATGGCATCAGTATTGTTAATGCCAGCCAGGTAACCGCGCACTGTCGTATGCATAAAAGCCCGGCAGAGCTGGCGCTTATTCAGCGTGCCATGGACATGACCTTAGCGGTCCATAAAGCCACTGCCAGTATGCTCCGTGAGGGAATTTCCACCACCGAGGTCGAACAGTTTATTCATGAAGCACACAAAAAAGTGGGCGCCAGTGGATCCTATTTTTGCATAGTGTTGTTTGGTAAAGCGACGTCTTTCCCCCACGGAGTGAAAGATCCACAGACGCTTAAACAGGGCGATCTGGTACTCATTGATACCGGTTGCAAGCTACATGGGTATTTGTCTGATATTACCCGTACCTATAGTTTTGGTGGTGCAACCGATAAGCAACGGCGTTTGTGGCAGGCAGAGAAAGACGCTCAGATTGCAGCCTTTAATGCAGCGGCAATTAACGCTCCCTGTGGTGACGTGGATGCCGCGGCCAGAGCCAGCCTTGCCAGGGCCGGACTCGGGCCTGAATACACGCTGCCAGGCCTGCCGCACCGCACCGGCCATGGCATTGGTATGGATATCCATGAGTGGCCGTATTTAGTAAAAGATAATCCCCAGCCACTGTCTCCAGGCATGTGTTTTAGCAATGAACCGATGATTGTGGTGCCGGGTGAGTTTGGTATCAGGCTGGAAGATCATTTTTACATGACCGATGACGGGCCACGTTGGTTCACCGCACCGGCGCATAGCATTGATAACCCGTTCGGAATTGCGTAACCGGTAACAGAATAAGCTGTAACAAAATGTGGCAAAGCCTTGAACTGCGCGGCAGAATCACCACTGAACAGATATACTTGTGCGAGCGGTTCACATGAGGTTGCCTCCGCGTTAAATAAGGATAAAGCGTATGCGTAAACTATTGAACAGCGTCATGAACCCGGTCCGGCGGGCGTCTGATGCGGGCTCGGCGCAGTTTGCCCAGTGGTTTATGCAGTCTACTCATCGCTTTACCATTACCGGCTTATCACGTAGCGGTAAATCCATGTTGTTTACCAGTTTAATGACGATCTTAAAGTACCGCAGTGAACAGCATTATCAGTGTTTGCCCTTGTTGCGCTATTTGCCGATGGACTTGGTCGACAAACTGTGGATTGAACCGCTCGGCGATTTACCGGAATTTCCGGTCGAATCACACTTAAGCGCGCTGGAAAATGGTCAGTGGCCGCCGGCTACCGAGTCGGTGGCCGGCTTTCAGTTAATTGTCAGGTTGCGCCAGACTAACCAGCTTAAAAAGTATCTGCTGCCCTTTACCGACGTTGTCTTTGAATTTATTGATTACCCGGGGGAGTGGCTAACAGACTTGCCCATGCTGGATAAAACCTACACCCAGTGGTCAGATTCGGCCTGGGCGCAACAGATGAACGAACCGCAAAGCCAGTTTGCGAAACCGTGGCATAGCGCGGTAAATGACTTTGATTTTGAGCAACCCCCCACGCCGGATAACATTCAATTGCTGGTAAAGGCTTATCGTGACTATTTGCTTGCAGCTAAAGCCGAAGGGATTTCCATGTTACAGCCCGGCAGTTTTTTAATTCCCGGCTCTGGTTTTGACTGGCTTGAGTATGGATTTACGCCACTGCCCTCGCGCATAAGCAGTGACCAATCAAGCCCATGGACGCAGCGATTTACCCATCACTATGGCGTTTTTCAAAAACAGTGGCTGGCCGGCCTCAAGCAAAACACGTTCAGAGAAACCGACAAACAAATCATTCTTATTGATCTATTTGAAGGGCTGAACCACAGCAAAAGCCACCTTTACCAGTTGCGCGAAACACTGAGTAATTTGTCACAGACATTTGTGTACGGTAACCCTGGCTGGATGCAGCGCCATCTGCTTAAACAGCGTAAAATTGCCAAAGTTGCTTTTGTCGCCACTAAGAGCGATCTGTTGCCTGCATCAGAACATCACAATTTACTGGCCCTGCTCAAAGATGTGACGCGCGGTGCAACGGCACAGTTAAGTGACAATGAGGTTCAGTTTGAGCACTTTTTAGTGTCGGCCATCCAGGCCACCGACGCCGGCAGCAATGCACAAGCCTTGCGCTACGTTAATCCGCAGGGGCGTTATATAGAGGCGACTTTTGAACCACTGCCCGATTCATTAAAAGCCATGCCGGCAGATGAACATTACCCGGCATTGCCTGCCGGAGTGCCCAAGGATCATCTTGCTCGCATGTTAAACGGTAATGGCCTCGACCGGCTGTTGCAGTATTTGCTGGAGGAATAACCATGAGTGACACCATCGATAAACCGTATCGCTCGAAAGTCACCCAAACAGAAATCGACCAACAACCGCCGGACCATGCCATGCCAGCCAAACGTGAGACTGAATCCGTTGTGGTCGTGGAGCCGCCTAAAGGCTTATCTGCTAAATGGCTGGCGCTGCTTTCGGGTATTGCTTGTATGCTCGGGTTTAGCTTGTTTGAGGCGGTGTCTTTTATTGAAGCCAATTTTGCGGCGTCGCCCATTGTCACCTCGGTACTGGCGGTCATACTGGGCGTATTTGTGGTCAGCATTACTACCCTGACACTCGGTGAAGTACGAGGTTATCGCAAGGTCACCAAATTCATTCATCGTCGCCCCAAACTGTCCGATCTGGCAGATAACGACTCGCGCCAGGCGACTTTACAGGCCCTTAAGTTACATGCTGACCAGTTTGCCAGCCATAGTTATGCCCGGCAGTGTTATAAGCGATTTACCGGGTTGCTTAAAGCTGACCATAACAGCGCCGAGATAGTGGCGATGTATCGCCAGTTTGTCGCTGAGCCTGTTAAGGTAAAAGCCAGTGAAGTGGTAAAAAAAGAATCAATGGCGAGCGGCAGTATGGCGTTTATCAGTCCTAACCATCTTATTCAGTCGCTAGTGATTGTGTGGATTAGCATGCGCACTATAAAGCGCGTTGCGCGGGTTTATGGCTTGCGGCCAGCGACGGCGGGTAACTGGAAATTAATGAAAATTCTCGCACAAAATTTGGCCGCGCAAAGTATTTTCGACCTCGCCACCGATGAAATGACTAACCAGTTAAGTGGTTCGCTGGCGGCAAAGTTAATGGAAAATTCAGCAGAGGCTGTTGCCGCCGGAGCACTCAATGTACGGTTGGGTAAAACCCTGATGCGCTTACTCGAAGAAGAGAAATAGCGTCTGCGACCACGCTTTATCGGCAAAAATCGCAAACTGAACGTGTTATGACTTGAGTGTAGGGAACCTGTTGCCATTTTTATCTTCAAAGAAAAACACATGACCTCGGTGAGAGGCGCAGCGTGTGTTAACAATAAAAATATGGCAGGGAACAGTATGATCACACGACGACAGTTTACGGCTGCACTGGGCACTCTAGGTGCCATAGGTATTACCGGCAGCGTATTCAGACAACCCGCAGCGCAGGCTGCTACATCAGGGCCAATGAAAACCTCAGCGGGGTATGGCCCGCTAGTTAAGGATCCGAAGGGATTGCTGGATTTACCCGAAGGTTTTTCCTATACCGTGTTGTCGTCTTTCGGCGATAAAATGGACGATGGTTTCAGCGTGCCGGATGCCGCCGATGGGATGGGCTGTATACCCGTTAGTGAAGATGTGGTAGCACTGATCCGAAATCATGAATTACAACCCAAACACCTTGAAAAATTTGGGCCGGGTCAACCGCAGCCGATAAAATCAGAACGTGCTTACGATACGAACGCGCATGGAGAGGCCTTTCCTGGCGGCACGACAACCATTTACTACAACACGAAAACGCAACAAAAAGAGCGCGAGTTTTTAAGTTTAACCGGCACCATACGTAATTGTTCTGGTGGTATTACCCCCTGGGGCAGTTGGCTTACCTGTGAAGAAAGTGTTGATACGCCACAAGATGAAGGTTCCCAGTATCATGGTTATGTATTCGAGGTGCCCGCCACGGCCACGGAATTGATTGAGCCCAAACCACTTAAGGCACTAGGCCGGTTTAATCACGAGGCTGCATGTGTCGACCCTCGTTCCGGTGTTGTTTATTTAACCGAAGATCGGGGCGATAGCCTGTTATACAGGATGGTCCCTAATGAATATGGCAATCTGGCCGCGGGTGGTAAGCTGCAAGCGCTAGCGATAAAGGGTTATCCTAAGTTTGATACCCGCAATTGGAACAAGCGCGAAATGCCGGTGAATGAGTGGCTCAAAACTGAATGGGTTGATATTGCCAGCCCAGACAGCGCTGAAGATGATTTGCGTCGACAGGGTTATAGTCAGGGCGCTGCACTATTTGCGCGGGGAGAGGGCATCCATTGGGGTAAGGATAAACTGTATTTTTGCTGTACCAACGGTGGCCACAAAAAGCTGGGGCAGGTGATGGCCTATCAACCCTCTGCTTATGAAGGAACGCCCGGTGAGCATGATAGCCCCGGAAAGTTGCAGTTATTTGTGGAAAGTGCCAATAGCGATATTCTTAATTTTGGCGATAACTTAACTGTATCGCCAGACGGTCATCTTATTATTTGTGAAGATCAGTACTCAGCGATTGTCGATAATCACCTACGGGGGGTTACCCCCAAAGGTGAAGTATATCCTCTTGGCAGGCTGGACTTGCAAACCGAACTGGCCGGCGCCTGCTTCTCGCCCGATGGCAGCCAATTGTTTGTCAATTTATATTCTCCAACCAGGACGCTGGCTATTTCAGGCCCCTGGCAGCACATCTGAAATCAAAATCATCGCTGCGGGGTCGGTGTGGCGGTGAATTTACCCTTCTGCATTCCCTATTTATGTTTTAATAAGGAATAATTAATATTAATTATTCCTGCGAATAAAAAATTATTGTGTAATAAATGCGCTAGCAACTGCATATGAACGCTATTTTTATTCCCCTTGGTAATATAAAGAAAAGCGCTGTTTGTATTGGAATTTATCAAATATATTACTGATATTGATATATAAAATACAATTTCGCCTCTGAGTTCAGGCGTTTTTTTGCGTTTGATTTAATCAAGTTAATTCTAATTCGGTATTAATGCGGAATAAATACCCTGAATGAAATAATAAGCACGACATTTTGATATAAAATATTTCAAAAAAAAGGAATAACAAGAAAAAATTATTCTTGACGTGTGCGTTCCAGGTAGGTTAAATGTTGAACATAAGTGGTAATTTAGCCACATTAATAACAGCAACAGGGGTCACACTCATGAATAAGGAACTCACGTCATTGAAAGCGTGTTTTGCCGGTCGCTATCTCTCCGGAGAAGTGCGCCGGGCAATACGTCAATCCTGGCAAAATCGTTCAACATCTACCGCGGCCGTCATGTTCGCCGGTGCTGTCGCCGCAGGCATTTGTGCGCCGGTACAAGCGCAGCAAATCACCGGTGCCATTAAAGGGCAGGTTACCGCCCCCGCGGGTGATGTTGTTATAAGTGGTGTTGAAGTTGTCGCCACCAGTGATGTTATGCCAAAACCACGCAGCACTACCACGCGCGCCGATGGTACCTTTACACTTAACTTCCTGCTGCCCGGCAACTACGATGTGGTCTTCACGTTTGCTGATGGTTCAGTACGTAAAACTACGACGCGGGTATTACTCGAGCAATCTTCTGTGGTGAATCTGGCCTATGAATCGGCCAAAGAAGAAGTCATTGAAATTTACGGTTCGGCGATTGTTACCGAAGGTGACTCGTCGCTGACTAACTCTTTCGGTGAAGACGTGATCGCTAATATGCCGATTGGGCAGTCATATCGTGACATGCTTAAGATTCTTCCCGGCGTGGAATACAGTGAGAACGCTACACTCGGCCCGTCAGCTGGTGGTTCAGGGGTTGATAATAGCTATGCACTTGACGGGGTGGACTTATCCTTACCCATGTTTGGTAACTTATCATCTGAGCCAGCCACGCACGATATCGCGTATGTGTCGGTTGACCGTGGTGGTGCCAAAGCCATTGGCTTTAATCGCTCTGGTGGTTTTGCCGTTAACTCGGCATCGAAATCAGGGACTAATGAACTCCACGCCAGCTTAGAATATCGTCTGCAAAATGCTGATTTTAGCGCCACGCCTGTCGATGGTGTGATCAGCGAAATTGACCGCTCCTGGGTCATAGCTTCAGTCAGCGGTCCAATATTACAAGACCAATTGTTCTTTTATGGTTCGTACTTCCGCCCGGAAGTCACCGGCGAAGATAAAGTCACGGCCTATGGCCCGGCAAAACCCTATAAGAGTGTGCGGGATGAGTTTTTCGGTAAGGTCACCTGGGCACCTACTGACGATATTCTCCTGAATATTAGTCAGCGGGTATCAGACCGCGAAGTAGATGGTAGTTCCATCGGAGAATTTGAAACTGATAGTGTTTCTCTCGGGGCAGAAAACCAAACCCGAATTACCAGTGTCGATGGTTCCTGGCTGTTGGGAGATACTTCCAGCTTAAGCTTCAAATACGCCAAATATACCGAGGATGGCAGCTCAGCGCCGGATGTCGCGTTGGATGTAGTTCCTGTTCTCGGCGGCTCACTGGATATTAATAACCTGGATCAAATGGGTTACTTCGGTGTACCCAGTATCCGCGATTACCCGGATAATGCAACCGCTGAGGACATTGCTGCGATTGATGCGTTTAACGCTGGTGCGGCACCACTGGTAGCTCAGTTAGGCTTTGTGGGCAATGACGGTGAATTGCGTGGTGGCGGTGGTGTAGGTGCCTACCAAACTATCAACAATCAGGATTTTGGCCGCGAGTCATTCCAGGTTGAGTTTGATACTGAAATATACACCAGTGAAATGACCCACTTCCTGCATTTTGGTGCCCGCTGGTCTGAACTCAGGGAAGATGTTGCTCGTTTATCCAATGGCTGGGGCAGAATTAGCTACGTTGGTGGTTTGGGCGCTGATGGCGGTGAAACTGATTTCACCAATGTGTTCTATGAAGCGGAAATTCAACAAATGAGCTTCGTACAGGATGGTGAAACGGTGCCACCGATTACGTCTTTTGCTGAATCGATTGATATTGAGATCAACGATGAAATTGAGCACGGCGACTTCACCTATAACATTGGTGTGGTCATCAGTCGCGATACCATGTTTGGTCAGGGGTTACGTGAAAACAGCAGCAATGTATCGGGTTATGAGTTAGCGCCTGGTGAAAAGTACGAAATGTACAAAACCGACTGGAAAGACATGGTGCAGCCGCGCTTAGGTATCACCTGGGAGTATGAACAGGCTTCTACCGT
>JABXHM010000100.1 GCA_013373625.1 Alteromonadaceae bacterium | reverse complement strand
TTCGGGCAAGTGTGGTTTGAACGGACAATTTTAAGCTTGTCTATTTTGATAGGGAGCGTAGCGCTTATTGCTGGCGCGATTAAATATCACGGTAAGCTTTATCCTTTGCTGTTATTGCTATGTGGCGGTGCTATTTACTGGTTCAAAGATATGTTTGGTGAGTCAGGAGAACCCTTTACTATCGCGGTTGGCGCGGCACTGATTATAACGGGTCACTGGCTAAACATGCGTTTGTGCCGAAAATGCCGTTGCTGTAAGGGTAAAATCGTGTCGCATCACCTGGCCGATAACCGCCGGTAACGTTAATCTAGAACAGGTTGCTAATCGCCAGTCAGGGTGCGAAGCGCCACGTCGGGCACATTGGTAAAGATGCCGTCAACGCCCCAGCTTAGTAGCATCAGCATATCGTCAGGATAATCAACGGTATAGACCAGTACTTTAAGCCCGGCTTGTTGCGCCTCCCTGACATAATACTCATCCACTACGTCAAGCGCCATATGTAACGAATAGGCATCAAGATCCTGGGCAAACCCCAGGCCATTTTCCGGATAGGTGGCCGTCAGAGCACCAATTCTGACCTCTGGCCAATCTGCTTTAATGTGTCTTAACCAGCGATGATTGAACGACGACACGATAATATTGTGCACTGGAAATCCACTGTTATCAAGATCATTGTGTATGGCATTCAGCCAGGTTGTTGTATCGGTAAGATGTTTAATTTCAACGTTGACGATGGCATGCTGCGGTAGCAATGAAAACACTTCGCCCAGCAAGGGAATAACTTCGCCTTGTCCTGCATCGAGTTGTCGTAGTTGCGCCAGGGACAGACTGGTGACCATGCCTTTGCCGTTGGTCGTGCGGTTCAGCCAGCGGTCGTGGATCACCACGTTGTTATGCTGTACCTGATAGGTATCGAGCTCTACTCCGGTCGCGTGTTGCGCCATAGCCAGCGAAAATGCGGCCAGCGTATTTTCAGGTGCTGCGGCACTCGCACCGCGATGACCAAGGATCCACATAACGGTTACTCATTACTGGCTGATGCAGTTTTATGGGTAGTTACTGTTTCATAAATTGATGCTGAGGTCACTAAAATTCCGCCTAATAGTGTTTGCCAGTTAGGCGACTCGCTGAGCAATAAAATGGCAAAAATCACCCCGTAAAAAGGTTGCATACAGGCAATTAGCGAAAAGGTTTTAGCGCGTAAATGGGCCAGACTGTTAGCAACCAGTGCATGGGGCAGTGCCGTAAACAGCGTACCTAGTGCCAGTAATAGCAGCCATACACTAAGCGGGGCAGGATCAACCGGTAAATCACTTAATGGTAGCAGGCACGCTACAATCACCAATGTTTGCCAGGCCATAGATTGCGCGCCGCTGTAATGCGAAAAGTACTTCCTGAGAGATAGATTGCGCACGGCATACAACACCGCTGAGATAATACCTAACCCGACACCCAGCGTGACATCATTTTGCCAGGATACTTCGGGTACAATGAGTACAATACCGACAATGACGACCAATGCACTGAGTAAATCCTGCCAGGCAAGACGGGTGCGTTCGAAAAAGGGTTCGAGCAATACGGTGATCACAGGAAATGTAAACATGGCAATCATACCCACCGATACGCCAGCGTATTGCATGGAGGCAAAATAGCTAACCCAGTGAGCGGCCATCAAGCCACCTAACCCCAGCGCTATCAGATAATCCTGTCGGCTTTGTAGCCTGACTGATTCCCTGCCCAACTTAACGAACAGACACAGCGCCAGGCAGGCAAACAGACTGCGTCCCAGAGTAATATCGGTGGCACTCAGTGGGATTATTTTTGAAAAGAGTCCGGTACCGCCTAACAACACCACTGCGAAGTGCAGTGACACCAGACTCTTTTTAACCGGATCCATCAAGTGGCGGTTTGATGCGTTTTAATCGCGAAAGGCTCGCCCAGGCGGGTTGTCTGCGCAATGGCCAAGTCGGCAAATTCAATACTGTCGCTTTCAAAACAGACCACAATGGTTGAACCCAGCTTAAACTGACCCAACTCATCACCTTTTGCCAGCGTCACCGCTTGATCGCCATCGTAACGCCAGTGTGTCACGTTTTTACCCGCCGGAGGGGTAACGGTGCCGGCCCACACGGTATCAATACTGGCAACAATGGTAGCGCCTACCAGTACGATTGCCATTTTACCTACCGGTGTATCATAAAGCGTGACCACCCGTTCATTGCGGGCAAATAACCCGGGAACATTTTCGGTGGTTAACGGGTTAACCGAAAACAATTCGCCCGGCACGTACACCATGTCGGTCAGGGTGCCTTCAATGGGCATATGGATACGGTGATAATCCTTTGGCGACAAATAAATGGTCGCAAATTTACCGCCTTTAAAGGGCTGTGTTAAATCGGGGTTGCCGCCAAGCAGCGCTGATAACGTGTACTTATGCCCTTTTGCCTGGATCAGATCTTCGCCAAGAATATCGCCAAACTGACTGACTTTACCGTCTACCGCATGACAAAGCGTATGCTCATCTTCTGTGATGGGGCGGACGCCTGGCTTTAATGCGCGGGTAAAGAAGTCGTTAAAGCTGCGGTAGTCCTTAGGCTGTGAATACATGGCTTCTTCCATATTCACATTATATTGCTTTATAAAAAGCTTAATTAACCAGGTGGTGAACGAACCCGCTTCAGCGCTGGCGAGCTTACCTACGAGTCGGGAAATAAGGTGTTTGGGCATTACATATTGAAAGTTAACTTTAAACCAGTTCAACAAGGTGAAAGCTCCTAATCTTGCGTACCTGCATGAGTTGTTTATTTTTTTACAGTAATTTACTGCAGGGTATTGTAGCGGATTATCCGGCCAAACATAGCACTATAAGGTTATGGTTCATCAGGGTTTGATATAAGCCGGTTGGCAAACCCGGGGCGCTGATCTGCCATGGCGTTAATGATTTTGTGATAATTATCAAAACGCTGCTGGCTAATTTTCCCTGCGTCGACCGCTTCTCTGATAATGCAACCCGGATCGTTGAGGTGCTTGCAATCGCGGAATTTACAGCCGCCCAGATAGTCACGAAATTCAATGAAGCCCCAGGTAATGCGTTCCTGAGGTAAGTGCCAGAGGGCAAACTCGCGTACCCCGGGTGAATCGATTAGCTCGCCGCCAGAGGGAATAGGCAGCAGCTTTGCCGCTGTGGTGGTGTGCTTGCCAAGGCCGGAATTTGCTGAAATTTCGCCGACCATTTCATCTGCATCGGGTAACACCTGGTTGATGATACTCGACTTACCTACACCTGATTGCCCGACAAATACACTGGTGGTATTGCACAGGCGCTCATGTAACGCTTCGATGCCTTCACCGCTTTTGCAGCTGCATAAGAGCAGCGAATAGCCTAACTCCTGGTAAATTGCCAATGAAGCGAGCACCTCTTCGCGCTCACTGTCGCTGAGTAATTCCACTTTGTTGAGTACGAGCAATGGTTTGATACCGGTATCTTCGCAGGCAACTAAATAGCGGTCGATAATATTAAGCGACAGTTCCGGCTTTACTGATGACACGACAATGATTTGATCGATATTGGCCGCGATGGGCTTTACGCCATCGTAGAAATCCGGGCGGGTAAGAACGGTGCGACGGTCCTGTACAATTTCAATCACGCCGCCTATATTTTCATCTGGTACGTCGGTACGGGCAAATAAGACTTCATCACCACACACAACCGACTCTATGGTGCGGCGAATATGGCAGCGGACAACAATACCCTGGGTATCCTGCACATCCGCTTGTTTACCGAATCGGCCAATCACCCGGCCAGTGACCAATGACGACAAATCCGCTGAGGATTGCTGTTGTTTGCCGTAAAGTCTTTTTTGACGATTAGCCGCTACCTGCCGCTTTTGTCGATGGGATAACTTGGGTTTTTTGGCCACGCCGCTCTCGTTCTTTGCGTTTTAGGCTGTGCATGATACCTTTTGTGCACTTTGTGTGTCACCACTTCATAGAAAATAGGCAAGATCAATGGCAAAAAATAATGACAATCTGGTATGGATAGACATGGAAATGACCGGTTTGGATCCAGACACCTGCACCGTGCTGGAAATTGCCACCATTGTGACGGATGCGCAGCTTAATGTGTTGGCCGAAGGGCCGGTGATTGCCGTGCATCAGAGCGATGCTGTGCTCAATGGCATGGACGAGTGGTGCACACGGGTGCATGGTGAAAGTGGTCTTACCCAGCGTTGTCGCGAGAGTAAAACAGATGAAGCCACCGCGGCGCAGCAGACTATCGCATTTTTAGCTGACTATGTTGATGCCGGTAAATCACCGCTGTGTGGTAACACTATTGGCCAGGACCGGCGCTTTATGGTGAAGTATATGCCAGAGCTAGAAGCGTATTTTCATTATCGAAATATTGATGTCAGTACAATAAAAGAGCTGGTACGCCGGTGGAAACCAGAAATTCTTGATAGATTTACCAAACAGGGTACCCACCAGGCACTGGACGATATTCGCGAATCCATTGCCGAAATGCAGTTTTATCGTGAAAAAGTGTTTAACATTTAGGCATTCGATATAAATTTCATAAATATTTGCAAATAGGTGTTGCGTTAACAAAATAATTTTGTAAAATGCGCACCACTTCAAACGAAGTACCACTCCTAAGCGGGAATAGCTCAGCTGGTAGAGCACAACCTTGCCAAGGTTGGGGTCGCGAGTTCGAATCTCGTTTCCCGCTCCAATTTCTCTTTCCAGAGAAAGGTAAAATCAAAAAAACACATAAGCGCGAATCGCGACCCAAGGGGCCGGCGATAATGTGCATGTCGCTCAGCGATTGCCAGTTCGCGTCTTTTCTTAGCGAATTTTCCGCCGTCGGGCTCTACTACTTTTTCAGTTTCTCTGCACACTGCCTTTTCGTCGCGTCTGCGCCATTGTTTAAGCAGTGATTACCTGCACATTTTGCGGTGGCTTAACATCTGTTTAGTGTTTAAATTTTGTCAGGTGATATAGTGCTATGGCCACAGACATCGTCATCAATAGTGACAAAAAGCAAGCCAATACTTGATTTGTCGGGCATGAGTACGTAATCTGGTCTAACCAGTTGACTGGCAATTTGCACACTCAACACCGGGCCAGGAAGACGATTATTGATATAGTTGTCAAAACACCTGAGGTTACGTTATAGCAGTTTCATACAAGTACAATAAGACACAATATGGCCGATAATTACTTATTGAAGACCTACGATAAATTTTTAAAGTTCCCCATGGGGAGAAAACTGTTCAGCTGGTACTCAGCTCGCAGAGCGCCTTACTTCTCAACGGTATCGCCGTTGATCACGCAGCTAAAACCCAACCACTGTGAAGTATTGATTAAAAAGCGTAAAGGGCTGCAAAATCACATCGGTACTATGCACGTCATTGCGATTTGTAATGGACTCGAAATGGCCATGGGTTTTATGTGCGAAGCGTCTATTCCTAAGCATTTACGTTGGATCCCCAAAGGCATGTCACTGACTTACCCAGCCAAGGCAGACTCGGATATTCGCTGCATCGCTGAGGTGCCCTCTGACGCCTGGCAACCGGGCGAACTACCCATTAGCGTCAAAGCTTTCAATCAGCAAGGTACAGTGGTTGTTGAAGGCACCATAACCGTTTGGGTCAGCGAAAAGCCTAAAAAGTAATCACAAACCGGCATTAAAATGGCGGACTACTCGTCAGCAGGCAGCACAGATGGCAGCAAAACCCTTACCCGCAGTCCGCCTTCCGGCCTGTTTTGTAAGGCTATCTGGCCGTGATGGGCTTCGGCTATTTCGCGGCATAGCGCCAAACCTAAACCACTACCGGTGCTTTTGGTTGAATAGAACGGGATGAGTGCTTGTGAAAGCACTTGTTCGGTCATTCCCTGTCCCCCGTCGGTTACTTCAATGATGGCCTCTTTATTACGTAAGGAAATTGTCAGGCTGACATCAGCACCTGAAGAGTCTGACTCGTGAGCATTTTTAAGCAAATTAATTAACAGTTGTTCCAACTGAGTCGGATCGGCAATGAGATTGCCATCGCCTTGCTGGACATAATTAAATGGCCATTGTTGTTGGAGCTGGGAGATAAACGTGACTAAATCGATACGTTTTAATTTTGGCTCAGGTAATTTGGCAAACTTTCCGTAACCCTGAACAAATTCGGTTAAGTGTTCTATACGCTCCGAAATGGTGGCAAACACCCGGCTTAGCCTTGGCTCGCCAAGGTTTTCGCTGAGTATCTTGCCACTGTGCAGCATTGAGGAGATTGGCCCAATCGAATTATTCAGCTCGTGACTGATAATACGAATAACCTTTTTCCATACCGCGACTTCCTGGCGGCTTAACTCACGCGTCATGGGTTTGAGAATATACAGGGTATGGTGCTGGTTATTAAGTAAAAAACGCCCTGTCGCTAAATGCCAGGTTTCGATTTCCTTACCATCATGATTAATAGTAAACAGGCCTTCGCGGCTGGCTCGCATTGCCTGGGTAACGCCGTAGGGCATGTGGCTAAGAAGCTCGGACAAGGTGATACCTTCAAGCCGGCTGCGCGCGCGAAAAAATTTACGTGCCGCATAATTGCTAAATACCACCACATCATTGTCGTTGGTCAGCAGCAATATTTCCGGTGAACTTTGCAGTACTTTGTCGAGCATAAGTTCACGTTGGTGAAGCCAGCGTTTCTCGTGCCTGAGTTGTTCCGCCGACTCATTGTATAACCGGCTCAGTTCGCTCAGTGCGTCAGTGTCGTGATACACCAGTTGGTTGGCAAAATCGCCATCTTTAAAGTTGAGCAGACCAATTTTTATTGACTCTATGGCTTTTGCCAGCGGTGTTAAGCCTTTGTAAGTCAACCACAGGCATGAGATTAAGGTAATGCAATAAAGGCTTACAGCTTGATGCCAGGGTACGGCATTTAGCCAAAAAAGGGGCGCAAAGGAAGCGGTGACGGCAATTACCACCGTCAGGTACACTACAGTGAAGGGGGGCCTTTGGATTTTCAATATTCGATTCCAAATTTCTTCAGCCGGCGATACAGCGACTGGCGGCTAAGTCCTAATTCTTTGGCAACCCGGGCAATCACACCTTCGTGTTTGTCCATAACCTGCTGTAATGTGGCGCGGGAAATATCATTGCTATGCTGAACATTCTCCGGCGCAGCCGTCTGTAGTGTGGCCGGTGATAAACAAAAATCTGTCAGCTCAATGATCCCCTCCGGTTTGAGTACATTAACCCGCTTACAGGCGTTTTCTAACTCGCGAACATTGCCGGGCCAGGCGTATTCTTCTAGGCCTTTAAGGGCAATTAAACTGATATCCCGGCCCGGTAAAAAATGCTGAACAAGAGGGGCAATATCGTCAGGGCGCTCTTTCAGAGGCGGCAGTCTCAGCTCTATAGCGTTGAGGCGGTAATATAAATCTTCCCGAAAACGGCCTTGCTGTATGTCTGTTACCAGGTTGGCATTGGTGGCTGAAATTACCCTAACGTTCACTTTTTGAGTTTTAACCGAGCCCAGTCGTTCGAATTCGCCGGTTTGCAGTACCCGCAGTAACTTCATTTGACCAGCAGGTGACAGGTTACCAATTTCATCCAAAAACAAGGTGCCACCATCGGCCGCTTCAAATCGACCCACGCGTGTTTTTTGTGCCCCTGTGTAGGCGCCAGCTTCAGCGCCAAATAACTCGGCTTCCATTAAATCTGGCGGCAGAGCGCCAGCGTTAATGCTAATAAAAGGCTTATGGGATAATGCCGATCCGGCCTGAATGAGTTGGGCTATTTTTTCTTTACCGCTGCCGTTCGGGCCGGTAATCAGCACACTGATATCAGATTTTGCCACCTGGGCGGCCATGTCGATCAGGCGTTGCATTACTGCGCTTTGATAGACCAGACCAACTCTGTCAGCTGCATCTTTTGCATCTGTATAAGCGTGTTGCTGGCGCGCTAACTGGTGGCTTTGAACGCGGGCTTTGCCTAAATCAATCAGGTTTGCCACTGTGTTGAGCAGTTTTTGATCGTCCCAGGGTTTTGCTACGTAGTCCGCAGCCCCGGCTTTCACCAGCTCAACAGCGTGTTCTAACTCCGTCCATGCCGTCATCAATATAATCGGTAAATGAGGATTTAACTTTCGCAACTCGTTAAAGAGTACTTTGCCTTCTTCGCCGGATGTGGTGTCAGAGGTAAAATTCATATCCTGGATCACCAGCGCAATAGACTGGTAATTAACCGCCTGACATGCTTCAGCGGGAGTGCTGGCTGTAACGACTTCATAGTCATGAATCTCAAAGAGTAATGATAGTGCGTCCAGCACTGCCACGTTGTCATCTACAAGCAGAATTTTATCCATATCATCATAACTATATTGTGTAATATAACGAACAGTCGCTCAGGGTTAACGTAGTTTACGTTAACCCTGAGCGACAAGCATTATTAAATGCTGCGGGTTGCGACACTAGGGGAAATCTTCGCAGCTCTGCGCGCCGGCGAAATCACCGCCAGCAAGGTCATTACCAGCACCATGAGTGCAGTACCTGCAACGTACCACATATCCAGAGCGGGCAGTGAAAATTGCTCCAGTAGTTGCTGGCTCATTAAAATGGCGCCAATACATCCTACGATCAGGCCACCCGCGCATATCACGGTATTTTCAACTAAAAAGTAACGGATAATATCTGACTTGCGTGCACCGAGTGCGCGGCGTGTACCAATTTGGCGTGTACGTTTGCTAATATTAAACAATGTCAGGCCAAAAATTCCCAGTGCAGTAACCGCGACCAGCACAACAATCAACACGACTAGCATTCGCATCATTAGGGTATCCGAGGCATTATACTGGCGCTTGTTTTCATCCAGGGCAATGACATTAGTGATGACACGTTTGTCGTAGGCTTCGAGCATTCGGTCTTCAATGGTGCGCATAACTGCATCGCGCTGTCCGCGCTCAGTGTGAACAATAATATGCTGGTAGGTGCTGGCCTGAACAAATGGAAAGATCACCAGGTTATCCGAGCGACTGTCTTTTAGCCACGGGCCTTTCATTTTTTCCACTATGCCGATGATTTTAAACGGGCGGTCGCCCATGTAAATTATTTTTCCCAGGCCGTCTTCGTCGGGAAACGCCTCTTCAACGAAGGACCGGGAGGCAATACCTACTTCTGGAAGCTTAGTGCGATCCTGTGCAATGATAACTTCGTCAGCATAAAAGTTGCGTCCATCACTGACCTCAAGCCCGAGCGTATTGAGCATATGGTCGTCACCCAATAAATAACCCGCTCGCACCGAACGGCCAGATTCTGGCGCGGGCTGCAGGCCAATGCCCGATGCACTGCCAGAGCCGCTTAGCGGTACAGCGTTAGTGAGCGCAGCATCCGCTACGCCGGGTAATCCCCTGATCATGCTTTCATCTTCTTCAAATTGTTGAGATAAGTCGCGGTCTTTGCCAAAAGTTAACACTGTTAGCGAGAAGATATCCTGTTCGGGGTAACCGGTATCCTGTTGCAAGTAGTTGAGCCGGTCCTGAATAATAAACGCAGCATTACTCACAATCGCGGTAGTAATGGCAATCTGAATAAGCAGTAAAATGGCGCCTACCTTAGAGCGGCGCAAGGCATTGAGAATAGGTTTAAGTTCCAACATTGTCTTGTTCCTATTGGGTTTTAAGGTAAGTTGCGGGCGCAGTGCGGCAGACTAACCAGGCTGGGTAGATACCGGCAAGAATGCAGGCTGAAATAGCAATTACCGGCGCGGCAAGTAGCATCGTCCAGTCCATGGTTGCCAGGGACGAGTAATACTCCTGTGTTACCCGTACTCCCCATAAACCCAGTTGTGCGATGACAATACCCAGTACTCCACCGACTAATCCAAGCATGGAAACTTCAACAATGTGCTGCAAAAACACTTGTCGCTTACTGGCTCCTAATGCACGGCGAACGCCAACTTCTGGTGCACGGCGCATAAATTTAGCCAGCAGCAAGCCCAGTATATTGGCCAGGCACACGGCTAAAAACATAAAGCTGAGCGCAACTAATACTTCGTTTTCTTCTGATACCACATTGCGATAGTCCATCAACTCGTTGACGTTACGTAAGCCAAACTCCAGTTGCTCGCGATTAAAGCGCCCCGTTTCTTTTTGCTGTGCCATGTAGTTCATCAGGTACTCGCCGTAACGTTGTACGTCAGCTTCGTTATCGAGTTGAACCCAGAATTGAAGCCAGAACTCCTCGCCCTGGCGTTTTTCTTTCATAGTGTTGATGTTTTCAAACTTCCAGCCGTTGGTGTTTCCCCAGGTGTCTAAATCCATGGCAGCAACCAGGCTAAAAGGGATATAGACATTTTCATGACTGTTAAATGCACCGTTATTAACGTCATAAAATTTCAGGTGAGCATCCCAGGGTAGCGTCACCCCGACAATTTGAAAGTGGGTATCGTCCAGGTAAATTTGTTTGCCAACTGAGTTCTTACCGCCAAACAGTTTTTCATTGATTTCAGCACTGATCACCACTACCTGGCTGGCGGCAGCTGCCTGCTCTGCCGTCCATGGACCGCCATACTGGAATTGCGTGTCAAACATCGTAAAGAAATCACGGTGCGTAATGCGGGCACTTTCAATGAAAGGACGCACGTCTGATGAGTTCATATGCACGGTAAAACCGCTGCGCAGCATTGCCGCCTTGTATTTCGGGAAGGGTGCTTCAGCCAGATTTTTGGCATCCTGGTAAGTCAGTTGATAAGGCAGGTTATCTATAGACCATGTGTCATTGCCTTCGTCCATCGTTTGCAACTGCGGATGAAACAAACGCGAGCTCTTTTGTGGGATCGGATCCATGGACATCATGTGATAAACAGACAAGCTGGTCATGGTAATACCAATACCCATGGCTATGGCCAGCACCATTAACACACTTACAAGAGGTGTTCGGCGCAGACTACGCCAGCCTAAATCAATATAGTGGACAAACATGTTACACCTCCGCTGGCTGGCGTGTTTCAATGTCAGTTGCACCCTGATATAAGGTGAAATCTGCCATTTGGCCATCGACAATCTGAATATTACGGGGTGCCCGGCGGGCTAGTTCCGGGTCGTGAGTGACCATAACAATGGTCGCGCCAGCTGCGTTAATCTCTTCGAGCAGTTCCATCACCTGGCGCGCCATCAGGCTGTCGAGGTTACCGGTAGGTTCATCGGCCAGTAAGAAACGCGGTTCACCAGCCAGTGCACGGGCAATGGCGACACGTTGTTGCTGACCGCCAGAGAGTTGTTGCGGCAGGTGTTTGGCCCGACTGCCCAGCCCAACCTGCTCAAGGCAGGTTTCAATGCGCTTTTTACGTTCAGCCGCCTTAACGCCCCGATAGCGCAGCGGCACTTCAACATTTTCGTATAAGTTGAGATCAGGGATGAGATTAAAACCCTGAAAAATGAAGCCTATTTTCTGGTTGCGTAAATCAGCACGCTGATTATCCGACAAACTGCCAACGTCGACATCGTCAAGCATGTACTGCCCACCCGTGAAGGGCTCCAGCATACCGGCAATGTTTAAAAAGGTGGTTTTACCTGAACCAGAAGGTCCGGTCACGGCAATAAACTCACCTTCGTTAACCTGCAAATCAAAATCACGTAGAGCGTGGGTTTGAACCATTTCGGTTTGATAAACTTTACTGACTTTTTTCATACTTAACATAAAATATTCCTTGTTTAGCGCAGCAATACTGAGGGCGCTTGTTCAAATGCCTGATAACTGGAGATAATAATCTGGTCGCCCGGCGCCACCCCGTCGATAATTTCGACTTCGCGCACGCTGGTGGCGCCGGTTTCAATTGGGATTCGAGTGGCAAGATCGCCATCGACTTTATAGGCCACAAAACCGCCTGATTGCATAAAGCTGCCGCGACGCACTTTTATTACATTGCTTTTATTTTCCAGCAGAATGCGCGCGGTGATTTGCTGGTTCTGGCGAATTTGGTCAACCGCAGCCTGATCAAATCTAACCCGTGTAGTGACTTCTCGTTCAGTGACTTCAGGTGAGATTGCCGACAGCGTGCCCATGATAGTCTGGCGACCAATTTTTAGTTCTACGTCCATGCCCAGGCCCAACTCGTTGGCAAAACTCTCTGCAACATTGAGCTCTGCTTCATAGGCGGTTAGATCGACAAGGGTCATCAAAGGCTGGTTTTGGGTAACTAGCGAGCGGCGGCTCACAAATAAATTCCCCACCACACCATCAACACTGGCAATGATGACCAGGTTATTAACCTTTCTTTCCAACTCTTCAACCACAAATTGCTGACGCGCCAGGGTATTGCGTGCAGAGGCGACTTCAAAAGCGAGAGTATCTTTTGCCAGAGCGACTTCTTGTTCGGCGTGGGTTACCGTTAATGCGGCCCTGGCTAAATCATCTTCGGCTTTTTCATAGTCAATCTGGCTAATGATATTGGTTTTAATGGATTTGTTGGCGCGCCGACTTTCACGTTCGGCTGCTTTGAGTTCAACTTTTGCCATGTCCAGTTGCTTTGTGAGCAGCAACGTTTGACGTCTGGCATCCAGCTCCTTACGAGATAACTCACCTTCAAGGCGGGCAAGCTCAGATCGCTCCTGCTGTAGCTTATTTTGTAATTCAGGACTTTCTACTTGCGCGATTGTCTGGCCTTTCACAACCGTATCGCCTGCTCTGACCCGCAGCGTCGCTATGCCCTCTTCAGGGCTATACACTTGCGGCGCATTAGCCGCTACTACGCGGCCGGTGGCAGCAATATCGCGCACTAAGTCACCGCGTTCTACTGAGGCTATCTGCAGCGATGCCCGACGAACGGATTCGCTGGCGGAGCCGGTACTTAATATAGCCTGAGCAGATAACACGATGGCAACGCAAGTGACTAAACCAAACAGAACCGGTTTTAGCCACTTACGCTTTGCCTTAACGACAGTGTCCTGGGCACTGGTATCTTTAATCATTTAGCGAATACTCCTGTGTGATTCAACCATACCAATTGACAGGCCCAGCAAAACTAAGGCGATAGGCAATACTAGAAAGTGTGCAAGTAACATGGTTTATACCCCGGTAAATGTAAAATGAGTCGTACTCCATTATTCATGTCAGTACTGATACCAGATACGTGCCAAAATTTAAGTGTTTGTTAATTATAGTTTTTATTTTTTTAGAGTGTCCGTTTCAGAATGTGCGGACACTGTCACTGTCCGCTTGCGGACACTTTTTAATGCTCGTGTCCGCAAGCGCTGGGCCGTTAAATACTGATGGTATGCAGGTAAGCGCTATACATCAGATTGATATTGGATATAAGCGAATATTACTAATGCGCTCATATCGAAAGGTTTATCCTAATTAAATAGTGGCTTTTGGAATGACATTTTAACTGGTGTATTAAGATATTCCCTTATTTATTAATGCTAAAGACGAAATGGTCGCGAGTTAAACTGTTAATTTCATGTAAACAATAAAATCCTAAATTTAGGGTTGATTTTTATTAAAACGAAATGTTTGTCCTAAAATAAGCCTTTCTTTGGGTTTGTATCTCACTATTATTGAAAAAGTTGTTTGATCTTCCCGATGCCTTAGATATAGTCCGCGTAGCGCAACAGGTTACATACTGCCGCGGGCAGCGTAACTGTGAGTGTGAAAACCTATTTAGTGACCTGCCTAAGCATACGCAGGGCAAATGAAGATCAGAGTGAAATCTGTAATTGGCAAAACATCCAGTAGGAGATAAGACCGTGAAGATGATGTCGGGCGCCGCCATGGTGGTGGAAGCGCTAAAAGATGTAGGAGTTACCCATGTGTTCGGTTACCCGGGTGGTGCCGTACTTGACATTTATGATGCATTATTTGCACAGGATGATGTCAAACATGTGCTCGTGCGTCATGAACAGGCAGCTGCCCATATGGCAGATGGTTATGCACGCTCGACAGGCAAAACGGGTACAGTACTGGTCACTTCAGGTCCGGGCGCAACGAACACCCTAACGGGTATTGCAACGGCCTATATGGACTCTATCCCCATGGTTGTGCTGTCCGGGCAGGTGCCGTCGATGCATATCGGTGAAGATGCCTTCCAGGAAACCGATATGGTTGGGTGTTCCCGACCCGTCGTAAAGCATAGCTTTTTGGTGAAACGTCCTGAAGATATTCCTGATGCCATAGCAAAAGCCTATTACATTGCTAATAGCGGGCGTCCTGGTCCGGTGGTTGTTGATTTACCTAAAGATATTGTTAACGTCCAGGAAGAACATCCGTATGTTTTTCCTACCGATGTAACAATGCGTTCGTATAATCCTACTGTCCGCGGCCATATGAAGCAGGTTAAAAAGGCTGTGGCGTCAATGCAAAAAGCCGAACGTCCGGTACTGTATGTAGGTGGTGGTGCTGTTGCGGCTGAGGCCTCAGGGTTAGTGACGCAATTAGCTGAACTGATGCATGCCCCGGTGACCTGTACGCTGATGGGGCTCGGCGCGTTTTCCGGCACCCACGAACAATTCGTTGGCATGCTGGGTATGCATGGTACGCTCGAAGCGAATAAAACCATGCACAATGCAGATTGCATTATTGCGCTGGGTGCACGCTTTGATGATCGCGTTACCAATAATGTCGAGAAATTTTGTCCGCATGCTGAGATTATTCATGTGGATATTGATCCGGCGTCTATATCTAAAACTATTAACGCACACATTCCTGTTGTTGGCTCGGTTGATGTAGTGCTTGAGCAAATACTCGAACTGTTAAAGCCTGAAGAGTTGACTGGCCAAAGCGATAAGCTGGCTGATTGGTGGCAGCAGATTAATCAGTGGCGTGCACGTCAATGCCTGAATTATGAGCAGGGCGATACCGAAATAAAGCCACAGCGTGTTATTGAATCGCTATATAAGCACACTAATGGTGACGCCTACGTCAGTTCGGATGTTGGCCAGCATCAAATGTTTGCCGCTTTGTATTATCCGTATAAAAAGCCCCGCCAATGGATCAACTCTGGTGGACTAGGCACTATGGGGTTTGGGTTGCCTGCAGCAATGGGCGTGCAATTTGCTCACCCGGAAGCAACGTCGGTGGTCGTTACCGGTGATGGTAGTATTCAAATGAATATACAGGAGCTGGCAACCTGCCTGCAGTACAACTTGCCGATTAAAATTATTTCGTTGAATAACCGCGCATTAGGCATGGTTCGCCAGTGGCAGGACATGATCTACAAAGGCCGTCATTCGCATTCTTACATGGAGTCAATGCCAGATTTTGTGAAACTGGTTGAAGCGTATGGTCATGTTGGGATTAAAGTTGATTCACTCGACCAGTTAGAGGGTGCCATGGAGAAGTGCTTTGCGATTAAAGACCGCTTAGTATTTATGGATATCCTGGTCGACCAGAATGAACACGTTTATCCTATGCAGATCAAATATGGCGCAATGGACGACATGCGTTTAAGTAAGACGGAGAGAACCTGATGAGAAGAATTATTTCTGTATTAATGGAAAATGCCCCGGGTGCACTGTCTCGTATAGTCGGTGCGTTTTCACAACGCGGATACAATGTTGATTCGCTGTGTGTTGCGCCGACAGAAGACGCTAGTTTATCGCGGCTAACCATTATTACTCATGGCGATGATAAGGTGATTGAACAGATCACCAAGCAGGTTAATAAACTGATTGACGTACTTAAGGTGGTCGACTTATCGGAAAACACCCATATAGAACGCGAAATGATGTTGATCAAAGTTGCTACCCGCAGTGAATCTGTCCGGGCTGAAGTTAAGCGTAACGCTGATATCTTTCGCGCAAACATTCTTGATGTGTCGGTGAGCAACTACACCATGGAAGTGACGGGAACGACAGACAAACTCGATGCGTTTGCAACAACCATGGCGCAGTGCACAGAAATTATCGAGTCATCGAGAACCGGTGTGTGTGGTTTAGCCCGTGGCGAGCGAGCACTCCGCCCTTAAATTTGTTGTTGAAATAGTAAAGTTAGATGTCAGGCCAGCTACTATCGCTGGCCTTTTTTATGGCGATTGAAGGAGGGCGGCAAGAAGCATAAAGCAGGTAAATTCGACGGTTTACCCGGCATTGCCGCTTGGCGGAGTGAATTATATTTTTCCGTAGTAAAATTCAAAGCGCATGGCAACACCAACTGAAGCATTAAAGTCTTCCTCCCGTAACCAAATAACAAAGGGTTCTAGCTCAAAAAAGAGCCAGGAACGGAGGTAGTTAGTGCGCCAGCGAGCGCTGGTGTAAACTTCACCAAGCTGGTGGTTAGGACGGGATACACCGTTGGTAACGAACCTGAATAGGACGGCACTTTGTTGTGATACAGGGCGCAGCAACTGTATTTCGTGACGCCAAAACCAATCGTTAAACCGATCCCGGTAAAAATAGCGATTTCTGAAACGCAGATAGTTATCGTTTGCCAGCGAAAAGTTAAAGTTAAGACCTAGTTCTGCGCCGAGCTCGTCACGGGTGTAATAGTACAGCTCGGCATCATAGTCGATATTGAAAGCATCATTGAAAGCGTAGTTTTGATCGTACTCAGTTTTGACAAAAAGCTGGCCGCGGCGACCTGCGCCAACCCGGTAGGACAGGGATGAGTCTTGTTGTTTCTGATACCGCAATGCCAGGGTAGCGGAGTTTTGCGCATCGTCCACCGAGTCACGGGCTGCTCGTATCGAATCGTCCTGATTAAAACTGTCATCGTCTGAGAGTAATAAATCAACGCGGTCTTCGAGGGCAGGTAACTTAACTCTTATACGAAACCTGAAATCCTGCTCGGCCAATGCAGTGGAGCGTGGCTCCCAACCAAACCTGACCCGACCTTCAGCGCGTGCTTCCTGGTGTTTATTACTGGTTTCAAGTGCAAAAAAATCGTCTAATTGTTGCGCCGTGTAATGCATCGACTCACTAAAATTGCTGTGCCATCGATCCAGCCAGCTATGCGGTTGCGTGGCATCCGACACAGGTTCTTCGCTAGCGGTTTGCTCAGCGACGCACGGCCTGCTACTCAGGCAGCAAACTACAGCCATTATGCCTAACGTTCTCGCTAAACCCGTGGTATTAACAAACACAATATACATACCCTATCAAGAGCCTGAAATACCTCTAAACTCTCATTAAATTAAAGATGTTTGCCTTGCGCTTTGTTGAACTTTGCTATCGAGGAGTAGTCAACAAATTGTAGATGTCAGGCAGACTAACCAGCCTGATTACTCTTTTAAGCTTGCGCGATAATTGTAGTCGCTGCAAATTATTTTTCGCCGCATGCCGCAATGTAAATCAGCAGGTTTAAATGACAGCGTGTGGCTTGATATGGTAAGTAAATCAGCACTCAATCGCTGTTGAACAGACAATTGCTCGGCAGAATATAGCGATTAATCGATAAAAGTGCTGGCGAAGACGACAGTCAGTGGCATACTGTACCAACAGATGTAAGTTAGAGGTTTTTATGGGTAATATTGGTTGGGTACAATTACTGATTGTACTGGTAATAGTCGTGTTGTTATTTGGTACCAAAAAGTTAAAGGGCATAGGCTCTGACTTAGGTGGTGCGATAAAAGGGTTTAAAAAAGCAGTATCGGAAGAAGATGCTGACTTTAAACAGCAGCAAGCCAAGGTTGAAGATAAACCGCAGGCTGAAGAGCAGTCGGCTAAAACTGATAGTGAAGTGAAAGAAAAACACTAATGTTCGATATCGGGTTTTGGGAAATTCTTCTTATTGGTGTCATGGCGCTGCTGGTCCTGGGGCCAGAGCGGTTGCCTGGTGCATTGCGTTCGGCATTAAAAACCGTACGCAGCGTACGTAATGTCGCTTCAGGCTTTAAAGAAGAAGTTGAGCATCAGTTGCGTGTGCACGAATTACACGAGAACCTGAAAAAAGCTGAGCAGCAAGGCCTAAAAGACCTTTCACCGGAATTACAGAGCAGTGTCGACGAGCTTAAAAAGTCTGCCGAATCTGTTCAAGAACCGTATAAAAAGCCTTAAATGACCGAAGAAAATAGCCTTATTTCGCACTTGATTGAGCTGCGCTCAAGATTGCTGCGCGCCGTACTCAGTGTGCTGCTGGTATTTATTTGTTTAGCGTATTTTTCTAACGACTTGTATCAACTACTGGCACAACCGTTATTAAAAACGTTACCGGTTAATTCGTCGATGATCGCAACTGACGTGGCGTCGCCATTCTTTGCGCCTTTCAAGCTCACCATGGTGCTGTCGTTCTTTTTAGCCATTCCCTATGTGCTATATCAAGTGTGGGGGTTTGTAGCACCGGGATTGTACCGCAACGAGAAAAAACTCGTCGCGCCGTTGCTGTTTTCCAGTACATTACTATTTTATGCGGGCATGGCTTTCGCGTATTTCGTAGTGTTCCCGGTAGTTTTTGCATTTTTTACTTCAGTCGCACCAGAAGGCGTTACCGTTGCAACGGATATTAATAGTTATCTCAATTTTGTTTTAAAATTGTTTTTTGCGTTTGGTGTGTCATTCGAAATTCCGGTGGCCATTGTCTTAATGTGCTGGACCGGTATGACTGATGCAGACAGTCTTCGTCAAAAACGACCTTATGTTATTGTCGGGGCGTTTGTGGTGGGCATGCTACTGACTCCACCTGACATCATTTCACAGTCTTTGCTCGCCATACCCATGTGGATTTTGTATGAGTTTGGCATTATCGTCGGCTCGTTTTATTCTCATGATGAAGATGACGAACAAGATGACCAGCCAGAAGTGGATAAATCAGGCGGGTAATGTCTTTACCTGCGGATTATAATAAGTATACAGGACGCTGTTTATGAACAATTTTGCTTTGATTACTTTACTCAGCGGGGGGCTACTCTTAGCGCCAGCTGTGCAGAGTGAAACACTGCAGGAGGGGGTTGCAGCTTGCAAGCTGATCAAGGCCGACCGTGAGCGCCTTGCTTGTTTTGATGCACTGACAATCAGCACAACACAACCTGGGCCGTCCAGGTCACAAACACCCGACAGCCAGTCTGCGAGTATATCCAAAGCGAAAGCTAAGTTGAACGTTCCGGCCGAGCATGCTGAGACTTCGACTGAGTTAAAAAAAGAGCAGCCATTAGCGGTCGCTCGTGCCAACGAAGCAGTGACAGAACGTAAAGGCTCCCAGGCGGATCCTGCCAATGAGTTCGGTTTAGCACCTAAATCACCGGTTGAAGAGATCCAGCGTATTACCTCAACGGTGACCAATGTAAAAAGTGGGCCGCTTGGCCGGCGCAGTGTATACCTGAAAAATGGCTCCGTTTGGAAACAAACCGACAGTAGTAGAATGAGGCTTAAAAACGGACAAGACGTATATGTTGAGCGTGGCTTGCTTGGCTCTTTTTATATGAGCTATGACGGCGTCAACAGTCGTATAAAAGTCAAGCGGATAAAGTAAGGTGGCATGGTTTGATGCCGGGGTAAATGTTTTTGATCAACGCTTACCCGCTGAAGCAACCATTGCCGCTGCTGCAAAAGCCAATGTCACGCGTATATGCCTGATTACCACCCATCCCGATGAGTGGGCGCGGGCAGAGTCATTTTATCAACAATTCCCACAAACAATTTGCTATACCCTGGGTGTCCACCCTCACCATGCTAAAGATGTCAGACCGCAGCATTGGGCTGAATTGCGCAGCCGCATTAACAGTGCCGGTGTTGTTGCCATTGGAGAGTGTGGCCTGGATTATAACCGCGACTTCTCACCGCGGGATGTGCAAAGAGCGGTGTTCGAAGCGCAAATAGAGCTTGCTTGTGAGTTTAACAAACCGTTGTATCTACACGAGCGAGATGCCTTTGATGATCAATGTGCGTGTTTACAACCCTATGTAACATTACTGTCAGGGGGCATTGCGCATTGTTTTACTGGTACAGCAGAGCAGATGCATACCTATCTTTCTTACGGCTTATATATCGGGGTGACCGGCTGGGTTTGCGATCCAAAGCGCGGCGCGATGTTACAACACGCTGTGACCGAGTTGCCCTTAGAACGTTTAATTCTGGAAACCGATTCGCCCTACTTGTATCCTAAAACACTAAAGCCAAGGCAACGTAACAATTCGCCCGCTTCATTACCCCATGTGGGCCAGTCAGTGGCGATGCTAAAAGGGCTCGATGTCGCTCAGGTTGAATCGGCTACTTTTCAAAATAGCTGTTTATTATTCGAATAACAGAGTATTTGCTATGCAACTTTTTGCGTCCACGACACGGGCAACAGAGAAATGGTTATTCAGTATTACTATTGTGATAGTTATTGCCATACTCATTGTCATCGCACAGGTTACCAGCAATAATCCAGGCGGCAACTATCGACCAATCCTTTACAGCTTTCAAAGCACTGAGAACATGGAGTTCGAGCAAATTCACATGCTCTCCGAAAGCAGCTGGACCAAGGTTGATAATCCAGTGTCGTTTGGTTTTAGCGACCAGGTTCACTGGTTACGATTTGACTTAGCATCTGCCAATACTGATAGCAAAGAGTCTTATATTGAGCTCGACTACCCATTGCTGGATAACATTGTTGTTTGGGTTGAACAAAAAGGCGTGGTGCAAGAAATATTTTCCGGCGGCGACGCTCAGCCCTTTGCGCAGCGACCGCGCCTGTATCAGGGCTTAATAATACCGCTTCCTGACAGTGAGCAACCTGTTCGTGTCTTCATTAAAGCGCGTTCTACCAGTGCGGTAAAAATACCGGTCAAAATTTGGCAACGCGTAACCTTTGGCCAGCATATCAGTAGTGTCAATCTCATAATGGGCCTGTTTTTCGGATTGTTGTTGGCCATGGGGGTGAGCAACCTGTTTTTCTTCTTTACCACGAAAAACTTCACATTTTTATATTACAGCGGTTATGTGGTTTGTCTGGGCCTGACGCTGGCAACCTTACATGGCTATAGCTTTAAGTACTTATGGCCCGAGCAAGTGTGGTTTCAGGCTAAAGCAGTGAGCTTTTTAGGCAGTGCAACATTGATGTTTGCCGCGCTTTTTTCATCTTCGCTGTTAGAAGTGAAGCGCCACAGTACGCATACTGAAAAGTATTTGAGGGGGCTGGCGCTCGCGTTTGCTGCGCTAACGGTGAGCTCGTTAGTGATTGATTACGCAATTTCTATAAAGCTATTTTTGACGCTGTTAACCATCGCTGTATTTTTAATAATGGGTGTAGTCATTTGGTACGGCTACCGCAAAGTAATTATGGCCAGATACTACGCGCTAGCGTGGGGCGGACTCGGGTTAAGTGCGTTTTCAGCCAGTTTAGACAACCTGGGTATTGTATCGATGAATGCTCCTTCACAGTTGTTACTGGTCTATGGGGCGACCATTGAATCACTAATGCTTGCTTTTATTCTGGCCATTGGCTATAGCCGTCAGCGTGAGCAGATGTTTGAGGCTAAAGAAGTTGCCTTAGAGCAGGAGCGCAATGCGGTGGGTGCCAAGCAAGCGTTGATTGACGTTCAGCGGGATGCCCAAAACGAGCTAGAGTACAAAGTACAAGAACGTACGCTAGAGCTTGAAATTGCCTTGAGGGAACTCTCTGAGGCTAATCGGGAGCTGGAAAAGCTCAATACAATTGATCCGCTTACCGGCATACGTAATCGTCGCCATTTTGACAAACGGTTTATTGCAGAAGGACGTCGGAGCCGCCGTGAACAAACGCCGCTGGCGCTGGCGATGGTTGATATCGATCACTTTAAACAGGTCAATGACAAATATGGCCACAGCGCCGGCGATGCCTGCATTATTCAGGTCGCGACGCAATTACAAGCGAGTTTGAAGCGGCCCAGTGACGATGTTTGTCGTTACGGTGGTGAAGAGTTTGTTATTATCTTGCCTAACACCGACATAGATGGCGCCTGCCAGCTGATTGAAAGTATGCGCCAGACTATTGAACAAAGCCCCTGTGAATATGAAGGTCAAACCATTCATCTTACTGTGAGTGGCGGTGTTGCCAGTGCCATAATCAATCAGGATGACGAACACACGAGCCTACTGAAACTTGCCGACGAGCGCCTGTATATGGCTAAGCAAGCAGGAAGAAACTGTGTGATTGCCAACCCTAAACCTACATCGAGTTAATTTATGAGCTATACACAATATCTACCACGCCGCCCGCGTCGTTTAAGACGCACCGAGGGATTGCGGGCTATGGTCGCAGAACATCAGTTGCAGGCCGCCGATCTGATCTATCCGGTATTTGTATTACCCGGTGAAAAGCAGCGTGAGCCCGTGCCCTCAATGCCCGGTGTCGAGCGCTTGTCGGTTGATTTATTAGTAGAAGAGGCTCGCACTGCATATGATCTGGGTATTCGCAGTATGGCATTGTTCCCGGTAACACCGGCTGACAAAAAATCGCTGTGCGCCAGTGAGGCATATAATCCGGACGCTATTGCGCAAACAGCCATTCGGGCGCTTAAACAGGCTTTACCGGAAATGATGTTGATATCCGATGTCGCACTCGACCCATTTACGTCACACGGCCAGGATGGATTAATTGATGATGAAGGCTATGTGGTGAATGACGCTACGGTTGAAATACTGATTAAACAGGCGTTATCTCATGCCGAAGCGGGCGTTGATGTTGTTGCGCCCTCCGACATGATGGACGGGCGGATTGGCGCTATCCGTGATGCGTTGGAAGACGCCGGTTTTGTGCACACCTGTATCATGGCTTATTCGGCAAAGTATGCGTCAAGTTATTACGGACCTTTTCGGGATGCTGTAGGGTCAGCCACTAATATTAAAGGCGGCAACAAAAAGACCTATCAAATGGATCCGGCTAACAGTGACGAAGCCATTGCCGAAATCGCGCTGGATTTGGAAGAAGGCGCGGATATGGTCATGGTTAAACCCGGCATGCCTTATCTGGATATCGTACGCCGCTGCAAGTCTGAGCTGGCGGTCCCCACTTTTGCATACCAGGTGAGTGGGGAATACGCCATGCACATGGCGGCATTTGAAAAAGGCTGGTTAAAGCAAGATGAAGTCATACTTGAATCGCTGCTGGCGTTTAAACGGGCTGGAGCTGATGGCATATTAACTTATTTTGCCCCGGCCGCAGCTCGTTTGCTGAAAGGCTAAGCAGGTAGCAATGTCTGCCAGTAGTAGTTTACTGGCAGATCAATCGCCAGCCAGCTTTATGTTGTAGCCATGCCTCATTGACTAATTCTGCGTTAATCAACGGATGTTCTTTTAGCCACTTCTCCGGGAATGTAAGTATCCACTCACTCTCATTCACGGTAAGGGTTATTGGAGGTATATGCTGTTGGTGACGTCTTAAACATATGACAACAGCGATACGTAAAACCCGTAATAAACCCAACAACATGGGCCTTACTTCCTGGTGATAAAGGGCAAAAGGCGTTAAGTCGATAGCCTGACGGTGAGCGCCGACCAAATCACGCACAGCAGCACGTTGCAAACGGGTATATCCCGGCAAATCAATAAAATTGAGAATGTAAGCGCCATGTTCATGGTGCTTTTTATATTCTATGTGCAAGCCAATTTCGTGCAGCATGGCTGCGGCATCTAAAACTGCCTCGGTATCCAGGTGGCAAAATGACGTCTGCTGGCATAGTTGACGACAAAGCGTGAGGGCAACATCTTTTACATTGAGGGCATGGGGCTTGTCGATATGATAGCGCCGCAATGTATTGTTGATGGTTTGAATGCGGCGATCATTATGTTTTAAATTATCGAGCATGCCGTAAATCAATCCCTCGCGAAGTGCACCGCCAGAGATGTTCATGGTTTTTATTTTCAGGTGCTCAAACAGCGCCAGTAAGATTGTCAGGCCACTGGGGAATATGGGCTGTCGACTCGCGTCAAGACCGTCTATAGCCAGGTCTTCAATATTGCCGCAGTCAATACACTGCTGTTTGAGATTGTACAGATAATCTAAACGAATGGCGTCGCTAATCCCTTGTTTTACCAGGATTTCAGTTATTGCCTGAGGCGTACCTGACGCCCCCAGACAGTTTCTCCAGTCAAAACACAAAAACGCATCTGCCACGGGCGCAAGCCTTTCGTACGCGGCGTCCTGGGCGCGCTGAAAATTCGCTTCAGATAGCTCGCCACCGGTAAAATAACGCTCCATAAACGTTACGCATCCCATGTCGAGGCTCACCATATGGATCGGTTGCATGTCATTACCGATAATAATTTCGGTACTTGCCCCGCCGATGTCGATAACTAATGAATTGCCCTGATTGGCTGAGGTATACGCAACGCCAAGGTATATTTGCCGGGCTTCCTCTTCGCCGGATATGACTTCAAGGTGATGCTTTAAAATCGATTCAGCCGTGTCGATGAATTGCTGCGCGTTTGCAGCCAGACGCAAGGTGGCGGTTGCCACCACCCGGATGTTAGACGGTGGAATATCCTGAAGCCGTTCAGCGAATGTTTTAAGACAGTCCCAGCCGCGCTGCATGCTTTCCTGACTTAACACCATATTCTGGTCAAGGCCTGCAGCTAGGCGGACTTTTTGCTTAATTTTACCCATTATTTGCACGCTGCCGTTAACAACGTGCACTACAACCATATGAAAACTATTCGACCCAAGGTCTACCGCGGCATAATATTCACCGAGTGTTTCGGCGTCGAATTGGGTTTGTGGCTGCATACGTCTTCTGTATTATGAGTTTTTCTTATGTTGTGGGCGCTTTCCTGAGCCACCACGACGTGACGTTGGCCGTCTGTTCTGTCTGCGCTGACGCGGTCTGGGTGGTTTGATATCATCTAAGAGCGCATCCTGAACATAGTCAGTCACCGGAATAGGGTGTTGGATATACTCTTCGATCGCCGGTAAGTTTAACGCGTATTTTTCGCACGCAAAACTAATGGCAACACCACTTCTGCCAGCACGTCCGGTGCGGCCTATGCGGTGGACATAATCTTCCGGATCGTCTGGTAAATCGTAATTAAATACATGCGATACGTCTTCAACATGGAGTCCACGCGCGGCAACATCGGTAGCCACTAATATGTCCAGTTTACCACCGGTAAAACCTTCAAGAATGCCGAGTCGTTTCTTTTGTGGTACGTCACCACTTAACAGTCCAACACGGTGGCCATCAGCTTCCAGCCAGTCGGCAACGCGCTCGCAGCTGTGCTTGGTATTTGCAAAAACAATCGCTTTCTCGGGCCATTCTTCTTCCATTAAGGTCAGCAATAAACGCATTTTGTCGTCGTCAGAAGGGTAAAATAACTCTGCTGATACACGACTTGCAGTCATTTGCTGCGCTTCAACCTGCACATGAGTTGGATTATCCATGTGCTCATAAGCCAATTCCTGAACACGATAGCTCAGGGTTGCTGAAAACAGCATGCTCAAGCGTTCGGTGGCCGGTGGCATACGGCGGAACAGATAGCGAATATCCTTAATAAAGCCGAGGTCGAACATTCGGTCGGCTTCATCAAGCACGGCAACCTGAATATTATCAAGTGTAAAGACACCCTGCTTATAATAGTCGAGTATCCGGCCGGTGGTGCCAATAATTATGTCCACACCATCCTGTAAGGTTTCGCGTTGACTTTCATATCCCTCGCCCCCATATATGAGACCAAGTGATAATCCGGTGTGCTTACTCAGCAGCTCGGCATCATTATATATTTGTACGGCAAGTTCTCTGGTAGGCGCCATAATAATGGCCTTAGGACCACTTTTCTTACCATCCGTTTTTGGCGGTTGGCTTAAAATATGGTGGAAAGTTGCAACCAGAAATGCAATGGTTTTACCTGTTCCGGTTTGAGCCTGGCCAGCAATATCGTTACCTTCCAGTAAAGGAGGTAAGCTTAACGCTTGAATTGGTGTACAATGCGAAAAATTTGCGGCATTTAAGGCATCAATAACATCGCTATTGATGGGTAAATCGGAAAAATGAGTTTCGGTTAAATGAGTTGTTTGCATAGCTTATAGCTTATCAGTGCTTGCATTAAAAAACAGTTTCTATATAACACTTATGGTAGAGCTGAAACAAATCAGCAACAGACCAATTACGGAGAAAAGAATGAGCGACAAAATTATCCAGTTGACTGACGATAAGTTCGAAGCAGATGTTATCAATGCTGAAGGTCCTGTGCTGGTTGACTTCTGGGCCGAATGGTGTGGCCCCTGTAAAATGATTGCCCCAATTCTCGAAGAGGTAGCAACCGACTTTGAAGGAAAGTTAACAGTTGGTAAGCTGAATGTCGATGAAAATAATGAAACTCCGCCAAAATACGGCATACGTGGCATTCCTACGTTATTGCTATTTAAAGGCGGAAATGTGGCTGCGACCAAGGTCGGTGCATTATCAAAAGCTCAATTGACTGAGTTTTTGAACGAAAACATTTAGTTTCTGCAGATTTCGGGAAACCAGTATAAAAACCGGCTTAAGCCGGTTTTTATATTTTTTGCGATGGTGGTAAAGCTGAGCGCGTAATGCCAGTTTTAACCCCACCGCTAAGTTGCCTGAATTAACGGTATGCAAAACGGGAAAGGTAAATTTTTTTAACATTTGACCGATTTAGTCTGGACGATGGTAAAATATGGTGCTACCTTTACTGAGTCTAGGCAATCCTAGCATCCTTACTGCCCACATCTGGGCGCAAGCTCGAATTCTATTAATTAACGAATTTCCCTAAAAGACGTTCAAATACAAAGACCCACCAGTATGAATCTAACGGAACTTAAGAATAAGCCAATTAGCGAATTGGTAGCCCTTGCCGACGAAATGGGCCTGGATAATATGGCCCGGGCGAGAAAACAAGATATTATTTTCTCGATTCTCAAATCCCATGCAAAAAGCGGTGAAGACATTTTTGGTGATGGCGTACTGGAAATCCTCCAGGACGGCTTCGGCTTTTTGCGCTCTGCAGACTCATCTTACCTGGCCGGGCCTGATGATATTTACGTCTCTCCGAGCCAGATAAGACGATTTAATTTGCGCACGGGTGACACCATAGCCGGTAAAATTCGCCCGCCGAAAGACAGCGAGCGGTATTTCGCTCTGCTTAAAATTCGTGAAGTTAACTTCGATAAGCCGGAGAATTCACGAAACAAGATCCTTTTCGAAAACCTCACTCCGCTGCATGCCAATGACAGGCTTCGTATGGAAAGAGGGAATGGCTCTTCTGAAGATATTACTGCTCGTGTATTAGATTTGGCATCGCCAATCGGTCGTGGCCAGCGCGGCCTAATCGTTGCGCCACCAAAAGCGGGTAAAACCTTATTGCTTCAGAATATTGCTCAGTCAATTGCAGCGAATCATCCGGAGTGTGAACTCATGGTATTGCTCATTGATGAACGCCCGGAAGAAGTAACAGAAATGCACCGCTTGGTGCGTGGTGAAGTGGTAGCCTCTACCTTCGATGAGCCAGCCAGTCGTCACGTTCAGGTTGCTGAGATGGTCATTGAGAAAGCCAAGCGCTTAGTTGAACACAAGAAAGATGTGGTCATTCTGCTTGATTCGATTACCCGTTTGGCTCGCGCGTACAACACGGTGATTCCATCTTCAGGTAAAGTACTTACCGGTGGTGTTGATGCCAATGCATTACATAAGCCTAAGCGCTTTTTCGGTGCGGCGCGGAATGTGGAAGAAGGTGGTAGTTTAACCATCATTGCCACGGCACTTATCGATACCGGCTCTAAAATGGATGAAGTTATCTACGAAGAGTTTAAAGGTACCGGTAATATGGAATTGCACTTGCATCGCAAGATTGCCGAAAAACGTGTGTTCCCGGCAATAGACTTTAACCGCTCGGGCACCCGTCGTGAAGAATTGCTGACCAGTCAGGATGAACTGCAGAAAATGTGGATCCTGCGCAAGATAGTGCATGAGATGTCAGAGATCGATGCCATGGAGTTCCTTATCAATAAGTTGTCGATGACAAAGACCAATGATGAGTTCTTTAATGCCATGAAACGACAACGTAGCTGATGCCATCAAATAGTCTGAAAAAACCGCTTTTAAAGCGGTTTTTTTTGTGCTTTTTGCATAGACAGAGTACTGTTAAAGATACTCATTCCAAAAAGGAAACCGCTATGTTCAGGGTTGTTTTAGCTGCATTTGTTACGTTTTCGTCTTGCGCGGTATTAGCGCAAAATAGTCAGGTGGATAAGCTGGCCGATAAAATTGAAAGTGACGTGATTAGTTGGCGTCATCATCTGCATCAATATCCCGAATTATCAAACCGGGAATTTAAAACTGCAGATTATGTTGCTAGGTACTTACGTTCTCTCGATCTTGATGTACAAACAGGTGTCGCGAAAACAGGGGTTGTAGCAGTATTAGACAGCGGCCGCCCCGGTCCTGTGGTAGCATTGCGCGCCGATATGGATGGCTTGCCAGTTCCGGAAGAAAATGATTTACCCTGGCGCTCTGAAGAAGTGGGTGAATATAACGGTAATCAGGTGCCGGTAATGCATGCGTGTGGACACGATACCCACATGGCGATGTTAATGGGGGCTGCCGCGATACTTACCGACATGAAGGATGAGTTATCCGGTAAAGTGAAGTTCATCTTTCAACCGGCCGAAGAGGGCGCACCTCCGGGTGAAAAAGGCGGTGCTGAAATCATGGTTAAAGAAGGCGTGCTGGAAAACCCTGAGGTTGATGTGATTTTTGGATTGCATATTAGCGCTAACAACGATGTGGGAACGGTCAGCTATAATCCCGGTGGTACTATGGCCGCGGTTGATCCATTCAAAATAGTCATCCATGGCAAACAGGCTCATGGTGCCTATCCGTGGAAGAGCGTTGACCCCATTACTACTGCGGCGCAAATGATCATGTCACTGCAAACTATTGTGAGTCGGGAACTTAAAATTATCGACGATGCTGCAGTCGTAACCGTAGGGTCAATACATGGCGGTAATCGCTCTAATATTATCCCTAATAAGGTGGAGTTAGTTGGTACGATTCGCACCCTTAATCATAACGCTCGCGAGCACGTATACGAAGCCATGGCGCGCAAAGTTAAAGGCATAGCTGATAGCATGGGCGCCAAAGCTGAACTGACCTTGCCGCTTGATTATAATTACCCGATTACTTATAACGATCCTGCATTAACGGCAGAAATGTTGCCAACGGTGGAGCGTGTTGCAGGGAAAGAGAACACGATACTGGCCAAGCCTGTCACCGGGGCTGAGGACTTTTCATTTTATCAGGAAAAAGTACCGGGCTTGTTTATGTGGCTTGGCGGTAAACCACTTGATGTACCCGCCGAAGACTCGCCGGCGCACCATACGCCGGAGTTTTATGTTGATGACAGCAGTATGAAATTGGGCGTACGGGTACTGACCAATTTAACGTTGGACTACATGGCAACACATTCAGAAAAAGCCCAGTAACAGGTTATGTTGAACAGGACGCTGCAAGCTCTGGCGCTGACCGTTGTCGGCGCTGCGGTTAATGTTTTACCTTCACCGCTGGAAAGCGGTGGGATAATATTTTTTGGTGGCGGTTTTGCCATTACCGCAGCTTTGCTTTTGTCGTTCAGAATGACCTTTGTAGTGACGGCCTTCATTTATGGCGTACTGCTGTTAGAGGGCAATGACCCGTTACTCGTTTTGTCACTGGCGGTTCAGCCACTCATGGTAAACAGCCTGTCTAAAAAAGCCGAATTGCTAAGCCCGATCAGAACCGGACTCGGTGGCTGGAGTCTTGTTGTCATCCCACTCTATGCTGTGCTCTTTTGGGTGCCGGATATAGCATTGCCTGCGCTGACATTTACTGACTATTCAGTGACCTGGTTAAGCGGGGTATTTTCTGGTCTGTTTGGTCATCTTTTTTATCTGGTATTACTGCGCCATCTTAAACTCGATATTGTGTTGTACGCCAAGGCTGAAACACTGTTTCGATACATGTTTTCGGCGCTTTTTTTCTTCGCCATATTCATTGTTACTTACGTTCATGTAAGCCAGTTGCAACGTCAGCAGGCCGGTCAGGTAAACGGCTACATGACTCAGCGCGCGCAAGTGATGGTCACTGAACTCAGTAATTTCTTAGATAACCACGCCGGCGCGATTAATAATACTGCTAAAATGTTGAGTTCGGTCAATAAGGCAGGCGTCAACGTCGATACTCTGGTACCTGAAGTACTGGCTAATCTGGCGCGTGAATATCCCGAGTATTTAACATTTTTGGTGACCGACCAGGAAGGAAAGATTACTCACGCTTATCCGACTAATTTATTGGGTCGTGCACAGCGACTTAATCAGGCTAATGTCGCTGAGCGGGATTATTTTAAGCAGGTGAAGCAGACCGGTCGTAGCTATGTTTCACCCGCCTTCCGGGGACGTGGATTTGGTAACGATCCCATTGTCGCGATTGCCAGCCCGCTACTTGATAAGCAAGGTCAGTTTACCGGGATTTTAGAAGGCTCGTTGAATCTCAGCAGTTTTATTGAATATGACAGCCGCAATCTGCCCCGGTTTTGGTCAATGTATCGTGACCAAAATGATAACGTTGTATACGCCTCACCTGAGCTTGGCTTGAACCCCCTGGAAAAGCCGGTGCTGGATGATTGCGCACAAGAAAACTGTACTCAGCGCGATGAATTCCAAAAGCGACAATGGTTTATAGCACACTCCAGCGAACCCCGGTATGGTTGGACAGTGACAGTGCTGTTCGAGCGGAGTTACTATATAACCTTAAGTTCGAGCTATTTGCGCTGGGCTTTAATATTGCTGGTGTGTCTCGGCCTGGTGGGGATCTTCATTGGTGGGCACGTTGCACAGATTTTTGCCCGTCCTATCGGTGAGCTGATGAAAGCGTTTGTTGGCTATACACCGGAAAACCCGATTTCCGTTCAGTCACACAGTAATGATCCAATACAGCTTAAAGAAATCAATGGACTAGCGCTTGAATTTAATCAACTCGGTGGGCGTCTGGTCAATGCGTTTAACGATCTGAACACGTCAAGAAAACATCAGAATGAATTAAATGAAGAGCTGGAGCAGCTAAATCTGACGTTGTCTGAGCGGGTGGAAGAAAAAACCGCATCGCTGATAAAAGCCTTGCAGCAGGCAGAAGCCGCTAATGTCGCTAAGTCAGATTTTCTGGCCAATATGTCACATGAAATTCGCACGCCTATGAACGGTATACTCGGCACGTGTGAAAATTTACTTGAGCAATCGCTGACAACCAGCGTACATCAGCGCGTTCAGGTGATCATGCAGTCGGCGCACAATCTGCTGTTAATTCTGGACACCATTCTGGACTGGTCAAAAATAGAAGCGGGTAAGATGACCGTCCACAAGCTGCCTTTTTCGCCAGCAGATATCATTGACGGGTGCGCAGCAATTCATCACCAGGCAGCGAGTCGTAAACACCTATCGCTTGATGTTGAATGGAAGACCAGTGTGCCCCCAATGCTGCTGGGAGATGCAGGAAAAATAAGTCAGGTTCTTAATAATTTGCTCAGCAACGCTGTGAAATTTACTGCACAAGGTGGTGTTTTGGTCCAGTTGGAATATTTTGATCAAACCCTGACGTTAACGGTGAAAGACACTGGTATTGGCGTCGCACCAGAGGAACAGACAAAAATTTTTGAACAATTTATTCAGGCTGATGCCTCCAGTTCGAGGCAGTTTAATGGCACCGGCTTAGGCCTCTCAATTACCAGTAAACTTGTTGAACTAATGAATGGCAGTATCTCGTTACATAGCGAAAAAGATGTCGGTACTGAGTTTATTATTTGCTTACCGCTTCCTGTGACGACGCAAACGGAAGAAAATAGCAGTGAGAATAAAGTACAACTGCCGCCCGGCTTAAAAGTATTACTGGTTGAAGACAACGACATTAATGCTGAAATAATTTTGGATATGATGAAGGATGGCGGTGCCGGTTGTATACGAGCTCATAACGGTCTCCAAGCCCTGGATATTGTGCAGAAAGTAGACTTCGATGTGATCTTAATGGACTGCCAGATGCCGGTGATGGATGGATTTGCAGCCACACGGGAAATACGCAAGCTTGCGTCAGAGAAATCGGCCATTCCTGTTATAGCGTTAACTGCCAACGCCTTTGAGGATGACCGGCAAGCCTGTTTAGATGCTGGCATGACTGACTATCTGAGTAAACCCGCGCGCCGAAACAAACTGTATCAAACAATCGCTAAATATGTGGGTTTTCGAGCAAAGAATGGCGAAAAGCCTGAGCCGCAAGACTAATCGGTCGGCGTTTGTTAGTGACCACCTGCCAGGTACTTTCGATGGGGAAATCGGTGATGTTCAGAATTTTTACCTTTCCGGCGGTAGACTGCGCCAGCGTATGCTGTGATAACACCGCTAATCCCAACCCGGCTGATACAGCTAAACGAATCGCCTCATTACTTTCAATGATCATCGTGTTGGTAAAGGTTATCTCACGTTTATCACAGTATTCATCAAGTGTTCGACGCGTACCGCTGCCATCTTCGCGTAACAAAAACTTTTGATCTGTTAGTTCGCTTAACGCACAGTTATCCGGCCCATCATAGTCCGGCGGTGCTATCACCACGAGAGGATTGGCCAAAAACGGTTCACATAAGAGTTCTTCATCCTGCGGCGGATAGGTGAAAATATACAAATCATCGCGGTTTTGCATAAGCCTCTCCGCTATTTGCGCGCGGTTGCCCACAGTAAAGCGTACATCTATATTAGGGTGGTCTTTGCAAAACGGACTCAACAGCGGAGGAATAATATACTTCGCTGTGGTGACCACGGCAAGTTTCAACGAACCGATCTCAACACCACGTAATGCGCTAATCTGGCTTTCAAGTTTTTCCTGGGAGCTCAAAATTTCCTGGGCACAGCGATACACGGCTACACCTGCCTCGGTTAACTGTTGATTGCCCTGGAAATGCTCAATTAATGGCATGCCGACAATACTGTTAATTTTTTTCAACTGCAACGAAACGGTAGGTTGAGACAACTGCAAGGCGTTTGATGCTGCGGTCACTGAACCGCAATCGACCACCTGTTGAAATACTTCAAGTAGTCTGAAAGTTAACATATTCATAAACCCGTTCATCAGTAAGTTTTCATCAAAATAAACTAAAACCTCATTTATTTCTATCTATAATTAATATATGTCTTTCAGCAACCTGAAAAAACAGTTGTACAGCATTTGTACAGCCATAAATCCGTCGTTATCCACTAGCGAGCTATGGGCAAACGCGCCAAAATAGGCTAATATCGGCCGCTTTTCAAACACTGGTCGGTATAATTCGACCCGTTGATTGTTGAACGCAAAGTCTGTGAGGGCTGAATAATGGCGAAAATCGCAATAGTAATGGGGTCAACCTCTGATTGGCCAACAATGCAAAACGCGGCAATAATGCTTAAACAGTTTGGTGTTGAATTTGAGGCGCAGGTTGTCTCCGCGCACCGCACGCCAAATCTACTGGTAGAGTTTGCCGAGCAGGCTGAAGAAAATGGCTTTAGTGCTATTATTGCCGGAGCTGGTGGCGCGGCACATTTGCCAGGCATGATCGCTGCCCATACACATTTGCCGGTCTTTGGGTGCCCGGTTAAGTCTAAAGCCCTTAATGGTCTGGATTCTCTGTTGTCGATTGTGCAAATGCCAAAAGGGGTGGCCGTCGGTACGCTAGCAATTGGTGACGCGGGTGCCGCAAATGCCGGTCTGTTGGCAGCGCAAGTGGTTGCCTTGCAGGAGCCTGATGTACGCAAAGCGATTATCGCGTTTCGTGAAAGTCAGACGGAAACCGTATTAGCAAATGGTAAGCTGGAGTTATAAACATGCAGGTTCTGGTGTATGGGGCTGGTCAACTGGCGCAAATGATGTACCTGGATGGTGCGGCACTGGGTATTGACGTGCAGGCAGTTGATGTCACCGACAATAGTGTGGTTCATCCGGTCAGTAAGGCAAAGTTGGCATGTACACTTACCCAGGCTGTTGACTCAGCCGATGCGTTAACCGTTGAATTTGAACACGTACCTGAACATTTACTTGAACAGGCTGAAGCGTCAGGGAAATTGTTCCCGGGTATGGCCTCAATTTTGGTTGGTGCCGATCGGGTGCGCGAAAAAGCGTTGCTGAGCCAACTAAATATTCCTAATTGTCCTTATCAAATTGTCACTGATGTTAAGCAACTGACAGAGTGTGTTGAGAAACTCGGTGAGCGCTTAATCATTAAAGCCAGCCGTGATGGTTACGACGGTTACGGTCAGTGGCGTTTAAGTAAAGCAGACGAATTACCTCAGTTGCAGCAAGAGCTTGCCGGGTTAGACCTTGAAAAGGTGCCTTTGGTAGTGGAAAAAATGCTCAGCTTTGACCGCGAGTTATCGCTCATTGGCGCCCGCAGCCGCAATGGAGAGGTGGTGGTTTACCCATTGGCCGAAAACTTACATCATCAGGGACAATTGCAGGTTTCTGTTGCACCAGCAACCGCTTGTGATGACGCTCTTATTCGTCAGGCACAGCAAATATTTACCACCTTAGTTAATGGTATGGATTATGTCGGTGTGCTGGCCGTTGAGCTGTTTCAATGTGGTGACGCATTGCTGGTCAATGAACTCGCTCCCCGCGTTCATAATTCGGGTCACTGGACACAAGTCGGGGCTGACACCAGTCAATTTGAGAATCATCTGCGCGCTGTTCTGGGGTTGCCTCTGGGCACCACGGCAAACATCGGCGGTGATGCCGCTGTGAGCGCTATGGTCAATATCATCGGTTGTGATGATCATCAGATGGCGTTGCTGGGTATTCCCGGCGTGCATTTAAACTGGTACGGTAAAACGGTCAGGCAAAAGCGCAAAATGGGACACATCAATGTGACGGCTCCGGGCTATCAAGAGTTGGGTAGCAAGCTGCAACGTTTGAGTGATTACCTGTCGACAGCTCATTTTCCTTGTTTGCTGGATGAGAGCAAGCGCTTAACCAGCGCATTATAAGACGCTTTATAACATTGATTGTGCTGATAAATAAGGCCTCGCTATTGTGCGGGGCTTTTTGTTTTTGGCAGCGTTGCTGAGTGGCGCTATCATCACTGGTGACGATTGGTTACCAAAGTCAGTGATATCCGCAAACAATAAACGCACTATTTAGGGTTGAGCAATAGCGCAATTGCGTTACAGTAACGTGATCAATAAACAAATACAATGGAGTGACAATGAGTGTTAAATCGGTAGTAATAACCGTCCTGCTGGCCGCCAATATGCTCCTGGCAACACCCGCTTCCGTGGCTATGGAATCAATAATGGTGCATAACGCCAATGCGCGGGCTACGTTTGCCCTGGCAACGACTGCGGCGGTGTATTTAACAGTAATGAACCATGGCGATTCGCCGACAGTTCTCGAGGGCGTTAGCGTTTCTTCTGACGTTGCCTCACAAGCGCAAATTCATACAACTGTCATGGACGGTGACATGATGAAGATGCGACAAGTAACAGATGGTATCGATATCACGCCGGACGCAATGGTTGAATTCAAGCCGGGAGGCTACCATATAATGTTGATGGGGTTAGTTAATCCTCTTGAAGAGGGCAACTCGTTTAGTCTCACACTGCACTTTGATAACCAGGCTGATACAACAGTAATGGTAACAGTAGGAGAAGCAGCGAAAGGAAGTGCGCATCAGCATCATTAAAGAACAGATGGCGGATAAACTAATCTAATTTTGTAATTTACTGCTATAAATTACCAGCAGAGGTTGTAAGCCAAGGAGTTATTATGAGCATAATTGATATCGGTATTGCCGAAGCAGATCGTGAAGCGATTGCTGACGGACTTAAAAAAGTGTTGGCAGACTCTTACACTTTATATTTGCAAACACATAATTTTCACTGGAACGTCACCGGACCACAGTTTCGTGAGCTACATCTAATGTTCGAAGAACATTACACCGAACTGGCTACCGCCGTAGATGAAATTGCCGAACGTATACGTACTCTTGGTGTTGCTGCGCCAGGCACTTATAAAGGGTTCGCTGAACTCAGCGCAATAGAAGAGGTTGAAGGGGTGCCGGAAGCGTCAGAGATGGTAAGCTTACTGACTCATGGCCACGAGCAAGTGGTAAAAACCTGTCGGGCGGTACTTAGTGTGGCACAGGGCGCTGACGATGAGTCAACTGCGGCGCTGGTATCCGACAGAATGCGCGTACATGAAAAGACCGCTTGGATGCTCCGAGCCATGCTCCAGTAACTGGAAAAATCGGGATACAGCCTGCAAAACGTTATCCCTGTATTTAGAGCACCGGGTATAAGCAGGCGTTAACCATAACAAAAAGAGACGACTATGAAGCGACCATTCATTCAGGTTGCTAAGCTGACAGCACTGGCCATTGCCGGTGCTGTTGCGTTTAGTAGCCAGGCAACAACCGATGTAACCGTAAACGAGTTAGCCAGCGGACTTGATCACCCATGGGGAATGACATTTCTACCAGCCGGCGATCTCCTGATAACAGAACGAAGTGGCCAGATCCGGCGCTACAATTTTGCAACAGGCCTCAGCGCCCCTTTGGCGGGCGTGCCAACTGTCGCCACTGATGGTCAGGGCGGATTACTGGATATCGTTGTTGATCCTGATTTTGCGACCAATCAACAGGTGTACTTTTGTTACTCAAGGCCCGGTGATGATGGCAGCAGTTCCAGCGTCGCGCGGGCAACGCTGGCAAGTAATGCTCTGACCAGCGTGAAAGATATTTTTATTGCAGATTCAGTAGTAGATAACGGCTTTCATTTTGGTTGTCGGCTGAGTTTTGACGCTGCGGAAAACCTCTATGTTGCCATGGGCGACCGCTATAAATACATGGATGAAGCGCAAAATACCGATAATCACTTCGGAAAGATAGTACGTATTACGCGCAATGGTGAGCCACTGCCAGATAACCCTTTTATTGATGGCGATGCGCCGGAAGTGTTTAGCTATGGACACCGCAATATTCAGGGCTTAACAGTTCATCCTCAGACCGGTGAACTGTGGGCAATGGAACACGGCCCGAAAGGCGGCGACGAGGTTAACCTGATTAACGCCGGTAACAATTATGGTTGGCCGAAGATCACCTATGGTATCGATTACGACGGCGATATTATCTCTGACAAAACAGCGCAGGAAGGCATGGAACAACCGGTACTGTACTGGGACCCCTCTATTGCGCCCAGCGGCATGGCATTCTACGACGGCAACGTTTTTAAGGACTGGCAAGGCGATCTACTGGTCGGTGCGCTAAAGTTCCGCCATTTACGTCGTATATCCTTTAACGAGGCCGGTGAAGCTGTCACTCAGACTGAATATCTACGTGACCGCGCAGAGCGGATTCGGGATGTTGAAGTCGGTCCTAATGGCATGATTTACGTGTTAACCGACGAAGGCAACGGTAAATTGTTACAACTGTTACCAGCGTCAAAGTAAAAGCTTTGATGCTAATAAACTGCAAAGGCGGCCACTGGCCGCCTTTTTTGATTAGCGATGATGCAATTACTGAGGGGCAGGAGTAGTTTTGTAGCGCTCGAACCAGGCCAGTATGTTGCCAACTTTTTGCGCTAATCGCGAAGGTTTGCCAGCGATACCATGCGAGGCGCCGGGCAACCGCAGCATCGCCGCATCAACTCCCTGTAATTTAAGGGCCTGATAATATTGCTCTGACTCGCTGATGGGGGTTCTGTAATCTGCTTCGCCAGTCAATAGCATGGTCGGCGTAGTGACATTCCCTACCAGCGAAAGTGGTGAATGCTGCCATAAATGATCAGGGATTTCCCAGGGCATTGCGGGCATCCAGTACTGGCTGAAATAGGGATAAGCGTCAGCGGTTAAGGCAAAGCTCATCCAGTTAATCACCGGCTTAGCCACGACGGCTGCGGCAAATCGGTCGGTTTTACCAATTGACCAGGCCGTTAAGACACCACCGCCTGAGCCACCGGTAATGAACAAATTATTACTGTCGACATATCCTTTTGCTATGACGCCGTCCACGACATCCATAAGGTCGTTATAGTCCTGAGAGGGGTAATTGTGATGGATAAGATTCGCAAAGTCCTCTCCATAAGACGTACTGCCGCGGGGGTTAGACCATACAACCACATAACCTTTTGCAGCCATTAGCTGTATTTCGGCACTAAAATTAGGGCCGTAGGCGGCGTGAGGTCCACCGTGGATCTCTAAGATCAGCGGGTATTTTTTGCTGGCATCAAAGTCGGGTGGGGTGAGCATCCAGGCCTGGATTGGGCGTTCATCGACTGAAGACGTCACGGTTAATGGTTCAATAGCTGACAGGCTAAGGTGGCCAAGTACGTCGTTGTTGAGCTGAGTTAATTGCTTAACCTTACCGCGTTTATCGAGCAAAAACAGATCAGCGGGTGACGTACCGTCAGTAGAGGTAAATGTCAGTAAATCGTTACTCGCCAGTGCAAACTCGCCAGACGTATATGGGCGACCTATGGACTGGCCGCCCAGGGTAATACTGAGCGCGTCAAGGTCACCGTCGAGTTCAATGCGTGAGACTCTGGTTTGCCCTGCGTCATCGTAACCAACATACAGTGCGTCACTGTCATGGGCCCATTCGAACTGACCGACAGAACGATCCAGGGATTCAGTCAGATTGGTCAGTTTGCCGTTATCCAATCGCATAATCCACACGTCGCTACTTTGAAAACTCAGTTTGCGGTCGTTAACATGACTGAATGCCAGGTATTTGCCATTGGGGCTGAGTTTAGGATTACTTTCTGGTCCTTCTATACTGGTAACCTGAGACAGCTCGCCATTGCTAACCGTTAGCTTATAGATATCGCTGGTCATCACGTCCATGGCATAGTTAGTATCAGGATTAGTCGAAAATAACAGACTTTTTCCGTCCTGGGACCATTGCAGATCGCCATTGACGGGATAATCACTAAAGGTAAGCTGGCGCGGCGTACCTCCATCAAGTGGCAATACATAAATTTGCGCAAAGCCTCCGGGAACATAACCGGCGCCATCTGCACGATAGTTAATATCCTCAATAAAATTACCCGGTTCAGCCCACTGAGCATTGTCTGGTTTACCCGGCATACCGGTAAACAGTGGTTTATTGGGGGCTGGCGTAAACAGGGTGAATGCCAGTGTTTTACTGTCTGGCGACCATGTTACGTTGCCCGGTGAGTAACTGGTGTTGGTCAGTAAAGCGTCTTCGCCACTATCTAAGTACCGCACATACAATTGCTGCGAACCGCTGCGGTCCGAAAGATAAGCCAGCTTATTACCATCCGGCGATAACACCGGGCTGCGCACATTAGCATGTTCAGCAATGAGTGGGCGATGCGAACCGGTTTTCACATCAATATACCACAAGCTTGAGTGCATACGGTCATTCATAATGTCGTTGCTGCGGCGTTCGTAAATAATCTGTTTTCCATCAGGCGAGAACAATGGTGATGACGCATATTCGAGTTCAAATATATGCTGATAATCGAATGTCGTGACCGGACCTTCGGCACCGTTTCCCGTCAATGACGTCATGAGCATCGCGCTGGCAAACAGCGCTTTAATTGGACATTTTTTCATTATTGTTGATCCTTGGAATCTGTCGTCGATAAACTTATTTTGCCCTGTAATATATCCTTGAACATTACCCAGTCGCCCATCAGGCTATACAATGGGTAGCGAAAGGTTGCAGGTTTATTGTGTTCAAACTTAAAGTGACCTAGCCAGGCAAAACCATAACCTGCCAGCGGCACCAACCACAACAGCATCCACGTTTGTGTCACCAAACACAATAACAGTAAGCTGATTACCAACGCAGAGCCGATGAAATGTAATCGCCGGCACACAGGATGTTGGTGCTCAGCAAGATAGTAGGGGTAAAACTCACTGAATGAGGCAAAGTGCTGTTCTTTTGTCATAATGAATACATCGTACGTTTGTGTGCAGTAGATAGTGTAGCCTGTCTCTTGTAATTAAGTACAATGAGCCCATATATGCCAGAGAAATGGCTTAAAAACGAATTATGACAGGCGAATAACCATGCAGGAACTGATGTCAAATAACATCGTAGATTTAACCGTTGAGAATTTCCAACAGGTTATTTTAGAAGTATCCAAAGAAAAACTCGTACTTATCGACTTTTGGGCGCAGTGGTGTGAGCCATGTAAAGACTTACTGCCGCTCCTGGAAAAGATTGCCCGGGACTATCCCGATACCTTGCTGTTGGCCCGGGTAGACTGCGAAAAACAACAGGAAGTTGCCGCACAGTTTGGCATTCGCAACCTGCCAACAGTGATGATCGTCAAAGACGCACAACCCATAGACGGTTTTGCCGGGGTACAACCCGAAGCAGAAATTCGCGCTATGCTGGGTAAATATTTACCCAAACCGGAAGATGAGTATTTAGCTAAAGCTGCTGAGCTGGTGGCTGGTGGTGACTATACAGGCGCATTTCCGCTCGCTAAGCAAGCCTATGAGCTAAATAGCGATAATATTGATGCTAAGTACATGTACATCGATTGTCTGATTGAAACTGGCGCTGTTGAGGTAGCAAAGACCTTGCTTGAAGAAATAAAGATGGTTGACCAGGATCACCGTTATCAGGCATTACAAGGCAAAGTTGAATTGGCGGAACAAGCCGCTGATACGCCTGAAATTCGATCGTTACAGGAACAAGCTGAAGCGAATCCTGATGATCTACAGGTAAAAGTAGACCTCGCAGTAGCGTTGTATCAGGTACAACGCTCAGAAGAAGCGCTGGAGTTATTGTACGGCGTATTGCTTAAGGACTTCGCCTTTGGCGACGCCAAGAAGTTTATGCTCGATGTTATTAATGCGCTACCTGATGGTGATTCGCTCAAATCGATTTACCGCCGTAAGCTATACAGCCTGATGTATTAAAGGGAATGTCCCTGTTGTTTTTTCGACAGGGCGTCTGCGCTAACCATAGAGAATACTATGCCTGACTGGCTGTGGGTTTCATTTGCATTAGTTCTTATTATCGAAGGAGCCGGTCCTTTGCTCGTGCCTAATCGTTGGCAACGGTATGTAAAGCAACTGGCCGAGGCGAACCCCAATCAGTTACGGCAAATTGGTGGTTCTCTGGTGATTGTCGGCGCAATTTGTTTGTATTTTACTGTGGCGTAAGCCTGCAAATAGGCAATAATCTGCCCTCAGCTGAATATTTGTGCATAAAACAGATGATCCGGTATGGGGATTTTTGATAGAATCCACGCCTAATTTTTTAACATACTCGACTCATGGCTAAAAATATTGTGGTCCTTGGCACCCAATGGGGTGACGAAGGTAAAGGTAAAGTAGTAGATCTGCTTACTGACCGGGCAAAGTATGTTGTGCGCTATCAGGGCGGACACAATGCTGGTCACACACTGGTAATCGACGGCGAAAAAACCGTTCTGCACTTAATTCCCTCTGGTATTCTGCGTGACAACGTGACCTGTATTATCGGTAACGGCGTGGTGCTGAGCCCGGAAGCATTGATGACCGAAGTGGCAATGCTTGAAGAGCGTGGTGTACCAGTGCGTGAGCGCTTGAAAATCAGTGAAGCTTGCCCGCTGATCCTGCCATACCACGTGGCACTGGATGTCGCACGCGAAAAAGCACGAGGCACCAAAGCTATCGGCACTACCGGTCGCGGTATCGGTCCGGCCTATGAAGACAAGGTCGCGCGCCGTGGTCTGCGGGTAGGTGACTTGTTTAACGCCGAAGATTTCGCTGCTAAGCTGAAAGAAGTGCTGGATGTGCATAACTTCACACTGACTCAGTATTATGGCGAAAAAGCGGTCGATTATGATAAAACCCTGGCTGATGCGCTGGCGATCGCTGATATTTTACGTGCGATGGTTGTCGATGTGACAGACGAGCTCGATAAGGCACAGAAAGCCGGACTGCCGATTATGTTTGAAGGGGCTCAGGGCACACTGCTGGATATCGACCATGGTACTTATCCGTATGTTACGTCTTCAAATACTACAGTGGGTGGTGTTGCAACCGGTGCGGGGTTTGGACCGCTAAACCTCGACTACGTATTGGGCATTGTTAAAGCTTACACAACACGTGTTGGCTCAGGACCTTTCCCTACTGAATTAGACGATGATGTCGGTCAGCACCTGGGCGTAAAAGGCCATGAGTTTGGCGCCACGACTGGTCGTAAACGCCGTACTGGCTGGTTCGACGCGGTTGCTATGAAGCGCGCAGTACAAATTAACTCAATTACCGGTTTTTGTTTAACCAAACTGGACGTGCTGGATGGTTTGGATACGCTGCAGATTTGTGTTGGATACAAAGACAAAGAGGGTAACGTTAAAGACGTACCTCCGATGGCGGCAGACGGCTATGATTTGGTGACACCAGTGTATGAAGAAATGCCAGGCTGGCATGACAATACCTTCGGCGTGACTGAATATGATAAGTTGCCGCAACCGGCCAAAAACTATATTGCACGATTAGAAGCCATTACCGGTGTGCCGGTTGATATTATATCGACAGGCCCGGATCGCAATGAAACCATTGTAATGCGCCATCCTTATGATGCCTGATTAGAAACCGGCAGCACTGATATCGTAAAAGCCCCGTTTGACGGGGCTTTTTTGTGGCCGATTTAACGCCATAGTCATCTTTTTTATTGCGTTGCGATAATGCTACTATGAAGTGTTCAAACGCGCAGGAGCACTTAACGGTGAGCATCAACTCAAACATAATTGAAGGAATATTCGAACGCTTACAACAGTCGTTTGGTTTGGGTAAAACGCGTACCTACGAGTGGCGTAAAGCACAACTGGACGCTCTGCAGCGCTTGCTAACCGAGAACGAGTCAGCATTACTTGCTGCGCTCCAAAAAGACCTGGGTAAAAGCGCAAGTGAAGCCTATACCACTGAAATAGGTTTTCTGCTCAGTGATATCCGTCATACTAAAAAGCACTTGCGTAAATGGATGAAGGCCGAGAAAGTCAGTACTCCCATTGTTGCCCAGCCGGGACGCAGCTTTATTCAGCCAGAACCGTTGGGTACAGTATTAATTATTGGTGCCTGGAATTATCCGCTCCAACTGACGTTGGCGCCTTACATCGCCGCATTGGCAGCGGGTAATTGCGCGATATTAAAGCCATCAGAACTGGCTCCCGCGAGTGCCGCCGTCATGACCAGTTTGATACCAAAGTACTTAGATGGTGATGCGGTCAAAGTCATCGAAGGGAATAAAGACGTTGCCACAGAATTGCTGACACTGCCTTTTGATCATATTTTTTATACCGGTGGAGAAACGGTGGGTAAAATTGTGATGCAAGCCGCAGCAAAAAACCTGACACCAGTGACGCTGGAGTTAGGCGGTAAAAGTCCCTGTGTGGTTGACGCTGACACTGATATGGCAACCACTGCCCGGCGAATCGTGTGGGGCAAGTGGACGAACGCAGGACAAACCTGTATCGCCCCGGACTATGTGCTGGTGGAGCGCAGTTGCACCAGTAGTTTTATTGCCAGACTGGAATATGAAATACATCGTCAGTTTGGCGCGCAGCCCGCTACCAGTGGCGACTACGGCCAGATTATTAATGCCCGTCACCTTGAAAGGTTACAGGGGTATCTGCACGGACAAGATGTGATTATTGGTGGTGAAAGTGAACCCGGCTCGCTAACAATGGTGCCCACCGTTATTCTTAATCCGGATATAGAAAGTCCGGTTATGCAGGAAGAAATTTTTGGCCCGGTATTACCTGTGATTGAAGTCAGCAGTATATCCGAAGCCCTGGATTTTATTAAACGACGGGCTAAACCACTGGCAGCTTATTTGTTCAGCGAGAAACCAGCCATGCAGCAAAAAATGGTTGAAGAAATAAGCGCAGGTAGCATATGCATTAATGATACAATGATGTTTATGGCAAATCCCGCACTGCCTTTCGGTGGCGTAGGCCGCAGTGGTATGGGGCGCTACCATGGACATTTTGGCTTCAATACTTTCAGCCATCATAAAAGTGTGATGAAACGCAGCTTTTGGTTTGATGTAGCGTTGCGTTATGCCCCGTCCAGCGCGAAAAAGCGCTTTTTACTCAAAAAGCTGCTTTGATTGATAATTACTAACGTCACTGGAGTACGTCCTTTATGCCCCAACCCTTTCATTTAGCAATTCCAGTAGATGATCTCGTTAAAGCCCGCTTATTTTATGGCGAGCTGTTAGGGTGCTCCCAGGGACGCAGCGATACGCATTGGATTGACTGGGACTTTAAAGGCCACCAACTAGTGACCCATTTGGTTAAGACAATGCCTTCAAAACCCGAGTATAACGCGGTAGACGGTCACGGCGTGCCAGTGCCGCATTTTGGTGTTGTACTTACTATGGACGATTGGCAGGTTTTGGCTGGTAAGCTTGAATCAGCCGGCGTTGAGTTTGTTATCAAGCCCTATGTCAGATTTAAAGGCGAGCCTGGTGAGCAGGCCACCATGTTTTTTATGGACCCCGCGGGCAATGCGTTAGAGTTTAAAGCGTTTGCTGACATAAACCAGCTTTTTGCTGTCGACTGAATGTTAGCCATTAGCGTAAGCTATTGTTAATAAAATTAATTTGTAATATGTTAAAAAACAGCTTCTTCACTATTACCAGATACAACCAATTAGCCACTGAGCGGAACCTGTGTAGCTGATCACAGGTCTCAAGTAACAATAATAATAACTAAACGGCAGGATCAACGTGATAGAAGACATAGTAACAGAGACAGGCAAGGGTGTAGTCAGAGGTGTTGGTTATCTGATTGCCGAAGTGTTTTTCTGGCGTTTATGTTATGTACTGGGATGGCCGGTGTGTAAAATAATGACGCTGGGCCGTTATCCACGCCGGGTAGTCAGGGAGCGCGCTATTTTTCGCGCAGAGAACACCCACACCGGGTTTACTTGTGCAGCGATTGGGTTACTTATCTTTGTCGCAGCGGTCTTAGTATTGTCAGGCAACTGGCCCTCAGGTTTACCTGACTTTATGTCTGCATAAAGGCCTTTAGCAACGCAATTGCTAAGGCCTCCAGGCATTATTTACTGTGCTTTTTCTACCACGGCTTTACCTCGACCACTGGCCTCTGATGCAGCTGAAAGCTTGCCGTCTTGCTGTAAAATTACATGTAAATCACCGAACCGTCTTTCATCAAGCGTATAGCCCATCCCGGTTAGCATCTGTTTGGTTGCAACAGTAAAACCCGGATGCATGCGAATAGTGTCTTTCGGCAGTAACTGATGATGAAAGCGCGGACTATTGACGGCCTCTTCTGCACTTAAATCGAATAGCAGTGTATTTAAAATCGACAATGTCACTGACGATATAATAGTAGTGCCACCCGGCGACCCAGTCACCAGCTTAATTTTATTATCGTCCAGAACGATGGTTGGGGTCATCGAAGACAACATACGTTTATAGGGCTCAATAGCGTTGGCTTCACCGCCTACTGCCCCAAAGAAATTGGGCACGCCCGGTTTAGCACTAAAGTCGTCCATTTCGTCGTTAAGCAAAAAGCCCGCGCCCTCGGCGACGACACCCGCACCAAAACTGAGATTAATTGTTGTGGTATTGGCGACGGCATTGCCCCATTTATCGACAATAGAAAAATGGGTTGTATCTTCGCTCTCGTACAAGCCCGGCTGAACATCCCCTGTGGGTGATATCGCATTCAGGTTAATAGCTTGGGCGCGTTTAGCGATGTAGTCGGGGTCGACAAGTTGGGTTTGTGGTACGGTAAAAAAATCCGGGTCGCCCAGGTACTCAGCACGGTCGGCAAATACCCGTTTACCGGCTTCACTTACCAGATGTAAATAGTGGCCTGAATTATAGGGGGGTAATCCATTGTTGCTAACGACTGCATCGACCATACCCAACCACTGCGCCACGGCAATGCCACCAGAGCTTGGCGGCGGAGAGGTGATTATCTCGTAGCCGCGCCAATTGAAGGTAATAGGCGTGCGCCATTTAGCCACATAGTTGCTCAGATCCTCATGACTGATTAAACCGCCGTTTGCCTGCATGAACTCTACTATATGATCGGCAGTCTCACCGCTGTAAAAGCCTGCCAGACCATGGTCACGAATGCGGGTGAGTGTGGCTGCCAGTTCGGGTTGTTTAAACAATGCGCCAGGCGTCGCTGCGTTGCCAAAATAGTCGGAAAAGTTACTTTCACGGCCCCGTTGTTCAAGGCGCTTTATGTATCGACTTACCCGGCCAGCGAGTTTTTCCGGCACGCGAAAACCCTCTTCAGCCAGTGTCAGAGCTGGTTGTACTAATCTCGCCCAAGGTAATTTTGCATATTTTTGGTGCGCCTGCCACATACCCGCAACAGTTCCGGGTATGCCAGAAGCTTTTGCTCCAAAAAGCGAATCAGTCGGGTGCACATCACCGTTGTCATCCAGATACATATCGCGTGAGGCTGTTGCAGGTGCCATTTCCCGATAATCAAGAAAGTCAGTGGCGTTGTCCATATAGATGGTCATAAAGCCACCACCACCAATGTTGCCAGCTTCGGGGTATGTCACCGCAAGCGTAAACTGTGCAGCAATGGCAGCATCTATAGCATTGCCTCCCTCTGCCATTACATCAAGTGCGACCTGCGCCGCGAACTCATCAGGCATGGCGACAGCATACTCAGATTCCGTTTGCGTAGAGGGAGCTGCTGTGCAGCCGAATAAAAATACGATAAAACAACTTAAACCAATAATACGCATAGTCTTATCCAATCATAATTAAGCTAGTGATCACGTAAGCGACCAGAGTTAAGCCACCGCCCACCAGCGCATAGGGCATTTGAGTGCGCACGTGTTCCAGTAAATCGCAACCGGAGGCGATGGATGAGACGGCGGTCGTATCAGAAATGGGTGAGCAGTGATCACCAAACACGCCGCCGCCCAGTATGGCAGCAATAACCAAAGAAGGTGGCAAGCCCAACTGCTGAATGAGTGGCACACCAATAGGGATTAAAATGGCAAATGTGCCCCAGGAGGTGCCAGTGGTAAATGACATAATTGCACCGGCAATAAATAACATGGGTACAATCATGAATAAAGGTAAGTACTCACCAACGATACCGGCAACAAATAAACCGGTGCCAAGTACTTTTAAGCTACTACCCAGTGTTAGTGACAGTAATACAATGGTTACCAGAGGCAGCAATTCTCCCATGCCCCTGAAGCCGGTATCGACGGCCTGATGATGCGTAAAGCGTTTACTGAGCACCAACAGCAGATACGCCACGGCCGTCGCTAAAATCGTGGCATACAGTACCGATTTACTGCCACTGCCTTGCGACAGTACGCCGTCGCCGGTCCAAAACATAAAGCCTACCATGCTCAACACCATCACTAAAATGGGCACAACCATATAGACAGGGCTACTCGCAGGGGCCGCTGATAATTCCTGTTGATTACTATTCAGACTTTTTTCGGCTTCCGCTAAAGGGCCATGTACTTTGTCGGTTACAACAGTATACCCGGCAATCAGGAGTGCAATGATGGCGTAAAAATTAAACAATACAGAGCCCCATAATATACTCGCTGACGATGCAGGGAGCTCGTAGTTATCCAGCAGGCCAAGGACAAACGCGCCCCAGCCGTTAAGTAGGATCAAAATACAAATTGGTGCACTGGTGCTGTCAATCAGATAAGCCAGCCTTGCGCGGCTCATACCAAATTTATCAAATAAACCCCGGGCGAAAATACCGGCTGTTAATACACTCAGGTTAGATTCGATAAAAACCACGATACCGGTCAGCATGGTCAGGCCGCCGACCTGGCGACGATTTTTGGCCACGCCACGCTGCGTTAACCAGTTGACTGTTGCCGTGACCCCGCCCGAATCGCGAATATAAGCCAGTAATGCGCCAACCAACACGCTAAAGAGCAATATACGGGTATTGCCCGCGCTGGTAGCCACTTCAACAACCCGTTCAATGGAAGTAATCGGAGCCAGTAAAATACTGTCTGGTGTTACAGTTAAGAGGATCAGTGCTTCAGCACTGAGTACAGCCATTAATAACGCCATAATGACTTCTTTTTTCCAAAAGACAATCACAATGGCGACGACTGGTGGAATAATGGAAACCCAATCCATAGCGTAGAACCCTGTTGTTGTTATTGTAAAGTTGCAGCACTTACTCTACTACTGTGCTGGTTTGCGGTTAAGTACCGCTTCATACACGAGAGATACAATACTGCCATACTTTCCGGTTTCAAACTGTTTGCCGGTAAAATGCGGCCTGTTTTCTTGCTCTTCCACAATGGGCGAATGACGTGAATTGGTCAAGAGAATGACGGCCAAATCCAATGCTGGGTCGATAACTGTCGCCGTGCCGGTCCAGCCGGTATGGCCATAAGCCTGATCACTGGCGTATGGACCAAAATGCCAGCGATTAATGCCATTGGCAGCGCGTCGCCAGCCCAGCCCATACTGCCAAAAGCGATTGTCGGGTTTAATAAAGGCATTGATGATATTACTGTCGAACAGATGGGTTTCACCGTAACCGCCGCCATTTAACAGCGTTTGTGCTAACACTGCGAGTTCATCGGCCGAAGAGAATAATCCTGCATGGCCAGATACACCCTGCATCGAATAGTAAGCTTTTTCATCGTGGACTTCGCCTTGCAGCGTATATTGTCGAATATTAGGAAAATCTACGCGTCCACCGCGGGTATTGCCGTTTAATTCGGTAGCGGCAAATTCGTCTTTATGATGGCCTTTTAATAACGGGTTAAACAACGTATTGGTTAAACCTAAAGGCTGGTAAAGGTATTCTTCGGTGTAACGGTCCAGTGACATACCGGTAATGCGTTCGACAATCAAACCCAGCAGCATAAAATTAGTGTCGCTGTATGCTGCTTTTAAACCATTGCCGGTTACAAAAGGCGCATGGCTAATCAGCAGTTCGCTGGTGCGTTGCTTATTTTGTGAATAAAAACGTTTGCCAAGCTTGTTGTCCGGGGTGTAAAAGCTAATGCTCGGTGCGTAGCCCGATTTATGTGACAGCAGATCACTCACCTGACGTGCCTCCCGGCCGTCTCCGCGGTACTCGGGCAAGTAATATTGGATCGGCTGGCTGACATCGAGTTGCCCGGTTTCCACCAGGTGCATCAGCGCAAATGTGGTGGCAAACATTTTCGTGTTTGAGGCCAGATCAAACAAGGTATCGGCCCGCATGGGTTGTGGCGAATCCATGGGTTGTTCATTTTCATCGTACCGCTTTTGGTAACCATAAGCGGTACGCTTAATAATTTCCCCGTCTTTGACCACGAGTAATACTGCGCCAGGAAAGCCCTCTGCTACGTCCTGATTAATCAATGTATCAACCGCGGTAAATGCATGCTTATAGGCCGCCGTATTATCACTTAATACAGGGTAAGGTATTTGTATGTGTAACTTTGCATCCGGCGGGGAGATGTCAGAAACCGCCAGCGTGTTAATACCATTGTGAGTTCTTTTGTGCAGTGAATAACGGTAAAGTTGGCTGGCGTTAAAAGTGTCTTCAAGATTCAGTGTTTGACCATTAACACTTACAGTAGCTTGAGCGGGCTGGTCCGCTTCAATCAATAACTTTCCACGGCCTGTGTAGCTTTTGAAGGCAAAGCGGTCGTTTACAAACTCACGCTTTGACGGTGAAGCATCCGGTAGCCAGGCGTCTACCTGGCCTTTACGGAGTGTTGCAGTGGCGCCATCACCAGCCTCAGTGTTTAAACTGCGTTCATTGTAGTAGCGTTCCAGTAGCTGATCTTTCTGGCTCGGAAAGTACTTATGCAATAGGGCAAAAACCGCGGCGGCGGTTCTACTGTCAGGCTCACCGGTAACATGCCAGGGTAAAAAGTGCATTTGAAACGCGGCAAGTGCATTGAGTGTTGAGCTGTCAGCAACACCGGTTTCAATCAAACCGTAGCCATAGCTATGCATCGCTGCCTGCAACAGACCAATATCGGGCGTTTGTTCGTTGAAGAGTTTCCAGTAGTCAGCCATTGTGTCGTTGTCATACCAGGCACCGATGCCCGCTTGATAGAGTTCAAACCAGGGGAAGCGGGGACCTGGATCATTTTTGCGCTCAAAAGCGATGTCGGAGTGACCGACAACTGAAGTCGGGTCGATGTCTGGGTTTCTGGCAATAATGTCTTTGGCGAGTTCAATGACGACAGCAATTTGCGCGGGATCGTAATCAGGAAAAAAGCACAACCGGTTATCACCATGCTCGGCCCTGGACGCGGCCATTTGCGTATCCCTTTGACAGTCAGGCACGTTGACAATTTCAATACCTATAGAATGATCGTTGAGGCCCGTGCGTCCTTGCCAGTAGCTTTTACCGGCGTGCCAGGCTCGTTTGGTTTCATCAACCAACTGAATGATTCTTGGTTGGCCATCAGGATCGCTGGGGTCATTGGACTCAGGAACCAGATAGTGGGCACTCAGGCCCCCTTCGTTTACCAATGCATTCACCGATTTGGCGTAATCGATAGCGGTATAGTGGATCACCAGTGACTTAACGCGCTCGCCGTAGTTCGCGGAGGGCATGTCGATAACGTGGCGGCTGCTACTGCAACTCAATAACAAAAATGTACAAAAAGCCCACAGTATTGCAGAGCGAAAACCTTGGATGGTCACGGTGTATCCTCGAAATCTCAGTTAAACAGGCGCTTGTTCTGTAAAGGGCCGCAAGCCACTGACAAACGTAGCATACTGTCAAATTACCATACTGCATTAGAAAGTAAATAATAAAATATTCCATTTGTTTTAAGTGAGAGTGAATTGACGATGTCTGGCGTAAATCAAGATAACCCACAGTTATAAAGCGCTAAGGTCATTAATTTATAAGGATGTCCAGATACTTTGTCGGCAAACCACGTGGTAGTAATGGCGCAAAGCAATAATGAGTAGGAATAATTTATTTTTAATTGGGACTAGGTTAAGCTAGCACTTTCCTCTCTGTGTTATGGAACGACTTATGAAACATATGTGCCTTAGAGCGATGCTGTTATGTCTATCAGCCCTGGTTGCTGCTGGCTGCTCAACGAAAGAGCATGCCAACGATATACTGGGTCAAAAGTTAATGTTGGATATACGCTACTACTGCGCAGATGGTACCCCCGCAGAGAAGTGTAATACGCCGGTCATCACGCTGTTGCCGGAAATCGCCGACATTATCCGCAAAGGTAGGATTGGCGGCGTTATCCTGTTTGCCGAAAATCTGCAAAATACCGGGCAAATTGTTGAGCTCACTTATGCGTTACAACAGGTCGCAAAAGAGGCAGGTCTGCCACCATTGTTCATTGCTATTGATCAGGAAGGAGGTCGGGTTGCGCGTTTACCGGATAATATTGCAACGCGTTTTGTTGGGAATATGGCAATAGGTGCGACGTATCCGTTGCATCAAACTGAGTTCGCCACAAAGGTTAATAAAGGAATTGCCAGGGGCATTGGCCAGCTAGGCTTTAATGTGAATTTTGCCCCGACTGTTGATGTCAATGTCAATGCTGAGAACCCGGTCATTAATGTACGGTCATATGGCGAGTCGGCGCCACTGGTGGCCGAACTTGGTGCGGCGGCGGTCGCGGCATTGCAGAGCGAGAATATTCTCAGTGCACTGAAACACTTTCCCGGCCATGGCGATACTCATGTTGACAGCCACACAGGTTTGCCCCGGGTGGAACATGACATGAACACCATCGAGCAGGTGGATTTATTACCCTTTAGTTATGCCATTGCCCAGCAGCAAGCACCAGCGATGATCATGACCGCACATATTCAGTATCCATCACTTGATGATAGTGAATTCATTGGTAAAGATGGCGAATCGACACTGGTACCCGCTACGCTTTCACACAAAATCCTTACCGGGTTATTGCGTGAAAAACTTGGCTATAAGGGCATCATTGTGACCGACGCGCTGGATATGGCAGGCATTGCGCACTATGTTAATCATCGGGATGCTGTGATACGCACATTCAATGCCGGTGCTGACATTGCTTTGATGCCTTACGCTATCCGTAACCCGCAAAACATCACGGCATTCTGGCAGCTTTATCAGCAATGGCTTGATGCTATCGATTCCGGCGAACTTGACGGCGATGAAATGGCGGCCTCTGCCCAGCGCATTGTGGCGGCCAAGCGCACTTTCAAAATTGACCAATACACTGCACAACCGCTAAATGCCCGTATTGAGCAAGCGTACGCTACCCTGCCTTACGCCGACAACCAGCAAACTGAACAGGCGCTTGCAGCGGCGGCTTTAACTGAGGTGTACAACCACGGTGTCATTCCACTACAAGGGTCCGCACTGAGCCTGGTGATGCCCGACGAGGCACGTTGTCAGGCTATGTCGACAGCCTTGTTGCGCCGCCAGCCAGATTTGCAGCTAGACTGTGTGGCATTGACGGATATTACCAGCCAACCCAAACTGCCTGATTTAACCCGTGTCAGTGCACTAATTGTAGGCGATATCACGCCCCAGCATAGCCTGGTGGAAATGGGCGGCATGGCTGACCTGGCGACATGGCGCAATCGGCCTGACAAGGCCACTCAATCACAATGGCTTGGCCGTTTGTTTAAACAGGCCAAGGCGGAGAATGTGAAAAGTGTATTTGTTGCATTAAGGGCGCCTTACATTATTAGTGACTACCGGGACCTGGCTGATGCCGCCGTTGCTACATTTGGTTATAACGTAACGGTTACTTCTGCGCCTGACAGTGCTGATGTCGTGGTTGATGGTGCTGTCTTTGATGCGCTTGCTGATGGGTTATTGGGGCTTGCGCCAATGCCCGGACAATCGCCGGTCACTATCGAATAGGTGAAATAAAATGCAACAACGAATTCGTGCGCTTGACGCTTTTCGGGGATTAGCCATATTTGCCATGGTGTTGGTCAATAACCCAGGCTCCTGGGGCGCGATTTTTGCGCCGCTCAAGCATGCAAGCTGGCATGGTCTAACCCCTACTGATATGATTTTCCCCGGCTTTATATTCATCATGGGCGTCACTATTGCTATTCACTTACCGCGTGAGACAGAGCGCCTTGGAACACGGTTGGCTGTATTAGCAACGGCAGCAAAACGGGCGTTGATATTAGTCTTACTCGGATGGGGATTGTATTTGTTTTGGTTTAACAGCGATCCTGCATTTAACTGGGTGGAAGACCGGCTGCTTAATTTGCGTTACTTAGGGGTATTGCCGCGTCTGGGTTTGGTGTATCTGATAACGGTAGCCATTGTTCTGGCATTACAGGGGAAACGAACCGGCGTTGCTGCGCTCGCTCTGCTTGCCGGTTATTGGGCTGTCATGGCGTTTATTCCGTATAGCGATGAAAGTGGCCAGCATTATCAGGGCATGTGGGCGTTTGGCAACAGCTTTGCAGCCTATCTTGATCATCATCTTTTGGGTGCAGATCACTTGTACTACGGTAATGCCAGTCCCTTTGCTTTTGATCCAGAAGGCCTGCTATCGACAATACCAGCGGTGGCATCGTGTCTTAGCGGGGTATGGGTAGGCCAGCATTTGCTGCTTCGTCAGGAACGGCCGGCAAAATTAGCTGTAATAGCAGTACTGGCGATTGTAGCGGGTTATGCACTCGCGACCTGGGTACCGGTCAACAAAGCGCTGTGGACGCCAACATTTGTGCTGATTACCAGCGGTTTGCTCACAATCATTTTGTTACTGTTTTTATGGCATGAAAAAAAGCGAGGCTCGCTGCGAGACGGACATCCCTTACTGGTTGCAGGGACCAATAGCATTGCGTTTTATATGTTATCCGGCGTTCTGGCAAGAATAGTGATAATGATTCAGGTTAATGGTAGCTCGCTAAAGACGTGGTTTTATAACGGTACGCAAGCAATTGTACAGTGGCCGGAGCTTGCGTCGTTATGCGTTGCGCTGATCTTTACTTTCATTTGCTATCTGCCAATCAGGTATATGTACAGCAAGAAGATATTTTGGCGAATTTGAGTTTAGTTGGGCTTGCATCAGGGTTATAATATCACATTTAAGATTTGGATTTTGTGCTAAGGGATTTTAGTGAAGCTAATTATACTACTCGTCTCGATGAGTATTGTGTCGTCATTTGTGTCAGGTCAAACATCGGAGAAGACGCTGACCCTGGCCTTCAGTAAAGACTGGAAACCTTATATCTATGCGGATAAACAGGGTAAGGCCGCAGGCATCGATCTTATTTTGCTTAAACAAGTGCTGCAGCCGCTGGGCTATACTCTGCGCAATGAAAGTTTACCTGAGCAGCGCATGGCCATCAGGCTGGAAGAGGGTAAGGTTGGGGTGGTTCTTGGCGCTGCACTAACCACTGAAAGGCTAAGCCACAATTATTTCTCAATCCCTTACCGCAAAGAAACCATAGTATTGGGTTATAAAAAATCCCGCCATGACGCATTTTGCTCTGCCACTATCACCGAGGTGCTGCAGGACGGAAAATTAGTCGCCTTAAATAAAAGTGGCTGGTTTGGAGAAAGGCTTAGTGACCAGTTGCTTACGCAGTACGCCGATAACATCGTGCACGCTGAAGGTACGCAGCGACGCATGCAACTGCTTTTGTTGGATCGGGTCGATGTGGTAGTTGGTGACATCAATGTGTTGACAGCCGCGGCGAAAGACTTAGGCATCGATGATTTTGCAGTGTCAGCAATACCTGTTCATCAAACCAATGTGCATTTTATGTTTGGACGCGAGCACGTGAATGCCGCGTTTGTTGAGCAATTTAATCAGGTTTTAGCCACGCTGATAACTAGCGGCAATTAACCGTCACAATTCAATCACCTCACCGTTTAGTACAGCCCACTGTGTTTGAGCAGCATCACGCATAATCCAATAGGCTGGCGCGCCGGGATAAAGCGTGTCGGTGTCAAAAGGTTCAGCCAAACAAAGTACCGGCATACCACTTTTATTGCTGAGCATGCTGGCATCGCCAACAAAGTAGCATATTCCGGCGTTTAATAATTCAAGGTAAGCGTCTTTCGTCAACGTGAGTGGTTCGCTGATATGCCTGGCCTTGAGCGGTAATACCATGGCGTCAAAGGCAGCTACGCTCTTAAAGGCTGACTGTGTTGATAAGTCGCCAATATGGCTGATACTGGCATTACCGCTGGCGTTAAAATTAACGCTGATATCACAGGTGTACGCTGTATCATGGCAAGTCTGCTGCAGCTGGCTGAATTTTACATCGGTCAATCCGTCCTCAACGTTGTCCGGGATACGGTAGTAATCTGCTAAAGACTTCTCCTGATAGCGGTTACACAGCAACGCATCGATGGCACTGTGCATTGCAATAACATTCATTTTTCTGGCCACCTGGCGGTGCGGATCCTGGGGATGGGCTCCAGACTCTATCAGTATCGTGCTGGCGCCAGTACCGGCAATATTGTCACCAAAAGAGCGTAATGAATAAGTATCATCGTAACGGCCTATATGACAGGGTAACCAGTGACTGAGTGTTTCAGCCATACAAGCAATTAATTGTTTGGCGCGCAGGCGCGGCGCATCAACGTGTTTGTCGGGATGAAATGCGGGCGCCAGAAAAGCGATGGTTGCAGGGTAAGCCGATTGCCCTGCCGTGTAGTACGGGTTTTGATCATGCAGATTAAACGCTACATCAGGTGACAGTTCGTTCACTTGCTGCCATAAAATGTTGCCCTCTGGTGTCTGTAATTGACGCGCATCCCGGTTAATATCAATGCCTTGCTCATTGACCCGGGTGCAGCGCTCAGCGCCGTCGGGATTGAGCATAGGAATAACGTGAATAGTCACCAATGATTGCCAGTCTTTGGGCAGCGACGTAGCCGCCAGGTCAGGCAAAATACGCAGCCAGTCGAGCACGGCTGCAGTAGCGGTTGGCTCGTCACCATGCATCTGTGTCCAGGTCAGAATGACCATCGGGCCATGGCCAGTGGTTAATCGGTAAATAGGCCGCCTGGCGCAACTGTGTCCCAGTGTTGTCATTGTAATATCAGGCCGCTCGGCCAGGGTCTTAATGATAGGGTCAATGTCGCTAAAACGTAAGTGCGATTTATCCAGCTCCCCATAACGGTGAGTTTGCCAAAGAGATTCAGCGGCCTGGACGTTGGTATTTGGATGGGAAGATTTCATGGCTTACGTTAACCTTACAGCGACACTTGAAAACGCCGACAGCGTAAAAGGATCTATTAAAAGAGATTTTGATATTCTTATCAACTAGTTTATATTTGAATAAAAAATTCATGATAGTATTTATTTAGTAACAGAGACTTAGTTTGCCGCTTTGCAAGGAGGCAGGCAATCAATCAGGAAGCCAATAATTATGTCTGCCTTTATCAAGATAAAAGCTATAAAACATTCGTTATCCAGCAGTGAATCAAAGCTGGCCACCTTTACACTCGATTCGCCCAATGCCGTGCGCGATTTGTCATCTCAGGAACTGGCAAATGTGGTGGGAGTCAGTCAGTCAAGCGTAGTAAAATTTGCCCAAAAATTAGGTTACAAAGGTTATCCGGCGTTTAAACTGGCGGTTATCGATGCGCTAAACCGTGAGACACCCAATACCCAGTTACATGGTAAAATTACCCTCAATGATGGCTTTGAACAAATGGCCGATAAACTGCTCAGCAGTAAGATCAGTGTGCTCAATGAAACCCGCAGTCTTAATGAATTAGTTGAGTTTGAAAAAGCCGTAGAAATCATCAAAAATGCCAAACGCATCATGATATGTGGGGTCGGTGGCTCTGCGCTGGTCAGCAAAGATTTTTCATTCAAACTTCAGAAATTAGGGATGATGGCTATTGCGGAAGCCGATGGTCACATACAGTTAGCGTTGGCGGCTACGTTCAATGAAGGCGATGTGGTAATTGCTATTTCCGAGTCCGGGGCGACACGGGAAATTGTCAATGTGGTAAATCAGGCAAAGGACAATCACGCCAGCGTTATTTCTATTACCAAGTATGGTAGCACTCCCGTCTCAGAACCTGCCGATGTGAAACTCTATTCGGTGGCTGAGGAAGCCTCGGCGCGGTTGTCGTCAATTCTGGCGCGCACAGCGCAGGAGTTGATCATTGATATGTTATTTATTGCGCTGACACAGGCCTCACGTCCTGGGCGTAAGTTGCTGGAAAAAACCAACGAAGTCGTGTCACAGTTTCGCCGTGGTAGTGCCAGCACACAGAATAATCAGGGATAAATTAAGTAAGGCTGGCGGCGCGCTTTAAATGCTCTGAGATCTTCCTGCCAGCTTGCGCGAATGTCGTCGGCACTCATACCGCTTTCTAACTGTTGACGAAGACGGTCTGTACCACTGAGTAGATCGAAGAAATCAGGACGGTCAATTAAGGTTATGCCTGCTTGCTTAAACTGCGTAAACACATTGTGCAAGAGTGTGATATCAAACCCTTCTATGTCACTGTCTTGCAATAACCTACCGTGCAGTTGTTGGCCTTCGAGCTTAGGGTAAGGGGCACTTTCGGGCATAGAACGTGGGGTAAAGCTAAACTCACCTAAGGGTAAATCGTTGAAGCCGACAACCTGAAAAGGCCAGCGGGTTCCGCGCCCTATACTTACCACCGTTGCTTCAAACAGACACAACGACGGGTATAATCGAACGGCCTGTTGATTCGGTAAATTAGGACTGGGCGCGACCGGTAATGGGTAATCCATGGCCCTGTTATACGCAGCGACCGGGACCACCGTTAGAGACAGCGTGTCAGCGGCATTTATCCAGCCTTCACCCTTAATCATCAACGCAAGTTCAGCCACAGTCATACCGTGCAACAAGGGCAGTGGATCCAAACCAACAAAAGAGGCAAACTCGGGATCGCGTACCGGGCCGTCAACAAAACGGCCGTTCGGATTAGGACGGTCAAGCACAACCAACGGTAGTTGTTGTTCAGCGGCGGCCTCCATTACATAGTGAAGGGTACTGATGTAGGTATAAAAACGCGCGCCAACATCCTGTATATCAAACACCAGAATATCAATATCGTCGAGCATATCCGGGCTGGGTTTTTTATGTTTACCATACAGTGAACGAATAGGCAGACCGGTTTGAGGATCCTTACCATCAGTGACTTTTTCGCCGGCTCCGAGCTTACCTCTAAAACCGTGTTCCGGGGCATACACCGCTTTTACAGCAACATCATTGCTAATTAAAAAGTCGACCAGATGTTGGCCATGAGCGCGACTGGTCTGATTAACGACTAATCCCACTTTCTGACCTTTTAATACAGGTAAATAGCGAGCCAGTTGTTCGGCACCAACGGTCACATCAGCCCCAGCTGTCTGAAGGGCCGTCACAAACAGTATGCATACGGTCAGGCACGCTCTGCTAATCATATTGACGCCTTATTTTACTTTGAGCCTGAGTCAACAGCGCGACGCAAAAATCCACCATGCTGGGCTAATAATGATTCTGCATCACTGGCTTTTTGTCCGGTTAATATCATCAGAATAGCCAATTTTGCACTGTTATTAGCATCTTTGAGCGCCTGGTCGGCAACCGCCTCGGTGCAGTCTGTCGCCTGCATCACAATCCGGGTAGCACGCGCTTTAAGCTTTTGGTTACTGGCGTTGACATCGACCATAAGGTTTTCGTAGGTCTTACCCAGTCTAATCATGCTCGCCGTGCTGATCATATTGAGGATTAGCTTTTGCGCAGTACCTGATTTCATACGCGTCGAACCCGTAAGACACTCAGCCCCTACAATGGCACAAATACCTATGGCAGCACACGCCATCATTGGTGAGTCAGGGTTACAGGTAACGGCCACTGATACAGCTGACAGACCGTTGGCATATTCCATAGCCGCGGTAACGTAAGGTGTGCGGCCGCTGGCTGATAAGCCTACTAATACGTCATTGGCAGAAAAGTTAATGGCTTTCAGATCTTCAATGCCTTGAACAGTATCGTCTTCTGCTCCTTCAACAGCGTGCTTGATCGCATGATCGCCACCGGCGATGATACCGATAACCATTTTATCTGATACGCTGAAAGTGGGTTTGCATTCAACCGCGTCGAGGATGCCCAGACGACCGCTGGTGCCTGCTCCCATATAGACAATGCGTCCACCTCGTTGTAATCGGGGTACAATAGCGTCTACAGCCTTAGCTATATGAGGAATGGTTTTGCGCACTGCATCCGCGACACCAGCATCTTCCTGGTTGATCTTTTCGAGTATCTCTATGGTCGGCAGAACGTCAATATCCATTGTACCCGGATTGCGGCCTTCGGAGATGATTCTATTAAGTTGCTCTAGCAGTGTTGCTGAGTATTTATCTGTTTTATGCATAATTACATGCCAACCCTAGGGTTAGACAAAACCCACTTTAAGTGCTTCATTCCTTTCATTTTGCTTTCGCCTCTAATACAGGGTTGTGATGGGCTTGTTGGCCCGATGCACACACCAGCGACGCAACCAGTGTTCCAATCACGAGTTGCCAGGTAAAACCCAGGCTAAACTGCCAGGTTTCAGGTAAATAGATTCCCATTACATAGGGTTGTAACAGTAAGGGGATAATAAAACCACACAACAACGCAGCGGTGACAGACGCAGGACTGCCTCGCTGAGTAAAGAGTGTAACAAAGTAAACCCCAAGTAGACCACTATACGAAAACACCATTACTCCCAGTGCGAACTGCAGTAGGGGGGTGTCGGAGTACTGTTGCCAGTAATAGCATAAACAGGCCATTGAGGCTAATGCCAGTGCTACTGCCGCCATGGCGCTGCGTCCGGCATTCACAAAGTGTTGTTCATCCACGTGCTGATTTCGCTTTAACTTCCAGGGGCGATACAAGTCCTGAATCAATACACTCGACATAGAATTCAGACCAGAATTCAGCGTGGATAACGCGGCGGCCAGTATTCCTATGGTTACCAGGCCTTTTAATCCGGCGGGTAAGTCGGTCAGTACGTAATACATGAATATAGTGACGGCTTCACCGGCAAACTCCGGGGTTGGCGCACCTGCTCTGGCCGCCATGAGTGATGGCTGCTGATAGTAAATATACAGTAATAACCCGATGGTAATAAATAGCAACATCACCGGAATCACCATCACCACTGACCATAACATTGCACGTGCGCCTTCCTTGGCACTTTTACACGTGAGAACCCGTTGCGTCATGTCCTGATCAAGCCCAAAAGCGGCAATATTGAGAAGGACGAAACCGGTAAATACCGACGCCAGCGTGAATACCCCCGTCGGACTAAAATCTACGCGTGTGTCAAACAAAGTGAGCTTAGATAACCCACCATCGCCTGGGTTTTGCAAAGCATCCAGCATACTTGGAATATCTGCCGGAATAGCAAGTAGCAGTGCAACGATGACGGCTACCGCCGCGCCGATATAAGTGAAGGCCTGCATAACATCACTGTATATAACCGTTCTTATACCGCCATAAATACTGTATATGAGCCCTACCACACTTATAATAATGGTTGCTGTTATCACACTGGATGGGGCGATGTTGCCGTAGAGGATCATGGCGACGGCTAAGGCCGCCATATATAACCGTGCCCCGCTGGCAAACACTCGGCCAAACAAGTACATTAAACCTGCCTGACGTTTAGCTCTGGCACCAAAGCGTGATTCAAGCAGTTCATAAACGGTATAAACTTTAAGGCTGTAGAAACGTGGAATAAGAAAGCGTGCAACAAAAAAGGCAGCAATAAACGCCCCTAGATTGGTTGCCAGATAAGACAAGTTGCCACGGTAACCCTGATCAGGGCCACCTAAAAACGTTGCTGCAGATTGTGAGGTAGCCAGTACAGACATTGCCACCATCCAGACTGGCATTGACTGTCCGCCAAGAAAGTAGTCGCTGGTATTACTGGCTCTGCGATTAAAATACCATCCCGACACGAGCAGTAGTAAGCCGTAAAAAGCAAAGAGTAATACGTCAATCAGTGTGTATTGGGCTAGCATGTATTGTCTTTCTCACTCTGTGAAAGCTGGGTTATGATGCTCTTTCATGCAGAACATTAACCATACATCGGGACGGTTTCGACGAGGATGGTGTACCAGTAGAATATATTATTCTACGTGAATTTCAAATTAAGAATTTATTAATTTTCATTGAGCGTGTATGGTAACTGTTCCGTGGCATTTAACTTTAAACCTGAAGAGTCGTTCGCTTGAGCAGATCAACCCGCGCTATTATCGACACTGACGCTTTGCGCGCAAACTACCGCAAGCTAAAACCCGCCAATGGCGCCGGAGCGATTGCGGTAATTAAAGCCGATGCATACGGGCATGGTGCCGTACTGGTTGCCCGGGCGCTTGACGCTGTATGCGATTGCTTTGCAGTAGCCATTTGTGAGGAAGCCATTGCGCTGCGTTACGCTGGTCTATCACAGCCGCTGCTTATTCTGGAGGGACCACACGACGCTGAAGATTGTGTTGTGGCGGGCCAACATAACTTCATTTTAATGGTTCACAACCACGCTCAGCTAAAATGGCTGAATACGCTGGCAGCACATGAGCGTCCGCAGGTTTGGTTAAAAGTGGATACCGGCATGCATCGATTAGGGTTTGCCGCGACGCAAATCGCCACACTGTTGAATGACTATCCATGGCTGAACAACCCGCAGTGTGTCTTAGCGTCACACTTTGCCTGTGCAGATGAACCAGACGATAAATTTAATGAGCGCCAGCGTTGCCAGTTTATCGCCCTGGCCAAAACCTTAGGGTTGCCTATGTGTATGGCTAATTCTGCAGCGGCCCTTACGCAGCCTTCAAGTCAGGGGGGATGGTGTCGATTAGGTATTGGCTTATACGGTGCCAGTCCGCTCAATAAAGTCAGTGCCGAAGAACTTGGTCTGCTGCCTGCGATGCAACTCAAAGCGCAGGTTATCGCCCTGCACAATGTTGCCAAGGGCGAAACAGTTGGCTACGGTCGCGACTGGGTCGCCACGCGTGACAGTACAATTGCTACCGTCGGAATTGGTTATGCAGACGGGTATCCCCGACACTGTCCGAGCGGCACGCCAGTGTTCATTCGGGGACAACGTGCAACACTGGCCGGCCGGGTATCAATGGATATGATTACCGTCGATGTAACAGGCGTTAATAATGTCGCGTTGCATGACGATGTTGAACTGTGGGGCGCTAATTTGCCGGTGGACGAAGTGGCCAGTTGGGCAGGTACCATTAGCTATGAATTGATCAGTCGTGTCTCCCCGCGAGTACCAAGGATTACGTAACAGCTTAATCCGATAATTACGAGAACCCCATATGGATACGTCGCAAATAGTCTGGGCCGGTTTTTTGGCAAGTGGCTGCGCCAGCTTAGGAACCGCCGCTGGCAGCCTGGGCGTATTGATGATCAGGCGTTTATCACGCCGACTTGAAGATGGGTTATTAAGCCTGGCAGCCGGCATTATGCTTGCCGCCACGTTTTTTTCGTTGTTGCTTCCCGCTATTGAGTACGGTAGTGGACATTACGGCGGTGACGTCGCCGGTGCACTGGTTGCTTCGACCGGATTATTAACCGGCGCTTTTTTACTATTTTTTATTCATCAGTCGGTGCCGCACGAACATTTCGTGACGGGTCGAGAGGGAGCGACCAAAACCCAAATGGCCAGAATATGGTTGTTTGTGTTGGCGATAACGCTACACAATTTTCCGGAAGGGTTAGCGGTTGGAGTGGGCTTTGCCGGGGGGGAAGTGGCCAATGGGGTGACGCTGGCTATTGGTATAGGCATCCAAAATATCCCGGAAGGGCTGGCAGTTTCCGTTGCATTGCTCTCGGTGGGTTTTTCCCAGTGGCGGGCGGCGTTAATTGGCATTGGCAGCGGGTTGGTAGAGCCCCTTGGTGGTTTGATTGGGGCGCTGGCAATATCAACCGCAGAGGCGTTTATGCCATGGGCTTTGGCGTTTTCCGCAGGCGCGATGTTATTTATTATTTCTGACGAAATCATTCCTGAAACGCACCAGAACGGCAATCAAAATATTGCCACGTTTTGTTTGCTTATAGGCTTTGTGTTGATGATGATGCTGGATGTGGTACTAGGATAGGCTATGAATAAACGAAAGGACAACCAACGCTATTGGGTGGGTATTGACGGCGGAGGCACAAAGAGTCATGCGGTACTATTTGATGTGCATTGTCAGCCTCTCGGTCAGGGCTTAAGTGGTCCGGCGAATATCGCCAGACACGGAGAACAGGCATTGACGGAAATACTCTGTGCCGTCGAACAGGCCGTCGTCAACAGTGGCTTATCCTTTGATATCGTCAAGGGGCAACTATCGGTAAGCGCTGGATTGGCAGGAGCCTATCTTGGCTCTTCCGTTGCATTGCTTAAACGCTGGCAGCACCCGTTCGCCGATTTTACCTTCACGTCAGATTTACATACTGCTCTGCTAGGTGCGCATGGTGGCAACAATGGTGCAGTGCTTATCACAGGTACAGGGTCATGTGCTGCTTCGTTGGTAAATGGTCAGGTATCGCAGTTTGGTGGTTTTGGTTTTCAACTTGGCGATCAGGCCAGCGGTGCATGGTTAGGGCAGCAAGCTGCCCGGCTGGCGCTTTTGCACGCCGATGGGCTGGGCTCGGGAGAAGGATTGTGGCGCGCGGTTAAAGACTTTTACGGGTGCAGTACATCTGCGCAGTTGGTTGATATGTTAAATGGCGCTGCGCCGGGAGAGTTTGCCCGCTTTGCTCCGCAGGTTTTTCATCTGGCCAGCCAGGCAGATGATGGCGCACAACAACTTATCCAACAGGGGGCTGATTACCTCAACGCTTTAGTAAAGCGGGCACTCGCAGATACAGCGATGCCCCTGGTATTTAATGGCGGTCTTGCCGCATTATGGCAACCCTATCTTGATCCTGAAATAAAGGCGAGGATCAGGCCTGCCCAATATAGCCCGGAATGGGGCGCGGTGTACTTTTCCAGACAATCTCAGCCCTGTTTAGTCTGAGTAGCAACTCTTAACCATTCTGTGGGTGCAGATGATCAACGTCATCACCTGCGACGGGCTTTTTTACCGATGGCAAGGTATAGCGTTCCGGGCGGTGGTTTAATGAAATGACCATATTCAGACAAAAGGCCGCCAGAATAGAAATTAACACCAGATGAGCCTCTATATATAGAAAGGATAAACTCAAAATACAGGTATCGACGGTTAACTGAAACGTACCCGCACGTATATCAAATCGATTTTGCAGATAATAAGCCAGTATTCCCAGGCCACCAAGGCTGGAGCTATGCCGAAACATAATGAGCATACCGACGCCAATGAGGATGCCGCCAAATACAGCGGCGAAGATAGGGTCGATACGCGAGATATCAACAAAGTGTGGCACCCACTCGGAAAACAGCGACACCGTGGTGACCGAAATGAATGTATTAAGCATAAAACGCTTGCTGATGTGACGCCAGGCCAGATAATAAAAAGGCATGTTTATAATAAAAAACAATAAGCCAAATTCCAGCGGTGTTATATACGTCGTAAGCAAAGCAAGTCCCGCAGCGCCACCTACCATTAATTCCTGAGATTGAAACAGGAAGATACCAAACGCAACAAATAAGCCTGCGCACAGCAAAGCAAAGACATCTTCGTAAACACTGTGTGATGTATTATTCATAGTAATTAGCTGGAATTCTGTCGTTCAATGAAAAGGCTAGGTTCATCTGTAGTGTTGTTATTAGGCGACGAACAATTAAGGCCGTATTATACCTGCATTAATAAAGGGGAATAGCCTGTAGCATTGGCTCTGGGTGATTTGTAATCAGGCATGGTATGACAGCTTTACAAACTGTTGCAAAACCATTTCAAAGTTGTTTTTATAATGTAAAAAACATTATCTATTCCACGCTACCATAATGTACAAAGCTCTGCGGGCGGCGTCGTTGAGACGAACTTACCGCTCGTCTTTAGGCAGTTTCGACGTGTCTTGCCTATTTATTAGCTTTTGGAATTTACCATTAGATAACGGGTAAAGGACCGCCCAAATTAATGCTATGCCGTAGCCAGCCATCACACTTTTAAGGCATACTAACTAACTTCTATGATCAACCTCTGTTGCCATGCCTGATTTATCACAACGTCACACTTTTGGTATTGCCAGCCAATGCCTAGCGCTTCACGAATTTACATCAGTTGCGCAATTGCTCGAACTGTATCCACAACAATCACCTTGCTATGTCATGGGCGAGGGCAGTAATACCATATTCGTCGAAGACTTCGAGGGCCAGGTTCTGGTTAATAAAATTACCGGTGTAACCGCGAGTGCAGGCACTGTTAACGGGCAAACAGGTGTTCACCTTACCGCTGGGGCCGGCGAAAACTGGCATGCACTGGTGCAATACACGGTTGAGCAAGGGTGGGGCGGGCTGGAAAATCTGGCGCTTATTCCCGGTTCGGTGGGTGCCGCGCCAATCCAGAATATTGGCGCATACGGCTTGGAAGTTGGTGAGCGGATCCTCGCAGTCGAGGTTGTCGATGTGAGTAACGGTGAAAACTTTCGGTTAGGTAAAGACGAATGTGAATTTGCTTACCGGGACAGTATCTTTAAGCGAGACAAAGCGCGTAACTGGGTGGTCGTAAGGGTGCACTTTTGGCTACCCGACAATGTCGAGCCTATTGCCAGTTATGCTGAGCTTGCTGCAATGCCCAATCCTGACGCGACCGAAATTTATCATCAGGTTATCGCCATCCGACAGCGAAAATTGCCAGACCCTAAGCAATTGGGAAATGCTGGCAGCTTCTTTAAAAATCCAACCATAGCTACCGGTGACTATAATAAGCTAAAAGCAACTTATCCGGATATACCGGGATTCAGGGTAAATGATGAGTCTGTAAAAGTGCCTGCCGCCTGGCTTATCGATAACGCAGGGCTCAAGGGCTTGTGTATGGGAGGCGTATGCAGCTATCAACGACAACCACTGGTACTGGTTAATCAACATGAAGCCACGGGGGAGTCTGTAGTTGCTTTGGCACAACATATCATTGCCACGGTCAAACATCAGTTTGGAATTACACTTGCACCGGAAGTGCGTTTAATTGGTAAGCAAGGACGTATTGCATTATGAAATTGAAAGCGCGTGAAGTACGCCAGCAACTGCTATGCACTCTGGCTGACGGCGAGTTTCATTCAGGTGAAACGCTCGCCAGAACACTGCATTTATCCAGAACCGCCATTGCCGGGCATATTAATCAGATGATCGACTGGGGGCTTGATGTATATAAGGTGAAAGGTAAAGGCTATAAATTAAGCAGAGCCATTACACTATTAAATGCTGAAAGCATTCGAGCGCAGATCCCTACCACTAATAATGCAGACATTACGGTTGTACAAGTAATAGAGTCGACCAATACCGAACTGAAAAACGTCGAGCGGGTCCGTGCTAACGGCGATACTGTACTGGCCGAAATTCAAACCGCAGGGCGTGGCCGACATGGTCGCCAGTGGCTGGCTCCGGTAGGCGGAAGCTTAACGTTCTCTTTATACTGGCGGTTTAACGATGGTTATCAAAGCATGGCTGGCCTGTCTTTATTAGTAGGCATTGCTATTTGCCGGGCATTACAAGAGTGCGGAGTCGATGAAGCACGTTTAAAGTGGCCGAACGATGTGTATCTGTATGGCAAGAAGCTGGCTGGCGTATTAATAGAAGTGGAAGGTCAGATTGGCGCCCCGGCGGATTGCATCATCGGTATTGGCCTCAATGTCAGAGTGCCACAACATGAATACGATGTGGGCCAGCCGCATATTGATATTAGCCAGGTTGCCGGCGCAGAATCTGATCGTAATGTGATTGCGGCACATATCATCCATCAGCTATGGACACTGTTACCTGAATTTACCGCGCGTGGATTTGAGCCCTTCACTGAAGAATGGAAGCAGTTAGACTGGTTTGCGGATCGGACTGTAGTGATCAAATCGGGTGAGAAACGAATAAAAGGCATTAATCGCGGCATAGATGCCAGCGGCGCATTGTTGCTGGAAACCAGCGATGGTATTACACGCTTTCATGGCGGGGAGGTAAGTTTACGTGCCAATTAGACGCACACTTTTAGTTGATATCGGCAATACCTGCATTAAATACAGAGCGCTAACCGCTGCATCAGATAATATTCAGGTTGTTGACGACCTGGCGCGCCTGATTGACCATATTGAGCAAACTCCAATAGACAGCCTTTATATAGCAAATGTTGGAAAACCGGCGGTAGAAGAAACATTGTCGCTGTTATGCAAGCAACAAAACATAGAATTTCACAGTATAAAAACTGAAAAAGACGCATTCGGCATTAAAAATAGTTACAGCAATCCGCACAAAATGGGTGTCGATCGCTGGTTAGCCATGTTGGGTGCGGCAAATTTAACCAGTAAACCTTATGCGGTTATCGATGCCGGCACGGCAATTACGGTAGATTTTGTGGCGAATGGTCAACATTTAGGCGGTTGGATAGCGCCAGGTTTTCATACAATGAAAAAAGCATTGCTCGAAAATACCACTCGCGTATTCGAAGATCAGAATATTCCGGCCCAACTTAATATGGGTGACGATACCGAAAAATGTGTGGCGATGGGATGCCTGGCAAGCCTGCAGGGCATTTATTGGTCAGCAAAACGCATATTAAATAATCAATTTAAAGAAAATGTCATATTTTTTACCGGCGGAGACAAAAAACTGCTGACAAGTGTTTGCGAGGGTGATAGTCTCACCGCCGCGAATTTGGTGATAGACGGCCTAGCCCGCTATGCTGAAAAAGCTTCTTGAAGCGAAGAGAAATCTGAGCGAATTGTGCAGTTGGTAGTTAATTGACCAGTTAAACAAAAAAAAGAAAATTTTTCGCAAAAGCCTATTGCATAGAGCAAATCATTACTCTAGAATTCGCACCCACTTGATGAGGAGCCGACTTAGCTCAGTTGGTAGAGCAACTGACTTGTAATCAGTAGGTCGGCAGTTCGATTCCGGCAGTCGGCACCAATCATCAGTGTCTCAGGAGGGGTACCCAAGCGGTCAACGGGAGCAGACTGTAAATCTGCC
>JABXHM010000004.1 GCA_013373625.1 Alteromonadaceae bacterium | reverse complement strand
CTCTCCGAACTCTACAGCCCCGCCAAGAGGACGAACGCCTGTGATGTTGCCGTCATCATCCGGGACTTCGCTGGCAAGCAATTTGCCCTCCCGCCAATGAAGGCCGAGAGCTTTGAACCGGATGCGGGGTGAGGGTCGCCATGTCGTCATGCGGGCACGCTAGGAGCGCGCTATGGTGCGGACAAGGGGCAATGGAGAGGGGTCGTGAGAGGGTCGTTTTGTTTTACCGCACGTATCTGTCAGGCCGATATTATATATGGCTGAAGCTGCTATCCCCCCTAGGGGGGGCTTGGGCGCTGTCAAAGAACAGGTGCTAGGCGTAGGCCATCAGGCTTAACTGCTATTATGGGTGTCCCACCAGATGTTTGGCCTGATGACCCTCCATCCCACGAGAGTGATTGTGCTTCGCAGCGGCATCCCGCGTGTCACACTTGCATACAAAAAGTTCTGAAGGCGGAGAGCCGACATTTGCCGCTCCTTGGATAAACGACAGCTATGGTCAAGGACTCACCTCTTCAATCATGGCTTGTTTTCGATGATTGGCGCGACTCGTTCACGCCAGATCAAGTCGCTCCTGCTTTAGCGAAACCGCCGACAATGAAGCCTGGGAGAACATTGAAGTTGCTTACTCTAAGAGGTATTGCGGTCATAATCATACAACTGAAAGTAACTTCGACCCATGGTAGATTTCTCAAAACTGTCTAGGCCAAAATCAAGATCTGTACCAACCGACCCCATTGAGATCTTCAAGAAGACACCGAATACGGGTGGCGCTCCCAACGATCTTTGGAAAGGGCAAGCGGACGCTCTTGCAGCATGGAATGATGCACGAAACGAAAATGATAATCTAATAATTCTCAACACAGGCGCGGGCAAATCCATTGTGGGGTTGATGGCCGCCCAGAGTCTGGTCAACGAAGGCGTGGAAAACGTTCTGTTTGTTTGCAGCACGATTGACCTTGTCGAACAGACTGCTCGCGAAGCTGAGAAACTTGGCCTAAGCTATACTAAGAGGACTGCGGGAAGCTTCTCCAACGATGGCTTTGAAACAGGCAAGTCATTTTGCATAACGACCTACCAAGCGCTCTTTCTGTCGACCTCCCCCTTCAAGAAATTCCAGCTTGGCGGAATAATTTTTGACGATGCTCATGTGTCGGAAAGATTGATAAGAGATAGCCTCACCGTATCCGTTTCGGTCGTCGATCATGAAGACTTATACAAAAAACTAGTCGAAATCGTTCGACCAGAATTCGAGAAGATTAATAAGGGAGGCCATCTAAAATTTGTTGTCGACGAGGCATCAGGCGGGACTACGCTTTGCCCCCCCATGACGGCAGCAAGAAATTCTGCTGCGATCATCGAGGCATTCAAAGCCTACGATTATAAGAAGCACAAAGATCTCCTATTCCCTTTGATTCAACTCTTCGAGCACATTGCGTGCTGCGCAGTGTATGTGTCCTCTCGAGAGATTGAGATTTGCCCGCCTTTCATTCCGAATGCTCATTTTGAGCATATCGTGAACTGCCCAAAAAGAATTTATCTGTCTGCAACGCTGGACTATCCAACGGATTTCATAAGGGCATTCGGCACTTCTAAAGTTAACAGAATCGAGCCCGACAATGATGCTGGTAACGGCGAGCGGGTTATCATACTTGGATCTCTGCTTGAGGAACCTGACGAAAAAGTTGATTTAGTCAGTCGCCTCAAGGATGAATCTAAAGTCCTCGTTTCTGTACCCAGCTATAGAAAGGCAGAGGTATGGAAAGATGTCTGCAAGCCACCCTTAGTGGACGATTTTTCAGAAGCTCTGAATGATTTCCGCAATAGTGACAAAGGGGCATTCTGCTTGGTGTCCAGGGTCGATGGAATAGACCTTCCGCAAAATACTTGTAGAATTATGATCATTGATGGCAGCCCAAGTGGCTCCAACTCTCAAGAACGTTATCAAGTTGAGGCTCTGCAAATGTTGAGTCAAAACGCTACAAAAATGTCAACCCGTCTAACTCAGCTTCTGGGCAGAATTAATCGAGGACGAAGTGACTACGGAGCATTCGTTATATACGGCCACGACCTGAATACGTGGTGTAAGAATGAGAGAAATATTGCTCTGCTTCCAGCGCTAATTCGAAAGCAGTTTCTTTTGGGAGCAAGTTTGCAAGACCAGATAGGTGCGAAAAGTAACGAGCAACTTGCAAAGTTGTTGAACGACATCCTTGGAAAGGGTGAAAGCAAGGCTCGCGATAAAGCTTGGCTGGATTTCTATGGTGACACCATCAATGGCTTAGAGGTTAGTGAAGACTCGATAAACTTGGTGCGAGAGCGAGAGGACAAGCTGGCTACTGGTGCGTCAGCAGAAAGTGAGTTTATGAGCTTCCTTTGGCATGGAGATAGTCAAAGGGCTCGGCAATCTCTCATGGCTGTTGTCGACACGATTGCGCCTGTCGATTCAAAACTCGCAGGCTGGTATGATCTCTGGCTGGGCATGACTTACGAAATGGATGGAGATTTGGGGTCCGCCTCGACGCACTACTCGCGCGCCAGATCAAGGCTTACGCCGAGACTCAATGTTCCCCTCATAAGCAAGTTCAATACCGAGGAGGGAGAACTGACCACCGAGAACCCAGTGCAACGGAAACTGGCGGACTTAAATATGAAGGCCGGTAACCCGTTCTCAAAATTCGCGACCTCGCTTCGACGTAATATCTCAATCGTTGAAAACCAATCAAAGTCTTCTAATGAGAGAGAAGAAGCTTGCCGTGTCATTGGTGAACTGCTCGGATTTGAAACGGCCAGGCCCGACAATGTTTACAAGAAGGGGCCAGACGTCGTTTGGAGTTCGGAGGAGGAAAAGCAACTTATAGCGTTCGAACTGAAGACCCAAAAAAAAGAAGGCGATACAACATACAAGAAAGACGCTGTCGGGCAATCGCTCAATCATATTGAATGGCTCCAAGAAAATTATAAAGATTACGACTTCTGTGGGGTAATCGTATTGGGTCCTCTGGGTGTCGTGAGCAACAACGCTTCGCCGGGCGATCATCTTTTTTTAACCTCACCAAGTGAGTTTGGCGAGGTATGCAACGGGTTTGTTGCGCGCATCGATGACCTGATTGGCAGGACACAGCTTGAGCGTTGGCATATGCTAAAGGAACTCGGCTTGCTTCCGGAGTATCAGATTGATGGGTTGTCGACCGCGTTCTCGCGAAGACCGCTCAAGTCTTTGATGTGAAAATGCTGCCGACTTAATTGACTAATGGTGAAGGGCTTCAATCGTGAGGCCCTTTGCCGACCGGGCGCAGCAGTTCGGTCCGAGCCGCTAGCTGCTCTAGTCGAATGATGCCGCACGAAAAAATGGACGACTGCCGTGGGGATACTGTATCGTAGCGACGCCTCGCCCGTCGAACGGCTGCGCTGGGCCGTGCTGGAAATGTAGACTGCGCAATTTTTGCAATCTATTATTTTGTCCGTAAGGGTATACCGTAACGGTCACCCTAAAGAGTGTCCGAAAGCATGTCCGTAAGGGTTGACTTCCATCAACGGACAGTCGATCTATCGGGCGTAACCTTTACGGACACTTCTGGACAGCACCATGACCACTATTCTCTATGCCCGCGTCTCCACCACGGAGCAGACCCTCGATCACCAGAAATCTCAGGCAGAGGCCGCAGGGTTTGTCATTGAGGAGGTGGTGGCCGACCACGGCACCTCAGGCGTCACCACGACGCTCAGAGAGCGCGAAGAAGGCCGTAGGCTGTTCGACATGCTCCGCAGAGGTGACACGCTCGTGGTCCGCTGGGTGGACCGTCTGGGGCGTAACTATCAGGACGTGACGGACACCATCAGGGAGTTCATGCGTCGAGGCGTCATCATCCGCACGGTGATCAACAACCTCACCTTCGACGGAGCCACCACAGACCCCATGCAGGAGGCCGTGAGGGACGCTCTCATTGCCTTCATGGCTGCCACGGCACAGGCGCAGGCAGAAGCCACGAAGGAGGCGCAGAAGGCTGGCATAGCGGCTGCCCGTGAGCGTGACCCTCAGAGTTACCGTGGACGCAAACCGAGCTATGACCGTGAGCAGCTATCGGTGGTAATGGAGATGCTCTGCCAAGGCGCTGGCACCTCCTCCATCTCCAAAGCCACGGGTCTCTCCCGTCAGGCCGTCCTGCGGATTAAGGACGACCCGGCGAAGGCAGAGGCGGCGTTGGAGGTGTGGAGGTGTGGAGGTGAGCTAAACGGGCCTTACTACAAGCTCTATTTCACGGCTCTCTAGTTCATAAAGTCGAAGAGGTATGGCTCTCGAACCGCTCTGCGACGCCGCTCAAAAGTTTGATTGAAGTGTTTGATATTGCGACAAGCCGTCATGAGTTCGAGAACTTTCTGTATCTGCTCAATCAAGAGAAAACGCCCCTCTTGGGACAACCACTGATGTGAACGACCCCGCCTATTGCCGCTCGGCGTGAAATTGAACTTCTCGATCTGACAACGCAGCCCACCATCTCCGAGACAGTCATATACAGTTCGATTGATGAAGGCCGCATAGCAGACGGGGCGATTGCCCGCAGTCGTCCGCATGCCATGCAAACGATCTAACTCCGCGAAAAACTCATCAGGAAAGGTCTTTTGCCATGGCTGCATCTCGCTCGTGAGATATTTCGAGAACTTACCTTGCAGCGCGCTCTCTGGCCGAACCTTCTCATAGCCTGTTGCCTCGTCGATGAGCGCGATGATGCCAGTCTTCGCGAAGGCCTCCAAAAGCAGTTCTGCTTGATTTGCGAGATGCACTTGTTTGGAATGGAGATGCCCAGCGCGCCGCGCCCTTAGGTACACACTACAAATATCAGGAAGCATCTCGGCGTTCAGGCCGTTTGCAGTTTTCCCACCAACAATCTGCCGATAGAAAATCGGCTGCTTTAGCGCCACCAACAAGCCATTGTTTATATGAGGAAAAAGGTTTTTTGGGGAAAGGTATGAGGGCAAAAAGGCGCCATGCTCATTCTTTTTTTTTCGTTGATAGTGCGCTCCACCGCGCTTGCTACGAAATAGCCGATGCACCGAACGTTCGGATAGCACTCGAGTACCGTCACGAAGAACAAAGCATTCAATAAGGTGCTCCCCAATAGAGAAGCTTCCGCTTCGGATAGCCACTTCAACGTGGTCTAGATGCTTTGAGTGAAGGTGAGAAGTGGATGCAGTGTTGTAGGCAAGTGGTGTCGTTTGCCCATGGGCATTGTCAAGAAACTTGGTCATTTTGAGAGGTCTCGATAATTGAGTGAAAGCGCCAAGATCGCTCAATCGCCACTCCACGGAGGTGAGGCGATCACGAACGCTCTTGGTCTATAGGGTGGGTCAATTGCTGAGACCGAGACAGCCCATCATGATTATCAATTCAAATCAATTACATAATCGCAAATGCAATGCTGAACACCTGCCAAACAGGTAGGATGAAACCATAGACAAATTCGCACTTAGCCTCTCGCTTTCATCCTCCGTTCTAGGCGCGCGAAATATTCGAAGCCCGGTCTGTGTGCGGGCTTGATCTGTTATTGCGCTAGCATCCTTACGGCATCTGCGCGTGAGCCCTTTCCATGGCCTCATACATGGCCTTCAGACGGGCCTCTCCACCACCATATACCCTGTCACCCATAGTGGCCTCTGAATGGCCCAGAATGCGGTGCTCGTCGCGCTCAGGCACTCCTGCGGTTTGCAAATAGTCCTTCATGTTATGCCTCAGTGAATAGACTACGTGCTTCGAGTCTTTGGTGTAGTTACGAAGGTAATTCATAAGTGCCTTCGAGACCGCAGTAGATTTGCCATCGGCAGCGTAGCG
>JABXHM010000053.1 GCA_013373625.1 Alteromonadaceae bacterium | reverse complement strand
GTCAAAGGGCTGTGACAAAGAGTAAAATGCTTTCATGACGACCCCTTCGGGCAGCGCTTGTGCGTCATTTATGCTGCGTTGTGTGTTTTTGATTTAGGCCCGCTAGACCTGCAAACACCCGCCTTGCCTAAATGACGCACACTGGCCGGCTACGGACTGCTGCAAAAATGAACAGAAAAGATCAACACGCCCTAGGCGAAGTCGAACTCAAAATCGTAGTAGTGCTTGCCCTCAACAATTTGAATTTGCATATTGCCATACAGGCCTTCGAGTTCACCCGTTGCTGAGTCGGGCACTACCACAACGGTAAGCTTTTGTTGGCCTTTGCTCATAATGCCCATATGCTGTAAAGAAAACGTCCCTTGCTTGCCTTGCAACTGGCCGGTAAATTGTTCTATTGCCACATAACCTGCAGAGCCTTTCACACTGCTGCGCTTACTGAGCATCTGTCCATTCGACGAGCCGGCCAGCTCACCGGTAAATGACTTATTAATCAGCATACGGCCCATATCCAGCTCATCCTGCTGTGGGGTTAACTCAACGATAAACTCGCCTAACACTCGTTGCATTAGGTACTCCTTTCCTATTACTTACAGCATTGACATCTACAAGTTATCGGCACTTTAATAAAAGTCATGAATTTGTTTTTATGGTACGGCCTTGATTGAAATTTAGTCAATAAGTTTTTGTCTGATTAGCAATATTGACCGCCAGCCGATACACTAATCCAGTCGGGCATGTGACGCGTAAAATGTCATAGCGTTAACACCAAAGCCCGTTATAATACGCGCCAATTCGTGGCAGCATCGCCAGCCAATGGCTGGTTTATAACATTGCAAAAAGGTACTACATATAATGGTTGGAAAGTCAGGGGACTGGTCAATAGAAGAAGCAGAGCGCATTTACGGCGTATCCCGTTGGGGCGGTGGTTATTTTCACATTGGCGACAATGGCAATATTAAGATCACGCCTAATCCGACAGATCCTTCGGTTCAAATCGATTTTAAAGCGGTAATTGAAGAAATTCACCAGGAAGGCGTGCAATTGCCAGTGGTAGTGCGTTTCCACGATATTCTGCGTTCTCAGGTTGCCAGCCTGAATACCCATTTTCGTAATACTATTGCTGAAGCCGACTACAAGGGTGAGTACCACGGAGTCTATCCGGTAAAGGTTAATCAGATGCGCGAAGTGGTTGAAGAAGTTGTCGATGCCGGCGCCCCTTTCAACTACGGCCTCGAGGCTGGCTCTAAAGCTGAATTACTGACTGTGCTGGCGTTGAATAACAACGAAGACTCGCTGACAGTGCTGAATGGTTACAAAGACGAAGAGTTTATGCGTCTGGCGTTGCTGGGCCGTAAGTTGGGCCGCCGCATGGTGGTTGTGGTTGAGAAATATTCAGAACTCTTGTTACTGGTAAAAATAGCCAAAGAGCTGCAAATTGAACCGATCATCGGCGTACGCGCCAAAATGACCGTGAAAGGTCGTGGCAAGTGGGAAAGCTCTGGCGGCGATCGTGCCAAGTTTGGTTTGAGTTTTGCCGAGATAATTAATACTGCGCGCTATTTACAAGAGCAGGGGATGGCGCATTGCTTCAAACTTCTGCATTTTCATATTGGCAGCCAGTTAACCGATATTCGCTCGGTAAAAGAGGCCATTTCTGAGGGCGGCCGAATTTATGCCGAGCTGCATAAAATGGGTTTTCCGCTGGATTACGTTGATGTGGGCGGGGGCTTGGGTATTGACTATGACGGGACCGCGTCTACCAGTGAGTCATCACGTAATTACAGCATGCAGGAATATGTGTCCGATGTCGTTTACGGCATGAAAGAAATGTGCGATTTAGAAGGGGTCCCTCACCCTAATTTAGTGAGTGAAAGTGGCCGCGCCATTACTGCACATCATAGCTGCGTGATCACGGAGATCATGGGCGAAATTAAGTCTAACAGTGCCTCAGTTGACACTGGTCCGAAAGAAGGTGAGCATTATTTCGTTAAGAATATGCGTGAAATGGTCAGCAGCTTTGACCAGCAAACTAACATGCAGGAAGTGTATAACGATGCTTCACAGTATAAAGAACAGGCGCTGGATGCATTCAAATTAAGCGTATTGTCTCTCGAAGAGCTGGCTAAAATTGAAACCCTGTACTGGGACATTATGACCCGTTTGCAAAGCTATTATGCAGACGCGGAATATGTGCCTGAAGAGTTGCAGGAGCTCGATTATAATTTGTCGTCGCAGTACCTGTGTAACTTCTCAGTCTTCCAGTCAGCGGCAGATACCTGGGCGATCGATCAGTTGTTACCTGTGGTGCCCATTACGCGCTTGCATGAACGACCGGAAATCAACTGCTCGTTAGTGGATATTACCTGTGATAGCGACGGCAAGATTGATCAGTTTTCGGTGGGCCGTGAAATTACCGACGTATTGCCTATGCACCGCCTAAAAGCGAATGAACCCTACCACATTGGATTATTCCTTACCGGTGCATATCAGGACGTGATGGGTGACATGCATAACCTGTTTGGCCGCCTCAACGAAGTGCATATTTTTAGTTACGATGATGACCCGCAAGACTTTTATATAGAAGAAGTGGTTAAAGGCTCGTCAGTAGAAGATGTACTCAGCATTATGCAATATAACCCCAAAGCCATGGCTTACGACATGAAGCGCTTGATCGACAAACAAGTGGCAGCGGGTACCATCAAGCCCCGTGAAGGTGTGCGTTGGACAGACTTTTACGAAGATTGTTTAAGCGGTTATACCTATTTGAAAACAGCCAGATAGCTTATCCGGCCAGGCGTTAACGCCTGGCCTGCTCAAAATACGCTTTCCAGAAATCCGCAGTCGTAGTGTTAATGAGGTTCGATTCTGCATTCATTAGCATGACATAGCCGGCTTTGTATTTTTGCGAAAAGGAGACATCGGCGCGATAACCTTTTACCCAGCCCCCATGATAGTTAAGTATTTCGCCATCATAGTCATAGACACGCCATCCCAAACCGTAATGAGCATCTTTTAATTTCGCGCGCCAGCCACGCCGGTAAACCTCGCGGCTGGTGCGAACTCGTGGCGTGGTGACCGCTTTGACCACGTCTTCCGGTACTACGGTGGGAAACTCCAGTAACATAGCTTGTAGCCAGCGGGTCATATCATTAATGCTGGCATTCACCCCCGCTGCGGGTGCAAAGCGATAATAATTGCTCTCTACCGGCCCTTCACGCCAGCGATTGCGGGCTATAGCAATATGCGGTCTGGCCCAGCTTTCAGAAGCCAGCAGCCCCCCTTTCCCGGCACTGGCAGTTTGCATGCCAAGGGGGCTCAGTATCTGCTCCTGTAACTGGCGATGGTATGAGGTGTTGCGGCTTACGAAATATTCTTCAATAGCGCCAAACAAGGCGTTCTGGTAGGTATAACACTCACCGGGTGAGCACAAAGGTTGTAAGCCAGCTAACTGACTTAATACGCGTTTGAGAGGGTAATTTGCTTCGATAAGGTTGTCGTAGGCATTAGGCATAAAGCCACTCGACTGACCCACAATATGACCAAGGGCCAGATCAGGATTAAGCGTGCCATTTTCGCCCAGGGTATCGCTTAACTCGGTAACCGGTGTATTCCAATTTAGCTGTTGCTGGCGGACGAGCTTGGCCATAAGCACCGAGGTAAAGGTTTTTGATACCGACGCCAATCGAAACACTGTATCTTCGGTAATTGGTTCACCACCGCGATGGGTTTTTCCATACACATAAATCACCGGCGATTTGCCTTGTTGGTAAAAGACCATCGCATAGCCAGGAATATTATATTTTTGCGCTTGCTGTTGTACCTTGGCGGCGTAATCGGCAAACCATTGCTCGGTGGCCATCGCAGTGCGACTTGCAACAAAACCAAGCAAAAACAACAATGCGACACGTAAATACTGACGCAACGAAAACAAATCTGGCAAACGACACTCCCAGGTAACTACATTATTGAGGGGTAGAAATAATCGGAACTGTGGCTATTATGCGGTGGCACGGCGATGCAATCAACTTCACAGACCAAGCGTAAGACGCTTAAAATGACATAGAGTTCCGATTTCTTCGTATGTCAGGCAATGAAGCAAGGTAGAATAGTGCTTCTTTAACAACTTTGAGATACCGCATGATTAGCGAAATGCAGTCTCAACAATATGCCCGTGCACGATTATCGCGCGACCAGCGCTTTGATGGCCGTTTTTATGTAGCAGTGCGAACGACGGGGATATTTTGTCGACCAATATGCCCGGCACGTTTGCCCGCAGAAGCCAACGTTACTTATTATCACTATGCGCAACAGGCGATTGAGCAAGGGTTTCGGCCCTGTCTGCGTTGCCGGCCTGACAGTGCTCCAGGTTCGTTTGCCTGGCAGGGGGTTAACACAACCGTGCAGCGGGCACTTAAGCTTCTTTGTAACGACCTGGCAACCCCGGTTGCAACAATTGCGCTGCGACTGGGCATTTCTGAGCGCTACTTAAACAAGCTGGTCAGCAGTGAGGTGGGTCTGTCGCCAAAGCGGTTTCAGTTGCATAGCCGTTTGTTATTCGCCAAGCGCTTGTTACAGCAAACTACTTTGTCGGTGACCGATGTCGCGGTAGCGGCCGGGTTCAGTTCTGAACGTGGTTTACAGAGCCATTTACACAAACAGTTCAGACTGACGCCAAGTCAGTTAAGGGGGCACAAAAGTGCAAACGGAGCAAACGAAATGCAGGTGTTTTTAGCCGTCAAACAGCCTTACAACTGGCCTCAGGTTCGTGATTTTCTGCGTGTCAGAGCGATCGATGGGGTCGAAAAGCTCTCTGCCAATAGCTATCACCGTCAGTTTGTAACAGACAATAAACCCGGTGAAATCGAGGCTATATTTGATGCTGAAAAAGGTGGTTTTAACGTGCGCCTTGCGGTTGCACACGCCGCGCAGATACAGCCCGTACTAACAACACTGCATCGGGTGCTGGATGTCGATACCGATCCGCAACTTGTCAGTGAAGCGTTAATTAGTAGCGGGCTTAGCGCTGTGCAATTAACACCGGGTTTGCGTTTGCCCGGTGTCTGGAGTGTATTTGAAGCTGGCTGTCGGGCAATTGTTGGTCAGCAAGTGAGTGTGAGTGCTGCCATCGGGCAGTTGCAGCGACTTACCGATGGCCTGGGTCTGCCTACTCAGACAGGAAAGGTATTTCCGACGCCCGACGTCGTCGCTGCAGACGATCTGAATATGCTGAAAATGCCCGGGGTGCGTAAGCAGGCATTACGGCGTTTTGCACAAGCCTGCATGACACACGATGCCACAGCGCTAACCGACGACGCCATACTGGCAATAAAAGGGATTGGCCCGTGGACACTTGAATACATTAAAATGCGTGGGCACAGCGATCCGGACCGCTTCTTAAGTAGCGACTTGATTGCGAAGCGGCAAGCGTCAAAGTTAGCAATTAATGCCGACATGGCGGCCCCATGGCGCAGTTATTTAACCCTACAGTTATGGGTGCTGGCGGGCCAACAACAGGAGGATGCATGAGTCAGGCTCTGAGTTACCTTGAAAGTCCGTGTGGCGTAATCGCCATGAGTGCTGATGAGCACGGTCTCACCAGCGTAGCCTTTGTTGAACATACCAGCCAGGCGGAAAATCCGTCGGCCGTTACCCGGCGATGCAGCAGTCAGTTAAGCGCGTACTTTGCCGGTACATTAACGTCTTTCGACCTACCGCTTAATCCGCAGGGTACTGCTTTTCAACAGCGTGTTTGGAAGCAATTAAGCGCTATTGCATATGGCAGTACAGCCAGTTATGGCACTATTGCTAAACGGCTGGGTCAGCCCACAGCCTCACGTGCGGTAGGTATGGCAAATGGTAAAAATCCATTGGCCATCATTGTGCCCTGTCATCGCGTAATAGGCAGTAACGGAACGCTTACCGGTTATGCGGGGGGGCTCTCTCGCAAACGTTTTTTATTATCCCTTGAAGGAGCCTTGTAAGTGACATCCCGGGAACTTAGCGCTTTGATTGTGCTGGGCGCAATTTGGGGCGCATCGTTTATGTTTATGCGCGTGGCCGCTCCGGAATTCGGGGTATTGCCGCTGGTCGTATTACGCACCTCGCTCGCAGCGCTGGTGTTTGTGCCATTTTTGTTAGCAAGGGGAGGCGCACAGCAAATTGTGGCGTTGTGGCGTCCATTGGCTGTGCTTGGCGCAATCAATACCGCAATTCCTTTTGCGCTGTTTAACTTTGCCAGTTTGCATTTGCAGGCCGCGGTGCTGGCTATTTTAAATGCCACGGCCCCTATGTTTGCCGCTCTTGTCGCATTTATATGGCTGAAGGACCGGCTTCAAATCAGTGCCGTTTGGGGGCTGATAACAGGCTTTGTCGGCGTGGTGGTGATTAGTCTGGACAAAACCCTGGGCAGTCAAATTAGTATTGTGCCGGTACTGGCGGTGACTGCTGCGGCATTTTGCTATGGCTGGGGGGCGTGCATCATGAAAAAATGGCTGACCGGGGCTAAACCAGTCGCGGTAGCGGCAGGGAGTCAGATATGGGCTTCATTGCTATTAGCGCCTGTTGCGTTAACCCAGTTGCCACTACAATGGCCTTCCTCTCTGGCCTGGTTAAATGCGCTGGCTCTGGCCATTGGCGGAACCGGTCTGGCCTATTTACTGTATTTTTATCTTATTGGTTCGGCCGGGCCGGCCAAAGCCGTGATGGTGGGCTATTTAGTGCCGTTATTTGGCATCATCTGGGGCGTAATCTTACTCAACGAAGTGCCCAGTGTATGGGACGTTGCCGGAGCAGCGCTGATACTGCTGGGAATTACGCTGACATCAGGTATTGCCCGGCGCATTGTTGACCTGGCAAAGCGCCGGGCTGGGCAAAGTATCGGTTAGTCGTCAATTAACTGCACACGTACCAGGTTTCTGCCATCGCGGCGGGCCTGGTAAAGCGCGTCTTCGGCGTGCGCGGTAATCTCGTTCAGCGGACGCCTGGAGGCAGTAAATGACAAGCCAAAACTGGCTGTTAACTGCATTTCCGGGTATTCACTGGGGGGCGGCAGGATTGCCACGCCGTGGCGTAACCGATGCGCCAGCTCTTGGGCTTCGCGGGGGCCCATATCTGGCAGTAAAATAATAAACTCTTCACTGCTCCAGCGTCCCAGCACGTCGATGTCACGTAAATGTTCACCAATAAATTCTGATACTTTTTCGATTACCTGGTCGCCGGCATTGCGGCCAAACTGATCATTAATATCCATAAAGTGATCAACATCCACCATGATCACGCTCAAAGACGAATAGGTGTCTATGAGTGTCTGATAACTGACCTCAATCTGATTACGATCAGGCAGACGATGCGTGTGCCGGATAATCAGCTCAGGCTGCAGATCGCGTCTGAAGTAATACAACAAATTGTAAATGAGTAAAAACAGCGAAAATATCACCAGCAACATGGTGACCACGCTAATAATAAAGCCTTGCGATATCTCAGCCTGGCGTGCTTCCAGCGGGCTGAGTAAATAGACGGTCCATTTAAACTGCGGAAGTTCTACTTCAGCAATTAAATGATCGTTACCATCAATGTTGACCAATAAGTTATTGAGCTCATTTGTAGCGCGCACTTCTCTTGGTAAGCTGGCATACCAGGGCAGTTCAGAGAGGTTGGTAAACTCAGAATATTTGGCAATCAGATTGCTATCAGACGACAACATAATATCGCCGTGTTGATCGACAAACAAAAAGTCGTAGCCGTATTGTCGCTTATAAGTATCGAAGACGGTAACAAAGCTTTTCAGGCTTTTGCCTACCCCAAAGAAGCCCAAAAATTGGCCGGCGTCATCATATATTTTTATATCGATATAAAAGTGTGGTTTTTCCCATTTACCAATGTCTGCAATCGTATCAGACTCACCGTTGCGGTACTTGAAATACCACGACACCTCGCCCTCGACCAGATCAAGCCTGGAGCCATCTGAATTGTATTGCGTACGCGTAAGATCGCTGGCAATAAAGAATGACAGTCCAAATTCCTGTTCGAGCCTTTTCAGCGTAGAATAAATGTCGCTTTCAGGCACAGATTCGCTATCCATCAGTGCTACAAGCTCGCGAGATTTACTGAGGGCTTCAGAGACATGCAAGGGTTTAAGAATTTGCGACACAATCAATGATATGGCTGGCGACATTGATTGTTGCTGTGCTCTGCTCTGTTCGGCAACGATTTTTGAAATACTGAAATGTACTAACGTGACGATGGCTATGACAACTACCGCAAAAAGTAACAATATACTTCGGTGTAACGTCCTGAATGCATTCACTTGCTTTGCTTTGCTCCTTGGATAAGGAATAACCTATATATTTCAATCATACAGCGTGCGGTCGTTTTTAGCCACTACTGACGGGCAATGATAATCTGTACTCTTTTTGCTTTATCTTACAGTAGAATCAAATGAGCGCTGACTTGTGAGGACGCGTTGGTTACACTACTCACAATATCATGTAACAAGGATTAATTATGACATTTTCTGTTGTTGTGTTGGCAGCTGGTAAGGGCACAAGAATGAAGTCGGTACTGCCTAAGGTACTGCACCCTATCGGCGGTGAGCCAATGGTACAACGAATAATTAATACCGCAGAGTCACTGGAAGCCTCGGCGGTCCATTTAATTTATGGCCACGGCGCCGAACAGTTAAAAGCCAGCCTCCATGGCAAAGCCATTAACTGGTGCTTGCAGGCAGAGCAGCTCGGCACTGGTCATGCGGTGATGCAGGCGGTTGAACATATCAACGATAACGAAGATGTCATGATACTGGTGGGTGATGCCCCACTGATCAAAGCCGCCACCCTGCAACGTTTAATGGAAACCAAAGCTCACAGTGATTTGGCATTACTTACCGTCAACCTGGATGACCCTACCGGTATGGGGCGAATTATTCGTGAGGATAACAATATCGTTGCCATTGTGGAGCATAAAGACGCCACAGAGGCGCAACGAGCGATCACTGAAATTAACACCGGCATGATGATGATGGCCGGTAGCGATCTGAAGCGTTGGTTAAATGCATTAACCAACCAAAACGCACAAGGCGAGTACTATTTAACCGACGTTATCGCCATGGCAGCGGCAGAGGGGAAAACGATACAGGCTGCTCAACCTGATTCTCCCGTTGAAGTGGAAGGCATTAACAACCGCGTGCAACTGGCGCGTTTAGAGCGCACCCTGCAGCGCTGGCAGGCAGAAGAACTCATGATGAATGGGGTGACGCTGGCCGATCCGGAGCGCGTTGATATTCGTGGCAGTATTAGCACGGGGCAGGATGTTTATATTGATATCAATACCGTTATAAAGGGCAAGGTCACGCTGGGCAATAATGTGCATATTGGCCCCAACTGTATACTCATAGATTGTGATATTGCCGATAACGCCGTCATTGAAGCCAACAGCATAATTGAGCAGGCATCAGTGGGCCAGCATTGCTCCGTGGGGCCCTACGCACGCTTGCGTCCGGGCACTGTTATGGAGAATAAAGCCAAAGTTGGTAATTTTGTCGAAGTGAAAAAAGCACGCTTAGGTGAAGGCGCAAAAGCTAATCACCTGACCTATTTAGGGGATGCCGACATTGGTGCGAACAGTAATATTGGGGCAGGCACAATTACCTGTAATTACGATGGCGTGAATAAGTCAAAAACCCTGATTGGAGAAAATGCGTTTATTGGCTCTAATTCAGCCTTGGTGGCACCGGTTGAAATTGGCGACGGGGCAACGGTTGCTGCCGGCTCTATAATTACCGGTAAAGTGCCCGATGAAGCGCTCGCCGTTGCGCGCAGCAAGCAGCGCAATATTGCAGGCTGGCAACGTCCTGCTAAGAAGTGACTCAAACAGTGATAATTAATACCTTAATGGTGGGTTTTGGCTATGCTGCCCAGACCTTTCATCTGCCTTTCTTGCAGGAAAATGCATCATTTTCACTGCGCGCTGTAGTGTCCTCTGATAGCGCGAAGGTGCACAACAATGTGCCTGGTATAGCGGTGTATGACAGCCTCGATGCCGCGCTACAGCAAGGGCAGTTTGATCTGGTGATCATTACCACACCCAATGTCCTGCATGCGCCGCAAACCGAACAGGCTCTGCGCGCAGGTTGCCACGTGTTGGTGGAAAAGCCCTTTACGTTGTCGTCGGCCGATGCCACAGCGCTGATCAGGCTGGCAAAACAACACGCACGTCAGCTATGTGTATTTCATAATCGCCGCTTTGATGGCGATTTTCTCACCGTTAAGCAATTATTGGCCGAGCAGGCAGTGGGTGAAGTTAAACGTTTCGAAAACCGGTTTGATCGCTTTCGCCCCGAACCGCGCAAGCGCTGGCGTGAAAACGCCGGTCCTGGCAGCGGCATTTTTTGGGATCTGGGCCCCCACCTTATTGATCAATGCCTGCAATTATTTGGCTTACCTCACGCGGTGAGTGCTTCGATTAATACCCTGCGGGAAGGCGGTGAGTCAGACGATGCCTTTGAGGTGATTCTTCATTACGACACTTTAAATGCCCTGGTTGGTAGCTCGCCCTTTGAGGCCGGGCCGACATTACGGTTTTCATTACAGGGCATCTACGGCAGTTATCGCAAGTACCATCTTGACCCACAGGAAGCCCAGTTAAAGAGCAAAACAGCAATGACTGATGCGAGCTGGGCAGTCACACCCGATGACCAACACGGTACGCTGTATAACACTGAAAGCAGCGAAGTTTACCCAACATTACACGGTGATTATGATGGCTTTTACAACCAACTCGCCGCGGCCCTTCAGCCTGGTTCCGCGGCCGCCTTGCCAGCACCAGCAGATAGCGTTGTAAACGTTATAGCAATGATTGAGCTGGCCAGAAAAGCGGCTAAAGCTAACACCACCTTAGCAGTAGATACATTGCTGAGTGCAGAGGCGAATACGGGTGAATCTGACTAATTCAGCCGTGCGTGGTATTGGCGATCCGCATGCCTGCCTGCGGGTTTATATTGGTAACCGGCCGAACACGGAGGTAGTTCATACGGTGGCCGGTATGACGCCGCTATTACCGGGCAATATTCATCAGATTGGTCAGGACTGTGGCAACGGCTGGCGCAAAGTGTTTAATGTATTTGCCAAGCTGGCGTATGCATTGCCGCCACCTGCGGGCTTTAGTCAGCAGCACGCCTGTTGGCAGCATTTTCGTGATAACTCTTTGCTGCAAGCAGACTCTCGCTGCGCGCTATGGTTTACTGAACCCGCTGAATACAGTGAACACGCTATTCATATAATTAGCGGTAAAACCTTTGCCAATACACTGAGTATTGCGCCGTCTTTGCACTGGTTAACGCCCGACTTTGCCGTCGATCCACAACGCAATATTGTGGTATGCCCTTACTTTGATTACCGACAGTTATCGAACAATAAAATCCTGTTTTTGATTGATCTGTTAGCGGAGTATCAATATTTACCGCGGCTTTCTGGCAAATAAGTGTTTTACGTTTCATAATGAGCGCAAATTACGACGTCGGTTGCTTGGCCCGCCAGGGTTATTAAAGAATAAGCCCCGGACGCAAATACGGTGATAAATTAGTTTAAGCAGGACGAACAGGCGCCTGCTAACGGAGAAATATATGTGTGGGATCGTTGGCGCAGTTGCCGAGCGGAATGTAGTAGAAATATTGCTCGAAGGCCTCAAGCGGTTAGAATACCGGGGCTACGATTCTGCCGGCGTGGCGCTGCTCACAGGTGATGGCACAATTAACCGCGTACGCCGCACGGGCAAGGTTCAGGCTCTGGTTGATGCACTAGGCCAACAAGAGGCCCTTGGTTCAACCGGCATAGCCCATACCCGCTGGGCAACTCACGGTGGTGTCACCGAAGCGAATGCCCACCCCCATTTTTCCAACGAGCGCGTGGCAGTAGTGCATAATGGCATTATTGAGAACTATCAGTCTTTACGAGAAAACCTGGTTAACCAGGGCTATACCTTCACCAGTGATACCGACACCGAAACCATTGCGCATACTGTCAACGAAGCACTAAAGAACACTGATTCTTTATTAGCAGCAGTACAGGCCTCCGTGAAACAGTTTCATGGTGCTTATGGCACAGTGATTATGGATCGGACTGACCCATCGAAGCTCGTAGTGGCCCGCTCAGGCAGCCCGCTGGTTATTGGCCTGGGCCTTGGCGAGAATTTTATTGCCTCCGATCAAATGGCCTTATTACCCGTTACACGCCGTTTTATCTTTTTGGAAGAAGGTGATGTAGCAGAAATTACCCGCCGCAGCGTAGCCATTTTTGATAAAAACGGTAATGCGGTAGAGCGAGAGATTATTGAGTCGAGTGTTGAGCATGACGCGGGCGACAAAGCAGGCTATCGCCACTATATGCTCAAAGAAATTCATGAGCAGCCGGTTGTGGTGCGTAACACTTTACAACAACGTATCGACGAAACCGGCTTACTGCCAGATATTTTTGGTAAAGGTGCCGATGACATATTTGCCCGTGTTAAACATGTGCAAATCATTGCCTGTGGTACCAGTTATCATGCCGGTATGACAGCGCGTTACTGGCTGGAGCAATATGCCAATATCTCCTGCAATATCGAGATTGCTTCGGAGTTTCGTTACCGTAAATCGGTAGTTCACCCCGACAGCTTGCTGGTAACGATTTCCCAATCCGGCGAGACTGCCGATACCCTGGCGGCATTGCGTTTGGCCAAAGAACTCGGTTATATGGCGAGCTTGACTATTTGCAACGTGCCGGGTTCTTCGTTAGTACGCGAGTCGGATATGGCGTTTATGACCCGTGCCGGAGCCGAAATTGGGGTAGCTTCGACTAAAGCATTTACCACCCAGTTAACCGCCTTTTTGATGCTGACACTGGCACTTGGCAAGCACAACAATATCGCTGGCGAAGACCAACAAGCCATTATACAGGCGTTGCTTAATTTACCCGCAAAGTTAGAAGAAACGCTGGCAATTACCCAGGGCATTGAGGATCTGGCAGAAGAGTTCGCCGATAAAAATCACTCCTTGTTTTTAGGCCGTGGCGATCAATACCCTATTGCCATGGAAGGCGCGTTAAAGCTCAAAGAGATTTCGTATATACATGCTGAAGCCTATGCCTCTGGCGAGCTTAAACACGGCCCTCTGGCGCTTATTGACGAAGAAATGCCGGTTATTGTGGTAGCGCCCAATAACGAGCTACTGGAAAAGCTTAAGTCCAATGTAGAGGAAGTGCGTGCCCGTGGCGGCATTATGTACGTATTCGCCGACAAAGACGCAGCCTTCGCCAGTGACGACACCATGCGGGTAATCAACGTGCCGCACTGTGATGGTCCGATTGCGCCTATCATTTATACCCTGCCGTTACAGTTGCTCTCCTATTACGTAGCACTGATTAAAGGCACCGATGTCGATCAACCAAGGAATCTGGCCAAATCGGTGACGGTGGAATAACGAAGATTATCGTTCTTCTTTAGCTGTCACATCCAAACTAAGTTGGAAAGCACCATATTCATTTAAGTTTGAGTCTGGTGCTTAATCAACGATTGATGAGGTTAATTTAGGAAAGTTGACTAGGAAACGTAATCGAGCCCTATTCGTGAAGTGCTGATACCAACCCGTTGTATGTAATTTAACGCGTAAGCGTAGCGAAGTTTACTAATCACAATCACTTCTTTAGGTATTTGCGATATAGAAGCGCCTTCAAGGGTAAGCTGCAGTATATTAATTTTATTATCAATTATGGTTCCACCAGATTGAGCTAGAAAGGTTTTCCAATGTATTTTTAGATCAGATGGCTCTTTTTCTTTGCTTAATGACTTGATTCCTAATGCGATGACTTTACCGTCATCCTCGACAAAGCAGTACGCCCCGCCATTAATATGCAGGTGACTCAAATCATCTGGATTAACTTTATACAATTGGAAAGCCATAAAAGGTCGTAGATCGTCGCTTCTACCATTAAACGCTATTGAGTTCTGACCCGGTTGCAGATCACATGCAGGAGTTGCACAAACCCACCATTGGTTATCCAATCTAAATATATGACCACTATCCAATTGCTCAGAAGTATTTCTTGACGGGAGAGTAGATACATAATGGTTATACTGAGCGATAGCTTTCTGTCTATTTTTAGGATCTGCTAAATCAACATTGTAATGAGTCAGATAATTCTTGCCCTCAGCTATTTCAGTCGCAATTATTTTTTCTCCGAACGCTTTAACGTTGTCTTCGATCAAAAATGATAGACCTTCGGATTGCCTCGATACATGTTCTCGTAACTGTTGTGCTCTATAAATTTCACGCTGCGGCTCGGGTATATCTGGCCGAGCACCGTCCCTTATGTTTTTATAGAACAGAGCAAAAATGTGGTGCTTTAATAAAGCTTCATCTTCCGCTTCTACACCTATTAGGTTTAACTCATGTCGATATTTTGCAGATAACAATCTGGAAGGAGTGGGCTGCCAATCGATAATCGCTTCTTGTAATTGTTCAAGTAAGTCCGCTGGTCCCTTTTCTGTAAAACAGACAAAACCTTTAGCTGTTCTTATCCATTTGTTGTCTTCTGCTATTTTCCACACAATCCCTTTTAAATCTTCTTCGGCGAATTCATTCGCAAACTTTTTTTCAATCTCGTTGATGGCCCAAAGAAGAAAACTCTTTTTCTGTCTACGTTCTAGCTGAAGGCCGTCAAAGAAATCAGCCAATGGTGATAGTGGACCTCCACGTTTAGCCATATAGTCTGAAAGTGCTTGTTTGTAGCCTAATTTCCGCGAAAGTAAATATTGGGTTCGATTGAAAACTTCATCAAATTTGACATTGTCAAAATCCCCCGTTGCGTCAAGGTCATCGATGCTTTCTTGTATTTCGTTTATTGCTTCTACCTCTCTCGGAGAGAACTTTGACGCACAACTGCCGAGTAATGACATGAGACTTTCTTCAGCAACGTTTTGTAGACTTTCTTCACCAGTGTGAATAACTATCAAATTAAAATGTTGATTAGATAGAACAGATTTAAGAATTTCTTTCGCCTTGGCCCCCCCAAGACCCGACTCCGCTCCTTCAAGGTTATAGTCCAGTACTAACAGATCCGATTGATGAAGATGGTTAGCAAGAGATGCCGCAGTTTCTCCTTCAGATGAAGCTTCTGTATGGTTATCAGCTAAGGCGTCATGAATATCGATTACAAATCCAGGGTTTCTTTGTCGAAACTTCTTTATAACTTTTAATGGCGGAGTAGGATTTTTTCTCCAGGGCTTAGAAATTGAGCGAGAATTGAGTTTGATATCTTGTACTCCCTCTTCGAGTTGAAAATTCAAGATCTCATCCCAAGTAGGATATTCATCATCAACAATTAATACTGATCTAAGAGGCTGAATAAAAGCCTCGTTAACAAGTTCTGCAAAACTACTCAAAATAAACTCCTTTTAAATCAATTACGAAGTTCGCGCCTCCCAATATTTTGAACTTCGATTCCTTGGCATAGAGGATAGAGTGACCGCTAGCCATCAAATTAACTCGGCACAAGTACAACCCAATACCGCGACCACCGCTCGATTTTCTGGTAAAAAATATTTTGAATAAACTTTGTTGATCTAACTCATCTATTCCAGGCCCGTTATCGGAAACGATGATCTTACCTTCACAGATAGAAAGGAGAACTTGAGGATTCTCAGTATCAGAGTTTACTAACCAATAAACGCTGTTATTTACCAAATTGACAAAAACCGGGAGTAAGCGTGAAGGTAGCTCATCAACTTTCAAGCGTTGAAACTCTTCTGTTGCAGTTATCTTTATAGCCCTAGAGCGAATTACCGTATCGAAGAACCCTTGCAAATAATTCAGAATCTCTACACCTGAAATAATCCTTCTAGTGCGAGATCCAGATATTTTTAGTGGTGATAAAAACTCGAGCTGATGGCTGAGTGCTTCGAATCCTTCTACCACTAAATTTGTACCAGGAATATCTCCGTTGTTCTTGATCTGTCGAATGCCTTCTCGGATCATTCTTTCATTACTATTTAGCTCGTGCCCGAGTATTTCAACTGTAACGCCCAACTGTGCAAGTTGATTGATGCGATTTAAATCGTCTTTAAGTGCTATATTTTCTGCGATTCCCTGTCGAGCAATTAATTCGATATTGATGTTTTCACTCATTAATTCGAGTGACTCTAAATATGGTTGAAATGTGTCTTCATTCTCGGTATCCAAAATAGAATGAATTTTGCCCATTTCGACGAGCGCTTTGTCCAAACTAAGACGTCCAGCTTGTACTTGTTCAACTAGAGGTAAGGCCAATCCATGGAACTGTTTATTACGCTCGTCAAATAGCATTTCAACACGTTTACTTTCCGTTTCCTGAATTGTATTTATGGCCTTTTTCCAACTTCGTAGCCGAGCCTGAATTCTGCTAGCATGGCTTTGCAATTGCTTGTGAGCCAGTTCTTCAGGTTTAGATGGCTTAATCTTTTCAATCGCTTCTGTCCGCACTGCTTCGAGTGTCTTTACTCTTTCTTGTACTGTTGAAAATAAACGGCGGAATGTCCTGAAATCGTCTTCAGACGCTCCTAAACGTGCTGGTGCTCCGGTTATTCTAAGATCGCTTAATTGATCATTAGTGTTGTTGATGAGCTCTTGTGTGTAAGCTAGGTCTTGTTCATTTTTAATCTGAAAATCGGAATTTATTTCCTCGGTCTCGTTATACAACTCATTTATTTTAGGAAGGTTTTTCTTTAGCCTGCCTCTAAATGCTTTCGCATTTTTTTTTGCTAGCGCTTTGCGTTGTTGCTCTGCTTTTTCTAATTCGTTTTTTTCTTCTATATCGGGTAACAGTTCCTTCCGCAGATCGGCATTAGATCCAAAATAATTATATGCTGCAGTTTTCAAAATATGCATTACTAGCGTGCGTAATGCTTTTGCCGAATTGTTGTCTATAAACCCTTCACGTCCAGCTTTATCTCTTAAGTTGGGATTTTTCTCTCTCGATATAGACACTCGGCCAAACATTCTACGTGCATTCCAATACTCACGACCTGCATTGAGACTTCGGCGCGTTTCAATCTGAAAAAAGTCATTATCAATCCTGCCATAGGGCAAGACACGTAAGCCATTTCGAAAAACCAAGAAACCACTGTGATCAGACGTTAAACCGGAAAACCTTTCGTATTCCGCATCTGATAAAGTCGATTTTTTGCGAGTCATTTCGAATGTTGCAACGTGTAGACCGAATTTGCCTACAAAAGTCGTTGGGCCCTTTGGAACTTTGAAGTCTTTAGGGGGAGGTATGACATAATCGGTGCCAACCTTTCGCCACTCACCGAAGGCTTTTATTTGACCCCGGAAAATTCCTTGTTCATCAATATTTCCGCTCAACACATGCTCCATTTCGTCAGTGGCTGCTCGATTGATGATTTTCTTTTCATCTTCGACTAATGCTCGCGACGTATACTCATCCCAAACTCTAACTTCATAAGTAAAGTCGGGGTCGAACGAGTTTTCTTCGTTTGCGGTGTTATCGACAAAAGGATCTGTAAAAGCCGAAAGTGTGGCGAAAAATTGCTTACGGATTTCCTTATTGGAAGGACTTGAATCTGCACTATCTAATTGAGCTTTGAGGTCATAATTGATTTCTGACACCACTAAAGCTGTACCTTTCTCGCTTTCGCTCTGCCAAACAGACCACGGTTGAAAGTGCTTTTCATCGAAATGTGCGCTTATTATCGTTTTCGCAATCGCATCTGAAGGTTTAACGGAATCAGGTGTATTTTCTAATGTGAGTTTGTCAAAGGTAGTCCATGCAAGTTCTAAACGTTTTGTTCGTTCAGGATCTTCTGGTGTTCCCCATACGTTTTCAGTTAAACGTTCGAACATATCTGGAAGTAGATTGAGCAACTCATTGGGGGATGCAAAACGTGTTATGGGAACTTCTAAATCAGATAACAGCAGATATGGGTTCTCAAACACTCGCCAATCTATTAGCGCAGCAATAAAGTCATGATTTTTGCGCTTGCTTACTATGAGAAGTAACGGGCCTAAATTGGCGGAAGAAAGCCTGCCTATTCCCTTCTGACCTTGCTTTGTTCTTTTCGGCAAGCCGTCCCTATCTTCCTCATTGTCTGCTTTTGTATCGAACTTAGATTCTGTCCCTACTACGAGCCAGCGGTCAATGAATTCTTCGTAACTCATCCCGTGCCCATCATCGAAAAGAGCCGCCACTGGTGATTCTCCGTCGAATATGTGTAGCGATACATTTCTTGCATATGCGTCGTAAGAGTTTTTCCATAACTCCGATATGGCTGTTGGACAATCTGCAATTTGCTCGCGACCTAAGTGATCGACTGTCCTTGCTTGCGTACGGAATGATAGAGTTTCAATCATGCCAGTTCATACCCAGATTGTTTGATATGCATTTGTTTTTCGTCCTTAAAGTCTTTGGAATCAAATATATGAGCTTTGATATATTCGAGTAAATATTTACCCAGATCGACTGGCACTGCATTTCCAATTTGTTTTCCCGCAGCCGTCAATCCCCCACAAAAGGAATAACTATCAGGAAATGTTTGGATTCGCGCTGCTTGACGAACTGTAATTCCATGGTGTTCAGTCGGGTGTACAAATCGTCCTTTTGACGGGTTTATGCATGCTGTGGTCATTGTTGGAGCTGGCTGCCTTGGATCAATTCTACCGTAAACATCTTTATGCCCATCGTGGTCTTTATGACAATTTAAAATTCGACCCGAGTCTTTTCTACTTCCGCCGTTCAGTGGAGTTCTTTTGAATGCCTCAATGAGATCGTATCCATGATTCATATGAATATTGTTTTCATCATCAGCTTGCGTTGAACGAAAAGCAGCTTTACATGAAACCCAAGGCAATAAGCCATTTCCCAATTTTTTAGGATCAGCATGAGTGGGTTGAGGAGGCCACTGAACTTTCGATATATCTGCTTTATCTCGTAAACCAAGTATAAATACGCGTTTTCTGCGTTGTGGTACTCCAAAGTCTCTGGCATCTAAAGTGACTGGTTGGAAAACATGGAACCCTGCTTTTTTACCTTCCTGATAAAATTTATCGAGATATTCTTGATGGCGAGCCCAGAGAATGCCCGGAACGTTCTCCATGAGGAAAACTCTAGGTTTTAGAGCTTTAACAAAATCAAAATATGCCAGTACTAGTTCATTTCGAGGATCGTTTACACCTGCATTTAAGATGCGATGAGTAGAAAAGCCTTGGCAAGGGGGCCCGCCAAGAAGAAGATCGCAATTTTTACTTTTGAATCTGGTTTTTTGGAGTTTGACTGGGTCGTAGTCCAAGATGCTGTTGTCCAATACAGCAGTGTGTCTACAGCCTCCTAACTTTAAGATATTGTTTTGGTATGTTTGAACTGCGTATTTATCGTTCTCAATCGCGAAGTCTATTGCAAAGCCAGCTTTTATTGCTGCGAGGGAAAAGCCCCCAGCCCCAGCAAATAGGTCAACTGCCACAAGTTTTCTATTCTTTATTTTTTGCATCAATTTTTATCGTTTTACGCAACAATCGCGAATTTTTTGTTTTACCTCCATCATAATGCACTAGTGATCGTACATCAAACCGTGAATGAGTTTGTTGCTACTTGAGTATCTAACAATGATTTGAAATTTTTAATTACCTCTCCAACAATATAAATGTTGTTATTTATAAAAACTTTACGTTTTAATCTGCCGATATTTAATAAGATTAAATAAAAACATATTGTTATCGATTTTTCATGGATTCATTTAGATTCTTATTTTGCTATAATTTGATCACGCAAATAAGGCGAACGATTCAAGGATTGAATCTAGTTGTTGATATGGCTTTCGCTAAGAAGCTTGAGATTATGACCGGCATGCCATTTGAGTTCTGGTTACGCACTCAGCATAGGTTTGATAGTTCAAAAGAAGAAAAGCGCTGATTTACTCTCTCTTTCGAAAAGTATAAAAAATAACCGCCTGGTTCTTGTGCAAGCAAAAAATTAGCATATATTTAATGTATCGTTTCGTGAAATGGAGTTCTCATGCAATTTAAATATATTCCGGTTCTTTATGTGGCTTTAACGATGTTGACCGCATGTGAATCAACTATGGAAGAGGTAAAAACGCTTCCACTTGAGACTAATACCAATGGAGATGGGCTGATAGCGTACCCTGCTGAAATTCGTGGTGCGTATATACGCAGTGCAGAAACTTTTGTATCAGCTAAACAATACGTCCCTAAATATGACGACAAAGGAAAACTGATAGGCTTTGAACTTAAAGATGTTTCCTACATTAGTCCTAAGCAAATTATTTGTGCCGAACCTCCTCCTGATACATCAGTTTCATCAACCGCAGCTTTTAATGCCAGTGCGAATTTACAGTTAACTCAATCGCTTACAGCAGTGACAGCGCTAACGAATACATTAGCTCAAACTATCTCGAATCAAGCATCTCAATCCAAAACTGTAGAAGCGAACTCGTCTACGGGCAGCACTGATAGCAGCAACACACTGAATACAAGTCGTGTAACCTCATCTAATGTTGGTTCTACAAACACCTCAAATGATGTCTTATCGCTTGCAGGGAATATTTCACGTACTGCCAACGAATTAAGTGGTCGAGACAATATTGTTCTACTCTCACGAGAAATGTTTTTTAGAAATTGTGAAGCATTTGCCAACGGTGCGATATCACGAGATACATATGGCCAGCTTCACCGAGAAAGTGTAAGTCAAATAACCGCAATGCTGGATACACAAAAAGCATTGGCAAATGCTGTAGAAGCTAACAGCAAGGCAAAGCAGGCAGAAGCCGATGCAAAAAAAGCAAAAGCTGAGAAGCTACTGTTAGATGCAACAAATAATACCACCAGTCTAATTAAGCAATCTAACCTTTTAAATTGCGGAAAAGAATTTGCGTCCTGCAAAGAAAACGCTGTTGGTGATAACGATAAAATCAAAGCATGTGAAGCCACTCAAAAAGTATGTGTTTCAAAACAGTTAGGAGAAAAAGATGGATAGTCACTTTTATTCAACTTTACAAAATATTATGCAAAGTGGAAAAATTGTTACAATTGCAGTGGGAATGCAGCCGACCCGAGTGAAAATCGAAGATATGATTAATGATGCGGTGACGATTGAATTACAAGATGCACCCCAAAAATATAAAATGACAATGCATTGGACCAGTGTTCAGTTAATGCATAGTTGAGCGACTTTTGAACAAACTCACTTTCTGTCCTTGTTTGTACGAGAGTTTGCACCGAGCTCAAAAAGATGGAACTCTACTTTCCCTCCTTGATTTATTTGCATTAGGTAAAGGCGTACTGATTTTTAAAGGAAAGTGATCAGCGTTCACTTTCCAACTTAGTTAACAGATGACATTTTCCCTGATATCAAGGTAAATACTCAGGGCGACCAGGCTTATCAGGATCAGTAACAATACAATGCCGTCTATGCCCATAAAGTTGCCAATTTTGCTGAACCAAAATGCAGTTAGCATGGCGGGGATTATCGCTATTTGCGTCTTTGTCATAATGTTTACCTTAAAGCGGGTGTTGTATAGATACCAGTTTTTACTGGCTCAACCCTATAATTAGTTAACCAGTGATATGAGAGGTAAACAGGGTTCACTGCACTTTTACCGCTTTTATTGCCGAGTAGATAGCATCGCAGAACCTGTGGTTGCTAACAACTACACTTGAATCCAGTTTGTCCCGCTTATATATGGCGAATTACCCGATACCACCATTGAGCCCCTTTCTTTTTGTGACGAGGTGCTTCAGCACAGGCATTTAGCTCATTAAAGGAAAGTGGTCAACCTGCCAAGCCAATTACACAGGGTTACCTATTAGATGTGAGCCTTCAGTAAGAGTGAGATAAACGTTGATAAGCATGGTTTGTATGTGCAAATCATGGAAAAGCATAAGTGCATTATTTATAAAGTGACACGTTCCTGCTGTAGCGATGAATTTGACAGGGAAAATCTAACTCAACGCACGTCCTTGAGTAGCGGCAGGTGGCTCATTTGCTCAAGATACTCGTCAGGCAACGTGTTATTCTTCAGCTTGAAAACCTTGGTGCCTGGCTGTCTTAGTTGCGCTGTCACTTGCGGGAAATGCGTTTCAAAGAGCGCTTCCAGTACGCCATTATTGGTAATGGTTGCTAAGCCGTCACGAAGGCGCTTCACTGCTTTTGTGTGCTTTTGGCCTAGATGAAACAACACCGGGTGCGGGTAATAAATCATGTGATTAGGGGCAATGGTTAAAACATCGCCGCCGTTTTTGCTTTGTAGCGTTTGTTTGTCGATTTCTATCCTGCCCAGGGGGAAGAGATCAAAGCGTTTATTGGCTGTCATCTGAAACAAGCGCGTTAAGCGAGCCTCAGTGACGTTAAAGCCGTTATGCTTGTATATGGCAACATCGGTCCAACCGGGTCCCTGACCAATAGTGAATTGTTTTAATTGCTCTAAGGTATTGACCCGATTTAACCTTGGTAGGTTGTCCTGATGAACAATAATACTGCGCAGCCCCAGTACGCCATTTAGAATTGGGTATTCAATGACCGCAATACCCCTATTGATTGGGTTGTACGGGCTTGCCCATAACAACACTTCCGGATCTTCTTGTGCTTGCCTGATTAATCTTGAGATGGTGTTACCCGACTCCCGGGTAATAATGGCATAATCGCCATACTCAACTTTAGTCGCTTCCAGTGCTGCTTTAAGCACCTCGAGTTCATAATCAGAGCGCAATTTTAACTGGCTGTTATATAAAAAGTGAAACTCGTCGGCCTGTAATGGTTTTGCCATTACTGCCATCGCCAGACTGAGTCCGAAAGCGACCAATGCTAGCTTGCGGCATAGCGCTAATGTCGAGATAAGATGTTGTATACCGGCCATACTGCTTAAACCTTGTTTTTATTATATTTATAACAATGTCGCCTGAGTGGCCAACCAAATGTGTTCCTTCAGATAAGTGCTTTTCACTGTGTTTGCCCTCTGTTAATTGAGAGCCCTGGCAAATTTTGCCTGATAATTTCTATGCAAAGAAAATCAGTGAGCGATGATCTTAAACGAAGATGTCATATTCAATGACCATTTTTTATGGCTCTATTATAGCAAACTCATTCTAATGTATTTCATCAACGACTGCATTATCGCTTAGCGCTGATATCGATATAAATACTAAGCGCTATTGCGCTGACCATGCTGAGTAAGAAAGCAAAATCGTCTACCCCCATTAAGCTTGCCTGTAGCTCAAGTCTGTCAGGTCAATGTACTGTGCGTGACCACACGAACGCGAACTGATTAATATAACTCTCAGAGTAAATTGAGGTACTATAAAGGTGTGATTGAACAACCAGTGTAAAACCCAAAAACTGAGAAAGGATTCACTGTGCAACGTTTATTTTTAATTGTGTTTATTACATTAAGCCTGTCTGTTAAGGCTGCAACCGTTGATTTAAAACCAACAAAATCGGCTATGTTTGATATTGGCGGGTTCAGTTTGTACCTGGAATGCTACGAAAACGACAAGCCAACATTGATTCTGGAACAAGGGTTTGGCCGCTATGGTTCAGATGGCGTT
>JABXHM010000046.1 GCA_013373625.1 Alteromonadaceae bacterium | reverse complement strand
GCCGACGCTGAAAAAGAATTGCGTGCCATCTGGGCTATTCAGCGCCGCCCTGAGGTATTAGGTGAGGAGCATCCAGATACCCTGACCACACGTCACAATATCGCCCAACAAATGGGTAACCAAGGCCGGTATGCCGACGCTGAAAAAGAATTTCGTGCCATCTTGGCTATTCGGCGCCGCCCTGAGGCATTAGGTGAGGAGCATCCAGATACCCTGGCCACACGTGCCAATATCGCCTACCTAGTGGGTAACCAAGGCCGGTATGCCGACGCTGAAAAAGAATTTCGTGCCATCTGGGCTATTCTGCGCCGCCCCGAGGTATTAGGCGAGGAGCATCCAGATACACTGGGTTGTCAATTTCATATTGCGAGATTGCTAACAGAACAAACTAAATTTAAAGAAGCCAAGGAGATTATCGAGAGAATTGAGGTTCCTATTCGCAAAGCATACTTTCCTACCCATAAATATATTATCGACCTTAACGTTTTGATTAGTAGAATTGATAAAGAGGAAGGAGAGAATGAATAACGACCCTTGGCGCGCACCGACGGCTCATAATCACCAGCATGATTGTCTGCTGTTTGTCTCAAAGGGCCTGTGGGACCGGATCGTACGTATTGCAGACTTTGGGCAAAGGCTCAGATTCTATTCAAAAATATTGTTATGATGTGACTAGGGAACTAGGGACTTACCAAACTTAACAAGCCGAAATCTCTAATGTTGGATGTAGCTAATTAAGGGAGGTTTACACTAGAAGAATTCAAACGAAAATCTGTCTAGTAAAGTCTGGTCGATTCATGGTTTTGCAATCGTCACATAACCAGTGTTGATGACAAAAACACACCTGGCGCTTCACCATTGTGCCTTTCACAGAGGTGCCTGTTGACGCAGCGTCAGGCGGCAAAATACCGGAGTAATAAAATGTCACAGTTAGACCACTTTCGGTTAATGGCAGAGTACAATTCAAGAATGAATGAGCAGGTTTTCACGGCAGCGCTTAAATTCGATGAGGACTTTTTACAAAAAGATTTGGGCGCATTTTTCAAATCTATCAATGGAACGCTAAATCATATTCTTGTTGGTGACATAATTTGGTTTACCCGCTTTTCAAGTCATTCGGAAAAATTCACGTCACTGGTAGAAATTTCAGAAATTGCGCAACCTGTGTATCTTAATGAGATTTTGTTTGGTAGTACTTCAGAGCTCTATAATGTGCGTAAGCGTGTAGATGGCTTAATCGAAAAATGGACGATTAATGAAATTGACGCTGCTGATCTGCAAAGGGGATTAACCTACAACAATACAAAGGGTATCCGCGGCCGTAAGCTGTTTGGTGAGCTGCTTTCCCATGTATTTAATCATCAAACTCATCACAGAGGCCAGATCAGTACTATGCTCAACCAAAATGGCGCAGATATTGGTATTACCGACTTCCTATTGGAAATTCCGGATCTCACTTAAATAATCAACCATAAACCGGGTCTGGATATGGCTTTAAGCAAAGTTGCTACTGCCACACTAAACATCAACGGGTAAACAAGTCATAATTTGGAACCATGTAGGTCAGCCAGCGCTCATCGAATTTAATTTCGCTATTGGTGAAACACCACTTAAAAAAACATAAGACACATAAGGTAAATGCAGAGCTTACCGTTATCAGAAAACTGTCTCAATCGACAGCCGCTGAATGGCTTGGGGAATTGTATAACGGCTATCAAGACAAATTTGTACCTGTTACTATCGGACTAAACGGTAAGTCATTTTCTGTCTTCAAGCCAGAAAATAGTAAGGGACTAAAACGCATTAGGGAGCAGCCATGTGTTTAACGAAAACATAAACACCGCTGCAAACTCCCTAACACATTAACACGCAGGCCCCCTCGCCTCGCGTGATACTAAAACCAGGCAGTTTTACCTGTGAAGCAGGTACTACATGCCAATGAGGAATATTTATGTTGAAAAGGATTTCCTGGACTTTATTGTTTTTCGCACTTTCGACAAGTGCCGATGAAGACATTCTTTCTGTTGATCGAGTCATTCCCAACAGCATTGATTTTGCTTTTCCAAACGAGTCGAGCATTCAGCCTGAGCCGAGCGATTTTACAGTAAAAAATTTCGTTCTAATGAGTAATGATGCCGGAGGACGCTGGGCTGTTGTCACAATTACCAATGAGGCGTCAGGTAGCCGCAGTTTAACTCACAAGCATCTCATGGCTGTTGTTGCAAATGGGCAGCGGGTTTCTCCCATTGAGTTTTTGCAATCATTCAGGGCAAATGAAACGCTTTCGTTAACTATTAGCTTTGGTAGGCGCAAATTTCCTTTATTATTGGTCTATTCGAGAACAAAGGATTAACTACAACATTGTCTTAAGTAACATTGTCTTAAGTAACATTGAGAAAATCTGCAATGAGTAAGATATATAAAGGCGCTTGTTTATGTAAAGGCGTTCAGTTTTCTGTTAGTGGTTTTAGTGAAAAAGCGGCAAACTGTTATTGCACAATGTGCCGTAAATTTCATGGTGCGGCGTTTGGTACCCTGGTTGGAGTTAGAGGCTTGCAGTGGCTGTCAGGTAAGTCATTGCTCAAAGAGTTCGTCGCATCAAATGGCACTATTCGATCATTTTGCAGCCATTGCGGTTCGAGTTTAGGTTTTCGTGTTGAAGGGGCAAATCCTGATAAAATAGAGTTAGCTATCTCAACCTTTGACGACGATATTCCAGTACAAATAGATGCTCAAATTTACACCGCATATAAGGCAAATTGGTGTCAACCAGATCCTGATTTACCCGCATTTTCAGAAGGACGTGAAGATTAAGTTTACCCGTTCGGGCGAGCTTAAGAGTAGCGTGTAATATGTATTTGGAGAAAACATGAAAAATCCGGGAAAATTGTTTTTCTTCTGTGGAAAGATGGGGGCTGGCAAGTCAACCAAATCTAAGGTTTTAGCAGCACAAATTAACGCTGTACTCATTTCAGAAGATGATTGGTTGACTGCGCATTACCCTTCAAAAATCAGAACCTTCGACGATTACCTGAGTTACTCAGGCCTTATTAAACCTTTCGTTAAAGATCATATTCAAAACTTGTTACGTCTCGGCGTTAATGTCGTCATGGATTTTCCTGCCAACACTGTAAAACAAAGGATGTGGTTTATCTCTTTGTGCCTTGAGATACATTGCGAGCATGAGCTTTGGTATCTGGACTTAACCGATGAGCAGTGTCTGGCTCACATTTCTAAGCGTCGCGTTGAGCAACCCGAACGAGAGCACTTTGATACAGAAGCGGTTTTTCATCACGTAACACAGTATTTTGAAGCACCAACAGACAGTGAAAACCTGAATGTGGTGCATGTAACAGGAAACCGATAACAAAGCGCTCAATGCATTTTGCCAACGCTCAGCAAATTGGGCTTGAACAGACATAAGTGTTTACGGCACAATAACTTAGGATATCCAGTAGTGATGTTATTTACCTATTACTGCGTTTAAGAACATTACAGGGACGGTAATGAAAATACGACTCTCTACAATTCTTCGCCTTAACATGCTGAATAGCGCAGCTATTATAAGCGTGATTTTCGGTTTTATCAGCCTCGTTTGGCTTATATCAGCATGTGATTGTAATGCAATTTTATACTGGGATTTCTGTGACAAAAACGGTCATGAAAACGTCGTTTATCACCTGATAGCTTTCAGCACGCCATTAACCACTTATTTAACCGTGCCATTACTAACGTACGTTTCGCTCAGACATACTATGCAGACAAACCCTACATACAGGCGCCTGTAACCATGCGTTGGCCGTGGTTATCACTGCCAGCGTTTTTGTGCCACTAAGTGGCTGATGAGTAAAAACATGTATACCAAGGGAAAAGATAATGAATGGAAATAAACTCGCACTAGCTTTAGTAACATCCGCGGTACTTTTAATCGGTTGCCAATCTACAACGAGCAACGTTATTTATAATAAAGATAAACTTGTAAAATATGAATCGCGCTGTGATGACGTAACAAGAGTCGAAGAAGACTCCAGGGCTTCACCAATTCTCACAGTAAACCCGAGCCTCCCCTATAAGGCAGCAAAGAACCAAATCCCAGGCTATGTGAAAATGGAATTTGATATTTCGGAGCGCGGCGAACCCATTAACATTAATGTTGTTGAATCTTTTCCAGATGAACTATTTCATGGCGTTGCTGTTGCTGCCCTAAAAAAGTGGCGATATGAGCCCAAGGCTTCAGAATGTCAATCAGTACAATTAGACTTTAAATTTGCCTGATTTTGCTGGCAAAGGATACCACCCTGATTAGCTGGCGCTCTCCTTTCACTAAACGGGAGCGCCATTCTAAGTCGGTGAAGCACACGTTATGGAACGCACTAAGGACGAGTGATGAAACAAGGGAAAATAGGGAAATACGTCGCAATACTGGGATTATTGCTCTTTTGGGCGCCGCTTTGGGGAGTCTTGGATACATTTTTAATGTATGCAGTCTACGTTTGATGAGATAACTTTGTTTGGCGAGAACAAGCCCAAAATAAACTACAGTGATGTAAATTCAGCAGCAATAAAAACAGTAATAGGTTTGCTGTTTTCAGCACTGGCCATTGTGCTTTTAGCCGTGTCGGTTACTGCCTTAAACTATAGAAAGAATTGGTTTTTTGGGTTATTGATCGTGTATTCCGTTATTTTAACCTTAATGATCCCCATTTCTCTTCTGTTAGGACTAGCGGGCATGTTCTCGTTACTTTTATTGCTGTTTAATAGCAAAGAATTTGGTGACGCTAATCACCCTACGTAACACTGTATGTGATGTCGCTCCGCACAAAGCGGATATTTATCTATAAGGAAAATTCGTGTGGACATTACGCTTAAAGATATTACCAAAGACAATTGGTTAGATATGATTGATTTAGAAATATCTAAGGAGCAAGAAAACTTCGTTGCATTACCATCAGAAGCAATCGCAGCCTCGAAATTCTATGAACATTTCATAAACAAAGGGATCTATTTAGGCAAAACACCTGTTGGTTTTATACAATATTACCCGAACCTCGAAGAGAACAAGCCGAAAGAAATATTTATAGATCAATTAATCATCGACATTCATCATCAAGGTAAAGGTTATGGCACTGAGGCTACGCGACTCGTTATCTCAGAAATAAAAGCTCTTAAAGCGTTCAGTTCGATTTCTATCTGTTACGTGGAAGGCCATGATCTAATGCGCCCGTTTTTTGAACGTTTCGGTTTTAACGTTGTGGAACAAGACGAGTTCGATGAAACTATAATGATACTTCATTATGAATGAAAAACACGGGAACATTGTCACGACGAGCCTCATTGTAGCTCAAGTGTGATTGCAATCATCAACAACGGAATACATTTAAATAATGTCACGAATTAAGCCCGAATATGGGATATTATTAGCTGGTTTTTAAGCACGCAACTGTTGATGGATTACACGCTGTATAATGAGCCAAATTCAATTAATAAAATTGTGAGTATGGTATATAAGACTGGTCAAAACGTACAGATAGGAGAATCCAGTCGAGTTCATCATATGACGATTATGTGTTAACCATAGCAATAAGTGGCCGTGTAAAAGTGATCCCAAATGCTGAAATAAAAAGCATCGTGATGAGACTACTCTAATGCCTGTTTCTGATAGCAGGTAGACTCAAGGTTCAAAAAATGCCAAACCAGTTATGACAACAGAATACTTGCACTTAGGTTATGTGCCTTTACCGGCTATCGCGCGCTATAGCAATTTTTGTAGAATGAAGACTGCACCACAATGTCAAGTATCCAAAAATTTCTAAAACCCATAACAACCAGGTCAATGTTTGAACGCGTCAAAACAGCTACAGAAAAGTGGAAAACAACTTGTTCTTGTGGCATACGGAGACAAAATGGTATTCAGCAGATGCCCGGGTTGCCGTAAACATGGAATGTTATAAATGCACAAGCCCTAGTTAGATATAACAACGTACTCAAATAATAGAACGTGTTGCAGCTTAAAATGCGTTGCCACTTTGCCAAACTTAGCTCGTGGAATATACACCTTCACGAGACGATATTTGGCACAAGCGTACTATTTAATCTCCTTTAAACTTTACCCGGATACCTTAAAATGAATTTTTCGGAACAACTGAGCTTTCTGCTCGAAATGGATAAACTAAAGTCAGTTTATCGCAAAGCGTTAGTTAAAGCCGATAACAATCGCTTTGAAAACAGTGCGGAACACAGTTGGCATGTCGCCTTAATGGCGAATATTTTAGCCCCGTACGCAGAACAACCTTTCGATATTCATCGCGTGACCCTGATGTTATTAATCCATGACATTGTAGAAATAGATGCAGGGGATACATTTGCATTTGATGAAAAGGCAATCCTTGAACAGCAATCAGAAAAAGAAGAGCAGGCCGCAACGCGTATATTCGGATTATTGCCACCAGCACAAAAAGACTATTACCATTCGCTTTGGCAAGAGTTTGAAAAAGCCGAAACACCTGATGCTATGTTCGCTAAATCAATGGACCGTGTACTGCCTTTATTGCAAAACATGCAAAATGAAGGTGGCAGTTGGGCCAGGAATAACGTTACGAAGCAACAAGTCATAAATCGCAATAAACATCTGCAAGACATCGCGCCCACCTTATGGGCGTACGTATTGGAACAGATCGATACAGCCACGGAAAAAGGTTGGCTTAAGACTGCATAACAGCCATTTTTGCAGTGCTATCTGGTTTGGCCAACACGTTGAACTACAAAGCAAAAACTTCGTCGTAAATTGTTTCGGCGTTACTATGTTAAACACCGATAGCCGCTACACATTGTGGCGGCTTGTAAGAGCTAGCGCCTTTCTAATATGAAATTACAGCAGTTACTTTTAATAATGAGTGCAATGATGACTCTGACTTCATGTACTAGCCACAATACTCAAGTATTGAATTCTTCAGAACCGCTGGATCTTACCCACAGTAAAATAGCAGCGCAAGAATATTGGGTGGCTGCGAAACTGGTCTCACCGAAGTATCCTGTCGCCAATGCAAGGCATAAAATTGCCGGATGTTCTCGTTTTAAACTATCCATTAATAGCAACGGCGAAACGGTGGATACAGAATTAATTGAAAGTTATCCAAACAACAAGTTTGTTGCACCTTCCCAAGGCGCACTAAAGCAGTGGCTATGGACACCCACTGACCAAAATGAAGCTCGCAAAGCAATAACACGGTTGGTTCAGTTAGACTTTTATATGACCGATGCTAAAAACTATGCGCAAGCAAAACGTCATTGCGCTGTAGGAACACAATACTAAACAACTCATTACACTCTTTTGCTCTGTTTTCCGTGTCACAAACAAGCAGCGCGGTTCACTATTTGGCGCTATGAACCTGCGCCCCTTATCATGAAGACAGAGCAGAGAGTGAACATTCAGGATGAACATGCAAATATCACTACGAGAAATAAATAAATCAAATTACGAGGCTGTCTGCGATTTGGATGTGACCGAACAACAAGAAGACTATGTTGCGTGCAACATGTGGTCACTCGTGGAGTCTTTTTATAATTCCGGACACACGTGTAAAGCCATTTATTGTAACGACGAGCCGGTTGGCTTTTTTATGTGGGTCCAAGAATCACCATCAAAAGTATCGATTTGGCGGTTTATGGTAGATAAAAACTATCAGAATAAAGGGATTGGCAGGTTAGCCATGGCACAGGCAATTGAAGTTATTAAGCAAACACCCGATCTTGAAGAAATTGAAATATGCTACAACCCTGAAAATCCTGTTGCGAAGGAATTTTATTCAGGTTTTGGGTTCCAAGAGGTAGGCATGGACGATGATGAGGAGGATATGCTGGCTGTAATCAGGCTCTGCCCTAACAAAAGCGATCATGGCAGCTAACACGCTATCTTTTTTTCACCTCGTGATGGATTGTAGCCGCCGTGATATAAACCCTAAGCTGGCGCGCATTAAGCCAAAGTGTTTAACGAGGAGTAAAGCCGTTGTTTGCTGTTATTTTTAAAGCCATTACGGGCAACCAGGATCCACAGTATTCTCAAACCGTTGGCGTTATGAGAGAACTGGCCTTTAGCAAGTATAATTGCCAGGACTTCATAGCCGTCACCGAAGGTGAACAGGAAATTGCCATTTCTTATTGGTTGTCTGAAACCGACATTCAAAATTGGCATAAAGATAGCCAGCATGCGGTGGCGCAAAAGTTAGGGCAGGGAAAATGGTACAAATCCTATTCGGTGGAAGTGGTAGAAATTAAGCGCAGTTATCGTTTTGAGTAGCTACCGATTTTTGTATGCACATCAAGCCCTTTTAGAACTATCATCAGGAAACAAATAAACAGTTAAGTTTAACTATGCACGCTAATCCCTCTACCCTGCTTTTTTGGCCACTATGAGTTTCGAAGATTAATGTTATGACGATAATTGTTGCAGGCAAGTTGATATTAAAAGAAGGCACACGAGACGCGTTTATTAATGCATCACGCAAGGCAATTTTGCAGGCTCGAATGCTGGATGCGTGCGAAGATTTCTCGGTGTCGCCAGATGCTCTCGATGAAAACAGAGTCAATATTTTTGAGAAATGGATTTCTCAGGGCTCGCTTACTGAGTTCAGACAATCGGGTCCGAATAACGATTCTTTTTCATTCGTTGAATACTTTGATGTACATGAGTATGAACTAAACACGTAACACGGCCTCTCAACTTTACGATCTCAAGCCGCCCCTGAGCAACACTGTGCTGGTTTACTGCAGCGTTAGGAGCTTATCGATGAGAGGGATTTCAGTTATAAGAAAAGGCGTGTTTATTGCACTGTTAGTGACATCAAACTTCTGCGTTTCAGTGTTGACTCATGAATTTGGCCATGCTCTGGGGTCGAAAATGGCGGGGCATCGCGTCGCTTTTATACACGTTTGGCCCGGTTATCAAATTGTACCGGAATTTGGTAAACCCGTTGAATACGAATGGCCCAACGGTGTTATCGCAGTAACGCACGCTAAAAAAGTAATGTGGCATCAAAGAAGCATCTTAGATATCAGTGATTGGTTATCGGATAAATGGAATACCTCGCTACCTCTGCTCCTCAGTAGCGGTACTAACTGGTTTATATCCATTGTGTTTATAGCAATTCTACTGGCACTAAAACCCAAAGGGTTTTGGCTTTCACTTACCGTGGCGCTTTTCTATTACGATGTATTTTCGTATGTTGTTTTTCCTTACTTTTTTAACCTGCCTCACTTAATATTTTGGGGTGGCCACTATGTCGAGCCCGCAGTGGCACTGACCGGGCTTGGCCTGCATAGCGACGTTGCCGCTATGGCAATTGTAAGTGTTTGTATAATTCAAACGGTTATTGTTGCAATAACAATCAAAAAAGACTAAATGAACAGTTGTAGCATTTATAACAAAAGCATTTATAACAAAAAACGTGTTATCCAGCTTCGGGTAATAACTACCAGTACTGGGTATGCAAAGTGTTTGGATTTTTATTTAGAGGGTTGGCGATGAAACAAGCATTCCTCTCACTACTGTTATTGCTGTGCATTTGTGCTTATGGTGAAGACTTCGATGTTGAACAAGTCAATTTCATAAGTCATAAAACGCAACTATCCGGCGAAATAGTCTTTCCTAAGAGTGGTCAGTTCCATGCTGCAGTGGTGTTCGTTCATGGTTCAGGCAAACAGAAGCGAAATACCTATTGGGCAAAACGTTTTGCAGCAAAGGGCATTGTGGCTCTGGTTTACGATAAGCGTGGCGTAGGACGCTCAGGCGGCGACTATGAAAGTAACCAAAGTGTGAGTGAAAAAAATATCACTCTTCTTGCGGATGATGCAATTGCTGCTTTGAATGTCTTGCGTGAGCATCCTCAGACAAAAACACTGCCTTTGGGTTTAACGGGTATCAGTCAGGCTGGTTGGATTGCACCTTTAGCGGCTGAAAACAGTAACGCGGCAGATTTTTTGGTGTTGTGGAGTGGACCAGTTTGCAAAGTGAGTGAAGAAGACATTTTTAGCAAATATACCTCTGACCGCGATAGTGACGAGGTGGTCAGTTTTGAAGCGGCCCTCGGGGCAAGAAAAGATAAATATATTTGGCCTGACTTTTTGGGTAAGGACTCTGATCCCAGCGACAGCTTAGCAAAACTAGATATCCCCGGCCTTTGGATCTTCGGTGAGAAAGACGGCAGTGTGCCAATCGATTTATCTATTCAAAGACTCAAGACGTTAATGGGTCGTGGTTATCGTTACGACTATGTTTTGTTTTCAAATCTAGGACACAATAATATGGACGAGACTTTTTCTGTAGCCATTGATTGGATCCAGCGCTTACCTAACAAAAACTGATGATTAACTAATAGCGCATGCGGTCATTCTTCAAGGTATCAGGGGCTGCACCGCCCGGTAACCGATATAAAAGAACAGTGTTTATAGCCATAATGACAGTACAAAACTAAACTCTGTTTTCTTTTGTTTTTGGCGATTTACGAGTAGATTGAGTTTGGCTATTTATATGCGAAAGAGAAAGGGACAGAAATGAACACTAAGTATTATGTTAACCACTTCGATGAGATCGCTGCATTTTCTGAAGAAGAACAACTTTCGTTGTTAGAGCAGGCAAGGATTTGCACTTTTACCGAACTTAAGCTGGGTGCGAACAGCGCGTTATACTTAGTGTTAGCACTGTTAGCCGGTTTTTTACTGCCCGTAACTTCAATGACGCTATTTGGCTCATCTGTTCTGTATAACGCCGTTGCAGTTGGTTTAGGTACTGTTGTATCACTTTTACTTTATAAAACACTCAACGCAACCCTCATTCACAGAGGGCTAACAAGGGTGTTAGCCCAAAAGGGTATGCACTAAACACGGGTAACGACCTCCCCGACTCACATTATCCGTGACGCCGGTATAACATCCGCTTTACTGCCATAGGCGAACTACTCGCTGACAGAAACTGATTTGAATTTAATAACACGCTAATTTATTGATGCTAAAAATGTGCGACAGCAACCGGATTCAGATGAGCAGGATGTAGAGTATTTTTTATCCTTGTTGGCCGATGAATTTAAAGATGAACACGTTAAATTTAATGTTATCGCAAGAAGCAAAAAGGCATTGCGGTCCGGAATGGTTGCGAAACTAAACGGCACAATATTCTTCAGCAGTATAGAAACCCTGGATATCATGATTGGTCGCAATGTCACTTTTATTAAATTCAAAGAGCATGCTACAGACCAACCGAGTTATATGGACTCACCCATCGAATATACGGCCATCAACGTAATGTCATTGGCGTTTAATAACAACGGAAAAATATCGCATATCAGACGCCATCATGGATTGTAATTAGCTATCTTTCGTTGTGCTGAGCTTGTTACCTTCTGCTATGTAAAAAATGGCCCCTTATACTTTTCACATGCACGCTTTACCGCTAATCTGCAAACAACGGTTTAGCGTTCCACATGATAACACTACACATGGCTGCACTTTTTCTGTAATACGGTAAAGATACACGCATGTGATGTACTAACGTTAAATGAGGTGAGTAAACCATTAACGGACGACCACACAATGATAAAAACAAAAACAACCATTCGGTTCACGTTGCTGATTGCAACGATTAGCTCGCTTTTCTTTGTGCCTTGGTTGTTAGTAAAAGCCTGGATACTCCCCCTACCCGCTACCCTACAGGAGCAGTTAAAAGAAGCGGTTGATCACGGCTTTAATGGCGTAATTGTTTATATCGATCAAAGCGGCCAGTCGCCGCAGAATTTTGCTGCAGGCTGGCATAACCGGGAAGCTAAAATCCCGGCTAAGCCCAATGCGCTGTTTAAAATTGCCAGTATCAGTAAGCTTTACGATGCGGTGGCAGTCACAAAATTAGTAAGCCGCGGCAGGCTCTCGCTGGATAAAACACTGGCAGAATATTTACCAGAACTTGTGGGTAACATTGAGTACGCAGACAAAATCACCCTGAGGCTGTTGATCCAACATCGTAGTGGGATCCCTAATTTTACCAACGCACCTAATTTTTGGGCAGCACCAACCCATACCTACGAGGATAGCCTGGCATTAATCACTGGCAAACCTGCCAACTTCGCCCCTGGTGAAGCATATGAATACTGCAATACAAATTACCTATTGCTCAATAAGATTATGGATAACGAATTGGGGTATGATAATTTTCAGTTTATTGAGCAAGAAATTTTAACCCCACTACATCTTAATCATACTTTCCGTTCACTGGCTGAAGTCGATATTGAGGATGTCATGAGTGGGTATCATGTTGGTCATCCACATGATTTAAAAACGGATGAGCATGGCATGCTAGCAACAGCAGAAGATGTTGCCGGTTTTCTCAGAGCACTCAATAATGGCGCTGTTTTTGACGAAGGCGAACAAGACATCTACGCTTCGGTTTATAAGTATGAGCACGCAGGCTGGGTACCTGGCTATCAAAGTTTCGCAGAATATAACCAGGAGCTTGATGCTGTAGTGGTCGTGTTTTACAACACAACCGATCCTGATCTATACAATTGGAACCTATCGCAAATCATCAATAGTCGAATAGCTAAAATACTGAAAAAACAAAGCAGTTGATAACGACACCAGCCATGGAAAATGGACAGGTTTATGCGTGTTAAACAGATTGACTACTTACTCAAGCCCCATGAATATGATTAAACAAAGGATTGGCTATGTCATTGAAAAACTATAAAGCTCCCACACTGGCTGAGTATTCAGCCAATATAACCTCTGCGATGCTTACTATATTTACTCTAACAGTATTCGGTTTGTCGGAATTATCAGACGATATTAAAGTATTTCTTTTGCAGACTCTTGCTTACCTATGCTTGTTCTGTGCTTTCAATTGGGTTGCATCAAGATTTTTTAAGTGGCTATATGATTAAAGTCAATGTACATATCTGTACCACTATCAGAGCCTGGAACAGCCAAATTACACAAGCCAGGTTGCTCTTAGTGTCTTATTAAAATGCTATTGCGGCCGCCCTGAGCTCTTGCTTTTGTGTCTAGCTTTCTTGGTTGACTGGCACGAGTTCTTTCATGGCTAATAACATTTGGTGAGCGCTTTCGCCTAACATATCATAAGGGTTAAAACTCGACACGCCGGAATACTTTAGTGTAAACGCTGTAGTCAGGTTTGATTCGGGCATATAGCCCATTGCCCAACCAGTATAATCCCTTGTGGTGATCTCTTTATAGTCCAGCATAATGATATTTGTGTGTCGCTGGTCATTTAAAATATGATGATAGGTGTTATTAACGGCAGTTCTTGAACCTTCGAGGCATTGCAAAAAGTACTTCTTATTAAAACAAAGCATACCGGTAACATTGTTTTTACTATTGTTTTTTCGCGCGGTGGTTAAGATATCTTCTATATCGTCAGCGGAAAAAGACGCCGAAATGGTACTGGTATAAATGAGTCGGGTTAAATACATACTGCCCTCACCGCATAATTTTTATAAAGTGTAGATGGTTGCCCGGTATTCACCAGTTTGTAATACACTCTGGTGACACTATAAACAAAGACAGTTTGCGGCTTCTCACGTTTTCGCTACATAGAACGTAAGCACACCAGCTATTTTAGGCTCATCAGCAAAGGATGACACAATGCAGGTCACTAACATCAAAGCATTTGTTCCAAGTAACGACTACGCAGTTTCGCAACGTTTTTATACTGAAATTGGCTTTAAAGCCGAATATGTATCTGACGATCTAACGCTATTTCAGAATGGCGACTGCTTGTTGTTTCTGCAACGCTTTTGCAATCAAGAGTTAGCCCACAACTTTATGCTTCAGATTTGCGTGTCAGACATCCAGGTCGCCTATGATTTGTGTTCAAAAGCCAGTAATAAAACCAAAATCACCCCTATCCAACAAGAATCCTGGGGAAAAGTGTTTTATCTTTCCGGGCCTGCGGGCGAGTTGCTGCATATTACGCAGTTGGGTAATTAATGCGCCCACTCTCACGGCAATACGAACGTACTTAGTCAATATGCGGTGTGTGAGATAGCAATTCGACTCTAAAGACAAACATTTACACCAGCCATATGTGGTTAACGTCAGTGTGTCTGGTAAACTCACTCTATCGACACTTTACTAAGCAATGATATGAATCAACAGCAGCCTAATAACCCTTTGCATGGCTTAACACTGGAAAAAGTTCTCACCCGACTACACGAACATTACGGCTGGGATGGCTTGTATGAACATGTCAGCGTTAATTGTTTTCATAATGATCCATCGATCAAATCTTCGCTTAAATTTTTGCGAAAAACACAGTGGGCCAGAGATAAAGTAGAAGCGCTTTATATTCGCACGTTCAGTTAACACCTGATCGCCGACAAGGGCACTCCCATGCTGTATATTTTTGGTGGTTTACCCGCTGCGGGTAAAAGCGAACTGGCGAGATTTCTGGCTACCTCTGTCCATGCAGTCTATTTACGCATCGACACAATTGAACAAACGCTAAAGGAACATGGCTTTAACGATCTTTACGACCAAGGCTATCAAGCTGGCTTTTCAATAGCATTGGATAACCTTAAAAATGGCCTGTCGGTGGTAGCAGATTCTACCAACCCAGTTGCACAATCCCGCCTTGCCTGGATTAAAACAGCTAAACAGGCCAATATGCCGTATACAGAAATAGAAGTGCACTGCTCAAACCCACGAGAACACCAACAACGCGTTGAAACGCGTGTGGCGGATATTCAGGGGCTTATACTACCCGATTGGCAAAGCGTAATATCACGGCAGTATCAACCCTGGTTGACGCCTCAAATCGTCATTGATACCGCCGGGAAAACACCTTCAGAAAGTAAAACCGAACTAATGGCAAACCTTTCACGTCTGAAAAACCAATAACTGGTATATTATTTTTGTGCGGTTTAATATGCTAATAAGGCCTCACAATGAGTAACGGCCGAAATTGCCTCTTCAGCAAAGGATTGCTCGTGTTAAAAAAACTGTCACTGTTCATAATTTCGTTTTGTTTAATTTTGTTGCTAACGGCCGCTGCAGCGAGTCGCATTACTGGCAAGGGAATTGGCACCCCTGGTGGCGAATACCTGGGCTACTCTTATCTTTCTGACGAATGGCATTTTTTTGAATATCGTCATTTTCCCGTTACGCAGGATGGCCCTTATGTACATTGGCAGCATGGTAAGCCCATTGCCACCTACGTTAACTATAGTGAGGTCAATGGCAATCAATTAACTAACCTTCACGTAAATAGCACCGTTGAGGTTATCGTCGACGACGATGCAAAAACCACGTTTGCAGTGCCGCTCAGGCTGGACTATCCGCGCTCCCGGCTCGAGTTTTCGGCACCAGAGAAACTGCTGGCGATATCTGATTTAGAAGGCAACTTTGCCGCTGCGGCACAGCTCTTAATCGCTAATGGCGTGATAGACAAAAAATTCAACTGGTGCTTCGGCAGCGGACAACTCGTGTTAATTGGCGATATGGTGGACCGGGGCCGTAATGTAGTGCCACTCTTATGGCTCATTTATAAACTCGAAGCTCAAGCGCAACAGGCTGGCGGAATGGTGCATTACCTTATTGGTAACCACGAACGATACTTACTGGATGGCCGGGTAAAGTCAGCACATGACAAATATATTGGCACGGCGCGCACTACAAAACTTTCGCCTGCAAAATTGTGGTCTGAGCAATTTGTGCTTGGCCAATGGTTACGCAGTAAACCAGTGGTAATAAAAATAGGTGAAACACTGTTCGTTCATGGCGGTATCTCGCCCCAAACTCTGGTCAAGGCCCCTACCCTCCAAAGTATTGACAAAGAGGCCGCCAACCATCTCTTGTTAGGAAACATCAATCAGCGCACCAATGTAAACAGCTTTCTCAATCATCCCGAGGGCCCACTGTTTTATCGCGGTTTTGCTAAAGACATGACTGAGCACCAACTCAGTGCTAAAGCTGACTTGGCTCACATCAATAACGTACTGACACATTTTAATGTAAGCCAAATTGCCATAGGACACTCCTTAACAAAGCACATTGGTTATGACTACGGCGGTAAAGTACTGCGGGTTGATGTGGCGCATAGCCAAGGTAATAGTGAGGCGCTGTTATTGGAATATGGTGAGTTTAGCGTGGTGGACGCCAACGGCCTACAACAGCCCTTACGCCAGACAAATAATCTGTAACAACCTGATACAATTACAAGTTGCACGATTTTTCTCACGTGCCAAAATTCAATACCGAATTTTTCGTGGAATAATAGTTAAGAAGCGTATTATGAATAACGACATTAAAGGATTCTGCCTTTTCTTAGGTGGCATTGGATTACTCTATGCTATTTTTCTTGTTGCCGTTGCAGCGTTCACCGGCCTTAAAATTATAAAGAGCATTGTATTTATCGCGACCTTTTCTGTCGGGCTGGTAAGCTTAGGACTGACACCGCAGGTAAGAAAGCGGTTAACGCACTATGTTAAATCTCACTTTACCCAATAGCTTGCAAGTCATTCTGAATTGGTAAGTACGCATTTTAAGACAATGACAGGCAACCGCATGACAATCTCTCTTCGACAGGCCACTCCGAAAGACTACCCAACACTCATTAGCATTTGGGAAGCGTCGGTGCGTGCCACCCATGATTTTTTACCCGAACATGAAATAGCGGCTCTCAAACCATTGATACTAGAGCAGTATTTTGATGCTGTCTCATTAATTTGTGGCGTTAGTGAAGGCGGCGATATCGTTGGTTTTTGCGGCGTACACGATGGCAATATCGAAATGCTGTTTGTGTCACCAAACTCAATGGGGCAAGGCACCGGCAAGACACTGACACAATATGCTATCGAACATCAACAGGCCACCACTGTTGACGTCAATGAGCAAAACCCGTCAGCGCTGGGGTTTTATCAACATGTGGGCTTTGAAATTACCGGACGCTCTGAACTCGACGGACAGGGCAACCCCTACCCCCTCTTACATTTACAGCTAAAAAACGCCTGACGCATTAGTCGTGCTTTCAATCACGTAAAGGACATTACATGGAATTAAACCAGGTGACGTTGCCGGTTACTAATATGCCAGAGGCAGTATCGTTTTACTGCATGCTTGGCTTTACCCTTATCGTCGACACACCTCACTACGCGCGATTTGGTTGCCCGGATGGCAATTCTACTTTTTCGCTGTCGTTGCACAACGAAGCGTTTACCAATAGTTCAGTTATCTATTTTGAGCACGAGCAACTTGATGAACTTGTAAACGAACTCATCAGCAACGGTATCGAGTTTGAACAATTGCCCACTGAACAACGTTATCTTTGGAAAGAGGCTATCCTTCACGACCCATCCGGCAACAAGATAAAGCTTTTTTGGGCAGGAGAAAACCGTTTAAACCCGCCCTGGAAAGTGTAAGACGACGGCGTTGAGTATCTCAGTTTGCCCAGCGCTAGTTGCAGGGGCCGCAGCGCTTTCAGCAACTAGCGACGAGAAGTACCGAAAACCTTTGCCATTAGTTGCTTCGTCTACGCGAAAATTTGTCGAGTGAGGCATCGAAATAACCCCTTATTAAAAGCTGGCAACGTCGTCACCACGGCCATCAGGCACCGCTCCTTACAAACGGGCATGACACGGAAGCTTGTATTTCAGTAAGTGTGTTTACACGTTGTTGAGTAAGGCGTTGCTCAGTATTGCCGCGCTGTCGGGTGTTCTCAACTGGCGTCTGCATACTGTATGTGGTCTACTTGCCGCCTGAATACTTTTACTCACTGGGATAGTACCTTGCTTAAAGTGGCAATATTTGTAGATGTTCAAAATGTGTATTACACCACCCGGCAAACCTACCGTAAAAATTTTGACTACAATGCGTTTTGGGCAACGGCAACCGCCAATCGTGAATTAGTGAAAGCATTTGCCTATGCCATTGATCGGGGCGACCAAAAGCAACTTGAGTTTCAAAATATACTTCGCGCGATTGGTTTTGATGTCAAACTCAAGCCGTTTATCCAGCGCGCAGATGGTTCTGCTAAGGGCGATTGGGATGTGGGCATTACCATAGACGCGCTTGAATATGCCGCGCAGGCAGACGTTATCGTGCTGGTATCGGGCGACGGAGACTTTGATTTACTCTGTAATAAGCTACGGGAAAAAGGCAAGCGAGTGGAAGTTTATGGTGTGCCTAAACTAACCGCAGGTTCACTAATAAGATCGGCCACAGAGTTTATTTCTATCGACGAAAGACTGACTCTCAACTAAACTAGACGTGATCGAACACAGGACTGTTTACCTCAAAAGGACTTTATATGAAATTTTATTGCTTATTATTAATCACGCTTTGCTTTGCAAACGCCGTCAGCGCCGACGAAGACTCCCGCCGCCAGAAAGTAGCCGCGCTGCTTGAAGCCACTAACGCTGATGCGGTCATCGACCAGATATATACCAGCCTCGACGGTATGTTTGCCAATATGGCCAAGCAGTACAATATTAGTGAGTCTGAACGCCCTGCATTTACCGCACACATGCAAGAAGTACAAGCGCTAATGCGTAAGGAAATGGGTTGGCAACAGTTGCGGGCGCCAATGATTGACTTGTATTTAACTCACTATACTGAGCATGAAATCGACGGTATGCTGGCGTTTTACCAGTCTGACGTTGGTAAAACCATGGTCAAAAAAATGCCAGCAGTAGTGGCCGGCTCGATGCAAATATCGCAGAACATGATGCAGTCAGTGATGCCAAAGCTGCAGGCCTTGTCTGAGCAATACAGACAACAACTACAGGCCGCACGAGAAAACAATTAACCGGTTTTCAGCATAATCCCCAATGCACATTGCGTTTACGTAATACCGGTTTACCGGGTGATGCTGGTAACAATCAACATTTGTACAACAAAAAGCCGGCGATCAAGCCGGCTTTTTGTTGTATAACGTTGCGCTGCTACAACTACTCTTTTGGCGCAGCTTTTGGCTTAGCCGGCGCTTTTTTCCGGGTACCAGTGGTTTTGCTTGCCGTTTTAGTTGCATTTGCAGACTGCGTAGTACCGACCGATTTTGTACTTGTCGATTTGGCCGTCGTTTTGCGCTTGGTGCTACTCGCTGCCGGCTTTTTCTCTGCAGCTGCTTTCGCTGCTGCTTGCCGGGCGGCTAATAACGCCACCTGCTCAACTAATATATCGACTTTAGCCGACAAAGCTTCAAGGCGCATAGCGCGTTTTTGCCTTGGTGTGGTAAACGATGGTAACCAATGATGTAACGGCGATTGACGCCATACTTCAAGCCACTGATTCGGATCAACGGTTTTAAGAAGCTGACTCTCAACTCTGGCGCCGCGTGACGCAAGTTCATCAAGCGACTGCTGAGACTCACTCATTTTTTGCTGAACCTGTTTATTAACCTCAGTGAACTGCTCTGCCACCAGGCCCATACCGGCTTCAACCCAGCCAAAAAGAGGTGACGATGGTTTCTTATCTGACATGATAACTCCTTGTCGGTCAGGCAGCACGATGACTGCCCCCCAAGTTATTACTTACTGGCTGCCAGCTTTGCTACCGCTTCAGTCAACGCATCAACCTTAGCTGAAAGCTCTTCGATTTTTTGATCAGTATCATCAGAATCCAGCCCCAGCTTTTTGCGCACGTCGGCGACGCGGCTTTCTACTTCACTGGTAGTTTCTCTGAACTTGTCTTTGGCTTCAGTTTCGAGTGTTTCACCTTTGTTAACTAAGTCGTCGAACATTTTATTGGCATCGCTGGTGAGCTTTTCGTACTGCCCTTGCGCTTCATCAACACTCTTACCGTAAGCACCCAAACCTGCTAACCAGATTTTACGGGCAAATTCTTCGGCTTCAGTAATTTTACTTTTAATATCGTCTTTAGCGGCCATGATTGGTCTCCTTTTGCTAACTGAGTACAGTGTAAAAGAAGAATTTAGAAATCACATACTAAAATGGAGAAAGGAGAATAAAAGGAGGAAACTGAAGTGAGCTGCGTCCAG